>NZ_CP018099.1:3015520-3669860 GCF_001886815.1 Caldithrix abyssi DSM 13497
AGCCGGGCAAAAAGGCGTCCACGCCCATCAAATTAACCACCATACCGCCCTTAATACGGCGCGTAATGGTTCCAGGAATGACCTCGTCATTTTCGTATTTTTCAATCAGTCTTTCCCAGTTTTTAATAAAATCGGCACGACGGCGCGAAAGGGCAACCATGCCTTCGCCGTTATCCAGTTCATCCACATAAACTTCAATTTCATCGCCGGGTTTTAACTCTTCAATATTGTCAAATTCTTCTTTGGGAATAATGCCTTCAGATTTAAAACCGACGTCCACGATTACGTCGTTATCCGTAATCGACAGCACCCGGCCCGTTACCACTTCGCCTTCTTTCAATTCATCCAGCGTCTGATTGTAAAGACGTGTTAACGTCTCCATTTCGGCCGGGGAATATTCCATTTCCTCTTCCAGATCTTCTAATTTAACAACTTCTTCTGTAAACTGATCATCAGTGGTTTGATCTTTTTGATCCTGGGGTTGATCGTTTGATGTTGTTGTCTGGTTGGCCATCTCTTCGGTAGCCTGTTCTTGAGATGGGTTTGGGGTTGTTGGTTCTTTTTTTTCTTCAGTCATAAAAATTCATACCTCCGTTAATAATTGTTTTTGGGCATAAGCCCGTTAATGTTATTTAATAAAGCCTTCAAATTTAATATATGAGCCAGGCAAACACAAAATTTTTTTATTTCGCTGCCCCTTTTTCAATCTTTTCCAGCGCCCAGCGGTAGATGATTTCCACCTGTTCTTTAATGGTCAAATTGGTGGTATCCAGTTCGCGGGCGTCGTCCGCTTTTTTTAAAGGCGATTGGGCGCGGCTGGAATCCAATTTATCCCGCTGCTTAATTTCTTGTTCGATGGCTTTTAGGTCCATTTTAATACCCTGGCGTTCCAGGTCCAACTGGCGACGCCGGGCGCGCTCTTTAATGCTGGCCACTAAAAAGACTTTTAATTCGGCGTCGGGCAGCACCACGGTGCCAATATCCCGACCGTCCATCACAACCCCGCCCTCTTTTGCCAGTTCGCGTTGTTGTTCGATCAACACTTCGCGCACGCCAGGATAGGATGAGATAACACTGATGATCTGATTGATCTGCGGCGTACGTATTTGATCGCTAACGTCTTCGTCGTTTAAAAATGTGCGCTGAATGCCGTCCACAATTTTTAAAGAAATTTTGATGTTTCGCACATGATCCACCACGGCTTGCTCATCGTGCACATCAATCCCCGCTCTTAAAACCGAAAGGGTGGCGGCGCGGTACATGGCGCCCGTATCGATATATAAGTAGCCCAGCTTTTGAGCTAAAAGCCGGGCCGTGGTACTTTTCCCCGAAGCAGCGGGGCCATCTATGGCAATGCGTATTTTTTGCGTCATCATCAATCCTTCATCCGTACGCCTTGTTCTTCCTGTAAAAACAGCCAGCCAACGATCTTGCCCGGTTCGATTTCATCCGTTTCGCTCCAGTATTCCCGATCCCGATCGTATTGCGAACTGGTGTCGTCAATGGGAATGGCCTCGATTTCTTCCTTGATTTTTTTGATGCGTTCCTGCCAGAGTTTAAAATTAGCCGGGCGCAGATCAATCCAGCCTTCCGCCGACCATTTTTCGATGTTTTCCGGCGTAACTTCCAGCTCGTTGCTTCCCCGATATGCGGGAATTTTCATTTCCGGACCGCGGAGCAATCGCTTGCCGTCGCTCATTAAAATGGGAATACCGATAGAAAGAATTTCGGCCCTTAGTTTTTCATCTGTTTTAATGATTTCTTCAGCGCAGCTTGACAAAAATTCCGGACTATGTTTGAGCACTTCGTCCATGGTAAATTTACAGCGTTTTAACAAATAGGCTTCATAGAGCAATTTGCTCAATTTGGGCGGGCCTAAAAGTTCAAAGGCTACGCTGTCCGACTGGTGTTCTTTTTGCAAACGCTGCATTTTTTGCAATGCGCTGCCCCGCAGATAGCCGGCCCGATAGGTTGGCCCCATGGTGGCGTTATCCAGCGCGTTAATGATATCGTGCCCGGTGTTTCCGCCTTTGATCTCCCACAGAACCACATTGGCAATTTCTTCGGGCGTAACAAATTCCATCTGTCCGCGCGAGGTAATGGCCGTAAATTCTTCGTAGCTAAAAATACCGTTTTCACCGGTGTCGATGTAAACCTTTTTCAACGTGTCGTTTAATGGTTTCCACGGTCCTTTGGGCATTTCGCGTTTTAAGGTGCCTTTAAGGGGAATGGCTTTTTCCGGCGGACAGTCATAGAGCTCCACCGGTTTTCCGCCCTTACGGATTTCGCCGTACTCAATCTTTTTCCAGGCAATAGCTGCAGTGGGCTTGATCTCTTTGGTGATCGGCGCGTCCGGCGTACGAGCCATCAGCCACAACAATAACGTATGTGAGCCGGCAATGGCCGATTTGCTCAACAACATGCGCGAGGGTTTTTCTTCGCTGTGCGTGTAAGGAATATTCAGGCCCATGCCGCCCGTGCCGCTGGTGCCGATCTTTACGTACACTTTCGTTTTCGCTTTTTTCATGGACTCGTACAAAATCTGAATATGGCGAATGAGCTGCGGCGTGTACTGCGTGATCAGCAATCGTTCGATGGCCGAAACGCTCTCCTCCTGATTTTCACATTGCTTTACATTTTCCAGAATTTTTCGCACTTCGATCGAGCTGGTAAAAATATCCTGATAGGCCAGAGCCGTGGCTGAATTTACACAATCGACGATGATATCCGGCTTGTGTCTGGAAATTATCCGCGCAAGGAAAGAATGTTCCAGAATTTCCTGATTTAAATCGTCCAGCACGTCGTGCATCAGCACGGCCCGATGTTGCGGATTGTTGAGTATTTCATGACGATTGAGGTCTTTTAAAGAATCCCGCACAAAAATGTTGCCCCATTCCGCCACATACTTGATGGTGGGATCCAGCTTTTTCAAAACCTGTACGGCTTCTTCGGCCTGCTCTTTTAAGAGCGACAAAATGATCATCTCAGACGGTTTTTCTTCGATCATCTTTTTGCAGACGGCCAAACCGACCAACCCCCAGCCGCCTAAAATCAACGCTTTTTTACCTTTCACTTCCATAACCTACTCTCTCCTTTAATAGGCTTACTTCTTTTTTTGTTAAAAAGCGCCACTCGCCGGGAGCCAGGCCCCTGGCCGTAATTCCCCCAAAAGAGATGCGCTCTAACTCACGGACTTTATAATCCAACGTTTCGAACATGCGCCGCACCTGGCGGTTGCGACCTTCGGTTAGCTCTACCTCTAGCAAACTGCCGTTATCCACAATCCTCAACTCGCTTATTTTGCAGGGCTGTGTTTTTTTGCCATCCAGTTCAATGCCGTTTCGCAGGCGGTGCAGATCGATGGGACGAATGACCCTGTTTAAAAGAACGCGATACACTTTGACGACCTTGTAATTGGGATGCAGCAGACGATGCGACAGGTCGCCGTCGTCGGTTAACAAAAGTACGCCCGTTGTGTTGTAGTCCAGCCGTCCGATGGGGTAAATACGTTCCGGAACGGCGATTAAATCCAGCACTGTTTTACGCTTAAACTGATCGCTGGCCGTGGTCACCACGCCTTTGGGCTTGTTTAATACGATGTAAACAAATCTTTTACGCGGCTTTACGATTTTTCCTTTAAAAGTAACGGTATCTTTTTTTTCGTCAATAACCACGCCAACACGATCAACCACTTTACCGTTGACCTTAACAAAGCCGGCTTTTATAAAATCATCGCATTTTCTTCTGGAAGCGATTCCTGCATGGGCTAAAAATTTGTTCAAGCGCATCATAAGGCCTTAAGACTCCCTGGTTCCATTTTCCGCTTTGTTTTGTTGTTGTGAATGGTTTTCGTTTTGCTTTTTTTCCATTAATTCTTCCGGATTGGCAATGCCCAGCTCTTCCGGAGCGAGTTGTTCCAGAGCGACCTGATCCAGACTTTCCAGAAATTTTTCGTCGCCTTTCAGGATTTCGTCAATTTCTTTGAGTTTGGGTAAATCGTTCAGACTTTTAAGGCCAAAATATTCCAGAAATTCTTTGGTGGTTCCATAAAGCAAGGGATTGCCCGGCGCCTTTTCGCGTCCCACCACCGTAACCAGATTACGTTCAATGAGCGTGCGCAACACCCAGTCCACGTTAACGCCGCGGATATGTTCAATGGTTTGCTTGGTGATGGGTTGTTTGTAGGCAATGATGGCCAGCGTTTCCAGCGCTTTTTGCGTTAACCGTTGTCCCTGGCGCGCTTTGTACAGTCGGCTTACCGGTTCGGCAAATTCGGGACGCGTTACCATCTGAAATCCACCGGCCACTTCAATGATTTGCAGGGCAGAGCTCTGCTCTTCGTAACGTCGATTTAATTCACTCACCGCCTTTTTAATCTCTTTTGCACCCACGTCCTCCAGAATTTCTTTAATCTTCTGGGCGGTAATGGGCGATTCACTGGCAAAGATCAATGCTTCGATGGTTGCTATTTTTTTTTCTTCCATTTTACGCCGCTTTTTTTAGTTTAATGCGAATATCGTCGAATACTTCCGATTGCCGCACTTCTATTTGCCCTTTGCGAATGAGTTCCAGAAGCGCAATAAAAGTTACAATAAGAACGATTTTTTCTTTAAACTGCTTCATCAGATCCTGGAAAAGAATCATCTTTTTCTCTTTCAGCTCGTTCAGTAAAAATTCGCTCTGCTGCTCAACGGTTACGTCGATCCGTTCCACCTGATGGTAGGTAATTTTGGGCATATTATCCAGCGCGCGTTTCAGAGCGATCATCAGGTCGAACAGGGTGACCTTTTCCAGAAATTCTTCCGTGGTAGGTTCTCTGCTTTCTCTTTCGATAAATTTAAAGTCGCGGCGTGTAAAATATTTTTTTCGTTCTTCTTCCAGATTTTTAAATTCAAACGCCGCTTCTTTAAATCGCTTGTATTCTAACAATCTTTCCACCAGTTCGGTGCGCGGATCGTCCGGTTCCTCTTCGCCGTCGGTTACCATTTTAGGCAGCAGCATGCGCGCTTTGATGTGCATTAAAATGGCCACCATTTCAATAAAATCGCCCGCTACATTCAAATCCAGAATGCGCATGGCCTCGATGTACTCTAAAAACTGCTCGGTAATTTGTGCGATGGGGATGTCGTAAATATCCACTTCGTTCTTACGAATTAAGAACAACAACAGATCAAACGGGCCTTCGAATATGTCTAATTTTACCCGATATCTCATCCCATTTTCATCGCTTTATGTACTTCTTCCATTGTTTTTTCGGCCACTGCTCTGGCCTTGCGCGTGCCTTCGCTGAGCACATCCCTCACCTCGTCCAGATGATTTTCGTAGTAAACGCGCTTCTCGCGCAGCGGCGCAAAATAATCGGCGATTTTCGCTGCGCAGTTCTGCTTGCAGGCCACGCAACCCAGTACGCCGCTTTTACAATCTTTTTCGATTTCATCCACTTCTTCGGGATTGAATTTTTGATGGTATTTAAAAACATTACAAATTTCTGGATGCCCCGGATCATTTTTACGAACCTTCTGCGGATCGGTCACCGCGGTGCGCACTTTTTTCTGAATCTCTTCCGGCGAATCGGAAAGCAAAATAAAATTGTTGTTGGACTTGCCCATCTTCCTGCCGTCCAGCCCCGGTAAGCGTGAAAAGGTGGTCAACTTGGGCGCCGGTTCAGGAAAGACCTCGGCATAGGTTTGATTGAACTTACGGGCGATCTCGCGCGTGATTTCCACGTGAGGAAGCTGATCTTCTCCCACCGGCACCAGATGCGCCTTGTACATCAGAATATCGGCCGCCTGCAACACAGGATATCCGAGATGACCGTACAAAATGGTCTCGGCGTGCAAATCGCGCACCTGTTCTTTTAAAGTGGGATTGCGCTCCAGCCGTTCTTTGGTGATTAACATGGAAAAGATGAGATGCAATTCCGCGTGTTCTTTTACTTTAGATTGAATGAAAAGCGGCAAGTCGGGTTTGATGCCTGCGCTAAGCCAATCTATAATCATCTGGATGGTATTTTCTTCAACCGAAAAAGCGGCGGCGGGATTGGTGGTAAGGGCGTGCCAGTCCGCCACAAAAAAGTAACAGTCGTATTCTTCTTGCAGTTTCAGCCAATTTTCCAGCGCGCCGGCGTAGTTTCCCAGATGGAGCCTGCCGGAAGGACGCATGCCGCTCAAAATCCTTTTTTTCTCCATTGCTTCTCCCGTATTTATTCGTTTATTTTTATCAGAAATTTTAATTTACAAAATGATTGGTATTGGAACAAACCGAGTTTTTAACGTCCGTGTTGGGGCAATATAAACAATGGCGATGGGGCGTGGAATAAAAACAGAGGCGTGCATTCAAAAAACGTTCTCTTGTCCGGACAGCCCATGCCCTTTGTGAACGCAGCGCCCCTGCCATTTTCCATTATTTAATCAAAATCATTTTATTCCCTGCAACAAATGTTTTTCCCTGGCCGTTAAATACCAGACGGTAAAAATAGAGACCGCTGGCCAGCCGATCGCCGGAAAAGGTGATTTTTTGCGCCCCGCTGGTGGTAAAAGAAAATTGACCTTCAAAAACCTGCTGCCCGGGCGTATTGAACACCGTTAATTTGACGCGACCCGGCGCCGGCAGGTTAAAGCGAATCTGCGTTTGATTATTGAAGGGATTGGGGAAATTACCGATTAGTTTAAATGCAACCGGCGTTTTTTGCAGTTGCTCTTCATCAATACCTGTCAGATTGTATAGCTCAAAAAAATCGACAACGCGGCTCATTAATGAGTCGCGTTCGGCAGCATCGTAAATGGTTTCGAAGGGAAAGCCCAGATAGAATAACCGAGCCGGCCTGTTACCGTTCGGAAAAACGCCGTCAAAATAAACTGCTGCGCCATCGCCGTTGGCGTATTTTAAAGCCAGCTGCGCGCCGCCTTGCGGGTTAATGGCGTCCGGGTAAGATACGGGATAAATGCCCTGCAGGCCGTCGTCAAAACGCACCTGAAGCCCGGCAAAGGGCGTTCCAACCGCTCCTTCTGCCTGCCAGCTGCCGGCATTGTCTTTGACAAAGGCCGCCTTAAGATAGTCGCTGAAAAAGGTTTGATCATAAGCGGTACCATGACTTCCAAGATCGTAGCCGATCTCCGAACCGCTAACAAACAATCGCCCGCCGTTGCGCAAATAATCCGTTACCAGTAGCTGCTCTTCTCTGTCAAAAGTGCCGTCGCGAATACTTTCATCGCCGCACAGCCAGAAAACGGCGGGATAATTTTCCAGATCAATGTTTTGCGCGCGCACCATTTCGTTGGTTGTCGTTTCAAAAGGGATGCCGGCCGCCGCCAGAGATTTTCCCAGCGTGGTTGCAAACGAGTGATACAAATATTGCCAGCGTCCGCTGGTGGCCGAGGTGCGGTCAAATCCATCGACAATTAATACCCGAGATATTCCGTCGTTACGAAATCCGCCGTACACATCCGAACTTACACTTGGATTTTGATAGGCGCCGGAAGAGAAACTTCTCAATTTAACAAAGATCATTTGTCCGTCGTTGATGGGCACGGACCACTGCGTGGTATCTTTGGGCACAGATATTCCAGAACCCCAGCTATTACCGTCGGTCGAAAAATAAATGCGTAACGAGCTAACGTTTTCCAGCCCTTCTAACGACCAGTCCAGCTCCATCTTTCCTGCTTCATTGATTGTTACCGCATTCAGACGGGGCTGCGGGATATTGTCTGGCGCGCCCTGGCGATTCACATAATAACGCGGCGTATAGTTGACCAGCGAGCTGTAGTAATAGGTTCTGTATGAAACTTTCCAATCCTGTCCAGAAGATTCAACCACCAGCAAACTTCCGTTGGTATTTTGCCTGACCACCATGCGCACATGACCTACTTTGTGTACGGCGTCGCCCGGCTCCGCCTCGCTCCAGCTCAGGTACGGCAGAGTAATACCATCATCCATCATGCTGGTGGCATAATGGCGGGGTAAATTCCAGCAGCGGGAGACAAAACCCGAACAATCGACGCCCACCGCCGATGGCGTACCGCCGCCGTCGGTGTAATTATCGCCCGCGTATTTTAAAATATCAATGCCGTACAAAAAGGCTTCGATGGATTCCGAGCCGCCCCACTTATAAGGCACATGCTGATTTTGACCGACTACGATCCACGATGGCGTGCGCACCTGATTGCCGTAAGGATCGGTGACCACGCCATTGGTTAAATTGTCCTGCGTACAGGTCCAGTAAAGGCGCACATATTCATCGGCAATGGCCAGCGCTTCTGAAGGCATAATTTGCGGATAATCTTCAAAATCGCTCACCTTGCTTAATTGGCTTCCGGCGTCTTGTGTATTCAGAAGGTTGTAATGTACGCCTTCGTAAAACGGCTGCGGATAGCGCAATGGAAGAGGCCGATCCGCGTTAACGACTCCGGTCAGATCCCATTTAACAATTTTAATGCCTTCAGCGCCAGAAATCATCTGGTAAAAAAGGCCATCCGCTTCGATAAACCAATCGCGGAAAATTTCTGTGTGGGCATTCACCGGCGCATGTATTGTAGCCAGCAGCCGAAATTGCCCATCTAAAACACGAATTTCACGGCGTACGCGTAGGGGCACCTGCTGCTCAAAAAATTCCAGATTCAAATAGTGGCGATTCAAATCGTCGCTGCCCAGATAACGCACACTGGCCAGAGGTTCTTCGCTTTTAAGCGCCATGTCGGTTGTCTGGCCGGGGCCTGTTTCCAGGCGAAACGTATGTTCGTCCAGCTTAACGGTTTTGAGTTCAGAAAGAGCATTCCCAGCGCTGGCAGGCGCCTTTTTTAAAAGTTGCGTATCATTCAGCTGAAAATAGGCCTTTGATTGATCGCTAAATGTTATTTGCAGATGGTTGACGTCAATGCGTTTAATGGCCTCGATTACATCCATGGGTGTTGGCGGCTTTACAGAATTGACGATGCGCCCGTTTTTAAAAAAGTAGAGGCGATTTTCGGCAAGAATGACAAAATCGTCCGCGCTGTTAAATTCAACGTCATCGCTAAAGGGCGGAATTTCAAACATGCGAAGCAATCGGCCATTTTTAAAAATTTTAAGCAAATTTTGCGGTTCATCCAGAATAACGACCTGTCCGTCTTTAACGGCAAAAGCACGCGGGCCGTAATTGGCTTCGGGCGCTTTTCGGAAGCCGGCGTTCTCAATACCACTTCCCCACTTCAGTTCTAAAACGACTTGCGGGGTTTGCGCATTCAGGCCGTTCAGAACGGCGCCGATTAAAAACAAAAATCCAAAAAATATTTTGTACTGCATGTCAGTCCTTTAAGTTTATACCTGTGCTTTTTGAATATACGACAATTAAAGGAGAATGATCCTTTCTGAATCACAATATTTGTTCACAAAAATTACTAACCTCATCCTAAACGAAGATTTCATGAGATAAAAAGATAAGGTTTCCAGGTTGCATGCGGTTTGCCGGCCATGACCTGCAAATAAAACAGATGGCCCGGTCGTTTGGGCGTTCTTAACAATTTCATGCCGGCCATCTCCGGGGTGCGGTTTCCCTTTTTTGCGTTACAGGCCAGGCAGGCGGCAACCAGATTTTCCCACGTATCTTTGCCGCCAAAACTTTTGGGAATCACATGATCGATGGTCATGGGACGGCTGTTTTTCCCGCAATACTGGCAGGTGTGGTGATCTCTTTTCATGATATTTTTGCGATTTAAAGGAATTTCACGAAAGGGCTTGCGAATGTAGCTGTGCAACCGGATCACGCTGGGACAGGGCATGCTGGCGGAAATCGAACGGATAATACCGTCATAGCGCTCCACCACTTCCACCTTTTGCGCATACAATAAAATGATGGCGCGTTTAACGGTAGAAATAGCCATTGGCTCATAATTCTGGTTCAGAACCAGTACTTTACGCTTTAACATGGATTTTGCCCTTTTTCTTTAAAAAAAAGTACGCACTTCCACAAAGTCATGTAACAGATCCGGCGTAAATTCCGGATCGTCTTCTTTAAGGGAGTTGATGCGCACCATTCCCCGCGCGTGAATAAACTTTTGCCCGCCCATTGTAATGGCCACATGCGTTATTTTATCGCCGTTTTCAGAAAAGAAATAGAGGTCTCCGGCACGGGCATCCTTTGGGCTTTTTGAAACAGGATGCGAATCTTCAAATTGCATCCAGGCGTCGCGCCTTACGTTTTTGCCCAAAAGCTTAAGGCTCAGTTGTACAAAGCCAGAGCAATCCAATCCGAACGGCGTTTTCCCCCCCCAAACATAGGTAACGCCTAAAAACCTTCGGGCTATCTGTAGTAAGCCATCACGACTAAAACCGGGCGGAGGGGCAAAGGCTTCATTGGGAACAAATCCTCGTTTTTCGTCCGGCAGCAGCACCTCATACCAGCCGTTCTTTTCCTGTACGATCGGCAGCGTCGAGCCAGCGCCCACCGTACGCATAACCTCTGCCGAAGCGTCTGGCGCGTTGTACACCTTTTGCGCCAGCGCGGTCACCATACGCCGCTCTTCCTGCGGTCGGTGACAAACGGCCACCTGGTGTTCGTTTATCCAGCCTTCGTAATGATCTTCTGTTTGAACGCGATAAAAAGATTCGATTTTTTCTTCGACCTGTAGTTCTTCCCAGAGAACGGCCTGAGTATCCACTTCGCAATGAAAGGTAGGCTTACGGTAAATATTAGCAAACGTAACATTGACAAAATATTGCATGCTTGCTCTCTCAATTTAAATTGATCTTTAAATGTAATAGACAAAAATAAAATGAGCAAGTTTAAAAAGCGTGGGCCTGGCCGTGTACGAGTTTTTTTATCTTACTTTTTTGGAAAACTTCCTTCAAAACTTCGGGGCTGTCCTTCACTCCGCTGGCGCCGTCCTTAACACACTTCGTCGATCTGCTGCAACAATTTTTTCATGGCTTCGACCTCGTCAAAATTAACCAGATAGCGACGCAATTTGTGGCTTTTTTCCAGCAGGTCTTCATCTAAAATTTTATGTTCTTTGCGCGTACCCGATTCTTTTAAATTAATGGCCGGGAAAATCCGACGATCGGCACAGGCGCGGGAGAGCACCAGCTCCATATTGCCGGTTCCTTTAAACTCCTGAAAGATAATATCATCCATCCGGCTGCCGGTTTCCACCAGGATGGTAGCCAGCACGGTCAACGAACCGCCATTCTCAATTTTGCGGGCGGCGCCAAAAAATTGGCGGGGAATTTCCAGTGCGCGGGCATCCAATCCGCCGCTCATGGTGCGGCCTGAAGTATTGGAGCCTTTATTAAAAGCGCGTCCCATTCGCGTTAACGAGTCGATCAAAACCAGCGCATCTTTTCCCATCTCCACCTTGCGGATGGCCATATTGACGGTTAAACGGGCAATGCGCAAATGATTTTCCACGCTTTGATCCGATGAAGAAAAATAGACATTCGCGCCCACCGTTCGCCTGAAATCCGTCACCTCTTCCGGGCGTTCATCGATCAGTAGAATCATCACTTCCACTTCCGGGTGATTTTTTAAAACTGCCTCGGCAATATGTTTTAAAATGGTTGTCTTACCGGCCCTGGGGGGAGAGATAATTAAGCCGCGCGTTCCTTTGGCTAACGGCGTAAACAAATCTATGACACAGCCGGTAACATCGCCTTCGTCCATTTTAATCTTTAACGGCTCAAAGGGATCGATGGAGGTTAATGATTTGATCTCAGGCACCGCGGCGTATTTTTCGGGGGGCAAATCATTAACGGAAAGAATTTCGCCAACCGGTTTGTAGCGGCCTCTGCTGTTTCCTTCCTGCAGAACCACTTTTAAAAGAACGCCCTCCCGCAACTTAAATTTTTTAATGAAAGCCGGCGGAACAAAAGCGTCTTCGGAAGAAGGCAAGAAATTATTTTCCGCTTTGCGCGTAAAACCATGACCCTGCGCCGTAATTTCCAGAACGCCTTCAATAATTTTTTTCGGACTCATCTTAGTATTCCCACTGTTTTTCCTCTGGATTTAGATATTCAAAATAAAAATTGAAACATGTCAGAATTAAACCAACAACCCCAAATTTACAAAAATTGATTTAAATTCCAAAATGTCATTACTCTCCTCTATTACATTCCGATACATCCCGAATTATGATTTGCCTTATTTTTGGATCACCGGGATTGTATTTACCGCCCCCGAAATGAGAAAAATATCAAGGCAAGCAGGTAATCCTATTAATCAAGGTTAAATTGATCATTCGTACCACTGGCCTCCTGCGGAACGTTGATAATTAAACGTTTGGCTTGCGCGACGGCTCATTTACTCCCCCCGCCTGATAAAAAAATCCTTCATTTTTATCTCACGCTTATTGGATTATTTGGGGAATTTCACTACATTATTTATCATCTACCAAAGAACAAGGGAGGAACCATGCGTTGGATTTTTATTTCGCTGATCCTTTTTTCAGCGCTTTTTTCTCAAACCGCAAAAGTACGTTTTTTGATGGGCGATGTTACCTACAAACCAAATTCCTTTGCAGCAACCTGGCAGACGTTAAAACTGGATGCTTCGTTACAAATAGGCGCCATTGTCAAAACCGGCAGCGAATCGTTGTGTGAAATTGAGTTTTCTGATGGGTCGGTTTCTAAAGTCCTGGCCAATTCTTTACTTGAAATCCGTAAAATGCCCTCGCCAGAAAGCGATGACGGCGAATTGATAACCAACCTGGGCAAATTTTTCTTTTATTTTAAGAAACGCTTTCTGGGCAAAGTAAAAATTCGCAGCTCGGTGGGCGTGGCCGCCATTCGTGGAACTCAATTTTATTTGATTGACCAACCGGCAAAAACCAGCGTGTGGGTGCGGGAAGGAGCCGTTGAGTTAAGCGATCCTACCTTTCAGAACTCGGTAATGATTAAGGCTGGCTTCAAGTCGGAAATCGCTTCAACCGGCATACCAAGCGCGCCAGCGCCGCTGACGCAACAGGAACTGGCCGAACTGGAGATGGTGAGCGAAGGCCTTCCGCAACCAGCTCCCGAACAATCGGCGCCTGAAGAGAAGATGGAAGAGCGCAAGCCCGCCCCAGACGAACAGCCTGAGCCAAGGCCGGCCCCCCAGCCGCAAGAACCGCAACCGCAGGTTAAGCCACAAACGCCCGCAGCGCCAGAACAAAAAGCGCGTAAAGGTGGGTTGCGAACCGGCGTTTCTCTGGGCGCCGTAACCATTGACGGCCAGATTTACAATCAAATTGGCGTGCGGCCCGAATTTTCCATCGGCAAAGTTGGCGTGGCGCTGGATTTAACGCTTTACCTGGATCAAAACGGCAATATTCGCAAGGAAAACTGGGATTCTTTTAAAGACATTGTAGAAAAAATTTATTACGTACGCTGGGCGCAGCGCGGAGATCCCTTTTATCTTAAAGTTGGCGCTATTGATAATTACCGGCTGGGTTTTGGTTTATTGATGAATCGCTATTCCAACACGGTGGAATACCCCGGCGTGATCCGTACGGGAATGGAAATAGGAATGAAACGCGGCCCTTACGGCTTTGACGGAATGGTCAACAACTTTTCCGAAGTGCTGAGCGGCGGCGGCTTGTTTGCCGGACGAGTTTCTTACCGCCCTTTTGGCGCGCTGGAAATTGGCCTTAGCATGGTTTATGATCGCAATCAATACAAAGGCCTAAAAGACCGCGACGGCGACGGCATCCCGGATTTACTCGACGATTTCCCCGACGACAAAAATGAGGCCATCGATAGCGACGGCGACGGTATTCCAGACTCTCGCGATTTTGACCGTGACGGCGATGGCTTCACGGATAATCTGGATTTGTTAATCGAAACCTTTGGCCCGCATGGCGCCGATCTTTACAACGAACAGGATTCGGTCATGCTCAAACCTGAGCCGTTCGATATCGATCAGGCCAGAGACAAATCGCAAATTGCCTTTGCGCTGGACGCTTCGTACCCCATTTTAACCTTTAAATATCTGCAATTAACCACCTACGCCCAATACGCCAAATATCCATACAACGGCGCCTGGGGTGTTACCTTTCCCGGCTTCTGGGCTAAATTTGCCTTTATTAACGCTTACGCCGAATATCGCGTATTCGGAAAAGGCTTTTTACCGGAATATTTTAATACCACCTATGAATTAGAACGCGCCACCTATAAAACCGCGAACGATACCACCGATATCATCATTCCTTACACCAAGAGGCAATATTTAAATGATTTTGCCACAGAACGGCTGCGCGGCTTTGTGATCGGCGCAGATTTCGATTTGTGGAATATGATGATCTTTGGCGCCGAGTACCAGAACATGAGTCGCGCCAATGTCCGTTTTAGAACCCTGCGCGCCAACCTTGATTTAAATACCAGCTTTATTCCCAGAATTACTCGGGCCGGCGCTTATTACTACCAGAACAACGCCATCGACCTGTTCAAGAAAACCGAAGGCACTATTTTAGGCTATCGGCTGGAATATGAAATTTCGCCTTCGGCCTCGCTGCTGATCGATTTCCGCCAGACCTATCGCGACGTGAACGGCGACGGCAAAATATCCGGCAGTAATGAAACCGTAAAAACGACCATCATACAAACCGTTATGCGCTTTTGATGATGAACGTTCCCTCCTTTCATTCTTAAATAACGCTTTAAACGCCCTGCCGGCGGAAGTTGCCTTCCGCCGGCAGTTTTATTCTGGTTGCACTGTATGCACATTTACTTTATCTTTGGCTGCTAAAAATCAGAAAGGATGTCAATGATTTCGAATACGGAACTATTGAAGCGCCTGCAAAAGACAAAGGCCTTAATTCTGGATATGGACGGCGTGCTGGTGGATACCGAACCGTTGCATATGGAAGCCTTTGCGCGTTTTCTGGATGCGCTAAAACTGCCTTACGACAATGATTTTTTGTATGGTTTTATCGGCTTTTCTGTGCCCGATAACATCCGCAAAATTTACAACGAAAGGCTACACATTACCGACGAAACCGTTATTCAACAAGGAATTAAACAACGGGACGCCATTTACCTTAAACTGCTGGAATCCACCCCGCTACACCCCCTGCCCGGCATCGAAGGTCTGGTCGATTACTGCCAAAAAAAGCAATTTAAATTGGGCGTGGCCTCATCGTCAGATAGAGAGCAAATTGAAGTTATATTCAAGAATTTAAAGGAAACAACTCAAGGTCGGTTCGATCCTCAAAACATCTTTTCTGTGACCCTTTCCGGAGAAGATGTTAAAAATCGTAAACCAGATCCGGAGATTTACCGCAAAGCCTGCCAACTGCTGCAAGAACAATCGGAGAACTGCCTGACCATTGAAGATTCGCCGGCTGGAGTCAGCAGCGCCCTTGCCGCTGGTTTAACCTGCATTGCTTTAAAGAGCCATTTTGTCCCGCCGGAAAAATTAACGCACGCTCATGCGCTCATCGAAAAAATAGATCAGGCTACAGAATGGCTTCGTCAGGCCCAATCCCAATGAGCAAAGCAAGGCTGCGCACCTATTAGTAGTTCGCTTTCAATCCCCTGAGGGGCGTATGGCAGTTTTAGAGATTTTTTAATAAATCGATCTTTAATCGATGTCCCTGGCGTTATTGCCCAAACCGCTCACTGTTTATTGTTCAACAAAAAGCGCAGGGCCTGCTCCATCAACTTATTGCGAACCTGTGTATCCAGGATCGTTTCAAAAGGAAATCCCAGTGTAATGGTTCGAAAATAGCCTTTAAAAGCCACACCGGCGCTGAATTCATTTTCCGCATAACGTAAACAGGTCCATGAATCGCTCATGGGATTCAGGGCATCCGGCGATTCCACGGCATAAATTTGCGGGTGATAATCTGTATTAAATCGGAATTCCGGCAAATCAAAAATCTCATCGCGCAAGGCGGTTTTAACCTTACCTGTTCGAGCGGCGTGGTCTGTCGCCAGCACAAAGCGCAACCACTTTTTGGCAAAGATAATATCTTTATATTTCTGTTCTTTGGGCGCAAAAAGATCACTGGCCACATACGCTCCGGAGACAAACAGACCGTTGCCTTTAACCAGATATTTTTTAATCACTCGCTGTAAGCGTTCCGGAAAAGCGGCAAAAGTGGAATCGTTAAACATCTCATTTTGCCTGAACGGCCAGGGCGTTCGTTTTTCTTCGCCAAGAATCAGATCCATAACCGGATATTGTTCTGGATTTAACCGGCCGTCCATCAGCGCTTCATCGCTGGACGACACAAAAGAATAACCGGCGGCTTTGATGGCTTTTCCATGTTCGTACACAAAATCGAATGTATTGCCCGGGATAACGCGCGTTTCGTAATCGGCAAAACTGGCGCCAAAGCCCGGCGCATCATTTCTCAAAAACTTAGAATCCATCTTCAGATCATACTGAAGCCCCACAAATCCCGGATCATATTTGTACGGAACCCCGTTATCCAGCCAGCCCAAAAATCCGCCGATGCGGTCGTCTTTAAAGTAAGAAGGAGCGCAAATCCGATCGAATCCATTGACGATGAGCAGGACGGGCCCTTGTTTTGGAGAACGATAAATCGAGAGAATTTCTGAGGGAAAGCTTTTACCTCCTGCATTTAAAGCACAGACCTTAAAACTGTAAATTTTACCTGGCTGAACAGAGTCGATCACCGCAAAAGTGTCTTGTACCACAAAACCGTTATCAAAGCCGAAGCTATCAATGCGTGTAAAAACGATGTAAGAGCGCGCTTCGGCCGTAGGTTCCAGCGGGTCGTGCGTGGGCTTCCAGCTTAAAATAACGCGCCCGGCAGAATCGAACACGGCCTGAAAGTGTGTTACAGGCAACGGTTGAACCACAAATGGTTGTTCGTTTTGTGAAGCGATAAATTTTAACATGGCCTTGTAAATGGCCCGGCTCACCACAAAGCGAAAGCGCGGGTCAAGCGCCATCTGCATGTCGCGAAAATTCTGATGCGAAAGTAGTTCTAACAGGGCGGCCGGCATATTAGGTAAAAACGCTTCACTGTAGTACGCCTCGTACAGAGGACGCCTTTGCCATACGGGATCCAGCTGCGCCTGGATATCATGGACAATCTGCGTCTGTAAAATGTCGGCAAAATCGCGATTGGCCATACGCGAAACACTGTCCGGGAACACTCTTTGGGAATCCGCTCCCGCAAGGCTGTAAATGGCAAGCGTCCCGATGGTCGTGTCGTTATGGGTTATGCCGGCGTCTGTGTGAAAGGCAAACGACAGATCAATGGGAATCTTTAATCCTTCTGCCTGCCGGTTGCGGCTCGGACCAAACGGCTTACCGTAGAGATAGTTGGCATACTCGCCCCTGCTTTTATAGTCATCCACATAGTCATTGGAATCCGCGTAAAAATTGTAAACCAGGGTATCGGGCATTCCGGCAAACTGCAAATAGTAGCGCGCCGCTTCCACAAAGCGGGGGCGTCCGCTCACCTGCCCTTCGCGGGCAACGTTGCCCATGCCGCCGCCAAAGCGCACGGCATCGGCCGATACGATCCGATCCTGGTCTTTACTTAAATTGGTCAACCTTACGCTGCCGGAATCGGGATGAAAGCCCCGTCGAAATTTAAAAGTCCCCAGGTAAATCCAGGTTCCCCCGCCAATGGTCTGGTTCACTTTAAAAGCGGTTTTGCCCCCGGCATGAAAAACCGTGTAGTCGGCGTCGGTAACGGAGTTGGAATCGGAATGGTAGGAGACGTACACCGCATAATAACCGGTTTGCGGAATGACCGGCGTCCATCTAACAATCGCTGAAGCCAGCGAATCGCTTAATACATAACGGTACGTTCCCATTTTAAATGGATTTTCTCCCGTTTCATAAGGCGGATAGCCCAGGGCAAATCCCGGGGCATGGCCCGTTTTGAAAAAGTGCAAATTATCGCGGGTGATCTCTGAATAGTGCCGACCGGCCGGGGCGGTGGAATCGTTGTCCACAATAACCTCGTTGATCTGGAAATCCCGTTCGCGGGGCAAAAAGAGATAAGCTCCCGCATTCTCCAGCATCGGAGCAAGAAAAGGCAGGACAAAAGAAGTGGTCAACAGGTCTTCGACGGACTGAAACAGTCGAGGCCGCTGCCATTCCCAACGGCCTACGCTATTATTAAAATACCAGCCATGACTGTTCCACAAAACAATATTTTTTCCTTCCAGTCCGCGTTCTGCTTTCCATGGCTTTTCAGGGCGGACAATGGGCGCGGGGCGTTGATATTTTTTGGGCAAACGCGTTACATCCCATTTTGCTTTTTGAGAACGGTAAAAATTGGGGATTAACTCTTCGATGGGAACCTGCAGGCTGTAAATTTGTAAGTCATATTTTTTGAACTTGCCCCCCAGCAGGCCGCGAATTATTTCGTAAACTTTACGAACATTCTCTTCACGAAAAGGAACGAAGGAAAAAGATTTATTAAAGTAAATTCGAATCTTTTTCATTTCTTCGTTTACTTTAACGCTGTCGATCCTAACGCCGGGGAAAAGCCTGACGGGTTGTTCTGTTCGGGCGGCATATTCCAGGAAGCGCTCCGCCTTTTTATGTACTTTTATTTCCTTCTTGCTCAACCCCGAATAATCGTATGCGGGTTTTTTCTTAATCAACAACGGCTGACAGGAAGCCAGCATCAGAACAATGGTCCAGAAAGCGAGTGCCTTTAATCTCATTTACAGTTCTCCGAAAAACTTAAAACCCTTGCATCTTATAATTTTTTTTTTATATTTCATATATAATTTTAATAAAGACTGATTTTAATCAAACCGTTTAATCGTATTTTAAAATTTAATCCAATGTAAAACAACTTTTTCTTCAATGATTAAGTGAAGATAGAAAGTCTTGCTCATGCTTGAATTACCAATTAATCTCGATGAGCTGGCGTTCGTTCTGCATCGCGGTCCGGAAATGAATATGGAGTGCTTTCTGGATTGTGAGACAGGCGAGATTATTTATATTCCAACGGAGACCTCCGCCCTGAGCGCCATGTTTCAATCTCTTTTTGAGCCCGAGCGTATGAACGTTGAAGCGCTGGCGCGGGACATTACACGACGCGATACCGCATTAAAGTACATTCCGGACAATTTTTCGCTGGTAGTTTTTGAATTGATGAACGGATTTCTCGAATCTACTTCGATTCCCGATTATCTGAAAAACAGGCTGTACAATGCCATCCACGGAAATGGCGGCTTTTCTGAGTTCCATTCCATTTTAAAGGGAGCACCCAAATTCTTAAAAAAATTCATTCAATTCCGAGATGAGTTCTATCTTTGCAAAGCGATCGAATGGCTGAAGGACAACAACATTCTGATTTCTCATCAAAATTAGTTTAATCGTGAAACCTAAGACTTAGAATAATTTAAAAAATGTAATGCCTTAGCGTGCAAAATTTTTGTGCCGCTGGATTGGTTGAATAGTTAATTAGTTGAATGGTTGAATAGAAATTTACAAATGCGCAAATATTGAACATCATTGGAGAAAAATTTCCAACGAACAGTTCTTTACCCTCTCCCAGACTCTTTTTCTTGGAAAGGGGTGAGGACAATTGAAACTATTTCTAATTTAAAATAGTATTTGCGCCTTTGTGACTTCTCTGAGCTCTCTGTGGTCGCTTGAAATAGTTTGTTTAATCTTTTTTTGCGCTGATTGGCGTAATCTGCGAGAAAATTACTTTGCGCGCTTTGCGTTTGATTTTGGTTGCGGCTTTGCTGCCATATAATAATATCCGACAATTATTCTATGTTTTTTAACATATTTTCATTTACTTTAACATCATACTCTTTGAATAAGGTCTGGGCAATTTCTTTGGCAACTCGGCTTCTTTTTTCACTCTGTATCATTTGTGTAAGAATATCCCGTTGGATGATTTGAGCTTTTGAGTTTTTCTTAGTACGTTTTAATGCATAAGTACCTTGATGAGCCGTTAAAAAATTATCAATATCAGAATCGGTTACTTGAATATAGGGCTCTATTTCTTTATTTAAGTAAGCCTTACATAGTAAACCATTTTTAATTTTTTCCTTGATTAAAGCTACCGTTTCGTGAGAAAGCTTTTCCCGATTCGCCCTCTGGTCAATTTCTTGAAAGGCCTTTTCCATTTCAGGCTTTAATATTCGGAAATATTCCGTTTGTTCGATTTTATTTTTTTTGGCCTCATTCAAGATTATTTTTTGCAAAGCTAATTCTTTTGCCGCAGTAATTTTATCCGAAAGATTAAAATACCAATCGTCACTTTTCAAATTTTTTATTTTCTGTTTATAATCCTCATAATATGCTTTAAATTCTGCAGGAGAAATCGTAATTCCTTTAGAAGTTGTCACAACAGCACTTTGTTCATTGTTTTGCGCCAAAATCATAACAGGTAATAAGATCAGCCCGAGAAAAAATACACTATACTTTTTCATTTTTACCCTCATCATTGGATTAAAAGCGGCCTCCTTGTTTTAAAAAGGAGGCCGCTTTTTCATTTTTATTTAATATGCATTTTGTTTCGATATTCATCAACTTTTTCTTTATGTTCTTTAATCCATGATATGTATTGCGCCACATAATCGTCACCGAGTCGAGGGGCAACGGAATTTTCCAACCACTCGGTCAATTCAAACGCAACTTTATACACGCCTTCCCACCATACATATCCAGGGGCATAATGGAACATGGAAATCTCAGTCGGTCTTACAGCCATGGCTCCAATATCCCGAACCGTTTTACGATCTAACGGAGTGTTAAGCCCTTTAGCTTTAAGATCATCCTCTATCTTTAGAGCAATGGTTCTAAAATTATCCAAAGTGGACATGGTTAAATCGCCGCTCACCAGAGCGTTGGCTGACCACTGTTTTGTGTGGCATTGTGTACACATAGCCAATGCTCGTTTTCTATTTTCGATCCCATTAGTCGGATATTTAACAGAAGGCAGAGCGGGATGCGGTTCACCTGCTTTACGAACAAAAGTTAGTTTCCACATTCCTAATTTCCATTTACAAATAGCCGCCGGATTATGAGTAGGCGGATACAGCATTTCGTCACCCTGGTAAACAGCTCCCATGTGGCAGGTAGCGCAAGTTGGCGCAAAGTAATCACGGCCAGCCTTAGCTGCCGGCGAATCAAGATTCCATTCATGGGCTTGAGACAAAAAAGCTGCACCATGCATCGATTTGCCATACATTTCATAATTGGGATGGTCTTCAGATTCATGACAACGGCCGCAAGCGCCGCGCCCGACACGAGCTACGCGCAAACTGAAACTATGGAAAGGATGACAGGCTTTACAGGAACCGATAGAACCATCGGGATTTACCGTTCCAGCACCGCTCATTGGCCAAGTTCTAAAGTCGAACACCACTTTTTCCCTGGTTTTTTCCAGAACATTAATTACAGTTCCATGACAGGAATAGCACCCGTAATTAGCAAAAATCTTAACCACATCCTTTATTTTCGGATTTTCGGTCTGCAATTCTTTGGGTACACCGGCATAAGGCCAGATTGGATCGTTAACGATATCTTTCCAGAATTTCTGATGAATAATTTTGTCTGGCTTCCATCCTAACATGGAAAGAATTATAACGGAAAAATTTCCGCCGGCCGAGGCCTCTGCTCGTTGGGCAATTAAACCAGAATGCGAATGAATCGATGCTTGATATTCTTTGACAATGCCGGAATGGCATGAGGCACATTGATTTGGGGTAACCAGAGTGGAAATGGTGTAACCATTGTGTTCATACGCGGCAGGATTACTTTCATCTGTCTTATGGCACTCATAACAGCCAACGCCATTATAGTAGTGTTTGGATCGCTTCCAATCATTTACCACAAATGATGTCGCATCATTATGACACTCCAAACATTCTGTAGTTGCTTCACTAAAAGTTTTGTACTGTGGTTTCGTATCTTTCACTCCCTGTTCACATATTCCGGAAGTTGAAAGAACGAAGGCGAGCATAAATCCACAAACACATAAGAATTTTAACCCTTTCATTTTTCGCCTCCTTTTTTTAGTTAAAACTTACATAAAAATGTTAAACGTGGAATAATATCCTCATCCGGTGTTACGCCATTTGTTTTATCGTAAAGAACCGTTTCCAGATTCGGCATCAAATGGACGTCGGAATCAAAAGCATAATCAATACCGCTTATGATAAGAGTGGACCTGGCTGTCGGATCAAAAGGGATATAAGCAATTGTATTCCCTGCGGGGTCTGGATCGAAGCAACGATCAATGCGCATTATAGCGTTAGTCTTTTTCATTACTTTAGCTACCGCAAATACAGACCCCATGTCTAACTTAAGATCTTTAGCGCCTATCAACTCTCTTACCTGATGCGTATAAAGTAAACCTACCCTGAATTGTTCGGTTTTATATGCCATAAAACCGCGAAAGGTGTACCAATCCGTTTTACCCGGATTATTATCCCAGTCACCATAGAGATCGATTAAAAGATTTTTAACAGGCTTTATACCCAATGAGAGCATTACCTTCTTTCCTTTATTCATATCTCCTACATTTCCAGAACCGTTAGCTATCATCAAATGGTATGTAAACTTTCCCCTTTTATCCAGATTCCCTTTTATAGCCAGGCCAAAATCAACCGTATGTACAAATTTGTGTAAATCCAGGGGAGTCTTTTCGATGGAACGATACCCCCACATTTTAAGGACCGCCCCATAGGCAGGAGTAAGCGAAATTCCCAATAACGCTTGATGATTTCCACGATTCCAGGACAGATATGCTGCCTTAACAAAGGGAGTTAATTTATTACTGACCTGATTCAGGCCATCGGGCGTATTCATTTCGAATAACACGCATGAGGAAAAGTTTTCTGTAATATCTTTTTGATATTTTAAATAAATCCTGCGAATCCAGAATCCGTTTCGATCTTTAAGATTACTATTATTATTAGAAACCTCATAATAGTAATCTCCAAACATCAAACCGCTTATCTTACCACTTTTATTATTTTGGGCAAATAACAATGTCGAAATTAGTAACAGAATAAAATATAATTTTTTCATTTCATAACCCCCTTATCTTGTTATGTTTTTCACATGTGAGGGCAAAAAATTTTAGCTCTCTACAACTATTCGTCAAAAAGCAAATTTTCAAGGAGGTTTGTGTATCATGTGCATGTAAACTTCTATTATAAAATCCATTTTAAATTTCGCTTTCATGCAAATTACTTTTTTCACGAATTTACGAATAAAAACCACGATTGCAAATTTTTTTTGGGTTTTTTACCTATTTAATTTAAAAGCGGAATAAGCCTCAATGCACATCTCCAGTCCCCTTAATACAAAGGGAAAACGGCCTGCATAGGCAATTTTTTTCAACGATATGAGGAAATCCCTGCGCTGCTGCCCTTTTACCGTCACCGCAAAATCGGGATAAAATGACCTATCATCTATGGAGGTCAAATTCATAGAGGATAGCAAAACAAATACGCTTTGACTACTGGTTCTTAAAATTTACTCATGTTGATTACAAACCATTTAGCCACACGCAAGACAAAAATATGATGGGTATCGTCTTTTTCCCCTTCAGGATCTATTTGATTTCTTTTTGTTTAGAAAAACTAAAGATATTTTTGGAATAAAACGCCCCACCTCTTGTTGATACTTTTTATATTCCTCGCCAAATTTGTTAACCATTCGTTTTTCTTCCAGGAGTGATCCAATCCAGAAATATAAAATAAGCCAGACAAGTAATAAAAATTTAAACACAGACATGCGCGGCTCAAAAAGAAAGATTACGATAGCAAAAAAATAGAGCGGATGACGCATATAGCGGAATAGACCTTCCCGCGTGAAAGTATATTGCTCAATCTTAACATGATTATTTTGATTTTTTGTAAAGCGCTTCAACTGTTTAATTCCTAAAAATTCCTGTAAATCAAACTGGCGAACGGCTAAAACAAAACCCATGACGCCGGCTAACTGAACGAGGCGAAAAAGCCAATAGATTGTGCCCTCAAAATTCCAGAGATAGCCGCCTGGTCTGGGTAGCCAGTGGAACAGCCAGAGCAAAAGCGCCGTTTGCGTTACGTTGTAGGTAAAGCGGTAAAAAGGCGCAAAAAAAGGAAGCCTCTCTTCAACGTAGCGTTTCATCCAATCGCTGGCAAACAGACTGTGAATTACAGAGTAAAACAAAAACGCCAATAAAATTATTAAAATCTGATGTAGAATAAGTCCCGCTCCTTTTTTAAATCATTGCATTTTCATTATAAACATTGTACTTTATACCAAACAATTAAAATACATTGGTTATTTCCATGAAAACAAAACACATTGGGATCACACTGGGCGATCCCGCGGGCATCGGCCCGGAAATAGTTCTTAAGGCGCTCTTAAACCATCCGGAAGTTTATGAGCTGTGCACACCCGTTGTCTTTGGCCCGCTGCCTGTACTCAAAAAATATCTGACGCTTTTCGGCATGGAAGCCAGCCTGATCTCCATTAATGATTTCAAAAAAGCTCCGGAAAAGCTGTTTCAAAATGATATTCTGGTGTTTAACACGCCGCTGGTCGAGCCCATTCCCGAACCGGGCCAGATTTCCGCCGCCGGCGGTGAAAATTCTTTTAAGGCTATCAATGCCGCTATAGAGCAGGCGCTGGAAAAAAATATCTGCGCGATTGCAACCGCACCGATTAATAAACAATCCTTAAAAAAAACACAAATCCCTTTTTTAGATCATACGGCCATATTTACCAATTTGACCGATAGCCACCACACCATGACCCTATTCGTCACCGGCAATTTACGCATCTTTTTTTATTCTCGCCATATTCCTTTCAAAGAGATCGTAAACGCCCTGGATGAAGAGCGATTACTGGAGACCATTAAAGTTTGTAATCAGTATTTAAAACAAATGGGCTTTGAGAATCCACATCTGGCGGTGGCCGCCCTTAATCCTCATGCAGGCGAAGATGGTTTATTCGGCACCGAAGAGATCGATATCATCACGCCGGCCATTGAACGGGCAAGAATGGCCAATATTAGAGTTACAGGCCCCATTCCGGCGGATTCGGTTTTTCATCTGGCCAGTCGCGGAAGATACGAGGCTGTGCTGTCGCTGTACCATGATCAGGGCCATATCGCAGCCAAAACGCTTGATTTCTTTGGCACCATCAGTTTAACGCTGGGCCTTCCCTTTTTAAGAACCTCGGTCGATCACGGCACGGCTTTTGAAATTGCCGGCAAAGGTATTGCCAACGAAACAAGCATGGTCGAAGCCATTAAAGCCGCTGCCCGTTATGCCTGGGAAAATGATTGACCGGCTCACTCCTCCCGCCATTACGATAGCAACTGACCTGTAATATCCTGGCAAGAGATAAAGTGGATGCCTGCAATGGCTGCTTGCCATGCTGGCGATCATCTTCCCAGAGCTTCATTCTGTGAGATGGGGTGCAGGGGGGAGGACTATTGCGGTAAGCTAAAAACTCTTTTTAATTTAAAACATTCTTTGCGTCCATTGGGGGTAAATCAATCAAAGTTTTTTTAGTGCGGTTATGTTGCCTTTACAGCTTGAGAATGGATTTCATTTTAAGGCTTTCCCCTATCTATCGACAGAAAAAACGCATTTTGTATTTTTTTAACCGGCATAATTTCATCAAGCTCGCGAACGGCGATTAATAATCGAGGAAATATCTTGACACTATCTTTGGATTTGCCTAACTTTATTACATGAATCGTGCCAATTTAATAAATACGGGAAGTAATCGATGATCAATCTCTCTCAAAACATTAAACTGAGTATGGAACAACGGCTGACGCCGCAGCAGATTCTGCTTTCTACTTTACTGCAGTTACCGTTATTAAGCCTGGAACAACGCATTAAAAGCGAACTGGAAGTGAATCCCGTACTGGAAGAAGGCGAAGAACAGGACGAAAATCCGGATGAAGAAGATATGATCGAAGAGCCAGATGATGATGAGATAGAAGAGATTTCCAAAGAACTGGAGCTTCTGGATCAACCTAAAAATAATGATGAATACGATAAAAAAGAATTAGAAGAAGCCCAGGCCGATGCGGATCTTGAAAATTATTTAAACGACGACGAATCGTTTGAAATTCGCATCCCCAGGGACAAAAACGAAGAAGAGTTTGAACGGCCCGAAATCCATCGTCCATCGCTTCCCGAGCACCTGATGGAACAACTTCATATGTTAGACCTTGACAATCGGCAACTGGCCATCGGCGAATATCTCATCTGGAACATTCGCGATGACGGCTATCTCGACGCCAGTTTAAATCTTGAAACCGTGGCCAATATGTTCGAGACCGATGTGCAAACGGTTGAAAAAATCTTAAAGAAAATTCAGTTCCTGGATCCTACCGGCGTGGGAAGCCGGGACCTTCGCGAATGCCTGATGGTGCAATTGGAAGAACAGGGCAAGCAAGATACCATTGCCTACAAAATTTTAAAAGATCATTTTGACGATTTTAAAAACAAGCACTATGAAAAAATAATGGAAGCTTTGCATATCGATAAAGAAGAGCTGCAAAAGAATATTGATATTATCGTCAAACTGAATCCCAAGCCAGGCGAAGGCGAGTTTGATGCGCGCAGTAACTATATTGTGCCGGATTTTATTGTAGAAAAAATTGATGATAAACTGGTGGTTACGCTCAATGACTGGAACATCCCTCCCCTGCGCATCAGCAATCTTTACAAAAAGATGCTCATGGATCGCAAAAAATACGACAAGGAGACGCGCAAATACATCCGTAAAAAAGTAGAATCGGCCCGCTGGTTCATTACTTCTATCTGGCAGCGCAAAATCACCATGCTTAAGGTAATGGAAGCCATTGTGGAAAAACAACGCGAGTTTTTCGAAAAAGGGCCGGAATACATCAAGCCGCTGACCATGCGCGAAATCGCCGAAATGATCGATATGGACATCTCCACCGTCAGTCGTGTGGCCAACGGCAAATACGTGCAAACCGATTACGGTGTTTTTGAGCTGAAATACTTTTTTAATGAAAAGATTGAGACCGAAGACGGCGAAGAAATTTCCACGCGCCGTATTAAACAACGCATTCAGGAAATTATCGACGCCGAAGACAAACACAAACCGTTAAGCGATGAAAAAATCGCCGAAATATTGAAAAAAGAAGGGTTTCCCATTGCGCGTCGGACGGTCGCCAAATATCGGGAGCAATTGCAAATACCGGTCGCCCGGTTGCGCAAAGAACTTTAATAATCTCTGATCCACCAACCGCTTCAATCGCTTCCTGAAATTTCAAATTTCATTTTTTGAAGCAAATTGTCGGAAATCATTAAATTAGGGAGTGGCTGCCCCGATGAGAACAACGTTTAAGCACATCGCCTTTCCAAGAGAACACGGCTCCTGGGCCTTAACCTTTGAGCCTTTAATTTTGGCTCTGACGGTCGGCTTTTCTTCTGCCGGTCTTTTGCTTTTTTTCGGCGCGGCATTTGCCTTTTTAGCCCACCAACCGGCCCGTGTCTTAATTTCTGACAAAGAACGTCCGCCCCTTGCCTGGATCATGTTTTTTGCTTACGGACTGGTGGCGCTGGTTTTCGCAATTTTTTATCTGCAACAGGCTGATTTGAATCAGCCCCTGCCTGCCCTTATTGCCGTCGGACTGATGGTTCTGTATTTAGTTGCAGAATATTTCGATTTACATCGCGCCCTGCTAACCGAAATGATGGGCTCGGTGGCCATGGGCTTAATCGCTTTATCCATTGTGCTCGCCGACGCCTGGCCGTGGAACAAAGCCTGGCCCTTTTTGATTTTGCTCTATTTGCGCAGCCTCTCCACCACCCTTTACGTACATTTTCGTTTAAAGCTGGATCGTAAAAAACAGCGTTCCATCCTCTGGCCGGAAATCTGGCAAATACTTACTCTGCTGATAGCCATTGTGCTGCGTTTTAATGAGGCCATTCCCTTTCTGGCTTTTTTAAGCGTGGTAATCTTAAGCATACGCGGCATTTACGGTCTTTCGCCGTGGCGCAACCCCATGACCGTCAAACAAATAGGCCTGGCCGAATTCTTTTTCGGACTGGTATTTTTGATCTTATCGGCCGTTGGTTATTTTAGTTGGACGTAAAAAACAGGCGCTATTTTCGTCCGCTGCTACTTTATACAGAATGCTCTTTTTTTGCGTAGAACCACCGACCCGTAAGCAAAAGTCCCAGCAAAGCAAAGGCGCCAAAAACCAGACTACTGACAGCTATTTGCATTCCGCCGGAGAGAATATGTCCGCTGGTACAGCCTCCGGCCATTCGCGCGCCATAAATCAGGATAAAGCCTCCAAGAAAAGACCAGATGATACGCATTTGAGGGGCATCCCCTTTAAACCTTTTCCATAAAGCATGCTGCAGAACCAGTTTAAATTCTTTTTTAATAAGAGAAATGATCAGGCCAGCCAAAAATGCGCCGCCCAAAAAGATCAATTCCCATTGACCCGGTTGCCGTATTTTTTCGAAATATGCATTATTTTTTAATCCCAAAACAACGTCCGCCAGGTACGGATAGGTGGTCGAAGCCCCAATCGGTCTGTTCGCCACAAAAGACAAAAAAACCAACGCATTGATAATGGCAAGACCGACGCCGGCGTAAAGCCACTTCAGGTCGCTTTTCTGTTCTTTTTTATGCAACCAGAAAGAGAGACCTACCAAAATGGCGGCAAAAACAACCATTAGTAAAATGAAAACAACACTCGATGTGGCGATCGTATGTAAAGCAATTTTACCTAAATTCGGCCCCAAAATCCATTTAATGCCTGGCAAAGTGACGGTAAAGAACCAGCCGCCAAAAAGGCCGCCGACCATTCCAACCCAGGCATCTAAAGAACCTTCGCCCATGGAAACGGCCAATGTCCCCGGACAGTACCCCAGTAAGGCCATGCCCGCGCCAAAGATCAGGCCTCCCAATATCACCCCGCCCACTAAAAATGGTTTTACATGGTAAGCCGCCAATCCCAGGCTGATTTCTATATTGATCAAAAGCGCGCCAAAACCTACAGCCACAGCAATGGCCTTGGCAACGCTAAAATCTTCAAGAATGGCCAGACCGCTAATCACATCATAACGATTTAATTTCGCATATTGTAGAATGGCGCCAAAGATAAAACCTAATACAAGAATAACTAACATCATAATATCATCCTCCATATTAACCAAATTAGCTTACCAATCAATTTCACATCGTTCTTCTTCTATTTTAAGTTCCAGATATGAGGTAGCGCAAAGTGGACCAATAGCGTGATCAAAAAGGCGCCAATAAGGTTTAGCACCATTCCAATCCTGGCCATTTGCGGAATGGTCAAATAGCGGCTGCCAAACACAATGGCATTGGGCGGCGTGGCAACCGGCAGCATAAAGGCGTAACTGGCGGCCACGCCCGCCGGAATGATTAACAAAAAAGGATGAACCTGCATGGCCGCCGCCACACTGCCCAGTACAGGGATTATAACCGCTGCAGTGGCCGTATTGGAAGTAATTTCGGTCAACATTAAACTAAAAAACGTAACAATGAAGACAATGATTAAAATATTCATCCCTTGCAAAACGACAAATTGCTCGCCAATCCATTGGGCCAGCCCGCTTTCACTAAAACCTCTGGCCAGGGATAATCCCCCACCGAACAAAAGAATCACGTCCCAGGGCAGACGCACAGCCGACTGCCAGTCCAGCACAAAAATGCCTTCTTTCCAATTTACGGGAATCATAAAAAGCAAGATTGCTCCGCCCATGGCGATAGTGGCGTCGTGAATGGTGGAAGGGCCAAAATGGATAAAACCACGGCCTATCCACAGCAATGCCACCATTCCAAAGACGGTTAAAACATATCCTTCTGCTTTAGTCATTTTACCGATTTTTTTAAGCTCTGCCTCTAATAATTCTTTGCCTCCTGGCAGACGATCAATTTCCGGAACCGAAGCAAAGCGCGTTAAATAGAGCCAGGCGATCAGCAGCATAATAACCGCCAGAGGAACGCCAAACATCATCCACTGCACAAAGCGGATTTGCATGTGATAGGTTTGCTCAATAAAGCCCACTAAAATCGTATTGGGCGGCGTACCGATTATGGTGGCCACACCGCCGATCGATGCCGCGTAAGCGATGCCCAGCATGAGCGCGGTTCCAAACTTAAAATGGGGCGGCGTGGTATTAATGGCATAATCGTCGCTCTTCTCGATAAAATCCACGCTTTGTTTGATCACCGCCATACCTATGGGCACCATCATCATGGTCGTGGCCGTATTGCTAATCCACATGGAAAGGAAGGCGGTGGCAATCATAAATCCCAGAATGATCCGATTGCTGCTGAAGCCGACCAGCCTGATGGTGTGCAGCGCCACTCTTTTATGCAAATTCCATTTTTCCATGGCAATGGCGATCAGGAAGCCGCCCATAAAAAGGAAGATCAAATGATGCGCGTACGGCGCGCTGGCTTCGCTGGCCTTTAGCACGCCCAGGCCCGGAAATAAGACCAGAGGCAGCAGAGCGGTTGCCGGTATGGGAATGGCTTCCGTGATCCACCAGATGGTCATCAACAGCGCCACCGCCGCAACCTTTAACGCCTGTGGATTCATTCCGCCTGACGGCCTGATGACTAAGAGCAAAAGGAACAGAATGGGGCCGCTAAAAAACCCGATCCTCTGTCGTAAAGAATACATTTTGCCGATCTCCTGAGAAATCCATCCATTTATTTACAAAATCAAACCAAACAATGCAACGCCATTCGCTAATTTTTTAATATTTTATCTTTGAGTTCATCCTAATAAAGCCTCCATTGTCATTGAGAATACTTCCTCTGGAAGATCAATCCCGGCCGGGCGGGCTAAGAAAATTTTTGTGCTGCTGGATTGGTTGAATGGTTAATTAGTTGAATGGTTGAATGGTCGCCGGGCTGTCATGCCGAATACCCGCCATGACGGTATGCGCGTAAATTGTGCCGATTTGCTTAGTTTTCGTCTTACATATTAAGATACAGTTCTATTTTTTCTTTTCGATCCTGGCGTTTACTTTTTCAGCTGACGCTGGACAAAAGGGTTTGCGTGAAAAAATTTTTGAGCTCTTTGTGGCTTCTTTGCCCTCTTGGTGGTTCTTTTTTGGTTGCTGCTGTGCTGCCTTAGATTCCTACAGTTCAACAAAAACACCGTAGCGTTTCTCTCGACCAGTCCGTCGTTTGATCGACCGTTGCGTAGAACTTCATAGAATCTATCATCCTTATTTTTTTCGCAACTTCTTTAATTACTATTACTTACATTTTTTGGCACAATAATTGTTTACTAAGCTGAAAGTTTAACAAAAAAATAAAGGAGGTAATCATGAAGCGAACCATTATCACCAGAGTATTAGGTCTGGTTTTCATTTTAAGCTTAACTTTTACACTGGTACAATGCAGCGACGATTCTAACACCGTGCTCTCTTCAACTGCGCGCTCAGGAGCGTTAACGGAAGATGTTATTAATTCATTTCCTTTAGAAGAGGTATCGCCGGCAGAGGCAGAAGGTTTGACTTTTATGCGGGAAGAGGAAAAATTAGCACGCGATGTCTATCTGACTCTCTATGGACAATGGGGCATACTGGTCTTCAACAATATTTCAGGCTCTGAACAAATGCATTTCGACGCCATGGGTTATTTGCTACAAAAATACAATATTGATGACCCTGTAGTTGTCGATTCTATCGGCGTATTTACAAACGCAGACTTGCAAAATCTGTATAACACGCTCATTGTTCAGGGCAAAGACTCAGCAGCTGCTGCTTTAAAAGTAGGCGCGTTAATTGAAGAGGTGGACATCAGAGATCTTCAAAAAGAATTGGATGAAAATGTCGATAACGAAGATATTCAATACGTTTACGAAACTTTAATGCGTGGTTCGCGCAATCATTTACGCGCTTTTGTAAGTTATCTTTCTGCGATGGGCGTTATCTATGAACCACAAATCCTGTCTCAGGAAGAATATGAGGCCATCATTAACAGTCCGATAGAGCGCGGCTTTTGATACGAAAATTAAATAATTCGCATATAAGGGCAGTTTTTAAATTGCCCTTTTTTATTCCGCTAATTATTTTGCGCTCAATTTTATCCTGTATTTTCGCAAACAAAGAAGATTTAAAGGAAAATTTGAGGAATAAAAATTTGGAATTCGCGTTTAAATCTATTAGTTTAAATCTATAGTTTTTAACGTAATTTTAGGAGTTTTTAAATGCAAATTTCGGAAAACAAGGTCGTATCTATCCACTATACCCTTAAAAATGATGCAGGGGAAGTTCTGGATAGCTCAATCGGCCAACAACCTTTAAGCTACCTGCACGGCAGGAAAAACATTATCAGCGGCCTGGAAAATGCTCTGACCGGAAAAAATGTGGGCGACAAATTTCATGTGGACATTCCGCCAGAAGAAGCTTATGGCTTGCGGAACGATGATCTGTTTCAGGTTTTACCGCGCGAAGTGTTTCAGGGTGTTGAAAATATCGAAGTGGGAATGCAGTTTTACAGCGAAACGCCCGAAGGAGTGCAAATGATTACCGTAACCAACGTCAATGGCGACGAAATTACGGTTGACGCCAATCATCCATTGGCCGGCGAGACCTTGCATTTTGACGTGGAAGTGGTCGATATTCGTGATGCCACGGAAGAAGAACTGCAGCATGGTCACGTACACGATGGAAGCCATCAGCACTAAGCGAGAACAATTCTGATATTGAAATCGAATTACGCAAAATTCCGGCCTTGTGCCGGAATTTTTTTTTTTCGAACGAAGATAGAAATCTTATAACTGCAATAAAAACTTTCTTACTTTTTTAGAGTGGACTCATGAATATTAAAAAATTAAATTTTGCATTCTTTGTGCTTGATTCAATCAAAGTTTTTTGGTGCGGTATAGCCAATTAAATCCATCTCATTTTTTTACGCCTTCTTTCAGCTTAATTCCCGCCGCAAACAGAAGCGCCGCAAAAATCCCGGCCAGAACATGAAGCGCCAGAAAAAAGGCCATAACGGAAGTATCACCCCATTCGAAGCGTTTGAACAGACTTTCGTTCAATACCCACCGTTTAAATTTTACAAAATGAATCGAATTGCAAAAGAGTCCCTTTGTAAGCAATGGATGAAATGCCGAATACAGTTGCAGGCCAACGCCTACGGAAATGTCCGCCCGAAAATTAACGCCCAGTAAAACAAACAGTGCTTCAGCCAGGGCGGCTTCGCACAGGATGGCAATAAACGGCCCCTCTACACTCATGCCAGCAAAAAAGAACTTCATTAAAGCAGCAATGACGCCCATTAACAACACACTGCCCCGCATCGGTGCCAGACGTTTTGCAGAAATTAGGAGAAGAGCGACTATAAACGGCATCCAGATGCTAAATAATTCGGGCTGTAGTCCCTTTAAAATGCGGCTGCCGTAAAGTTCAACGATTCCCCACAGGATACCAATCGAAATAATTCGTGGAATCTGCTTTTCCAACGTAATTTTTTCTTTTTCCATTTCAATTATAACAAAAAGCGCCGCTCCCCTTTACAGTGGAGCGGCGCCCGAGGTTAGAAGGTTTTATCGGTTTTCAAAAAAGGATTTTCCGGGCAGGACAAGATCGATAACCTGCTCTTTCATCTTCTTCAGATCGTAATCGTTACGTTCTTTGTAAAAATTGAACGTAGAATCAACTGCCGGCGTATTTGCGAACTTGGTACCCAGATAGTATTCTTTGTTTTTATAACGCTCTAACCATATCTGCCACTGTTCATCCGACAATAAGCCCTGCTGGTAAGCGGCTTCTACATTTTTGTACACACGATCCCAATAATCGGGATACTGATTGTAAACAAAGGGCGTTGTGTTTGATCTGGCATTTATACCCCATGCCTGGCCCGGAATATCATACAGCGGATAGGTAATAAATTTGGCCGGGCTTTTAGATTTGGCGATCTTTTTAGCTTCAGGATCGCCGTGTTCGGCAGCCCATTTAATTAATTCAATCAACTTTTCCTGCACTTCCCAGATACCATGCCACTGCGTATAGTCCGCGCCCATCATCAAAGCGCCCATGCGGAAGCGACGGCCTTCGTGATGCCAGCCGTAATACATTAAATATTCGGGTTCTTCATCCCAGCCATTTAACACCGGATCGGAATAAAATTTTCCATCCACTTCCAGACGGCTGATTTTACCTTCTTTGGTTAACTTTTTAGTCCAGTACACAAATTGACGACGGATTTCATTGTACTGTAAATTAACCAGATCTGCGGTTAACAGGTACACTTTGTAAAAATCCGGCGAATGGCAACTGGCGCAGATCGCTTCCATACGTTCGCGTTTTTTCTGCCAGTTCCCCAGGTTTTCTTCATCCCATACCGTGCGGTAGCTCCAGGACATTTGCGATTCCCATGCCAGGCGTTCGCTTACATTATGCGTCATGGGTTGAGTTTCGTTGCCGTCCATGTGGCAGGTTGTACAAACCGGGGTTTCCAGTGGAATACGTTCGTTATTTTTACTGGAATAGTTCAAATCCATATGAGCTGACTTGGCTTTAAAAATATTGCCGTGTTTGGATTCCAGATAGATTTCGATTTGCGGGTGATCGGGACCCATGTGACATTCGCCGCAGGTTTCGGGTTGACGGGCAACCGCCTTGCTGTAAGAATGCTTGGCATGACAAACGTCGCACTCGCCAACGCTGCCATCGGGCCACAAATTGCCGATGTTATGGCATTGCTCGCACCCATGCCTGGTAGAAATCGGATTTTCAAAAACAGATCGATCGGCATTCTTAAGAATCCAGAACTGATGGGCGTGCTTACTGTTGGCAAACTCTTCCACCTGTTGTTCATGGCATTTGGCGCAGTCTTTAGGTGTGGGATGTCTGCCCACTAAAATGCTGCTGCCCGTACAGGTAAAGGCGTCAAAATCATCTTTTTGCGCTTCGTGGCATTCATAGCAGCCCGTTCCGGAGACCGCGTGCATACTCTCCTTCCAGGCGTCAATCTGATTTACAGCAATTCCTTTTTCTTCGTGACAGGTAATACATTTCGCCGACATTTCATCAATCTCTATTACAGGCTCAAAAGTACGGCTTTTTTTCATCTCCACGCCGGCAACAATTAACAGAGCAATAATTAATAAAACACTGAAAATTCCTATCAGCCATTGTTGGGCTTTAACAGTATCCATACATCCTCCTAATTTTATTTAAATAACAATTGTTTCCCAGATGGTTAAAATTAAAGTAATAACCAGCGTCAATACGCCGGCCGTACGGCTAAAAATGGTTCGCTTGGTTTTATCTTTAGAAATAAGCGGTTCGATAAACGGCCAGAACGTAAAGACTAAAACGAAAGCCGCCGTGGCGTAAATGCCCACATGCAATGGCACCATTTTCAAAAATCTGTAAGTAGGGAAAAAGTACCATTCCGGTTTAATATGTTGCGGCGTAATGGCCGGATTGGCCGGTTCTCCGATTCCCGGCGGTAAAATAACCGTTAATGTGCTCATTAACGTTAAAAGAAAGAGCGTGGCAATGATGATTTTGTAAAAATGATGCGGATAAAATGGATAATATTTTTCTTCAAACCCCTCGGGAATGGAAACACCGTGCAAGCGTAAGATCACAATGTGCAGAAAAATAAAAAAGAAAATAATTCCTGGCAGGATCATTACATGCAAGGTGTAAAAACGAGTTAGGGTATTGGCATTTACCACATCGCCACCGCGCAGAAAAAAGAGCATCATATCGCCGATCAGCGGGACTTCTTTAATCATATTAGTACCCACGGTGGTTGCCCAGTAAGAGAGCTGGTTGTAAGTTAAAGAATATCCGGTAAACGAAATGGTCATGGTTAAAAAGAACAATAGTACGCCTATGATCCAGTTCAATTCCCTTGGTTTGCGATAGGCCTGCGTAAAAAATACGCGCGTCATGTGCAACAGTAATGAAATAATCATTAAATTTGCTCCCCATCTGTGCATGCCGCGCACCCAATACCCAAAACGCACATCTTCGGTAATATGCCGGATGCTTTCATAGGCCATCTCTGGCGAAGGCATAAAATAGAAGGTTAAAAACAGGCCTGTTAGCACCTGGAACCCAAATAAAATCAACGGAGTGGCGCCCATGACAAACAGCCACTTCTTCATGTGCGTGGGAATGGGTTCTTTAATAAATATTTTTTCGTTAAACTCGACAAACTTATCGTAGTCGATCGGGAAGCGTTCTAAAAACCATTCTTTGAATTTCATACCCACGGACTCCTCACTTTATCTTCCACATAAACATAAATTTTTTGGTCTTCAACAACGACCTTAAATTCATCCAGAGGTCGCGGCGGAGGGCCCCCGATAACATTCCCTAATTTGTCGAATATACCATTATGACAGGGGCAAAAAAAGCGGTTTTTATCCTGCTCCCATTTAATGATACAGCCCAGATGGGTACAAATACCAGACATGACTTTGAACTGGCCGTCATGCGGCACCACATAAACCGGAGTTTTCCCCAGACTGATTTGTTTGGGACGCCCATCCTTGAACTCCCGCTCATGAGCCACCAGGTATTTGTGGTAGGTTTTTTCCTTCTTTTCCGGGAAAATGTAAAGAATCAGGTTTCGGAAAAACAGAGCGATGCTTGCGCCTAAAGCCGCGAAGACGCCGCTCTTAAAGAAAAATTCTCGCCGATTGATTTTTTTATCCTCTTCGGCCATTACATTTCCTCCTTCTTTATTGGTTCTTCTTTTCTTAATTGGTAGCGAGGCGTAAGGTTGGCAGTTAGATTCATGAAATTCATTTTTAATGCCTCTCCGTAAAAATAGCATTCTTTTACACATTCGCCACAGTTAAAACAGGAAGGATAGATTTTATTGGATTTCGGATTGATATGGATTGGACAGCGCATGACACAGGGCGACTCCGTTTCGTTCATACTGCACACGCAATCCATTTCCGAATAGCTGACTATTAATCCTTTTTTGTAATGAAAACGTTGCAGCAGGGCGCCAACCGGACACAGTTCCCGGCACCAGATGCGATTGAAAACGACCACATCAAGCGCCAGCAATACGACAATAATTAACGACTCCGTGCCCACCATTTTCAAAAAGATTAAATCGCTGAAAAAAACGCCTATTTGTCCGGGCATGGAAACAAAATACAGAATGGGGAATCCGGCCAGCGCCGCCAGAATGAGCCAGCCGACCAAAATGCCCCAATAGCGTCGGGAATGCACAGGATAAACTCTGCCCTTTCCGGGGAAGATTTTTCGCAACCACTCGGCCAGTAAATTGTAGGGGCAAATGAAACTGCAAAAAATCTTACCCGCAAAAAAGGCGATACCCACCGGAATGATGAGCCCCAATAGTAGCGTACGGTTAAGGCTCAATGTTAATAAAAAGTCCTGCAAAGCAAACAACGGATCGACAAATTCAATCTTCCAGATGCGCAGGCTGTAATAATTACCGGTGACGAATGTGATTTTCAAAACATTTAAGATCGGAATCATCACCAAAAAAGCCAATGACAAAACTTGAATCACCCGCCGTTTACGAAAAAGAAAGGACAGCACCTTCTGTTTTCCGTTCACTTTGACGCATTCCTTTTTATTACAACGATAGACGGTTCTTCATTGGGGCAGACGTTTTCGCAAATTCCGCATCCCACGCACTTCTCCTCCACCACCACCGGATAAATCTCATCTTTTAAAATAATGGCTTCCGTGTAAATGGGGCATCGTTCGTAACAGGCCCGACAGATAATGCCCATGTAAGGTAAACAGGTCTCCTGGTCAATTTTTGCAATGCCCATTTGCACCTGCTCTTTTTTCAGAATGGGTTGCAGGGCATCGGTCGGGCATTCGGGCGGACATATCATACACAGATAACAGGGAATATCGCGGGGAATGATAACCGGCGTCCCTGAGTTTTTCCCAAGGCCCTTTTTAATCACTTTGATACTCTTATAGGGGCACACCTCCACACAGCGTCGGCATCGAATGCAGTGTTTTAAAAAAAGCTCTTCATCCAGCGCCCCGGGCGGTCTTAGCGGTTCCCGATAATTCGCAATTTTTTCCAGAATTTCCTTAAGCATCTTTCTGATCTATTTCAATTTCAGACACTTCATCTTCAAAATTAACGTAAGCCGGATATATCCCTAAAATAGCCGGATCGTTATTTTGAACTTCCTCTAAATAGGCTTTTAAATTGGTTTGGGGCGTGGTTTCTATCACTGCAACAATATAATGCCCTTCATGGATGCCATAGGTGGTTATCTCAGGCAGTTGCTCCAGGCGCTGATAGACCTTTTGCACTTCTTCTTTTTTGGTTAAAATAGCTACTCCTGCAATTGCCAAAACCGCTTCCTTTCATGTTTTAGGTTTAATCTCAATGGCCGGTTGTTCTGCCGGACATTGGTACTCGCAGATGCCGCAACCGGTACAAATTTCTTCGTTTACCACCGGCCGCCCGGAGGCATTAACCGAAATCGCTTCATTGGCCAGCGGGCAGGCGTTAACGCAAGCGCGGCAGAACAGGCCGCTGTAAGCCAGGCAAAGATTTTTATTGATCCGGGCCACGCCATTTAACTTTTGGGCAAACGCTCTTTGCAACGCCCCCGGTTGACAGGCAGAGATGCAGGGATAGTCCGAACACATAAAACAGGGTTGTTCAGATGGCACAATGATCGGCTTTCCGAAAAAGTCGTTTTCTGGGTCACGACACACACGCAACGCTTCATGGGGACAAACCGATACACATTCGTAACATTCTGTACAGGTCTGTAAAAACTGTTTTTCTGAAGCCACGCCAGGCGGTAGAAGGACAAATGATCCTTTCGTATTCGCAGCCTGTGAAATTTCGCGAAATATTGCGGCGAAATTCTTCAAAAATGATTTTCTGCTTATTCTCTCCGTCCTGGCCATTTAAAAACTCCATTTTCGTTTAAAAAAGGGAACTGTCTCTAAGGTCGCCATGCAACCGCCATTTTGAGACAGTCCCTTAACCTTTTAAGGAATTAAGCTTTTTTAATCCGAGCAGCGCATACTTTGTATTCCGGTTCTTTTGATCCTGGATCAAAGGCGTCTATGGTTAACACATTAGCCATCCACTCTTCCCAGTGCCAGGGGATAAAGAGCGTGCCTTTTTCCGGGCGGTTAATCACGCGCGCTTCTATTTTCAACTTTCCGCGGCGTGTTTCAACGATTACCTGATCCTTGTTGGCAATGCCCAGCGCCTTTGCGTCTTCCGGATTGATTTCCACGTATGCTTTTGGCACCGCACGATTCAGTTCAGGAACCGTTCCGGTCATGGTGTTTGTGTGCCAGTGTTCCAGAACCCGTCCGGTAGTTAGCGCAAAGGGATATTGGTCATCGGTCGGCTCTTCAGGGCCTTTGTCAGGGCGCGCCCAGATAACCGCCTTACCTTCCGGTTTGCCGTAAAAGTAGATCCAGCGTCCTTTTTTCTTTTCTGCAGGCAATTCATCGAAAATGGGATCGCCTTTGACGTAACGTTTGTACGTGCCCGGATGATCTTCCGAAGGAACAGGCCAGCGTAAACCGCGCACTTCTTTTAAGCGACGATAGGTAGCGCCGCTTAAATCCATATCACGTCCTTTGGTCAGAGTTAGATATTCGTTCCAGATGTCCTCGGCTGTTTGGTATTTTTCGAATTCTTTCTTAAAGCCCATGCGTATGCCCAGATCACGCAAAATAAAGGCGTCCCATCTGGCCTCGCCCATGGGTTCAATCACTTTGGGCATGTACTGCGATCTTCTTTCGGTACAGCCGTAAACGCCTTCTTTTTCCGCCCAGAAAGCCGCCGGCAACACCACATCGGCATATTGGGTTGTGGCCGTGGGAAAGAAGGACTCAGCCACCACCACAAACTGCTCTTTTAACCCTTTCCAGTATTTACTGGCATTGGGCAGCGATTGGGCCGGATTGGTACACATGATGTAAATACCTTTAATTTTGCCCTCGTTCAAGGCGGTGAACATGGCAATGGTGTGCTTACCCGGTTTTGGTTGAATATTCTTAACCGGAACGCCCCACACTTTGGCCACTTCTTCGCGATGTTTCGCATTGGCTACTTTGCGATGGCCAGGTAACAAATGGCACAAACCGCCGCCTTCGCGCACGCCGCCACAGGCGTTGGGCTGGCCGGTTAAAGAAAACGTATCGCTACCTGGCTTACCAATCTTTCCGGTGAGCAGATGTAGGTTAGTAATCAAATTATTGGCCCATACGCCGCGCGTACGCTGGTTAATTCCCATGGTCCACATGCTCATGGCCGTTTTAGCCTGCCCGAACAGGCGAGCCGCTTTTACAATGTCTTCCGCTGGCACACCGCTTATTTTAGAGGCATATTCTGGCGTATATTTTTCCAGGAATTGTTTGTACTGCTCAAAGGTCATGTTCTTTTTGTCATTACCTTTAATGACTACATTATCTTTAATGAATTGTTCGTCTGCATAACCTTCTTTGATGATAATTCTGGCCATGGCATGCAAAATGGCGAGATCCCAGCCCGGCTTGGGGAAAAGATGAAGGTCTGCCACCTGATCGGTAGGCGTTGTTCTGGGATCGATAATCACGATTTTTACATTGGGATTTTTCGCTTTGTGACGCACAATCCGCTCAAAAAGTATGGGATGGGCCTCTGCCGTATTGGAGCCGATCAGCAAAAACAACTCTGCTTTCTCAATATCATCATAGGTGCCGGAAGGTTCATCCAGGCCCAACGATGTTAAATATCCTCCGACGGCGCTGGCCATACACAGGCGCGGGTTACCTTCCATATTATTGGTTCCTATGCAGCCTTTAAATAGCTTATTGGCCATGTAGGTCTCTTCGGTTTCTGCCTGACCGGAACCGTAAAAGGCCAGGGCATCCGGGCCGTGTTGCTTGCGTATTTCATTGAATTTTTTGGCCACATAATCCAGCGCTTCGTCCCAGCTAACTTTTTCGAATTTGCCGTTCTTTTTGATCATGGGATGGGTAAGACGGGTTTTGGAGTAAATAACTTTATGCAGATAAAACCCTTTTATGCAAAGGTGCCCTTTGTTAATGGTGTTGAATTTGTCGCCTCTAACGGCCACCACTTTACCATTTTTTACGCCCACCATAACGCCGCATCCAACGCCACAAAAACGACACACCGATTTATGCCATTGCATGCCGCTATCCGCAAATAGCGGTTTAATACCGCCGGGTAAAAGGGCTGTACCAATACTGGCGGCAGCAGCTGCCGCAGCGCTGGTTTTTATAAATTCTCTTCGGGTTACGCCCATTTTTTCCTCCATTGTTGTAATCACTGACTATTGATGAAATTTTAAAGTATGTCCCTGATGGCAGGTAAAGCATTGTAAATTGCCGCCTTTAGAGGCGTCAACCGGACTGCCCGTGTGGCAGCTTAAGCAGCCCTCCGTATCCGGTTTGGCTTTAAACTCCACCTGGCCATCGCCATGACACATATAACAACCAAAATTCATCATCCCATGTTTTGAGCTCTTCCATTCGGCAACAATCTCAGGCGTTACTTCCTCATGGCACTCCGTACAGGAAATCGAATAATCCAACTCCGGATGTTTTTGCCCCTGGGCCTTGCCATCGCCCGCCTGGATTTGCCAGGCTGACAGCACAAAGACTCCCAGCGCCAAAGCCAAAAGTATTTTACCTAACTTATTGTTCATCATTCACTCCCCTTTTTGTTAGTGGAAAAGGGGGCTATAAATAGCCCCGTTTTTTAAAATTTGTAAGTAATGGTCGATTTGAGTTCCCAAACAGGATCCGTAAAATCATCGTTGCCGTTGATCAAATAGCCGGCGGCCGTTCCTGGTATAAAATAACCACCGCGAATGGTAAAATCCAGTTCATCGTAAATTTTGTAACTGCAGCGGAAATCTACTTCCTGCCCAAGATCATTGGCCGATTTGTTCTGATCGATAATCCAGTCCCCATTGTCGTCGCCCCTCCATGCATGAACCGGCTGGGTGGAGCGGATATAGCTGTAAGAAACAAAGGTGGTCAGTTTTTTCACGGGTTTATAAGTGGCGTTAACCTGAACAATAGTGGTATTCTCCAGCTCACGATAGGCGCGTACATTGGGCGCGCCCAGTCCCTGAGGCGTAATGCCTTCTTCATCGGGCATAATGGAATCTTCCCAGATTTCGGTAATGTAGAAGAAACCGGACGTGCGCAGTTTGTTAACATTGCCCTTACCGCCGCTTAAATCATCGTCGCCAGAACCCATTCCTACAACACCGCCCAGAGATAATTTGTCGGTGGTGGCGTGGGTCATCTTCAAATAAAGGTTGTAACCGCTCAAATCGCCGTTATTTTTATCCCACATTTGTTTGGCGCCGTAAATGTCGTTTTTGATGTCGTCTTTACCCATTAAATAATCCGCCTCAAAATCCGCGGTAACTTTACCTTTTTTGATGGTTCCGGAAATACCAACAGCGGTCAATTGCGTAATTTGCGGTGAAAAACGTGTTTTGAAAAATTGCAGATGATCGGGCACGTAGGCGTTCATATCCGAAACACTGGCATCATTGTAATACAAACCGTACACATTATAATTAATACATTTAAACTCATTGTTCAAGTTTAATGTAAAAAGATGAGCGTCGCGGCCATCCGTGAAACCGCGTGAATCCTGAGCCAACACCTCTTTATCGCTAATTCCGTCAACGCCTTCCGATACTTTAGCCCAGCTTAAGGTAAGTTTTTTGCCTACCACATTTTTTACATCCAGCTGAACGCCGTCGTAGTTATTGTCAACCATGAGCTTATTACCCAAACCATACCACATGCGCCCGACACGAAAAGTTAGTGGCTTTTGCGGTAAATCGAACTCAATGTAAGCCTGATCAACATGGAAGAGAAAATTGGTATCTTTAAAATCGAACAAGGCACTTCCCCCGGCCGTACCTGTTCTTTGTACACTGCGTAAAGCATTGTCAACGCCCCACCAGCCCTGGGCCATATCAAAACGCGTAATAAGACGTAAATTATCGTTTACGGCAGCCTGTACTTTAAACCGAAGCATTTGTACAACATAGTTATCATTGTACTTGATTTTACCGAGCAAAAAATTATGCTGAGACTGTCCCCAGGCGGTGTAAACGCCATTTACTTTAAAATCCGCTGAAAAAAGCAATCCTACCATTAAGAAGATTGTTAGAATTAAAAGTGTAAAACGTTTCATAACGCCTCCATCTTTTGGTTTAATTACATGATTTTGTGAAAAATTTTACGCTTTTAATAAGACAAATTACGTGCCAAAATTATCAAGCGTCTTCGTTTCATTGTTTTTTTTAAAGTTAATAATGATATTCCGTGTTCTTTGAGTAAAAACATCCGACAGCCTACGGTCATCTGACGGTATACGGTCACTGTGCGGAAAAATATTTGAATTATTTAAAAAATAAACTCAAATTATTTATGGAGGAAAAACACATGAACCTGACACGCAAAATCATTTTAATTATCGGTTTAACTACAACTCTGTTTTTATCTGTTATTTTTAGCGTGTTAACTCTTCGTTATAATAAGCAAATAGAGAACACTCTTTTAAACAACGCCCGGACGCTCTACCGAATGGTCGTCGCCGTTCGAAGCTGGGCGTCCGAATATGAAGGTGTGCTGGTCAAAAAAAAGGAAAATACGCAGATTAATCCCTTTTTAGCCCATCCGATATTATTAACGCAAAACGGAGATACACTTGTTTTAAAAAATCCAGCGTTAATTACCCGCGAATTGAGCGAAATGAGCAAACATTTTCTGGGCGACGCTTCCTTTCACATGTCCAGTAAAAAATACATTAATCCGGCGAATAAACCGGATGATTTTGAATTAAACGCCCTTAACTTTTTAGAAACCCAAAAAGAGCAAAAAGAATTTTTTACGTTTGAAACAAAAAACAACAAACTCTATTTCCGTTACTTTGCTCCCCTTTACACTAAAAAGTCGTGTCTGAGCTGCCATTCAGAGCAGGGCTACCATGAAGGCGACCTGCGCGGAGGGATCAGTATTCTGCTCTCTGCCGATTATTACCAGAAGGCGCGAGCGGATAATTTAAAGTTTATGATCTTTTCATCCTTTATTTCCATCATTATTCTGTCCGTTATTCTCTATTTAGGATTGCGTAAGACGATTATCCGCCCCATCGAAGGGTTAACGGAGGCTGCAGAACGCATAGAAACCCAGGATTACCAGTTCACCCTACAGCCCTTTTCGCACGGAAGTCTGGAAATTCAAAAGCTTTTTAAAACTTTCGAGCGTATGCGCCAGTCCATCTCCTCCTATTTAACGGATTTGCAGCTTTCAGAAAAAAAATATCGCTCGCTCATCGAAAATTCTCTGGAAGCAATCGCCATCGGCAACCAACACGGCGAAATCATCGAAACCAATAAGCGCTTTCATCAATTGTTCAATAACAGTAAGGTCAGTTTTAAAGGATTGCGTATTTCAGACCTGATTGATAAAAAGTCTATTAAGCCGTTGACCGACACCTCTGATTTACCCAGAGACACAAAACATTACGAAGCCAATATCATTTTAGATAAGGATAACCGAATTCCGGTAGAAGTTTTTGAGATCAGCAACATCAAACTAACCCAGGAAAAAACCATCAGCTTTTTTTACCTGAGAGATTTGCGCCTGCGAAAAAAACTGGAAACCTACAGCTTGCAGATGGAAAAAATGCTGGTATTAGGCGAATTGTCGGCCGGGATTGCCCACGAGCTACGCAACCCGCTTTTTGCCATTTCCAATAATCTTGATTATTTACGCGATCGGCTATCAGATCACAAAGATTTTACAGAAATTTATCCTGAACTGCTGGAAAGTCTGAATAAAATTCATAAAATCGTTTCGGCCATTCTGGATTATGCCACTCCCCATCTTCCGGAACTCAAGCGTATCGATCTGATTCAGGTTATCGATCAGTGCCTTATTCTGGTGCGCAAGAAATTTGAAAAAGCGCATATTAAAATAAAACAGGAGTTCGTTGGCGATTGTTTTACAGTGAAAGCCGACCCGCATCAGATCGAACAGGTTTTCGTTAATCTAATCATGAATGCATTTAAAGCGATGGACGAACATGGCGAATTAACCATCCGCGGCGTGTGTAAAAACGGTCGTACCGAGATTGCCATTATAGACAACGGTTGCGGTATTCCGCCCCAGGATATGGACCGCATATTCGATCCGTTCTACACGCAATTTGATTCCGGCACCGGCCTGGGGCTTTCGATTGTTCAAAAAATATTGACGCAACACAAGATCAAATATAAAGTGAATAGTAAAGTTGGAAAAGGAACAAGCTTTATCTTATATTTTAAAAGAGCATAACTTCGGAGAAATCAATGAAATTTCAGATACACATTGTGGATGACGAGCATACGGTAGCGCAATCTTTAAAAAGAATTTTAACCACCTCTGAACGCGAAATAGAGGTTTCAAACTCCGGTTACGAAGCGCTAAAAAAAACGGAAACAAAATCCTTTGACTTATTCATCCTTGATTACCGGCTGGGCGATATGGATGGCATTCAATTACTGGAACATTTGAAAAATACGAGCGCCGACGCCATCTATATTTTTATTACTGCCTTTGGCAATGTGGAAACGGCCGTGCGAGCCATGAAGGCCGGCGCGTTTGATTTCATCCAGAAGGACCAGAATCCGGAGGTTATTCGCTTTACCGTTCAAAGAGCGCTGGATACCATCCGTTTGCGCAAAGAGGTGGAGCTTTTGAAAAACTCTATCTTTCAGGAAAGAGGCCCCAGAAAAATGGTGGCAGAATCGCCGGTAATGAAAGAAATCTTGCAAATAGCCGAAAAGTACGCCCAGACCGATTGCACCATATTGATTACCGGAGAGACCGGAACCGGTAAAAATGTGCTGGCGGAGTTCATCCATTACCAGAGCAACCGCTTTAACAATCCCTTTTTAGCCATCAATTGCTGCACCATTCCGGCTAATTTAATGGAAAGTGAATTGTTTGGTTACGAAAAAGGCGCCTTTACCGGGGCGCACACCAACGGAAAAGTCGGACTGATTGAACGAGCCAATGAAGGCACCTTATTTCTGGATGAAATCGGCGAACTTACGCCCGACCTGCAGGCCAAATTGCTCTACATCATCGAGCGGCAGGAATTTTTGCGCATCGGCTCGGTGGAACCTCAAAAAGTAAATACGCGCATTATCGCGGCCACCAATGTGGACCTGGAAAAAATGATCGAAGAGAAGAATTTTCGTAGCGACCTGTATTATCGCTTAAACGTGGCCTCCATCAAACTGCCGCCCCTGCGAGAACGAAAGGAAGACATTTTACCTCTCAGCAAACTTTTTATTGAAGAATTCAACAAACGCTTTAATAAAAATGTAAAACAAATCGCCGATGACGCGGCAGACTACCTGATCAACGCCCCCTGGAAAGGCAATATCCGGGAACTCAAAAACTTACTGGAACGCGTCATGATTTTAACCGAAGAAGAGACGCTAAGCTTTCGGGAACTACAAAAAGCGTTTACCCCTTTTAGCAACGACCACTCGCCGGAAAAGAACGCGTTTTTTTCCTTGCACTTAAATCCATCGAAAGGAACCAATTTGCTGCAGGAAAGCCAGAAACAGCTGGTCATCCAGGCATTAAAGAAATGCAATTGCAATCGCAGTTCGGCAGCCAGAATGCTGGGCATTCCGCGCACCACACTAAATTTTTATTTAAAGAAATTTGATCTGCAATCTGAGGAGCCGGCGTTAAAAAACAGTTAAACGCGCAAGGCCTGAACAAAGCGCGCTGTTAACACCCACGGACGAGTGATTGCCGTGCCTACCACCACGGCAAAGGCGCCCAAATCCAGGCACTGTTTAGCTTGCTCCGGCTGCCAGATTCGTCCTTCGGCGATCACCGGCGTTTGATCGCCAACCTCTCCGACCAGTTCTTTTAAAAGATTGAAATCCGGTTCTTGCGGATCGAAACGGTGTGCGGTGTAGTCGGTATAACCGGCCAGCGTGGTACCGATCAAATCAAACCCCAGGCGCGCGGCTTCCACGCCTTCGTGCACGGTAGAAACATCGGCCATCAGCAAACAGTTAGAATGCATTCGGCCAAAATGGATCAAATCTTCCAGCCGCTCGCCGCCCGGACGTTCTCTTTGCGTGGCGTCCAACGCAATAACGGGTGCCCCGCTTTTGATGAGCGCTTTCAACTCTCTGATGGTTGGCGTAATAAATACATCGCTGTTTTCATGTTTCTTTTTGTACAGGGCGATGATCGGCACATCGAGCTTTTTTACCAGATGGCGCACATTTCGCGGCAGGTTGGCCCTAATTCCCACCGCGCCGCCCATCAACGCCGCGCGCGCCATGGCCAGAATCAGCGAGGGCCTGGCAAAGGGCTCCGGGGGCTCGGATTGGCAGGAAACGATCAAACCGCCTTTTAATTGATTTAACACCGTCGTTTTTTTCTCTTCCATCGTTACGCCCCCATTACCACCTTTACGCAAACAACAGGATCGTCATTTAGCCATCGGACGATTTGATCATTTTTTAGGTCGATTAAATTACCCGCAATGGAATGGCCATTCACTTCAATCTGCGCCACGCCTTTGTTTTTGCCAGAAGGATTTTCCACTTCTATTCTATAGGTTTTCCCTCTGAATTTTCTTTTGATCTTAAACTCTTTCCAGTCTGCCGGAACACATGGATCGATCAACAATCCCCGATAGGTGGGCCGCACGCCTAAAATGTAATCGACGGCGTCGCGCAACATCCAGACGGCCGATCCGGTTAACCAGGAGTGGCTGGCCTGGCCAAACGTGGGATGATCGGGGCTGGTCACATATTCGGCGTACACATAGGGTTCCACTTCATAACGATCGATATCCACCACGGGGTTCATGGGCAGGGCGCGTTTGTAGATGTTATAGGCCCGCTCGGCGCGCCCCAGCAGGCACTCGGCCAAAACGGCCCAGCTCACGGGATGGTTGAACACGGCCCCGTTCTCTTTTTTACCGGGAACGCAGCGCGTGGCCAGACCTATTTCAGGATCGATTTTGGTGTAGGCCGGATGTAAAATTTTAGGCCCTTTGGGCGTATCCAGATATTTTTGCACGGCGGCCATGCACTTTTGCGCCCTTTCGCCTTCGGCCACGCCGCTGATCACCGCCCAGGTTTGAGTGTTTAAAAAGATTTTACCCTCTTCATTCTGCGCGGAACCGATAACTTCTCCGCGATCATTGGTTCCGCGAATGTACCAGTCGCCATCCCAGGCGTATTTATTGATGCTTTCTTTTACCTTTTGGTACTCCTTCGCATAACGATCTTTTTCAGCGTTCAATTTCAGATAAGCGCACAGTTCAACCGTTTCTTTTAAGATGTAAGCCAGAAACATGGCCACCCACACGCTCTCTCCCTTTCCCTTTCGCCCCAGATAGTCCAGCGTGTCGTTCCAGTCGCCGGGACCAAAGCGGGGTAAATAGCGATCCGTTAACTGGCCCAGCGAAAAGTCAATGGCCCTGAACAGATGTTCGAGTATGGAAGCCTGCCCCTCATCGTAAAAAGGCGTTTTTTGTTTAAGGAAATCGAAATCACCGCTTTCTTTTAAATAGGTCATAATGGCCAGGGGTAGCCACAGGGGCGTATCGGAATGGCCGGTTTTTTCGCCGCTTCCGGAAAGCGGATGGTAAAGATGGAAGACGCTGCCATCGGCAAACTGGTACTGGCTCATTTCGACAATACGCTCTTTTACCCACTGCGGCCGGGGTATTACCGGCCCCATGATGTCCTGACAGGAGTCGCGAAAGCCGCGACCAAAGAGCAGCCCTCCATGGTAGTAAGAGGCATCCCGCGAAAAGCGAAAGGTTACCGAAGTCTGGTACTGATTCCAGACGTTCAGCATGGCGTTCATATCTTCATCGGGCGTTTGCGCCTGCACATGTGAAAGATATTCCTGCCAGTACGCTTTTAAACGTTTAAGCTCGGCGTCAACCATCTCCATGTCGCGATATTTTTGCACGATGGCAACGCCGTCCTGTTCAAAATTGTGGCGCGCTACAACGCCCAGCAAAACGGCAAAGTCCGCCGACTGACCGGGCGCCAGATTCACATTCATCTGTAAAACGCCCACAGCATCGCCAGCCGTTATTTCGGAATTGGCGCAGGCTCCCCGTTCCACAGCCAGCGGGTTGCTCTCCGAACGCCAGCGCCCGATAAAGCTGTTTTTGCTGCCATCCCAGCCGATAACCGGCAAAGATGAAGCCATAAACACATAGCGATCCCACGCCTCATTGGCCTGTTTGACCGTGGCGCCCTGGTAACGCACCCAGTATCTTTTTGAAGCAAACAATATTTGTTTTTGACGATTGAAAAACACTTCGTTAAAATGCTGGTCGTTGGGCTGATTGATTAAGTCCACCAGCGCATGCCCCAAACAGAGCTCCACAAAGGCAAACAGGTTTAATTTTATCGTTCTGTCGTTTTTGTTTTCCAGCCGTACGCGCCAAATTTCCAGGTCGTCGTCCAACGGCACAAAATAGGTGATTTCGTGCCTCAACTTTCGGTATTCCGATTGGATGGTTGTGTAATACACGCCATGTCGGCATTCATAAAAATCAAGCGCCGTTTCAGTGGGTTGCCAGGTGGGCGACCAGTAATGGCCGTCCTCTTCGTCCCGAATGTAAAGGTAGCGTCCGGGGCGATCGACGGGCAAAGCATTGTAGCGCCAGCGCGTTATCCGGCTATCGCGCGGAGAGAGGTAAAAGCTAAAGCCTCCGCCCGTATTGGAAATCAAACCATTGTATCGGCCGTTTGAAATGTAGTTAACCCATGGCAGCGGCGTATCGGGCCGTTTGATGACAAATTCCTTTTTATCTTCCGAAAACGCTCCGTAACGCTTCACGCTTCCGTCCTTTCCTGAGTTATCCTTTTTCCTGCTTGTTTTTGAGTCATTTGCGCAACGCCCCAGTCGAGCGCCTTTTTCACCGCATCAAGCTCCGCTCCGCCCACATAAATACGGGCCAGCGGTTCGGTTTGCGATACTCTGAAAAGCGCCCAGGTTCCGTTCTCCAGATAGAGTTTTAATCCGTCTTTCAGCGCAACCTTTTCAACTGGCATGCCGGCCACGCGTTGCGGCGGTTGCGTCCTTAAGCGTAGTAAGTTAGCCTTTAGCAGTTCCGGTTCCCCGTAAAAATCTTTGCGCAAATAGTGAAACGGGCCAAATCTCTGACGCAAATCGTTCACCAGCGCAGAAATGGGGGCCTGATAATATCCCAACATTTCAAGCGCCAATAACAGCGTCAAAATGCCGTCCCGTTCCGGCAGATGTTTCCCGAATCCAAATCCGCCGCTCTCTTCGGCGCCGATCAGAATTTCTTGTTTTAACATGACTTCACACACATTTTTAAAGCCCACCGGCACTTCAACGCTCGACTTTCCATAGCGGGCCATTAAACGATCGATGGTGTGGTGCATGGATGTGGTGCGCACAATATTGCCATCCCATCCACGGATTTTGAAGAGATACTCTGCTAACAACGGCAACAAATCATGGAGCTGGACAAACTGCCCCTTTTCATCCAGCAATGCGCAACGATCGGCGTCGCCGTCGGTGGCCAGGCCTATTGCAAAAGGTCCCCGGGCGATCAGCCGACTTAGTTCGCTCAGATTGCGGGCCACCGGCTCCGGCGGCGTACGGTTAAAAAGCGGATTTTCTTCGCCATGCAGGATTTGCGCCTGTAAATTGAAGGCCTCAAAAAAATGGGACAAAAATCCCATGCCGCAGCCAAACATGGCGTCGTACGCCATCTTCTTTTTAAAAGAAGCAAGCGACTGCGGATTAAGCAAGGTTTTTATCTGCCGAAAATAATCTCCAACAATGTCAACTTCCTGCAAATTCTTTTTAACGCGCAACGGATCGATTTTCGGCGAACGAGCATCCAGGCGTTTTTCGATCTGCTGCGTAAAATCGTTAAGCACCGGCCCGCCGTATGCAGCCTTAAACTTGATGCCATTGTAAAAATAAGGATTGTGGCTGGCGGTGATCATTACGCCGGCATTGAACTTCAACTGTTTAACGGCAAACGAAAGCGCCGGAGTGGGGGTAAATTTTTTGCTCAATGCCACAGGAATATCGTAACTGGCAACAACTTCCGCAAAATAGCGCGCGAAGCGCTCCGATAGAAAACGCGTATCAAAAGAGACGACCACGCCGTTTAAGCGTTCCGAAGTCTCAATCAAAAAACGACTAAAGGCGTCAGCCACGCGACCCACATTATCAAAGGTAAATTCTCTGGCCAACACCGCTCTCCAGCCATCCGTTCCGAATCGAATCACTTGCGCCAACACTCCTGTCATCTGAAAAAAAAGATTAAAAATATGCCGGTGCGAAAAACTCGCACCGGCATAAGAGGAATGAGATTAATTCGAGTTCGATTATTTCATTAAGACCATCTTTTTGGTGGCGACGAATTTACCGGCTTTAACGCGATAGAAATAAACGCCGGAAGCCAGGCCGGTACCATCAATTTCAAAGCGATGGATACCTGCCGGCAGTTCGCCATCAAATACTTTTTTAACCTTCTGCCCCAGGGTGTTGAATACTTCGACTTCAACTTTTTCTGCCTTTGGCAAAGCCAGATCGATCCTGGTAGTAGGATTGAAGGGGTTCGGGTAGTTCTGGCTCAGCTCATAGCGAACCGGAAGTTTATCGCTGTTCGAGGCAATGGCCGTGAGCGTATCGGTAAGCGTCACATTATCAATCTGCCAGTTGTCGCCGCCCACATTGGGATTATTCGGATCGCCGAAGTTTTTAACCATAAAGGCAATGTAAACATAGTCGCCCTGGAACTGGCTCAGGTCGATGGATTTCATCTGCCAGGAATCATAGAATTCGCTTTCCGGATAGCTTTCCACCAGCACAAAATCTTCCGGATTATCTTGCGATGCGGTAGAGACCAGAATGTTTAATTCTGAGCCAAAGTCGTTGGCCGCGTTGTTCCAGTCGTCCTTTGCCATAAAGGTAAAGTATTTGAGATCGGTATTCAGGCTGATAGCCGGAGTAACCAGCCAGCAACGTGATTTGGTGTTGTAATTGGGCATATAGGCGTTCTTTTCGCCTTCAAACGGATTGTAATCGCTCACGCGCCAGGCCGGCGTCGGATCGCCTACTTCAACGCTATCGGCAAAGGTCAGCCAGCCGTCCGGTATCTGGCCTTCTGGCGTGGTTTCAAATCCTTCGTTCAATTCGACAATCATACGCACGTCTTTAATGGCATCGGGTACAACCACATCAAAACTGTAAGCCGAAATACCATTGTTGGTGATCAATTCGATGAGCATGTTATCCACGCTGTTGTAAACGGCCAATCCGGTGCCATTTAAATTCACATTGGTGGCGTAATCTTCTGTGGGCGCTTCAAGCATGTTAAAATCGGCGCACAAATTGTCTCCCGGCTCGCCAAGCAATTCGATGACGGTTGTTCCGGAGCTGAGAGCATTGGTGATGCCAATAAAACGCCGTACGTTATCGCCCGGAACCTTTACTTCAAAGTAATTAATGCTGGTGCCGGAAGGAATGACATCGGTGTCAAAGGTGTAGAGCACGGTTCCGTCACGTTTAATGTAACGCGGCGGGGTTGTGCCGTTAATGAACAGGTAATTGCCCGCGTCGTCAACCGGAGCGATGCCAAAGCGACCTGCGCCAGGTTCTGACAGCGGAATATCGTCTCCTCGACTCCAGGTTTCGCCATCGGTGGTAACCAGTGTATGGATTTTTTCGTTGTTAGAACCAGACCAGTAAACCGTCAGATTTTTACCCGTTCCGGAAACGGCAACCACATCGCCCACGCGACCGCCCAGGTCGTCAAAGGTGCCGTCAAAAATCATCTGCGGCGCGGCTTTTTCATTTTTGTAGTAATAAAGTCGTGCGATTTGTCCGCCCCAGGCAGCCAGATTGCTAACGATGATTTGTCCGTCTTTGGTGCAGGCAATGGTGTTAATCGGATACGTTCCTCCGCCAATGCCTTCGGTGTTCAGCGTGCCGATGGTGTCCCCTGTGGCCGCATCCAGAATGTACACAAATACGCCGCCTACACGGCTGACCACGTACAGATGATTATTCAGGCGGTTGTAAGCCATGCCGCGCACCATATTTTCTGCCAAGTCTTTCTGATAGAACCAGGAAGCGTTAGCAGAGTCGGCGTGAATGCGCCATACCAGCGGGAACAGCTCATAACCGCTACCTTTAAGTTCCACCTTGTAGGTGCCAAAATTCAGGTGAATGCTCAGCACATCCATCACTTCTTCTTCTGCCATGGGCATAAACGTCACCGGAATTTCAAGCGAATCGCCGGCTGCAATGGTGGTATCGCTCATCAGCGAAGATTTGAAGTAAGGCGAGGTAAAGGTTAAAGAATCCAGCGTAAAATCACTGTCGCTGATGTTCTTAATGAACAACGACATGGTATTTTGTCCGTTTATAGCCACAGAGCCAAAATCGATCATATAAGCCGAAAGCTGTACCACCAGGTCTTCGAAATCGCTGCGTAAACGACCGCGGATGGAATAGCCGTTATCCGGTGGTGTTTTGGAAGTGTACTGATCGTGAATTCCCACAACGTTCATCAAAGATTGCGGTGGGAACCAGCCGTCGAGATCCGTATCGCGATCAATAAAAATGTAAGTCGTATCGCTGCCATCGGTCACATAAACCGAGCCGTTGCTGCCTTCATCGGGCCAGCGAGAAGGATCAACCATCCAGATGCTGTCCAGCCGCACCAGCATGCCTTCGTATTGTTCGCCCATATCGGCAATTTTGATTTTAAGGGGCTCAACCACATTACCGGTACTTTGCACCCAGATATCGGTCGGACCGATTTCGGTCAAACCTTTGTATTGCATCAGGCTGCCCTTAACCAGCACTTCATCGCCGATATTCAGATTCCAGCGAGTGGAGCCGGAATAGAGGTTGATGCCGGCGGTCGTATCCTGGATATAATATTGCGAGCCTGAGCCGCTGTAGTTCACCGAAGTAACGATGCCCTGCACCTCAAAGGTTTCGCCAAGGTGATCCGGGACAAAATCTCCGTCGGCGTCCACTTTAACGTCTGCAATCGGCGTATTGGGCACACCGGGCGTTAATTTAGAAACCATTTTGTGCAGGCCGGTAAAATGAATTACGTAGGCCACTTCTTCATCGTAATCAACGGCCACGCCGCGCGGTCTTTCAACGGTAATGGTTTGTTTTACATTGCCGTTCAAATCGGCTATAATGATTTCATTGGCCGATGTATTTGATATCCACATGCGATCTGCCGCGTCGATTTCGCAGGCCGAAGGATTGCTTAAACCGGTCATAAAATCCGTACCTTTGGCATAATAGCAAGAATCCGTTCCGACAATGCCGCCTTCCCACATGGCAATGACATCGCTGGATTCATCGGCCAGAAATACTTTGGAGCCGTCTTTGGTTACGCTAATGCCCCGATTAATATGCCAGCCGGTGGCGCCAAACGGCGAACCCTTTAGCTCATTTCCGTTAATATCGAACACCGAGAACATGGCTTCCACCTTGTGGGCGATGTAAACATAACCGTTTTGATCGATATCCAGATCGCCCGGCGAAAAGTTGAGCGCCCAGCCGTTCAAGGGCGTTCCATCCGTTTTATAGCGGAGTACTTTTTTATTTCCGTAACTGATCACATAGATAATGCTGTCGTAATAGGCAACGCCGCCGGGGTTGGCAATGCCTACTTCGACGCCGTTTTCATCCAGACCTTTGGTGATGGGGCTGAAATCAGCCATGGTGCTGTCCGGATTGAACACCAGTACCTGAGAGGTGCCCGGTGCGCCGTAATCGGTCACCCACAATTTGCCTTCGTAATCCAGGGCGGCAAATTGGCCGGATTCGTTCTTTGGCCCAAAATGGAAGCGCACTTTCCAGTAATCAACCGGAGTAACCGGCGGAAGCGTAAGCGCAACGATGTCATTTTCATCGCGCGGTAAAATTTTGTACTTGCCGTAGCTGTAGGTCACAACGCCGGTTACATCGTACTTAACGCCAGAATCCGGCGAAAAGGTGTAAATTGCGTCGTCTATTCTGGCCGGGCCGCTACCATCGTCCACCTGCCATTCGCCATAGCCAAGGTCTTCATCGGTACAGGTGGCGTCTTTGACCTGCACCAGCACGCCTTCGTACATCTCCTGCGAAACATCACCGGTGGCCACAACGAGCGGATCCATGGTATTGCCGGAACTGACAATGGTGAAAGCATCTACATTTTTGAGTTCGGTTAAATTATAATACTCGGCAACTTCAGCTTCCAGCGCAACCTCATCGCCCATAGCCGGTTTGTTATTTTTATCATAAACATAAATTCCGCTCCATGCAGCCTGGGCATCCTGCAGGTAATATCCGCTGCCGGTAACGGCCGTAACAATGCCGGATGTTTTGACAACCTGCCCGACGTAAGGAGAAGGTCCCGCCTGGCCATCGGCCGTTGTTTGAATATCGGCAATGGTTACCTCGGGAATGTTTTTAAGTCTGGTAACCATTTTAACGGCCGAAGTAAAATGGATAATGTATGCCGTATTGTTGGCCCAGTCAAAAGCCGCGCCTCTGGGGCTTTGAAGGCCGCTAACGGTTTGCAACACGTTGCCGCTCGTATCGGCCACCAACACCTCATTGTTGCCGGTATTGGAAATCCATATATTTCCGTCGGGGTCAATTTCACAGGCAGATGGATCGCTCAGGCCGGTCATAAAATCGGTCTGCTTTTCAAAATGGCAGGAGTCTGTTCCTATAAAGCTTCCCTTCCAGTAAGCAATAACATCTGAACTCTCATCGGCTAAAAAGACTTTTGAGCCATCCGCGGTAACGCCGATGCCCCGGTTAATATGCCAGCCGGTAACGCCAAAGGGCGAACCTTTCAGCTCGTTGCCGTTAATATCGAAAACGGAGAACATCGCTTCTACTTTATGAGCGATAAACACATGACCGTTGGCGTCGATATCCAGATCGCCGGGCGAAAAACTCAGCTTCCAGCCAGTCAGCGCCGTTCCGTCTTTCAAAAAGCGCATTACCAGCTGGTTGCTGTAGCTGATCACATAAATCGTATCGCCAAATACAGCCACGCCTCCGGGGTAAAGGATACTTACGGACGCACCGGTTTCATCCAGCCCGGAAGTAATCGGGCTGAACGCCGCCTCGGTTGTGTCCGCATTAAAAACGCGAACACTGGCGGTGCCTGGCGTACCGTAGTCCGTAACCCACAGTTTCCCATCGCTATCAACCGCGGCAAATTGCCCGGATTCGCCGGTGGGGCCAAAGGCCACATCAACTCTCCACTCTGCCATAACCATGGTTGATAGCAAAAGGAGAGAGGCGAAAATGGTAACAAATACTCTCATAAGAGACCTCCTCAATGTTGGTGGATATGTTTGCACTTCAGAAGCTTTGAAGCTATATCAATTTACAATAGAAATTTCTTATTCTCAACAAAAAATTTAACAAATTTAAATTATCGAATGATATGATCTATTCAATTGTAATTTAATGACTTAACAATCAATATTACAAGATTAGTAATTTAAGCGAACTAACTTAATTTAAAAAAATCAGACTGCTCCGCCTCGTGAAACGAAACAGTCTGATTTACGAATTTTATTGCGAGGTTTTATTGCCTATAATGGAAGTAGAAGTGTAGCCGTTGCCTTCCGGAGGCGAATCGACGATAATATTAATATATACCTGAGGATCGGCCAGACTATCGCCTGGGGCCCAGGTAAAACTAAATTCGGTTATGCCGGGTCCGGCAGTTTGAGAATCCCTTAGCTCCACATCCACATCGCCATATAAAGTTCCGGCGGTAGCCTGCACCTTGATGGAAGTTTGCGCCACTAAGGGCAAGCCCCATACATCGTGCACTTTGTAATTAAACTGTATGGGTTGATTTAAATCGGTATAAGTGAAAGAAGTCGGCTCCACTTCGATGGGCGCCGCCGCATCTGTCAGCAGAACCTTTGTGCTGGCTTCAATAGATTTTTGTCCCAATGTATCGCTGTAGGTATAAGCGGTAATGGTGGCAAAGGGATTGACCAGCGGTTCAGGAGGTAATGGTGCGGCGCTTATCAGGCGAACCGTAGCCTCTCCCATTTCATTGGTCACAGCGGAACCTTCTATAATACAGTAGTCGCTTTTAAAGTACACAACCGTGCCCGGGGCAACCGGATTGCTGAATTTATCGCCCACATAAGCTGTTATTTGATCAATAATACCAAAATGAACGCGTCCGGCTATATTGGCAATACTGGGTACAACGCTAAAGTGATTTTCATCGGGCAGGCCGCCATGAATGGCCACCCGAATGGGCTTGGAGTGGATGGTTTCGCCGTCAACCTGCGCCTCGGCCACAATTTGAACCGCTCCGGCCATGGTTCCGCTGTTCAGCACCGTGTACACATAGCCCTCTCTGGTGGTCATGGTATCCGGAAAGACATACTCTCCCCCGCCCGGTCCGTTCAGGATATAGAACCTAACCAGCACGCGATGCTCGGCGTCAACCCGGATGCCATTGGCGTCTGTAACGGTAAAGTTGAGTACAGCCGATTCATTCAACCCGGAACTTTTAATGTAAATATGATCGGTTGTTTGATTTAGAACGGTAATGTGTCTGGCCGGTCCGCTATTGCGTAAGGTATCGGTGGGCGTGAGCAATGTATCGGAGCCTATTTGTTGCAGAACTATATCCGGCACGGTAATCGTGGCGCCCGTTTTGGCCTTAATACTCATCGTTTCCATTGAAAAACCGACCTTACTGAACTGGAGTTCCACGACAAAGGTATCTTTAGCAGATTCTACCGCCAGAGTATAGGCTCCGGCGGCGTCGGTTTTGGTTTGTACAAAATAATCTTTGGCAACCACCAGAACCCCTTCGATGGGCTGAACAACATTGTTTTTATCGAGATAGAAAACATTGCCCTGTAAAGTGGCCATATTGTCTTGCGTGGATGTTGTACAGGAAACCGCCAATAATAAAGCGAACAATATAACTACAAATTTTTGCACATGACCTCCTTTAATTTGCAAAGTCAACTTTTATCATATCGGGCGGGACCAAATTTCTTTGACGCAGCTCATCCAGGCTTTTCTGAAAGGTACGCATGCCGTACTCTGCCCCCATTTGAATGGCCGATTCTATTTGATGCGTTTTCCCCTCCCGAATCAAATTTCGAATGGCCGGGGTGGCAATTAAGATTTCTAACAGAGCGATCCGATCTGCCCGGTGCGCCTGGCGTACCAGGCGCTGTGAGATGACGGCTACAAGCGACCCGGCCAGAATAACGCGAATTTGCTGTTGCTGCTCGCCGGGAAAGACATTAATGATGCGATCGACCGTTTCGCTGGCCGAGTTGGTGTGCAACGTCGAAAAAACCAGATGACCTGTTTCGGCTGCGTGCAGGGCGTTGGTAATCGTTTCGATATCGCGCATTTCGCCTACTAGAATAACATCCGGGTCCTCGCGTAAGGCAGCGCGCAGCCCCTGCGCAAAGCTTTGCGTGTGCACGCCTACTTCTCGTTGGTGAATGAGCGAAAGCTTTGGGCGATGGAGGTATTCGATTGGATCTTCGAGGGTAATAATGTGGTCCCGCCGGTTCCGATTTATTTCATCGATCATCGCAGCCAGCGTGGTCGATTTTCCGGATCCTGTTGGACCGGTGACCAGAATCAAACCTTTTCGATGCCGGACGATTTCCTTTAATACCGGCGGCATCAATAGTTCGTTAAGCGTGCGAATTTGTTCAGGGATGATCCTGAGCGAGGCGCTAAGGCCATTGGAATGTTTAAACACATTTACACGAAATCGACTTATCCCCTCGATGGATAATGAAAAATCGATTTCCAGATTTTTTTCAAATGCGGCTTTTTGCTCAGGGCGTAAGTAAGCGAAGATAAAGTTTTTCAACTCCTCGTACGTTATCACAGGCGCATCGATTCTTTTCAACTCGCCGACCAGACGAATGATCGGCTGCATGCCGCTGCTGAAATGAATATCTGAGGCATTTTGCCTTACTGCAAAACGTAAAACCTGACCAAAATTAACAGACATAACTCCCTCTACTTCGCTTCCAGAACTTTGCTTGTTATAAATATCAATAAATCATTTTTTTCTTTTTTGACGGTGGTGTGCTTAAACAAATAACCTAAAATGGGAATGCTGCTCAACAGCCAGATTCCCTCTTGCTGCTCGCTTTTGGTCTCTTTTACCAACCCGCCAATGGCCACCGTTTCACCGTCGTTTATTACAACCGTTGTTTCCACCTCGCGCACAGAGATAATTGGTTGAGGCGCTTCTGCCGTTCCCACATAACCAATAATTTCCTGCATAACGGGATGGAGCTTTAAAGTAATTTTATTGTCTTTTCCCACAGTAGGGATAACTTCAAGGCGCATGCTGACGTCTCTTTCTTTGTAAGAATACAGATCGCCTGCCACGCTACGTTGAATTTCCGGAATAGGTACGGTGGTTCCAATTCTTATAATCGCTTTTTGATTATTGACCGTGGTTACCTTAGGATTAGAGATCAGCTTGGAACGATTGTCGCTTGCCAGCATATTTAGCGCGGCCTGTAACTTGTCAATGGTTAACACGCCCAGATGAATTTGATCCGGAGTTTCAGGTAACTCGTACCAGCCGGCTAAAATGGTTTGTTCGCCGCCCTGAGTTTGTTGCCCTTGGTTGGTGATTGGAGCGGTGGTTTCAGCCCCCATTACCGAGGCCCTGATCGACGTGGGCCACTTTAAGCCCAGTTGCTTGTTATCTCCAATCAGGGTTTCTATTAAACGAACTTCTATCAACACCTGTTTGAGCGGCGCGTCTAATTCCTGAATAATCTGATCGATAATGGCCAGATTCTCCTCAAGATCGGAAACGATCAAAACGTTCGAACGATCGGGCTCATTTGCGGTAGTTTTTTCAGTTATTAGAGCTTCCAGCTTGCCTTTTTTGGATAAAAACTTGCTCACAGTCGCTTTGATTTTAAGAGCGTCGATATATTGAAGGTGGTAAATCTTTGTCTGAAGCTCGCCGTAATACTCATCTTTTAAAGGCTTGATAATCATTACATTATCTTTGATGAGATAGTGGTATCCATTGGGCTTTAAGATGTATTCAAGCGCCGTCCGTATCGGAACATTAGTTAAACGGACATTCACCACTTCTTTTCCGTCTCCGGTAAAAACATAATTAAAGCTGTTTTGTTTGGCAAACAGACGCAAAGCATCTTTTAGCATAACGCCTTCAAAAGATGGCGAAACGCGTTGTTCTAATAATTTTTCGATATTAACCGCCAGGCTGGCGCTTACGGATAGCAATAAGATAAGAAAGACGCTGACTATTTTTACACAAAGGTTTCGCATTAAACTTCTCCCCTTAAATATTAGTCAATCTTAAGATTTTTCGCTTTTTGCCATCCCATAAGATGACTCTTTTTTCTTCTATTTTAATAACTTTATAGCCTTCGATCACATCGCCCTCTTTTACAATTCGATCATTAATCAGAGCAACCGAACCCCGCGGTTTAAAGCTGATCCCTTTTAGAACAAAAGTCGGTTCTTTTACCATTTTCCTTGAACTTTTTGTAATCTTCTTCGCCTTCTTTTTAATTAAAAAGGGATCATCCCCCCAGCTGGAGGTCAGGTCAATCTTTAACGGATCGTTCAATAATTGATCCGTTTCTTGCTCGGCGGCCTGTTCCTCAGCAGGGATTTCTGTGCTCTGGCCGGCATAAAAGCTAAGATAGGTCTCTTTATTTTTTATAAAGTCAAACACGGCATAGACTAAAACGATTCCCAGAATTATAAACAAGATCTTCTGACTTTTGGTTAATTGTATCTTTTCCATATTACTCATTCCAGGTATATAGTTTTGTATCAATTACTGCCTGAACATCATAACCGTTTTCGTCCAATCTTTCCATAATTATGGATTGCGGTAAAATGTAAAACGGTAATTCTTGCCACTGCTCAATATATTTACCGATTGCCAGGTATTGGCCAACCAGGGTGATGGTAAGCGGTAAGGGGATAATCTTTTTGTCTTTTTGCTCAAAATAATCTTTAAACCCTGGCGAAAAATCAACCAGTTTCAGATTATATTTTTCAGCCAGACTTTGCAGACGTTCCGTAACCTGCCCCAGATTTTCACGTCTGACAAACTTAGCTTTTTCTTTCTCCAGTTGAATTTGTTCTTGTTCAAAGCGTTTTTTAATGTTTTCCAGATTTGATTTGGCATTTGAAGCCATATTTACTTTATTTCTGACTTCCAAAAGCTCCACATCCAGCAGTGTCAGCCGGTTAATCTGAGCCACATAAACAAAATTATACCACAATAATACAACTAACACAATAATGCCTAATTTGATAGCAAATTTTTTTCTTGTCATTCCCACCTCATTTAAAATGTCAACGTAAGACTAAATTCAATCTTTTTATTCTGGATATCTTTATTTTTTTGTTCCAGATTAATGCTCTTGAATATATTCAGATTATTCAGACTATTAATAAAATTAATCAACTCCACATCTCCGGTAACCAGATCGCCTTTAATCTCTCCGGCGAGCGAAATGACATACTTTGGCAAATCTTCTGGCGCATTTTCGTTTTCTATATTCCCGCCTGCCTGGAGCGGTTGCAATACAAAACTTGTCAGTCGGATAGGCTTTGGCGTCAAATTGCTAAATAGTCGCATCATTTCCAGAATCGGCGGCTTGTCTTTATTGATTTTGTTTTGCAATTCCAGGTTTTCTTTTTTGACATCGCCAATAAGTTTCAATAAACTGAGGTAAGATTGTTCATACGGATTTAGCTCATGGTACTGCGCTTCCAGCACAGAGAGTTCTGCTTCTTTTGCTGTTATGGCCTGGTATTGTAAAAAAGTTAAATAGCCAAAGGTAACCGCTCCCACAATGCAAAAAAGATTAACATAGCGGTTAATCCGGGCCAAAATCAACTTTTCTTCGTAATCTTTGGGGATCAGATTAATCGAATTTTTATCGGCCAGTACTGCGCCAAATGCGGCCGTGTATTCGCCATATTTAACCGCATCTTCCTGAGCGTTTTCGATAAAGCCAGGATACAAAACAAACACAGGCATGGATAATCTTGATTTGAGGTAGGGGATCAAACTTTCCTTTTGAATGCCATAGCCCGTTAATAATATCCGCTCGACAAAATTTCGTTTGTCTTCGCCCTGAATAAAAGCGATGGAGCGCAAAATTTCTGCAAAAAAGGTATGTAACACCGGGTTCTGTTTAACTTTTAGGTCTTTTAATTTTTCCATTAAACGTCTTTTTAACAGGCTTTCACCGGACTCAGGTTCAGAAATTTTCCCCTCATCTACTTTTTCTTCAGTATTTCTTTTACGCGTTTCGTCCTGTTTAATGGTCACTTCCAGATTTCTGGAACCAATGCCTAAATTCCGCAGATAGATCAGTTGTCCGTATTTTAAATAACAGATTTGAGTAAAATCATAGGAAATATTCAATAATAAATCCGATTTTGGATCATCAACCATTTTATTGTAAGCCAGAACAAGACTCATAGGACGCGGCACTAAATAACTAACAGGAAACTTCAGATGAGAAAAGATATAAACAAACCGATCGACCGTTTCTTTCGGGGAAAAGACCATTTGTAACCTTTGCTTTTTTATCCCCTGCTCTTCAAACTGATCGACCACATAATATTCCAGATAGAATTCATTATCTTTAAAATGTTTGAGTTCTTCTTTATATCGAAAAATAATGGCCTGTTCCAGTTCTTTCCTGTTCTTAATACGAGGAAACACATCATTTTTAAACAGCAAGTCCGTGCTAAAAAAGGTTACCCTTACCTCCATGCCGGCTTTATAAATACGCGACTTGATATTTTCGAGCGCGATTTGCATTGCCCGCGTGGCCTGAGTGATTTCAGTCGGGAAGGTTTGTATTCCCCAGTCTTTTACCTGAATATTATCGCCGATCTTTTTTACAACAAGGTAACGAATTTTATCGATATCAATATCAAGCGACAGGATGGTTTTGGCGCCCAGCTTTTTAGCAAACGAAAGCGGAGCGAAAACATCGGTCGTGTATATTTTAGTTTTGGGCGGCATTGTTTTCTGCATATTCGAAACAGAAACGCCCGCCTCTTTCTCAGCCGACTTTTTCCCTGACGAAGTTTGAAAACTACTTCTTTCCGCAGAAACCGCTTTTCCTTTTTTGTTCCGTTCGTCCATAAATCTCTTTTCCCGTATTTAGTAAATTTTAACCTGCGTGGATTTAAATATTAATGGACCGCCATTTACCGAATATTTAAAGAACTTTGCAATTTTATATCGATTGTAATAAACTCTGAAGCGAAACGGCCAGAAGGGCTTAGAAGTACCGATCACATCTCCGTTTGTAATGATTCCTCCCGATAAAGCGCGCCAGATAAACTGCCAGTCGCACTGAAATCGGCTACCGGGATTAAACTGGTACATCACGCCGCTGGTAACGCCAAAGATCAACCAGCTGGGTTTTATACGTATGTCGCCGCCAACCGCAAAATTGCCTATATTCAACCAATTGAATTTGCCAAAAGTTAAATTCTTTTCCACAAAGGCTATATCTTTAATAAAGCTAAATATCCCGTTGATGGTAAGATTGCCTGCGTAATAATGATAAGGTTTTGCCGCCTCACGCAGTTCATCCGGGTCAAAAAGAGGAAAATATTTGGCGTTCTCCATCACTTTATTGTGGGGAATGGTACGAATATATCTAACTTTTCCTGTGGCATAAACCGCGTATTTGGCCACATCAATGTACTCCACCGTTTTTTCGATCACCTTCGCAAAGTTCTGACTAATACCGGTTGCCTTAATCCTGATTTTATCTGTTCCAATGATATGGATATTAATCTGGCATTGGGTGCCGGGGCCTGTTTCGACCGTTTCGGAATAGTTACTTAATCCCAATAAAAAGCTGTTATACAATGCATATTCACTAATCAAACGCATGGCATATTCAATGCCCGCCTCTGCCGCATACAAAGCTCTTCTTTGATTCACATCAACAATTTGCATGCGCGCCTCTGCAGCCAGCAGGGTTAATAAACTTACGATGATCATGCCGATAAAGACCATAAACAACAATAACCCAATCAACATCACGCCGCGTTGATTGTGGCGCAAACTCCTAAGGCTAACGTTCCTGCTTTGCTGTTTGTCAGTTATTTTTTGCATTTCCGCTTTTTTACCTTTTTTAGTGCTTAATCCTCGCCATGGCGATGACGGTGGTGATGCTGGTGGTTATTATCGTCGTCATCATCATCATCTTTATGATCATGATCTTTATCGTCGTCTGAATCGTTGCCAATTTTTGGTTGTTTTATGGTAAGGTTTCTTAAAAAAAAGAGGTCTTCTGCCGAACGCACATTGCCATTTTTATTTACCGCTAACGATGCTTTAATATAGACTATTTCATTCTTATTATTGATCGGATTCATGTTGGAATCAAAATAGGCAAAAGGTGGAGTGGTCACATTGGTGAGCAAAACTTCCCACGCTTCAGAATTTTTTCTTCTGGAAAGCGTTTGATTTAAGTAGGAATAACGGACCTTATCGCCATTTATTTTTTTGAAATATATTTCATTGCCGTTAGAAATGCTCAGGATATTGGCAGGATTGAGTTCTAAAAAATCTTCGCGCATGATGTTTAAGGTTTTGCGCAATTCCCAGCGCGTTGAAATTTCGCCGGATAAAGTTCCGAACATTCGGGCGTTCAACAATACCACGCCATAAGCTATGGCTGAGATGGAACCAATTATAACCAAAGTCACGATCAATTCCATCAAAGAAAATCCATCTTCCCGTGCCAGAAACTTTTGGAAGACCATTTTCTTTTGCCCGGTTGCAACTTTTCTGTTCTTTGGCATTTGAATGAACGTGTTCATTCTTTAATCTCATAATATTTCGAAAAACGAATGGATAAAGTGACATTCTCTTCCAGCACAGGGTGCGACACCGTAACCGTAACCTGCCAACCTTCGATTTGCGCCTTTCCCCAGTTTTTAATTTTTTCGACCTTCACACTTCTGGTGAAATCATCGTCCAGAGTCTCTGTTTTTTCAAATTTTTCAATGGATTTGTACCAGTCCCAGTTTAATTTTCTAAAACCGATTATCTCTTCCATTTTGCTTTCTGCCAGATACTGGGCCTGTTGAGAACGAAGAAATTTTGCCGCCTTTACCGATGCCATTCCGGCCAGGCTGAAAAATGTAGGAAAAATAATGCCAATCAGCACAAGTACCACAACTAATTCGATTAATGTTAAACCCTCTTCACGCTGTTTGAATCTGGTTAGCATTATCATGTTTACGTTTTTCTGTTAAATGGTAAAATGGGACTTCAGAAACTGAAGTCCCATCCATTTCACCCTATCCGAAAACTCATTTTATAACAAGAGCGCCGGATGAGGATACACTCACACTGAAATCAGATCCATTCGATTTTTTAGGCACCTTGCCATCGGTAAAGAATGAGCCAGGATTCTTCTTGTAATCGTTAACCGCTTTTTGCAAGGTGTAGGTTGGGTCTGCCATTACCTTATTGGCAAAGTGCATCATGATGGCCGCTTCAATGGATTTGGCATTTGCCAGGTCGCGTGTGGCATTGGCATTTTTGGTTAAGTCAAGATAGCGCGGTACGGCAATAGCTGCCAGCACCCCTAAAATGACGATAACCACAACCAGCTCGATTAAGGTGAAACCTTTTTGACTTCTTAAGGCACGCATAATTGTACCTCCTTTGATTTTTGTGGGACATTAGTTGTCTTTTATCTACATTAAATTCATCATATCTAACATGGGCATTATCAGCGCCAGAGCCAGGATTAATATCATCCCGCCAAGTACAATGGTCATAACCGGCTCAATCAAGGAACTCATATTTTCTACCATGTCGCTTACTTCCTCTTCGTAATAATTCGAAACACTCAGGAGCATGTCGTCCAGAGAACCCGATTTCTCTCCGATGGAAACCATATCGATCAACAAATCCGGGAACTCTCCGCTTTTCCGTAAAGCGTCTGCAATACTTTCTCCCTTTAATATTCTATCGGCCACACTGGCTAAAACTTTATTATAAAAGAGATTACCGAGCGATGTCTGGATAATTTCCAGGGTTTCGGTAATATTTACCCCTGTCCGATTCATTGTATAAAAAAGACGGGCAAAGCGCGCGATTATCACTTTTCTGATAAAGTTGCCGAATACGGGCAATTTTAAGATGTGTTCATCCAGCCAGTATCGGCCTTTTGGCGTTCGAAAATAGTAAATGGCCGTCCCAGAGAGTACAATCATCACAAATAAAGTTATTAATCCATATTTAGTTAATAAGGCATAAACGCCGAGCAGCAAACGCGTGGGCAAGGGAAGCTGGGCGCCTGTGGCTTCAAACATGGGAATAAAATTGGGGATTACGGTGGTCACAAAAATGAGGAAAGCGGCCACAATGGCAATCACTACAAACATGGGATAGCGGAGCGCTTTTTTCACCGAGGAACGCATTTTAATATCTTTTTCCATGTATTCGTGCATATATTGCAAAGAATCTTCCAGCGTTCCGCTTATCTCTCCCACTCTGATGGCATTGATGAAAATTTTTGAGAAAATTTTCGGAAACTGGGCTAAAGCATCCGAAAACTTGCTGCCCTGCTCAATATCTTTGCGAATGGTCTCAATAACCTGTTTAAGGTTTTCATCTTTGGTTTGATCTTTTACCGTTTGTAAGGCCAACAACATGGGGATTCCGGCGCGCAGCATGGTGGAAAGCTGCTTTGTAAAATGCAGAACAGCATCGTCTTTGATGTTCATTCTTATCTTTCTGGTTTTTTTAGACGATTCCACCGGCTCAATGAACACCGGAACCATATTGAGTTCATCAAGCTGACGCGTTACCTCATCCTCGCTGCTGGCCAGCATGGTGCTTTCCACCAGCTTTCCTTCTGCATTGTAGGCCTTATATTTATAGTTCGGCATTTTAGACCTTTTTTATTGATTTAACTCAACCAACTCAAATACCATTGAATGAGCAACTTTCCATAAAATAGATAGACAATAAAGCCCAGCGCTAAAAAGGGCCCCATAGGGATTAAGCTGGGCGCCTCTTTCTTTTTAAATAACCAGATAGCCAGAATAAACAGCAGCGCAATCACAAAGCCCAGATATAATGCGAGCAAAATGTGCTGCCAGCCCAGAAAAAAACCGGCCACAAACGCCAGTTTTACATCGCCCATGCCCATTGCTTCTTTTTTAAATATTTTTGCGCCCAAAATAGCCGCCATCCACATTATGCCGCCGCCTAAAAAAGCGCCAGATAAGGCGTCTTTAAAAGGAATTATTTCGCCAAAGAAATTAAGCAGGACACCGGCAGTGAATAAAGGTATTAACAAACGATTTAAAATTAACTTTGTTTTAAAATCGATTAATCCGATGACAATGAGAAAATAAATAAAAATACCATAAAAAACAGCGGTTATACTTAAACCAAATTTTAAATATAAAGCATAGGTCACCAGTGCGCTAAATGCCTCAATTAAAGGATATTGCAAAGAAATTTTTGCCTTACAATAACGGCATTTACCTTTTAATAAAACAAAAGACAAAAGCGGAATATTATCGTACCACGAAATCTGATGTCCGCAAACGGGACATTGAGAACGCCCCCATAACACAGAGCGCTTTAAAGGAAGGCGCGCCGCACACACGTTCAAAAAACTGCCTGTCGCCAATCCAAATAAAATGACCAGGATATCGATTGTTTTCATCGCTTGTTTATACGCTTACTTTTTGATTGTTTAAACTTATTTTCTTCGGATAGGTTCTTGCCAGATGTCGTTGAATTCGCGCGATTAATGAATTCATATTGATGGGCTTGGTCACAAAATCATCGGCCCCATATTCAAAGCCTTTTAATTCGCTTTCCGTTCCATTCAAACTGGTAATGATCAGTACCGGCACATTCTCGGTTTCGGGGCTACTCCTCAAATGCTGTAGAAATTCATAACCATCCATATTGGGCATCATCAGGTCTAATAAAATAATATCTGGAACCTTTTTATCCACCTGATCCAGGGCATCATAGCCATCTTCTGCTTCTCTTACCTTCCATCCTTTTTGTCGCTCCAGCATCTTTTTTAAAAGGGTTCTTGTAACCGCATAATCTTCTACCACCAGAATATCCACTTCGCGGTCTTCCGCCTTCTTTTCGGGGGCTGGCGGTGAAATTTTAGGCGCTTCACTGGATGCAGCCCTGTCTGGAACGCTGGTTTCTTTTTTAATTTCTTTTGCTAATTTTTTAATTTCGGATAAGGGATCTTGTGCCCCCTTTTTGTCTTTCACGCTTTTAGATGATTTTGGCGCGCTTTGCGGGACGCCCATTTCACCTTCCACGGTGGGCCCTGTCTTTGAGGCGGCCGTATCTTCGGCCTGTAAATCGTCATCCATTTTCAGGAGGTCTTCTTCTTTGTAAAATAATTCTTCATCCTCGTCTGCTTTCAAAGCAGATTTTTTTTCCTGAACGGTTCTTGGAGTCGATACTGATACTGGCTGAACGGACGTTTCTTCGTATTTGCATTTGATCGGAGTCAAATCTGGTTGAATGACGCGCAAAACTTCCTGATAATCGGTGATGCCTTCGGCAACCAGCGACAGACCGTCTTCAAAAAGATTACGAAAGCCATGTTTTCTGGCGATGGAACGCAGTTCGCGCAGGGAGGCCTTATTGTACAGGGCGTCTTTTAATTCGCGATTAATTAAAAGGATTTCATAAACGCCGGTACGTCCTTTGTATCCCGTGTAATTACAGGCTGCGCATCCTTCAGCGCTGTACACCTGATAATTTTCACATCCTAAATTCCTAAAAAAATGTATTAATCCTGGATCTAAAAGCTTAGAATCCACCGGCTTTTTGCATTGCATACAAAGTTTGCGCACCAGACGTTGCGCGATCACCGCCTGCAACGCCTCCGCCACCTTCGTCTCATCAATTCCCATATCGGCCAGACGCGTAATGGTGCCAAACGTATCGTTGGTGTGTAAGGTACTGAGAACGAGGTGACCGGTCAAAGCGGCCTGGATGGCAATTTCTGCGGTTTCAGCATCGCGAATCTCTCCCACCAGAATGACATCGGGATCCTGACGTAAAAATGAGCGCAGAGCCGAGGCAAAGGTGATGCCCGCTTTTTCATTAACCTGCACCTGATTTATGCCTTCAAACACATATTCAATGGGGTCTTCCACCGTTAAAATATTGGTGGCTGAAGAACGCAGTCTATTAATGGCCGCATACAGGGTTGTACTTTTTCCGGAACCGGTAGGTCCGGTCACCAGAACCAATCCCTGGCGCACGGAGAACACCTTTTCCAGCTGCTGTAAATTAAAGCCCCGAATGCCGAGTTGTTCAAATGATACCATGGCCTTACGTTTATCCAGCAATCGAATGACCACTTTCTCGCCGTAACTGGTTGGCAAAACCGAAACGCGCAAATCGATATCCGCATCATCGACAATGATTTTAGCCTTACCGTCCTGCGGTTTTCTGGTTTCGGCGATGTTCAGGTTTGAAATGACCTTAATTCTGCTCACCAGCTGCGAATGCAGGGTTTTGGGCAGCTCCATAATGGTATGCATTACGCCATCGATGCGTAACCGCACCACCACTTCTTTTTCTCCGGCCTCGATGTGAATATCGCTGGCATCGTTGGCCACCGCCTCGGCAAAAATCTGGTTTACCAGCTTAACAACGCCTTTTTCCTCAACGAAATCTTCCCCTGCAACCCGGACTTTAAGATTATGTCCATCTTTATTTACCAGAGTATCGATCAACTCTTCCGGCGTGTAATACTCTTTAATTTTTCTTTGAACCTGTTCCAAAAGGGCAAAATAGGTCTTTACATACTTTCCGCTTATTAATTCAATCTCTTTTTCCGCTTCCAGATTATAGGGATTAAAGCAGGCAATGTGTACTTCGCTCTTATTTTGCCTGAAAGGAAATATCTGGTATTTTTCGCACAATTCTTTGGGAATGGTTTTAATCAGCTGCTGATCTATTTTGATTTTATCAAGATCGATTACCGGTATTTGTAATGCTTCTTCAATAAAAGTTATCAGATCTTCCTTTTGCAAATAGTTATTTTTTATTAACACATTAAAAAAGTATTTTTCTCCGGCGTAGCGACCGGCCAGCTCATCATACAATTTTTCATCTATGATCTGATAATAGAGCAAGGCCTTGACCAGCCAATCGTCTTCAAAAACATGTTTATGAGAAACCACCATTTTTACTTTCCTGAATTTTCTATTTTCCTTCCTTTATATTATCGTTTATTGCGTTTAAATCATTAATTAAAATTCGCTAATTACCAACGATATGTGAGAATTATAGGCGGGAGCGAAAATTTTTTGTGCCGCAAAAATGGTTGAATAGTTTATTAGTTGAATGGTTGAATGGTTGAATAGTTAGTCTGTCATTTCAAAAATGTTTCTGCAAATGTGATGAATTCCTACCACCGTTTATGTAGGGGCGAAGGATTTACAAGAACAATTCAGCGCTGGTAAGCATTAATCTTTAGTCATCTAAAAAAAGCACACTGAATAAAGTGGGGATGGAAATCCTTCGCCCTTACAAGTACGGTCATTCCTAATCTTTTGTCTGAGAGTAAGGGCAATTGAAACTATTTTTACTTTAAAATATTCTTTGCGCCCTTTGCGCTTGTTTTTTACCCCCAAAACCGTCTCTTATCGACCGCTCGCTATCTCCAGCGCCACACGCCCGGCCTTCGAGGACGCATGCTTCCATGGCCGGCCGTCGAGGGCTCGCTTCGCGCGTGTTTTTGACCAATTGCTTCTGGCACCGTTACTCTGGCCGCTTCCAGTTTTTGTTCGATGGAAAAGGCACGCTGGGCGGCGCGGATGATTTCCGGCTTCAATCCCTCCGCGGCAATTTCTTCGGTAAACTTCTTGCGGCCTTCGATCAGTTCCTTTAAATAGTTATTGATCTGTTCTTCGGAATAAAATCTGCGCACATCGTATTCATGGAGGGGACGTCCTTCCACGGCCACAATGCCTTCGGTGCCCAGAATACCGACTTCGTACGTATTGGTGACGCGCAGATCGCCGCGCTGAATGGCGGCCATTAAGTTCAAAGGCACGCGTTCCACCTTGCGCACCAGTTTTTTGACGATCTTTCCGTTTTGCTCACTGGTTTCGATAATTTCCCCCATGCCGCCCGTATTGTACATGACAAAGCGCACTTTATCGGGATACTTTTCTACTAACTTCATGACGATGTCATAAAAGCGATTGACTTTTACGCCGCGCGATCCAATGATAAAAGGATCGGTGCCCACAATGCGCACCGATTCGCCGGCCTTTTCCGGATTGGATGCGTAGCTGTGCGTGGATTCGCCCCACAGATAGGCCAGTACGCCCTGTTCCGGCGTCAAGCGCTGGGCAAAGGGCATGATGGTATTGCGGCGCGTAATAAAGGCGAAAATAATGCCATCCATTTCATCTAACGAGGGCAGGTTAACCGACGGCGCGCTGATGCTGACCAGTTTTTTATTTTGTTCGACCATCAACCGTTTTCTGAAAATCACCGCCCGTCCGTTGCCGCACAGCGATTCATCCAGAAAGTCGATTTCACCTCGATAGTTCATCATCACATTTTCAATAAGCGCGGACTTATGCACCAGGGCGTTGTACATGGCCTCTTGCTGATCGGGACGCACATCGGTTTTTACGTAAAAATTGTTTTCCGATCCCAGGGCCGATCCGTCGTCGCGCAAAAAGACGATATCGTCCTGACAGACTTCGGTCTTTTCGCCGCGCGTATGATCCAGCCCCAACTGGTGGCAGGACCAGGTGGATTTGCCGGTGGCGGTCATGCCGAACAAAAAGACGCCGTACTTTTTTAATCGGTTGTCCTGTGGATCGCGCACCGTAACGATTTTAGTGCCGGCATGCAGGCCCAACATGCCCTGTTCGTCGGCGCGCCACATGGCCTGACGTAAAAAGCCTTTTTTGTCTTCGCCTAGATAATCTGTGCCCAGCGCAATGTTTAAATTGTATTCGGGCAAAGCCAGAACCTGAGCGCGCATGATGTGCTCTTCCGGAATGTGCAGCATGATGAACTCCGGCCCCGGCCGACGCCCCACATCGAACATGGTGCTGGCCCACATATAGGCGTTGCGCACATTTTTAGGATCCGCCACCGAAACGTACAAATTGCAGATCGGATTGTAATAATCATTGTTGCCCATCTGGCGGCGAATATGAACAAAGGGTAAGTTTTTAACCAGGTGCAGAACTTTTTTCAATTCTTCTTCATGATTTTCCAGGATTTTGATGTGCGAATCCAGCAATTTAGGCTGACGTACGCGCGGGCTGCCCAGGTAAACCGTTTTGGGCGCCAATCTGCTGGAAAATTTAGACATCCAGACATACGAATGAAAGCGTGACTTGTTGGCGTATTTACGCGCTTCCTTTTCCAGATAGCCCATATTTACTGTTTTGATGTTCGGGCCCTGTAAAAGCTGCCTCAATTCCTGATAAAACTGTTCGTAAAACGGTTCGTTGTAAAGCGCTTCGTACATGATTTTTTCCTGTTTTTACAAGTTCTACTCTAACCGGTAATCATTTCTTTAAGCCGTTCGGCCAGCCGGGCCGGCGTCTGATTGGCCGTGTTCAGCTGAACGACTTTTACAAACTGCAAGAGTCGCAAAAATCGCTCCTGATGCTGCTTAAGACGCAATTCGTCATGCGGCAGCAAATAGGGATTGTAAAAAGGTTGATCTTTTCCCTGGCCGGGCATGGCCGCCCCGCTGCTGCTCCCTCTGCGCAAAAGCTGCAAAGCATGTTCCGCATCCAGCTCTTTTAATGGTTCTGCCAGCGGATCGTTGGTCAGTAAAAATAAAAACTGCAGATCGATCCGCTTCACATGGCGTTCCATTCCCCCAATCCAGTAAGGATCGAGCATGGCCGTTGAGGTTTTTGAAGCCATAAAACAGTACGGCGCGCCGCGATCCATTGAACATTGCTCGGCGTTTACGCAGTTTTGATATTCGCAATCAACGCGATTGGTGATCACGTTTTCGCATTTACACTTTTCAAACAGGGCTTCCAGCGCAGGAAAATATTCCGCATGTTGGGTGGGCAGGTAAAATTTACGTTCGGCCACATCGGCCGCGGCAAAACCTCCGCCAAAGCGCACGAACAAAAGATCATTGCTGTGCAGAGCCATGTTTTCATCCTGTAAAAGCTGGTAAAACAGCGGCGTTTTTTGCGTGCCTCTGGGGCCGATCAAAACAAATCCGCGTCCCTGAAAGTCGCCGGAAAAACCACGCACTGTGTGTAAATCGAACAGGCGTTCGCCCAAATCGGCAACCAGGGTTAAAGCCAGGGAACGCAAAGCGCCGTAATAATCGCTATTGAACAAAAGACCCGTGCTCGATTCCGAATGATAAAAAGCGTGTGGTTCGCGGCCCACCACGCCATCCACAGCGTAAATAACGCCGTGCGGTTCCAGGTCGGATTCCAGCTGGGCGGGATACCAGTTTTCAATCCAAAAATCGTTTAAGTGGGCGCTATTGGTGCGCAGCTGGATAATCAGCCCGTTAATATTGGCATTCCACTCAAAATACTGATTGAATTTTAAGTGGGCTTCGGCCTCGGCAATCAGCGCTTCTCGCTGTTCATAGTTGATCTTGCTTTCCAGCGGGGCCTTTTTGGGCACCTTTGTTCGATAATTGTTGAGTTGCACAAATTTTATTTTGGTCGGCGTTTTAAGGCGGCGCAGGGCTTCGGCCATGCGCTTCATACCTTTTTCGATCTGTTCCATAGAGGCCGAATAAGAGATGCGGATGTGTTGATCCGAGCCAAAGGCCGCCCCGGGCACCACCACCACATTAGCCTCGCGCAGTAAATAGTAAGCCAGGCCGTAAGAATTGCGGATGTAATGTCCCTTATGCTCCTTGCCAAAATAGGCGGAGATATTGGGGAAGACATAAAAGGCCCCCTGCGGCTCGGTAACCGAAATATCGGGAATGGCGCGCAAACGCTGCACCACATAATTGCGCCTGCGCTGAAATTCTGCCACCATGCGCCCCACTTCGTACGATGGTCCTTTTAAAGCCTGCAGGGCGGCAAATTGTGAAATGGAATTGGCGTTTGAAGTGGAATGGCTTTGAATTTTGTTAGCGGCTTCCACAATTTCTTTTGGCCCGGCCAGATAACCAATGCGCCAGCCGGTCATGGAAAAGGCTTTGGAAAAACCGTTGATCAGAATGGTGCGTTCTTTTAATTTGGCGCTGATAGAGGCAAAACTGGTAAAGCGGAAATTGTCATACACCAGTCTGGAGTAAATTTCATCGGCAATGATGAATATTTCTTCCTCCTCTAAAACTTTTGCCAGTTCCATCAGGTCGTCTTGACTGTAAGCGGCGCCCGTGGGATTGGATGGATTGCAAAGGATGAAAGCCCGCGTACTGGCCGAAATATTTTGTTTTAACTGCTCGGGCGTAAGGCGAAAGCCGTTTTCTTCATGCGTTTCCACAATCACCGGCCGCCCGCCGGCCAGTCGCACCATTTCCGGGTACGAAACCCAGTAGGGCGCGGGCACAATCACCTCGTCGCCGTCGGAAATAAGAGCCATGATGACGTTAAAAATAGCCTGTTTAGCGCCATTGGTCACCAGAATCTGCTTTGCAGGATCGTATTCCACGCCGTGTTCTTTGTACAGATATTCGGCAATGGCTTTGCGCAGTTCCATGGTGCCGGCGTTCATGGTGTACCTGGTAATGTTTTGATCGATGGCCTGTTTTCCGGCGTCTTTGATGAACTGCGGCGTGGGAAAATCCGGTTCGCCAACGCTAAAATCGACCACGTCAATCCCCTGCGCGCGCATGGCAATCGCCTTGGCCGCAATTTTCATGGTCGGCGAAACGCCAATATGTTTTATCCGTTCGCTAAGCACTTTATTACCTCACTACTGATTTTGCCGTTATTACTACTCTTCTTCCCCGGACAACTTATCTTTTAAAAACTTTTTAAGATCGGCTCCGGTTAGCGCTTCTACCACTTCCGGAAGCTGGGCAAGTATTTCTGCAACCTGCCCGGTCAGTTTGGAGGCGCCTAATTTTCCATCGTGTTCAATCATCACGATTTTATCCAGCTTGGAAAGAGGCTGAGCCACGGCAGAAGCCAGTTCCGGCATCTTTTCCAGAATCATCTGGTAAAGGGCCGCCTGATTGTAGCTTTCGAAGGCTTTTGCTTTGGATTTCAGATTTTCTGCCTCGGCCTGGCCTAACAGGCGCAGGCGCTCGGCTTCGGCCCGGTCTTCGGCAATTTTGGCTTCAATTTTGGCCTGTGCTTCGCTTTTGATGCGATAGCTTTCGGCTTCGGTTTCCGTCAAAATTTGCGCCTTGCGCGCCTCGGCCGGTTTTATGATGTTGGCCTCCAGCTCCTTCTGTTTTTTGGCGATATTTAACTCTTCCAGCTTAATGCCTTCGTCCATTTCCAGTTTTTTAAGCTTGTACTCTTCTTTTTTCAATTCCTGTTCAATGCGGTAGCGTTCCAGTTCGTATGCCATGTCGGCCATGGCTTTTTTGCGATTGACTTCCACCTGCGATTCAGACTTCATGGCCTCGTTTTGCCAGTTTTGCTTGGCGATCAGGGCTTCAGCCTGCAAACGGGCGATCTCCGCTTCTTTTTTGGCCTCGGCCGAACGAATGGTGATGTCGCGATTCTTTTCGGCCTGATCGACCTCGGCTTCGTACTTGGCTTTAGTAATTTGCGGGCGACTTAAAGCCTCTAAATAGCCCTGGGTGTCCACCACTTCGTTCAAACCAAAGGACATGAGCACCAACCCCAGATTGTTAAAATCGGCCTGCGCGTCGCCAGATACCCTGGCCACAAACTCGCTGCGTTTAGTGAACAAATCTTCTACGGTAAACTGACCTATCAATTCGCGCACCTTACCCTCTAAAACGGTTTCAGCCACTTCGCGGATGCCCTCGGTGCCTTTGCTTAAAAAATTGGTAATGGCCAGGTAAAGGGCGTAATCGCTGGTGTCGATGCGCACCTGAGCGGCAAATTCCACCGACACGGGAATGGAATTTTGCGTCATGACTTCTGCAATTTTACCATGGATGGGAATCACTTCGATGGGCAGGCGCTCTACGGTTTCGAACAGAGGATTAACAAAAGTGCCTCCGCCAATCCGATAGCGGAAGCCAATTTCCTTGACCGTACCGTCTGGCATGGTTATCCTGCCTTTTTTACCACCAGAAATGATTAAGATTTCATTGGGACCGACTTTTCGATATTGTCTGGACAAAAACCAGATGAAGAGCGCAATGAGCAGAATTACTGCTCCAATGACGACAAACAGCGTTAGCGACGACATCATTCCTCCTGTTTGCTAAAATGTTTCAACAACAATTCAAGTACAATTTAATGAAAAAAATAATTATTACCAATTCGATTTTTCACTTTTTTTCACAATATAGGAAAATTTTACTGCGCGGGGGGGATGGTGGATTGGTTGAATAGTTTAATGGTTGAATGGTCTTTGGCCTATCATTCCGATTCCATCCAATGGCGAGGGCAATTACGGAAAACAAAAAACTATTTTTAATTTGAAACATTCTTTGCGCGCTTTGTGACTTCTCTGTGCGCTCTGTAGTCGCTTAAATTCCTGCGGGAATGTTTTGGTTTGCTGCTATGCTGTACTAAAATTAAAAATTATCACACGAAGTGGGAGGCTGTGCCCGAATTATCACGCGGAGCGGGAGGCTGTGCCCGAATTACGAATAGTAGAGCGCCGATTTGCTTAGTTTGCGTCTTAAATGTTTAATCATTTTCTGCGATGTTTGGCGTAATCTGCCAGAAATTACTTTGCGCGCGTTGGGGTTGGTTTTGGTTGCGGCTGTGCTGCCTTAGTTGAATGGAAAGGGACACTCATCTACTGTTTTAACGGCGGAAGTTTGAGCTTTTCGCTGAGCGCAATTATTGTTGCAATTTTTTTTATTTCTGTCTGCGAGTATCTGCGCAATCTACGTAGAAAAGAAATTGGTCAGCGCTGGCGCCGAGTACACCGTCTGATAAAATTCTCACCAGCAAGTCTCCCCCCTCCCAGACTTTTATTCTAAGAGAGAAAGAACGAGGGAGTGAAGGCTATCGTTTCGGTTTTTTCTTCATTTGCAGAAACAAATTTTAAATGACAGGCCGGTGTCCAACCAACGCTTACACTTTTATGTTCCTTATCCCCTGCCAGGGCGAGATCAAAATGATAGATCACCCCCTTTGAAACAAACTCATTCGTAATTCGTGCCACATGCATCATGCCCTGGCGAGATAATTCGGGCACAGCCTCCCGCTCCGCGTGATAATTTTTAATTGACTCATTATGTTTTTTTTGCAAGATTGTTAAACAACAACAAAAATATGGAGCAATATATGGCGGAATTAGGAGTGGCCCTTGGTGGGGGCGGCGCACGTGGGCTGGCGCACATCGGGGTTTTAAAAGTACTGGAAAGGGAAAAAATCAAAATTCAGGCCATTACTGGCTGCAGCATGGGCGCCATTGTCGGCGGACTTTACGCCTATCTTGGCGAGGCGCAAAAAGTGGAAGATTTCATTCGCGAAATTCTAAATAGTCCTAAAATAAAGGAGTTGGGGCTCGATCAACTCAGCGAAAATAAAAACACCGATAAGGGCTTTTTTGAACAGTTTTTCGACTTTATCGATATTCGCTTTAAAGCGGTTCAATCTCTCGGTCGTCTCTCATTTTTCGACGAGGCAACCACAAACCTCATTTTCGATTTTATGCCAGATGTGCCCATCGAAGAGCTGCCCATCCCTTTTTCGGCCATTGCTACCGATCTGGTCTCCGGTCATGAGGTTAATTTCACCGCCGGCAGCCTGCGGGAGGTTTTAAAAGCCAGCGCCGCCATTCCAGGTATTTTTCCACCTGTAGAAATTGACCATTATCTGCTGGTCGATGGCAGCGCCTCCGAAAGTGTTCCCGCAGGAAAGGTCAAAGAGATCGGCGCTGACCGCGTACTGGCCGTTAATGTTTCGCGGGACATCACGATTTTCGAAAAGCCGAAGAATTTGATAGAGATCCTGTTCAGGGCCGAAGACATCACCAGCCATCAACTTTCGCAGATTCGTCTGAAAGAAGCAGACCTGGTAATCACGCCTCGCGTGCAGAACCTCTCATGGGTCGATTTTGATAAGATCGATTACCTGGTAGCCGCCGGAGAAATCGCAGCGCTGGAAAATCTCGAAGACATAGAAAACCTGGCTAACCGCAACAGTTACCTTCTGGAAATGGAGCAGTTTATTAAACGATTGAGAGGAAATATTTGATTGAATCGTGATTATTTCGTCCAACAGCTTGAGCGCTCTGCCGACAGCCCCTGGGATGTGCTGATTATTGGCGGCGGCGCCACGGGCCTGGGCTGTGCGGTGGATTCTGCCACGCGCGGATTTAAAACCCTGCTCGTTGAACAGGCCGATTTTGCCAAAGGCACCTCCAGCCGCAGCACCAAACTGGTGCATGGCGGCGTACGCTACCTGGCGCAGGGCGATGTGTCGCTGGTTTTTGAAGCCCTGCACGAACGCGGCCTGCTCATGCAAAACGCGCCGCACCTGGTCAAAAATCAGCCTTTTATCATCCCTCTGTACGAATGGTGGGAAGGCCCTTTTTACAACATCGGCATGAAGGTTTACGACCTGATGGCCGGCAAATTAGGCTTTGGACCTTCTGAAAAATTGAGCAAAGAAGAAACATTAAACGCCATTCCCAATCTGGATCAGCACGGTTTAATGGGCGGGGTGATCTACTTCGACGGCCAGTTTGACGACGCCCGCCTGGCCGTTAACCTGGCCCAAACCGCGGTGGATCATGGCGCCACGGTCTTAAATTATTTCAAAGTTATCGAACTGCTTAAAGACGCTTCCGGCCTTTTAGAAGGCGTTGTCATCCGCGATATGGAAAGCGGGCAGAGCTTTACCGTTAAAGCCAAAACCATCATTAACGCCACCGGCGTTTTTTCGGATCAGATTCGCCAGCTGGATGAACCGGGAATGCCGCCTTCCATTGTGCCCAGCCAGGGCGTTCATTTGATGGTTGATCAAAGTTTTCTGCAGGGAAATTCTTCGATCATGATTCCGCACACCGACGACGGACGCGTCCTGTTTGCCGTTCCCTGGCACAACGAAGTGATCATTGGCACAACCGACACGCCTGTCAGCGAGATTACATTAGAGCCGCGGGCAAAAGATGAAGAAATTGAGTTTTTGCTAACCACATCCGCCCGCTATTTAAAAAAAGATCCTTTGGCTTCCGACGTTTTAAGCGTCTTTGCCGGCCTGCGGCCCTTAGCCGCGCCACAGGGTTCCGCTGCAAAAACCAAAGATATTTCCCGTCGGCACCAAATCACCATTTCACGCTCCGGATTAATCACCGTCACCGGCGGCAAGTGGACTACCTACCGCAAAATGGCGCAGGAAACCATCGACAGGGCCATTCTGGTGGGCGGCCTGCAAGAAAAAGATTGCGTCACCAAACAGCTGCCCATTCACGGTTACCGCTTAAACACCCATTTTGATGAGCCGCTCTACTACTACGGCGACGATCGGCCTCAAATCGAATCGCTGATCAATGCGCAGCCCACATTACGTGAACGGCTTCACCCTGCGCTGCCCTATCTTAAGGCCGAAGTAATCTGGGCCACACGCCAGGAAATGGCGCGCACGGTGGAAGATTTTCTGGCGCGTCGCTCGCGGGCGCTTTTCTTAAACGCCCGGGCCAGTATGGAAATGGCTCCCATTGTGGCGCAGTTGATGGCCGGCGAATTGAATCAATCCAATCAATGGATCGAAACACAAATCGAACAATTCAAAAACCTGGCAAAACACTATTTACTGGAATAAGCCATGGAAGTTGAATCCAAACAAACCACGCTCATTGTCGCCCATCGCGGCGCTTCACACGCCGCGCCGGAAAACACGATACCCGCCTTTAAACAGGCCTTTGCAGAAAAAGCCGACTTCATCGAAGGCGATTTCTGGATGACGGCTGACCGACAAATCGTTTGCATTCACGACCCCAACACCGCCCGCGTAACCAATCAAAAATTTAATCTGGATGTGCGCCGCTCCACTTTGCGGCAATTAAAACAACTGGACGTGGGAAGCTGGAAGGGCCAACAATTTAAAGGCGCCGCCATTCCAACGTTGCAAGAACTTCTCGACATGCTGCCTGCGGACAAAGGCCTTTTTGTCGAATTAAAGGATACACGCCCCGCCTTTTTAGAACGTTTAAAAGAAATTTTCACACAATACGGCATGGAACCTCAACGCCTGCGTTTAATCGCCTTTGATCCGGATCTGGTCAAAATGACGCGGAAAGTATTTCCGGACTTTAAAATTTACTGGCTCTACAACTGGTACAAAGTAAAAGAAACAGGGGATTTTTCCAATACGCCGCATGAGATTTTGCGCATGCTTGAACAACTACCCTGCGACGGCCTGAACATCAATCCCTTTCCCTGGATCGATCTTTCGTTCGTCCAGAATCTGCGCCAGTTGAACATGGACTTTTGCGTGTACAACGTCAATTCTTTTGATGAATTGTTAAAACTCCTTACGCTGGGCGTTGACGCCATCGCCACAGACCATCCGGCCAAACTGCGACAACAATTAGAAAAATACTTCAACCCGCTTCCTCTCTCCCGCACTAAAAACGAAGAATTAAAAGTAAAAGAAAACGGCGATTACACCTTTCGCAACCATCCGATTGAGGATTGACGATTAGGATGAATATCATTTTATTCAACGTGTTCGTTTATAACTCGCATCCTACCTCAATTCGTAATTCGTAATTTTTAATTCGTAATTATAAGCCAGCGAGAGATCGAAATGACAGGGCCATGCTTTGTCATTCGGGCACAGCCTCCCGCTCCGCGTGATAATTTTTAATTGACAATTCCCTTCACCTTTTATTAACTTATTGCACAATCTTGCAATAAAGCACAAATATGGAGATAAATATCATGCGCAGAAGAAAACATTTTCATTGGAATTTTTTTCCGGGCCATTTCTGGGGCATGCGCTTCGGCTTCGGTCCCATGATGGGCTTTCCCTTTGCCGCCTGGCGCAAACGGCCTTCCAGAGCGGAAGAGCTGGATTGGCTGGAAGACTATCTTGAAGGATTACAGGAAATGAAGGAAGAGCTGGACGAAGAGATCGCAGAAGTGCAGCAACGCATAGCAGAATTAAAAGATAAAACGTAAAGCGCTTGGCGGAAGGGAAAATCTTATTTCCCTGTTCTTCCGCCGTTTTCGGTCATGTCCATGCCTTTCCCCATGTCCGGCATGAGATGCCGCTGATTGATAAAATAAAAGTTAAAGGCTGGCATCTTCCGGTTAGGAAAGGCGCGTCAGGCGCTTAACGCCAGCCGCGCTCGCTCTAACAGCAAAACCACTAATTTCTTGAAACCTTAATTTTATCCCCGGGCCTGATCCTTACCGAACGCATGTTATTTAATTTTTTGAGTTCCTCGATACTCACGCCGTACTTGCGCGAAATATCCCACAGCGTGTCGCCCGTCTTTACGGTGTAATAGGTGGCGTTTTCATCGTATTTTTTTGAAGCGTTGCGCCCGGTGGAAGCCGTAAGCTGTGGCGTTACCCAGATGGTCAGTTTTTGTTTGGGATAAATATATTCGCCGTAGCGCAAGCCGTTCCAGCGGCGGATGTAGCTGGCGCGCGTATGAAAACGTTCGGCAATATCGCCCAGAGTGTCGCCGGGTTTTACTTCGTAAATTACTTTTTTGGCGTTGGGCATTTTAGGAATGACGTTAGCCTTACTTAAGGTTCTGGTTTTCCTGGTTGATCGCTTTTTCGTTTTAGCGATCGATGCATAGTAATGAGCCTTGTTTTGCGGGACGGGTATTAAAAGATACTGCCCGGCGCGAATTAAATTGCTCCGTAATTTATTAATGGATTTAATCACCGAAACAGAGGTACGGTACTTTCTGGCAATGAGCGATAGCGCTTCGCCCGGCTTAACACGATGCCTGACCCAGGAACGTTTTTTATTGTCCGGGATTTTGGCATATTCCACTTTAAATTTCTCTTTGGTGCCCTTGGGTAAATAAAGCGTAAAATCTTTGATGCCCGGCGGCGTTACCCATCGCAATACCGCGGGATTAATCTCTCGAATATAGGCGTAGGTGGTGTCAACGATCTCGGCGATGACGTTTAAATCAACAGACTCCGAAATAATCACAGAATCCACCTCAAACGGTGGGTCCTTTTCAACATAAAAGCCGAATTTCTCAGGATTTTTAGCGATAATGGTAGCCGCTAAAAAGGTCGGTACGTAGTTTTTGGTCTGTCGTGGCAAACGACGTAGCTTCCAGAAGTCGCGCGTTTTGTAGCGGCGAATATTGTACTTTACCCTTTTGGGATTACAATTATAGCCGGCCATTGCCAGGTACCAGTCGCCAAAATCCTCGTACAGGTGGCGCAGATGCTGAGCCGCCGCGCGTGTGGCTTTAAAAACGTCCCGGCGTTCGTCAAACCACCAGTTGTGGCGCAAACCGTAATAGCGTCCCGTGGCCGATATGAATTGCCACACGCCAACGGCGCGAGCATAAGACCTGGCGCGCGGCTGAAAGCCACTCTCGATCATGGCCAGATAAAAAAGATCTTCCGGAACGCCTTCTTCGCGTAAAATTTCTTTAATGATTTTTTCGTAACGGCCGCTGCGTTGTAACCACTTGCTAAACACCTTGCGACCCTTTGTCTGAAAATATTTAATGGCCAGCCTTACTTTGGGATTAAGCGTAATGGGAATGGGCCCGGAACTGTCGATTACCGTTCCCTCGCCAAACAAAACAGAGTCGGGGAAGCTTAACTCTTCCAGTTGGGTGATATCTTCCCTTACTTCTTCCGCTTCCAGCACCTGATCAGCTTCTGCGCCCAGGTAAATTTTGTGGTATTGATTGTCCATCTGTTGAATGAGAGAATCCAGCTCATCCCAGTAAGACAGCGTGTTGCGATCTTCATCCGAAAGTTCGGCCAGTTGATTAAACGCCTGCTCAAAATAAATCTGGGCGCCAATCGTATCGCCTTCGGCCAGTTTACGGCGGGCGTCCTGGTAATAGCTTTTCAGATTTTCCATCCTGTCCGAAAGGTTTTGCGAAACCCACAAACTATCCGGTAGCGAACGAGGCCATTGTGTGGTAACGACTTCTGGCTGATTGCGCACCTGCCGCCATTGACATGCCTGGAGTACAAGCAGAATTGCTATTAAAAGCAGAAATTTTCTATTAAACATATCCATCCTTGTGTTTTCAATATTCTTGTCTTATTTTCTTAACTATGTTCGTAGTCGATCGCCCTTTTATTAAGGGAATGGTTAAAACTTTACCGCCAAGGCCTTCCACCACTTCCCGACCTACGATTTCATTAAGCTCGTAGTCGCCTCCTTTAATCAACAAATCCGGCTTAACGCGTTTTATCAATTCCAGCGGCGTGTCCTGTTCAAAAATACAGATCACATCCACGCTTTCCAGGCGGGACAGAATAAAAGCCCGGTCGTCCTGATCAATATAAGGTCGCTCTTCGCCTTTTAAACGGCGCACGGAATCATCTGAATTGAGCCCCAGAATAAGAAAATCTGCCTGCTGGCGGGCCGCTTCCAGATAGGCCACATGGCCGCGGTGAATTAAATCGAAACAGCCGTTGGTAAAGGCAATTTTACAGCCCGGGTATTTCTTCCTTAATTGTTCGACGAATTGGCCTATTTCATTAAAATCTACTATTTCATTCATCGGCTAATCGTTCGCTTTTTAATTTTTCGAACAGATGCTCGCGATAGATTGGCACAATGCCCACCTCTTCACAAACCATGCCAGCGGCGTAATTGGCCATGGTGGCGGCCTCGCGGAAGGTTGCTCCCCCCACCAGGGCGGCGGCCAGCGTGCTGATGACCGTATCACCCGCACCGGAAACATCGGCCACTTTGCGCGTGCGCGTGGGGATGTGGTTGACGCTACGATCTCTTTCAATTAAGGACATGCCCCTGCCCCCGCGGGTAATTAACACACATTTGGCGTTTAGCCTTTCCAGCAATTCTTTGCCGGCAAGCTCCACTTCCGTATCGCTGTCCACCGGCCGGCCCAGGGCATGCACCGTTTCCTTAATATTGGGCTTAAATACCGTCACATTACGGTATTCCAGAAAATTCACAAATTTGGGATCGACCAGCACGGGTTTATGGAGCTGCTGCGCCTTTTGCGTCAAATGCTGGATAACCTGGGTGGAGAGAACGCCTTTATTGTAATCTTCCAGCACAATCGCCTCGATGCTATCCAGAACGGCCTCGAAGCGTTCGATAATGCGTTCGGCAAGCGGGCCATTTACATATTCGATTTTTTCGCGATCGACGCGCGCAATGTGCTGGTTGTCGCCAATAATCCTGGTTTTTAAAGTGGTTGGTCGGTCATCGGACACCAGAATACCTTCGGTTGTCATGCCGGCCTCTTCCAGTAATTGAACGAGAATATCGCCCGCCCGATCGTTTCCCACCAGACCAAGCGTTACCGGCTCGCAACCCAGGGTCTTCAGATTAATGGAAACATTCGCCGCCCCGCCCAGATGATACGACTCGTGATCGATTTCCACCACCGGAACGGGCGCCTCTGGCGACAGACGATGGACGGCGCCCCGAAGATACTCATCGACCATCAGATCGCCAATAACCAGAACTTTTTTTCCGGCAAAGCCTTTAAATATGTTGTTCAATCGTTCAAAACTAAAATTTACCAAATCTTTCTCCGTCTCACTTGGGCAACGCCTTAATGGCTACCCCTTTTTCATTTCTGTTTAGAAGTGTCAAATTTAAGAAAATTATTGATTTGTTCAAAATGATTTCGTTCTGGCATTTTAGCCGGGGAGCCCTTTTAAAAAGACTTTATTGGAAGCTGCGCTTTTCCAAAACCGTCGCTTTTTACATGGCGCGACGCTTGATTTTTGTTCCATTTAAAGCTTACCGCTCAGGCACAGGAGTATGCTTTTCTTCATCCCCTTTTTAAAATTTTAGCGGTAGTCTGAACTTCTGCCTCCCATATTCGGAGCCCGTTGCGATTATTTTCTGTAAGGAATGTAAATCCTGAACGTCGTTCCTTTACCCTTTTGCGACTGCACATCAATACACGCGCCATATTCGGCCAGCATGCTTTTAACCATGCTCAGCCCCAGCCCGGAGCCGCTGGGAACGCCCGCCGCATGAGATTCGTCGTGTGGATTGGCTTTGGTCGTAAAAAAGGGCTCAAAAATGCGCTTTTTAACCTCTTCATCCATCCCGCAGCCCGTATCAGAAAATTCAAAAATAATATTTTCCTGATCGTAATCTGTTTTAACGTGCAACACGCGCCGCTCGGAATTCGTCATGGCATCGATGGCGTTGTCGATTAAATTATCGAAGATTTGCGAAAAATCGCTGTAACGCCCTTTGAAGGTCGGCAGATCTTTGTTCAGTTCTAATCTTTTTTCGATTTTGTGTTTAAAAAACAGATTGGCCTCAAAGAACTCCAATTCCTGTTGAATGAGCTCATTTAAATTGATTTCCACCCGATCGTAACTTTGTTCTCTCTTGCCCTTCATTACGATGGTGGCCACCAGGCTGGTCATTCGCCTGGTTTGCTCAATGATTTTATCCAGCTCGGGGTAATCGACCTTTTTTAATTTGAGCAATTCGGCATTGGCCTGAATAATGGCAATGGGATTGTTTAAATTATGGGCGATTCCTGCCACCAGATTACCAATAGCAGCCATTTTGTGGGCGTTCATCAACTGCAGTTCCAGCTGCTGTTCACGCTGCTGCGCTTTAACCTGATCGGTCACGTCGATGACAATGCCTTCGATGGCCGGTCGTTTCTGGTATTGGATCGGAGCAAACCACAGCCGCAAAATAGATTGCGAGCCGTCGGGTAAAAAGGCCGGCAGAGTCAACTGCGCATACGGCCTTTCACCAGAAAGGCACTGGTTCAATTTGGCCTCCAGCTCAGAGCGCTTTTCTCCTTCAAAAAAATCCGAAATATTCTTTGAATAAAATTGTTCGCTCGAGTCGCCGCCAAATATTTCGAGCGTTTTTCTATTCAAATATTGAAACCGTCCATCTTGCAAGACGAACACGCCGATCAGCGATTGCTCTACCAGGTTTTTGTATTTGATCTCCGATTCTCGCAGTTCTTCTACTTTTTGGGCCACCAATTCTTCGAGATGTTTCTGGTAGAGCAATTTTTGTTTTTCTAAATCGCGCCGTTCCTGTTGCAAAAAGTATTGAGTTACGGCATTGTTAATAACCTGAGCTAGTTGACGATTTTTAATCGGTTTAACCAGATAATCAAACACACCCAGGCGAATGGCTTTCTGCGCTTTTTGAATATCGGAACTACCTGTTATAACCACGGCCGGAATTTTGAGTTTTTGCGATTGAATAGACTGGATGAACTCAAGGCCATCCATGTCGGGCAGGTAAATATCGATCAGCAAACAGGCAAAACGATGTTTCTGTAGCAACAAACGGGCTTCTTTAACTGTTGAGCAGGCGTAAACCTCATAGTTTTCGTTTTTTAGCAGCGCCTTAATCGTCTCCTGAATATCCAGATCATCATCAATAAGCAAAATTTTTGGTTTAATTTTTATCATAAATCAACCTGTTAATCAGCCCTTTAATACTTACAGCAAAAAATTCGATGATTAAAAAAACCAGCAGACAGGTAATTCCCGTCAAATAAAAAACGCGCGTCACCTTATCTAAAAAGGGAGAGTTAAATTCCGGTAAAATGATCACCATTACAAAAGCAATACCAACCGTCCAGCTTAAACCTTTTAAAATATATTTAAAGATCTTTTCTACTTTCTCCGGAAATTGCGGTTCTTCTGCCTCAACTTTTTTATCGTGTTTTTTAGCCTTTTCTTTAACTTTTTGCGCCATCTATCCTCCAGTTTAAAATCCTTTTGCCATACCAGGGCCGCGCGGATCGCTCCATCCCTGGCAAATATTGTCTTTGACTAAAATTGCCTGCACCAGTCCCATACCTTCCACAAAAGAAGTTCGATAACCCGCCGCATGTAAGTTGTGGATTGCATCACGACTGAAGCCGTAATTTTCAAGGAATATTTGGTCCGGCAGCCATTGATGGTGGAAGCGCGGCGCTTCCACCGCACGGCGAATGTTCAGTTTAAAGTCAATCACATTAATTAAAACCTGAGCCACCGAAGTGATGATCTTTGAACCGCCCGGCGAACCTAATACCATAAATAGCGAATCATTCCTCAGCACAATGGTGGGCGTCATGGAACTGAGCATCCTTTTGCCTGGCTCAATGGCGTTTGCCCTGCTGCCCACCAATCCGAACATATTTGGATGACCGGGTTTAATGCTAAAATCGTCCATTTCATTGTTCATTAAAATACCGGTTCCCTCAATAACCACGCCCGAACCGTAATTGCCGTTTAAGGTGTAAGTGTTGGAAACCGCCCAGCCCTGCTCATCCACGATTGAGAAATGCGTGGTTTGCGTGGATTCCTCCGCCACCGTCAGCTTTTGCGGCTGAGACCGTCCGGCCGTCAGCAGCGAAAGGCGCGCTTTGATGGAATCGGCATATTGCTTGCTGATCAATTTTTCCACCGGCGCCGAAACAAAATCCGGATCGCCCAGATAAATAGCACGATCGCGGTAGGCCTGGCGTTCTATTTCCGTCAGCAAATGGATGTAGCGGTAAGCGTTTAATCCCAGCGCCTGCACATTGAATTTTTCGATCGTGTTCAAAATTTCCGCTAATAAAATTCCGCCGGAACTGGGCAAAGGCATCGAGTAAATCCTGTAACCGCGGTAATCGATTAAAATCGGCTTGCGCCACACCGCGCGATATTGAGCCAGGTCTTCAAGAGTAATGAGTCCGCCGTTGCGTTGCATATCGGCGGCAATTAGCCTGGCTGTTTTCCCCCTGTAAAAATCTTCAATGCCTTTTCGGGCAATGCGCTTTAAAACGGCAGCCAGGTCTTTTTGAACCAGCTTATCGCCCTCTTCGAACGCTCCCTCTTCTTTCATAAATATTCGTTTTGAGGAGGGGAATTTTTCAAACTTTATTCTTCCCCAGTTCAAAAGGGCGGCCTGATAGTCGTTTAACAAAAATCCCTTACTGGCATACCTGATGGCCGGCTTAAGCAATTCGTTCCAGCGCAGCTTTCCGAACCGTTTGTGGGCTTCCCATAAACCGTAAACCGTGCCCGGCACTCCGCTGGCTCGATAGCCGATCAGACTGGCCTCAGGAATCACGTTGCCCTGCTCATCCAGATACATGTCGCGCGTTGCTTTGAGAGGCGCTTTTTCTCGATAATCGAGGGCAAAAATCTGGTTCTCTGGCGTGCGAATCAACATAAATCCTCCGCCGCCCAGATTTCCGGCATTGGGATAGGTCACGGCTAAAGTAAAGGCCACGGCAACCGCAGCGTCCACGGCATTTCCGCCTTTTTTTAAAATTTCAACGCCTGCCTCGCTGGCCAGTCGGTCAGCCGTAACGACCATCGCCCGCTCTGCTTTTACGGGGCTAAAGTTTTGCGCTACAAGCGGGTTTAACCAGAAGCCGGTACTCGTTAACACAATAAAAAGAAGCCAACGATTTTTCATGACTATTTTCCGCTTAAAATATTCAGCACATCTTCTTCAAGGTAAAGGGCTTCCGGGCTTTCGATGATTCGTCCGATTTCCCGGTTATTTATCTCAAATATGAATGTCGGAACATATTCAATATGATATTTTTGTGGCAACTCGTTTGGCAGGCTTTTTTTACGATCCACGGCCCACATTTCAACGGGCAGTTTCGAGCTTAATCCGGCCGCATCCAGTATTTTAAAAAAACGGGGTACCTCCCGTTCGCTATCCGGGCACCACGTACCCAAAAAAATAAGCACTCTGCCGCGAGGTTCTATCTGCTTTAGTTTAGCGATGATCTCATTTTGCGGAACATAAGAGGCATACTCCGTTTTCCAATCGGGATAATCATAAAACAATTGTTCCAATGAAATTTTTCCGTAAAGCATCTCTCTCCCGTCGCGAATCACTTTTTTTGACTTTAGCGGTCGCTGCTCGCTGAAGATGGCGCAGGAGGCCAAAATGGCCAGCAACAACACAACCACACTACTGTGTTTGAGAAGATTCATTGGTCGTTTCCTTTTTCCTTGGCTTTACCACGCGTTTTGTAACAATACCTTCTCGGGTTACTTTCATATAAGAAATCACCTGTCCCGGCGCAGCCAGGCTGTCAAATTTCTGTTCGTTGACGGTCATCCAGACTGCGGCCGGATTACCCATGCGCAACTCGACCACAGAGTCCGCCCTGACTTTGATCATGGTATTGGGCGCCAGCGTTACATCGCTGGTGTCTCGATGATCTTTAATATGCAACAACCAGCAATAATCACGCGCTCTGATTTCAACCAGCAGGCTATCGTCAACCGCTCCGGCGGCTTGCTGCGTTTCAGTTTGCGCCAGAGATTGTTGAACAATGTCCATAGCTGTAAGTTCCTTTACCGAAGATTTTTGCAAATCGTCTTTAGGCTTGTAATTTTTAAAAAAAATGACAAAAAGGGCAATCAGAATGAGGATGGGAATGAAGATGTAAATTGCTTTCAGCAAAGTAAATTCCGAAATAAATTGTTTTTTATTTTTCTCTTTAAGCTGCCTGACAATGGTCGTTTCGCCGGGCAGGCGTCCGGTTTCCGCGTCAAACCGATGAAGCAGATCATTAAAATTTTCCGCGCCTATTTTTTCCAGATAGGTTTTAAATATAAACCGGTCATAAACGCCGGGCAATTTATCCAGCTGCCCTTCTTCCAGTTGTTTTAAATAAATTAACTTAATTTTAGTCTGGGCGGAAATCTGCTCTAAAGTGATGCCCTTTTCTTCGCGGAGCGTTTTTAGCTCTTGCAGTATTTGATTAAAATCTTTTTGTTCACCCATTGCTTCTCACCTCAATGTCTTTGAGTCGCATTTGTATGGCGGTTCTGCCGTTCCAGCGGTTTTCTTCCAGCACATACGCGCAACTGATCCGCCCTTTCGGGCGATTGATTAAATCGATTAAATGTCCCAGATTGTAGCCGATGGCATCCAGAACGATGGACTTTTGTTTAAACTTGGCTTTTAGATGATTGTTTCCCACCACGCTCACCGACCCGTAGGTTTTCAGGTCGTGGGAGACGAATACCGGCCGCATATTGCCCGGGCCAAAAGGCGCCATATCGCTCAAGGCCGAAAAAAATTGAGCGTTGAGTTGATCAAAAGTGATTTCGGCGTCGATTTTTAATTTGGGTATCAACTGATCGATATCCAGTTCTTCTTCGGAGAGCATGTTAATTTCGCGATCCAGCAGCGGAATATTTTCAGGGGCGATGGTTATGCCGGCCGCAAACTTGTGCCCGCCAAAATTGATAAAAAGGTGCTTCAGCTTTTTAAAACCTTCGTAAATGTCGAAATTTCCCATGGAACGTGCAGAGCCTTTGCCAACGCCATTCTGGATCGAGATCAAAATGGTGGGGCGATTAAATTTTTCCATGATTCTGGAGGCCACAATACCGATCACACCCGTATGCCAGTTTTCTTTAGCCAGAACCAGCACGCGCTTGGAATCGAGATCGATTTCATCATGAATCAGCTCCAGTGCTTCTTCAAAAGTAATTTCGTCAATATCTTTTCTGGTTCTGTTTTCATATTCCAGAATGCGGGCGATATTACGTCCCTGTTGAAAACTGCGCGTGGTCAACAAATGGACGGCTTTTTTGGCGTTGGACATGCGCCCCACGGCATTCAGACGCGGCGCCAGCACAAAAACAATGGCATTTACGGTCAGCGGCCGCCCCAGCAACCCGCTGCTTTCCAGAAGAGCCATCAATCCGGGACGAGGATTCTGATTTATCATTTTCAGACCCTGGTACATAAAAATGCGGTTTTCATCCAGTAGTTGAACGATATCGGCGGCGGTGCCAAGCGCCACCAAATCCAGATATTGATTGGGAAATTTCGGGTCGATATTCAATTTTTGACTGAGGGCCTGCAAAACCTTAAATGCAACGCCGCAGCCGGCCAGTTCTTTGTAAGGATAGGGGCTATTGGGCAATTTGGGATTTAAAACAGAAACGGCTTGCGGAATGCTTTCGCTGGGCTGGTGATGATCGCAGATGATGACGTCAATACCCAGCTCGCGGGCAAACTCCACTTCATCGATGGCCGTAATCCCGCAATCCACGGTAATGATCAAAGAGGCGCCTTTTTCTTTGGCCACCTTAACGCCTTCTACCGAAACGCCGTATCCTTCCCGAAACCGACTGGGGATAAAGAATGACACCTTTCCCCCCAGGTAAAACAATCCGTCATATAAAATGGAAACGCTGGTCACCCCATCCACATCGTAATCGCCGTAAATGAGGATATTCTCCCCTTCTCGTAGGGCGCGGATAATGCGATCGACGGCCTCTTCCATACCGGGCAGCAGAAAAGGATCATAGAGATTTTCAAGGCTCATGTCATAAAATTTTTTTACTTTTTGCGGCGAATCGATGCCGCGCTGGATTAAAATGCGGGCGATAATGGGCGGCAGGTCAAACTCCCGGGCAATCTGGTCGATTTTATCGGCTGCAATTGGCGGTGGTAAAATCCATTTATAGATCATCGCGTTTTTAAAACAGGTCCGGATAAACTTGTAAGCCGAATTCTGTATCCCGCCGCAGCGGGACGGTAGCCATTTCTCTTAGTCAACCGTTGCCAGTTGACTTAAGCGACCTACCCTGAAGTGTGTTCCCTTACGGAACGCGTACCGGGCCGTACGCTCCCGCAAAGCGGGATCCTTCTATATTTGGTCTTGCATCAGATTGGGTTTGTCCTACCTCCGCCTTTGGTACCGCAAGGGTATTCCGTATGGAACGGAGTGGTGAGCTCTTACCTCGCCTTTTCACCCTTATCCCGCCGGAGCGGGACGGTACATTTTCTGTGACACTTTCCGTCGGCCAAACGACCGCCCTTGATTTCTCAAGGAACCCTGCCCTTTGATGTTCGGACTTTCCTCCCCGGCAGAGCGCTCTGCCGGAGTGGCTACCCGGTTCATCCGGACCTATTTATCCTTTTTTTATTTTACTCTTCAACGTAAACCAGGATCCGCCCACAGAACTCACAGGTGTAAATCTTCTCCATTTTACGCACTTCCACAATTTTCTGTGGCGGAATGTGTGAAAAGCAACCGCCGCAAACACCGTTTTCTACCCTGGCAATCCCCAAACCGTCTCTGGCCTGGCGAACAATTTCATAGGTTTTAATGATTTCCGGATCTGTCTTTTTTAAAATAATGTCTCGCTCGTTCTGTAATAAGTTCTCTTCTTCCGCAGTGGCTGTCAGTTTTTTATCTAACTCAATCTTGTTCTCTTCCAGTTCGCCGGCTACTTTTTCGAGTTCGCTCTCGATTTGCTTAATTTCTTCTTCCAGGCGCTCGATGGTTTCCTGTGTGTTTAACAGCTCGTCTTCGCTTTCTTCCAATTTGGTTTTGGTCGCGTCGGTCTCGGCCATGATGGCGTCATATTCACGATTCGTTTTAACCTGGTAGAGTTTTTCTTCAAATTCCGCGAGTTTGGCTTTTGCTTCTTCTATTAAAAGCTCCAATTCTTTTTGCCGAACTTTGGTGGTTTTTAAGGCCTGTGTTTTTTCTTCCAGCAAGCCCTTTTTTTCTTTGTATTTGTTTTCCAGCTCTTCGACGATTAAAGGCAGATCGCCTCGTTCGGCGCGTAATTCATCCAGGCGATTGTCGATTTCTTGTAATTCAACCAGAGCATATAATGTTTTTTGCAATTTTCTTACCTCCTTGATTTATATAAAAAAAGTGCATCCACTTTTTGGGTGAATGCACTTCATTAAACTTAAAACTAAAACCACGTCTGATTGTTGAAATGCTTGTGCAATTCCTTTCATCAACTTCCCTAAACCTTTTTATTTTAGTGGGCCCACAGGGACTCGAACCCCGGACCAGCCGATTATGAGTCGGCCGCTCTAACCAACTGAGCTATGGGCCCCGTTATTACCGAATGGTTAATTTATCAAACCAACGCAATAAAATCAAATCAAATTTTTACAACTTTTTGAATAAAAAATAATCTTTCCAGCGCTTCTGCCAGCGCCTCTGGACGAACCCAACAATATTTTATGGTTTTGCGCATCTGCAACCGAATTTCCCCGCCATCCAGCAGCGCTATATCTGCTTGTGGGGTTGTACTAACCAACATATTTATTGTTTCTGATGTTGGATTAAATTCTTTACCGTAAGTTACATTAATTTTGGGCACGAATCCCAGCTTGCAGGCAAAAATCTCTTTAACCGTAGAAACCTCCTGCTCCTCCGCAAGCCATACCACTAATTTATTGAGTAGTTCAACGCCAGAAAGCAAAAGCAGCTTTTTAAAATAGGCCTCACAGTCGTCAATTCGCCCATCCAGCGGCTGGCAACGGCGGGCAGTCAGGCGAAAAGCAACCGGTATGCGACCGATAGGAAGACGATGCAACTGCAGACCGTTTGTGGAGATTTTATGATTTCGTTTTGAATTTTGCACTTTAAAATTAACTGTTTCGTGCATAATTCCCCGCGCATCCAGCGCCAGGCCTCTGATTAAAAGATCGCTGCGCCGGGCATGGCATTTTTCCACGCCAATGCCTTGCCGGTCGTAAAGTCCCACATACCAGCGAGATTCTTGAGAGGGAATGGGATAATAATATTTTTTGTAAACGTTTTCGATATTCAGTGTTTGACCGTTTACAATTATGTCATCCTTAATTTTTTGCGGCGCTTTGACCGTTAATTGAAAACGCCTTTTTTTACGAATCCATTTGAAGCGCGCTTCATTGATGTGCACAACAAACTGTTCCCATATGGCAGGCACGCGCAAAACAAACGATCCCACGCGTATTTCATGGAATTTAAAATCCGGCGCGGATTCTGGCGGCGTCCAGACATCGGGAAGAAGCTTCATCTCCCGCCGTTCAAAATCCCATTGAAATTGCACCGCTTTGTCAATTTTTACGCAAATTCCGTCGGCCACATTGTTCAATTTCGAAAACGTTCTTTTGCCAAAACGATGGAAGTTCACCTCAAAAAGGCCATGGTTTTGAATTTTGGTATGGGCATTCAACATCCAGGAAGAAACCCTGAACGTTCCGTTTAAGGAAAAATGGGCAAAACGCCCCAGATCAAACAACAGCCCCAACAACGCTTTTTGTTCATCCGTTGCCATGGAAAACAATTTGTCCCGACAACGCTCAGCCCAGAAAAAATGCAACTGAACGCTCAGCAGCAAAAAGGCAAAAAATTCCGCCGGATTTCCGTTCCATCTCCTCTGCCAGTAAATTTCCAGAGCCGGGACATTCAACGCTTCCCAGAACTGCTGAATCTTTTGTCGATCGGCCGCAGTGATCGGCTCTAATCGTTGCTGCAGGTACTCAAACGAATCTTCGCTTTTTACGCCTTCCGGTTTCAGGCCGGCAAGCCATGAGGGAATTTTTTGCTGATTTATCTCCAGAGTTTTTTTGAACCTTAAAAGAAACAACCTGCGGAGCGAATGACCGAAAAAAAAGGCGCGTACTTTCTCGCTTTGGAAAAAAGCCAGTAATGGATCAAATTGAGCGCTTTGCAAGAAGAGCTCCAGGTAGTACAGCAGCAACGGCGACTCGATCACGGCCGGGTGCAGTTTACCTCCGGCTCCGATGTATTTTAGCCTGGCAAAGTTACGATCGATGGCCGCCAGCAGATCCCCGTTTTCGCTTTGCAGCGCTCCCACGGGATCTAAAGCGTACTCTTTCCTTTTGATTTCATTCAATAGGTGTAACAGCGAAGGGATTTTTTGGCGCAGATCGGCCGGGGCCGCGAGGTAAACCTGCTGCCCGCCGGACAATAGTCGGGAGCCGGCTGCCGGTAAAAAAACCTGCTGGCCGATATTCAGTAATTTTAAACGCGTTCGATTGAGTAATGTAGCTTCGGCGTTTTCTCCGTAAAAGACGAGAATATGAACGTTAAAATAATCAATAAAAATAATTCTGCTTTTTAGATTTTGATACAAAGTGTAATAGATTCGCGTCTGAGGCAGGCGGTAAACATATTTTTGAAATTCAGGATTTCCGGGAAATTTCAATTCCAGCTTTGCCGTCCGATTGACAACCTTGCTGGCAGCCAGTTCAATCTCTTCTGTGAAATAATAGCTTTTAACCTGACCGTTGTAGCGATGGTTCAATGATTCTAACAGAAATTGTTCTATTTTTGCGGTCAGTTCCGTAATTTGCATTAACACAACGTCCTGTTTCCATTATTTTAAACATTAAAAAAGGGCCAGAAAGATTGCTCTGTTCATGGCCCTAAAATGTACTCAAGCGAGATGTTTATTTCAACTAAAAGAATAATCGGCTGATATCCACGTAAAAGATAAAAATAATTAGCGTGAACAGAATGGCCAGGCCAATTTGCTGGACTTTTAATTTTATTTTAGCGGGAATGGGTCGGCCTCTGATGCCTTCAATTAGAATAAAGACCAGATGTCCGCCATCCAGAGCGGGGATGGGCAGAATATTAAAGAAAGCGAGTACCGTACTCAGGGCGGCGATCAGGTACCATAAATAAGCCCAGCCGGCCTGAGCCGCATCGCCGGCCATTTTGGCGATCATAATCGGCCCGCCGATGATTTCTTTGGCCGATTTTGTGCCTGTTATGACCCAGGAAATCCCCTTAATATTCAAAGCAAGCAGATCAAAGGTATTTTTAACGCCCAGAATAACCGCCTGCCCCGGCCCCACGTCACGATGTTCGTAATAGTAAGAGATTCCGATTTTACCGACTTTTATCATTTCGCCTTTTTCGTTTTTTTCTTCAAAAGCCTGCGGTGTTATTTGCGCCGAAAACAGCGAGTCGCCGCGTCTCCACTCAATAGAGATCGTCTTTTCGGGATATTTCCGGATCACTTCCGTCATTTCCACCCAGTCTTTAATCGGCTGACCGGCAATGGCAACAATTTCGTCGCCGCGTTTCAGGCCGATTTTTTCGGCCGGCATCCCGGGCGTTATTGCGCCAACCTTTGCCGGAATCAAGGGCCCCACATCAAATTGTTCGGCTTTGCTCTCTTTAAACCATTCTTTTTGATAGACCAGTTGAATTTGCCGACCATCGCGCACAACCGTAAAAACAATGTTGCTGTTCAAATTATCTACAAACTGTTCCTGAACTTCATTCCAGTTGTGGACAGGCTGACCATTGATGGCTAAAATTTCGTCGTATTTTTGAAAACCAATGCGCTGGCCAATGCCCTGCTCTCCTACATAGCCAACCTTAGTGGTTGGAATGATTCTCTCTCCCTGGACAAAATTTAATACCGTCAAAATTAAAATGGCCAGTAAAAAGTTCATGATCACCCCGCCGGTGATAATGACCACTTTACGCCAGGTCGATTTGGATTGAAATTCGTCTGGAGCGCCGGTAATTTTGGCATCCATGCTTTCGTCAATAAAGCCTGCCATCTTCACGTAGCCGCCCAGCGGAATGGCCGAGATGGTAAACTCTGTATCTCCAATTTTTTTACTGAACAGCTTGGGCGGAAAACCGATGGAAAAACGCTCAACGCGCACGCCCATCAATTTGGCGGCGATGAAATGTCCCAATTCATGGATAATTACCAGAACTCCAAAAACAAAAATGATGGCAAATAGATTGGTCATAGATGAAACTTTCTTTAATAATATTTATTTTTTTAAATTATTATTTACTATTTTTATCAGTTTACGTTAACTTACATAAAGCAAAAATGTTTCTAATTATTCCTGTTTCTTTCATTTCTTTTTTATACCGGAACGCCTCTCTTTGCCGCTTCTTTTTAATTTCCTTCGTGCTTAAGTGGAATGGAATCAGGCTTTTCATAACGAGCCGTTTTACCGTGCCGTTGCAGTTTTTTTTCTTCTTATCAGGCCTTTTTCCTCCGTAAAACGTCTTGATGGCAGCGCTTTTTATTTTAGCATGGCATATTAATCGGTCTGCGCCGTAAATAGAAAAGATTTCGGGAAGGGTTTCCCGAAATCTTTTAGGAAAAACAGCAAACAACTTTTATTCGTTTAGTCAGCGCTACAGGACGAACATGGCGCCAACAGCCACGGATTTGTATTTACCAACATTGTAATCGGCGTGTACATTAAAAAATAGCAACGTAAAACTAATGCCGGCATTCAAACGCAGTGCATTTTCACCGTCAACCGTCACATCGCCGATGACTGAAGAGGGCTCCAGCTCTCCTGTTTTAACCGTCAGGCTGGAAACGTCGTATCCCACGCCGCCATAAATATCAATCGGAAACAGCGGGATGCTGCCGGAAGCCTGAAAATTCATGCTAAACGTGCCGGCGTCTAAAAAACTGCCGATGGTAAACTTGTGATAAGCCGCCTGAACGCCAAAGTCGATGGGAAACATGGGAATGGGGATCAAATCGCTCAGTTCGTATTTGATTCCGCCGCCGATCAACGTAACATCACCCAGATCGTCAAAGTTTTTCTTGGCAAAACGAACCGTAGCTTCAAAACCGCCGAACAAACCAACATTGGCGTGCAGCATGGGCAATACAAAATCCTTCACATTCAGTCCAGGAACGCCAATGCTCTGCGGATCCTGCGGATCTACGGGCGCATCGTCACCAAACACCGTTGGCTTGGTCATGCCAAGATATTGAAAGGTCATGGCTTCATCCGGCAGGGGGATGTACACCGCGCTGACGCCCACGTCAAAGCGGGGTAATGTTTTAGCATAGCCGCGGTGAAAAAGCGCGCCGCCCAGGCCGGTGCCCAGCGCGGTGGAAAAGGGCTGAACATATCCCTGGATATAATCTTTAGCGGCCTGCTGCTGTAAAATCAATTTAAGGTTATCTTCAAAATCACCCGCTTTAGCAGAATTAAAATTCACTAAAACAAAGCCAACCATTAAAGCTAAGATTATACGCTTCATATCTCCTCCTGCAGTTTAAATATTAAAAGTAAGTTATTGAATTTTAAATTTATGTACAAATTTTTGTGCCTGCAGCAAATGATCTTCGTCAAATTTTTTAAAATAAATACGCAAATTTAATTTTTTTTCAAATTCGCGCAAAAGCCGTTCGATCAGCGTATTAAAATCCAGGCTGATATCCGGTTTAATTTCGGCAAGCGAAACGGAGCTTGCTTTAAGAATAGCCAGATACCGTTGTTTAGCCTGTTCGCTGGTATTCATCAGGTCGATAATTTCGTTCTGTTTTGCGCCGACTAAAATAGAACCGTGTTGTAACACCGCATTTCGATACAGCTTTTGGGCGCTGCCAACCACTTTTTTGTTTTGATATTTTATTTCGGCAAATGCCGGTCGATTAAAACAGGCAAAGCGTTCTTCGCCGGCTCGCAGATAATTTTCCTTATCGGCCTGGTAATTTAAACTTACAGGAAAGCCAAGGTCATTTAGCGCATTAGCCAGGTATTTATGAAACAAATAGTAGATGGCGTGGACATTAATATCCTTACGCGGCGCCATTAAACCGTAGGTCAATTCTTCGCTGTGTAAAATGGCGCTGCCGCCGGTTGGTCGACGCACCGCATGGTAGCCCTTTTGATTTAAGGCTGAAAAATCGATAAACTTTTCGTCCTGATGATATCCCAGCGAAAGACAATAGGGTTGCCAGCCGTAAAATCTTAAAACAGGCGGGTCGTTTTCTTGAATGTTTTGCGCCAGATAAAAATCAAGAGCCATGTTTACGGCTCCTGAAAATTTTTGATAGGGGTAAACGATTAAATCTTTAAAAGGGAAAATTTGACGTTCATCGTTCCGGTCGGATAATGCCGCGTTCACTGTTTTTTAAAAACTCCACAATTTTTTTAACTTCCGCAGTAAGCTCCAGCGATTGTTCAATGCGCTCGATGGCTTCTTTCAGTCGCAAATTTTCGCGATAGACGATGTGGTAGGCTTTTTTCATCAGGTCAAGCTGTTCGCGGGAAAAGCCGCGGCGACGCAGGCCAACGGCATTTAAACCGGCAAAACGAATCGGCTCGCCGGCGGCCAAAATGAAGGGAGGGATATCCTGCGAAACGCGTAAGCCGCCGCCAATAAAAGCGTGATCGCCAATGTGTACAAATTGATGGATGGCCGTTAATCCGCCGATGCCCACATAATCGCCAATAATGACATGACCGGCCATATTAACCGAGTTGGCAATGGTACAAAAATTACCGATCTGGCAATCGTGGGCAATGTGCGAATAGGCCATCAACAGGCAGTTGCTGCCCACGCGCGTGTAATAACTATGAGAAGTGGCGCGGTTGACCGTGGCAAACTCCCGGATGGTTGTGTTGTCTCCAATTTCAACAAAAGTCTTTTCATCGGCAAACTTTAAATCCTGCGGTTCTGTTGAGATAACCGCGCCGGTAAACACACGGCAATTTTTCCCCATGCGGGCGCCGTTGGCAATCACCGCATGCGGCCCTATTTGCGTGCCATCGCCAATGACCACATCCTTTTCCACAACGGCATAAGGAGCGATTTTTACGTCAGCTCCTAATTGCGCTTTGGGATCAACAATAGCGGTGGGATGAATCTCTACCAAATCTGCCTCCTTAATTATCTACCACGGCGGCCATCATTTCCGCCTCGCAAACCAGTTCTCCGCGCACATAGGCTTTACCGGCCATTTTAAAGGTTGTGCGGCGGTTTTTAAGCATCTCCAGTTCCATCACCAGCTGGTCGCCGGGCTGGACGACCTTGCGAAAGCGCACATTGTCCATCCCCATAAAGTAAACCAGTTTGTTTTCCACATCTACACGCTCATTCAACAACAAAATACCGCCCACCTGAGCCATGGCTTCCACAATTAAAACGCCGGGCATAACCGGCCGCTGCGGAAAGTGTCCCTGAAAAAACGGTTCATTGACGGTAACATTTTTGATGCCAACAGCCCGCTTCTCCGGCTCCAGCTCAATAATGGCGTCAACCAGTAAAAACGGATAGCGGTGCGGTAGTATTTTTTTAATGGCGTCGATGTCAAATACAATGCCTTTTTTGCTGATATCCTGGAATTTACGCGTCAGTTTTTGTTTTTTGTAGATATTGCGTAAAATCCGCGCAAATTCAATATTGCTTTGATGCCCGGGGCGGGCGGCCAGAATCTGGGACTTGATGTTCACCCCGGTCAGGGCCAGATCGCCAATCAGATCCAGTAGCTTGTGACGCGCCGGTTCGTTGTGAAAGCGCAGGGCTTTGTTATTTAAAATGCCGCTGGCGCCCAGTTCCACATCGTCATCCACGCCCAGCTTTTTCTTTAAGCGTTCGATCTCTTCTTTATTCAACGGGCGATCCACAATCACAACCGCCGAATCAATATCGCCGCCTTTGATCAATCCCTGATCTGCCAGCGCCTCGATTTCATGTAAAAAGCAGAATGTCCGGGCCGGCGCAAATTCGGTAATAAATTCTTCTTCCAGAGAAAACAAACCGGTATGCTGACTGCCAAGGGCGGGATTTTTATAATCGATCATCAAAGTGATTCGATAGGCATCGGTGGGCAGGGCGACAAATTCCACGCCGCGTCGTTCATTCTTAAAATTTACCGGTTCTTCGATCACAAGATATTCTTTGTCCACATCCTGTTCTTCAATTCCGGCCTCTAACAATTTATTAACAAACGGCATGGCAGAACCGTCCACAATCGGCGGCTCATTGGCGTTTAATTCGATGATCACGTTATCAATTTCCAGACCCACCAACGCTGCCAGAACATGCTCAACCGTATGCACCTGCACATCCCCTTTTTGTAAAGATGTGCCGCGCGAACTATCGATTTTATCATTTTGGATCACATACTCTACCAGCGCCGGAATTTCCGGTTTTTCTTCCAGATCAACGCGGACAAATACCCTGCCATAGTTGGGCGGGGCCGGCTTAAAGGTGATTTTAGTGTCGTTTCCCGTATGAATTCCTCGTCCTTGCAACGAGACAGGACGTTTGATGGTTCGCTGCTTTTTAGTCATATCCCCCTCACTCTTTACGCTTTAATGCTTCCTTTAAAGCATTGAGTTCTTCTTCTAAATCTCTTACCCTTTTGATCAACTCCGGTAAGCGTCGCATGGAAGCTTCGATCCGTTTTTGTTTGCCCATGGGTAAGGCAGGGCTTCCAAACACGATTTCCCCTTCCGGAACATCTTTTGAAATGCCGGATTTGGCGGCAACAATAACCTTATCATGAATTTTAATGTGTCCGACGATGCCTACCTGGCCGGCAATAACCACGTTTTTGCCAATTTCCACACTGCCGGCGATGCCGGTCTGCGCGGCAATGGCTGTATGATCGCCGACTTTTACATTGTGCGCAATTTGAACCAGATTGTCAATTTTACAGCCGCGGTGGATGACGGTGGAACCGGTCGTTGCACGATCTATTGTGCTGTTGGCGCCGATTTCAACATCGTCTTCTATGATCACATTACCGATTTGCGGAATTTTGTGGTAAGCGCCATTGAACGGCGCAAAGCCAAAACCATCGCTGCCTATTACAACGCCATTGTGCAAAATCACGCGATTGCCAATCACGCAATCTTCCCGCACGGAAACATGGGGGTACAATACGCAGTCATCGCCGATCTGGACATTTTTTAAGACAACCACGCCGGGATAGATAACGGTATTTTTGCCGATTTTTACGTTGGGCCCGATGTAAGCCTGCGGCGCAATTTTTGCGGAAGGATCGATCTGCGCCGTGGGATCGACCTCGGCCTGCTGCGAGATCCCTGCAAAATAATCATGTTGCGGCGGGGTGAACAGACGTAAAATTTGCATGAAAGCCACATAGGCGTTGGCCACTAAAATGTAGGGCAGCGCAAGTCCCTCGATTGGTTTATCTATGACAATAGCGCTGGCCCTGGTGCTGGCAATATATTTTTGATATTTAGGATTGGCTAAAAACGTAATTTGCCCGGGTGCCGCTTCGTCGATTTTGCCGGGGCCGGTGATCTCCAGATCACCCGGCCCATGCAGCTCCCCCTTAAGCGTGTCGGCAATCTCTTTTAATTTCATGTACAACCCGATTACTTTTTAGAAGTCGAAACGCCTTTATTCAGCTCTTCGAGAACACGATCGGTAAGATCATATTTAGGTAAGGCATGAACCAGCGCTCCGGATGAAGCGTCAAAAATAAAATCGTAGCCTTCTTCTTCACCGATTTTGGCAATCAACTTATTGATTTTATCGATAATGGGGCGCGTTAATTCCATGCTCTTTTTGTAGAATTCGCCTTCCGGACCTAATTTTTCGTATTTGTATTGTTCAATTTGCATGGCCTTATCCTGTGCGGCCTGCATCTTTTGCTGCTTTTTTTCCGGACTCAATAAAAGACTTTGCGAATCGATCTCTTCCAGCAAAGCGTTGTACTCTTTAACCATTTGCTGATATTCGGCGTCATATTTGTTGCGCAATTGTTCCAGTTGTTTTTGCACATCCTGATATTCCTGATATTCATTTAAAATACGCTGCGACTCCACATAGGCAAATTTTTGTGCCTTTAATGGCAACACAAAAACGGCGACTAAAATCACAGCTAAAATAGACATATAAGATCTCACAATTACCTCCTTCATTTATTAATTCAAATCAACGAATATATGAAAATTTAACACATACTCCAAATCAAAACTTAAAAGCGACCGAACTGGAAGTGCACCTTCCATTTTCCGCTGCGCTGGCCATATTCATTATAATAATCAAAGCCATACCCAAAATCGATTCCAATGATTCCAACCATGGGCATGAACAACCGCACGCCAAAGCCAACCGCTCTTCTCAAATCGAAAGGATTGGCTTCGCCGAGTTCACGCCAGGCATTGCCGGCTTCGGCAAACAGCAGGCCAAAAATGGTGGGATTGGGAGAAATGGGAAAACGTAATTCCAGGGTATTGCGCACCATCGCCTTGCCGCCCAACGGGCTGCCCGACGATGTTAACGGGCCTACCTGTCCGTCATCGTAACCTCTTAGCTGTTCAGAAAAACCCAGTCCGCTGCCGCCCAGGTAAAAATACTCGCCATAGAGTATTCTGGTCCTTTTATACAGAGGAACCAGCGTGGCATATTTGTTGGAGCTATAGAGCACCAGGCCAAAAGGCAAGGGTAAATACCAGTCGGCCACAAACGCCGTTTTGAAAAAATCCTGATCTCCGCCTAAAATACCGCCGGACAGCTCAGTGGAAAGCGAGTGCACCGAACCTCTGGTCGGGAACTCCGGATTATCGCGGCTGTCGCGCGTGATAATTTGCGTGATACTAAGCTGCTTGGTTTTTCCGTAGGTTCCAAAGTAGGTGGCGTAGCTTTCGGCCAGTTCCGGGTCGCGAATGTTGGAAATTTGCGATTGGGCAAAGCGCAGAATCCAATCGCCTCTAAAATAGTTATCAGGCCAGAAAAACCTTCGGCCAATACGGATGGAACCGCCGCGATCGTTTTGATCCCACGGATAATAGCCGCCGCCGCGCCGTGTATCGAAAATGGAAAATCCGCCCAGCGTTGGCGTGTTAAACATCCACGGTTCGGTAAAACTTAACGATATGGAACGGTAGATGCTTCCGAACTGCCAGTCGAAGACCAGACGCTGCCCGTCGCCGCCGGAAAAGGGATGGGCCAACGAAAAGTTGTTAAAGGTCAGGCCAATGCTACCGATTAAACCGTCTCGCTGACTGTAACCGGCCGACATGTTGGCCATGTCCGTCGATTTTTCTTTGACTTCCAGCAAAAGATTGACATAGCGGTCGTCATTAGGAATTAAGCGCACATCGGGCTTGGCGTAAGCAAAATAGTTTAAAATCGTTAAATCGCGGATAGAGCGTTCCAGCTTGCTACTGTTGAAAATATCGCCGGGATGCAGTTTAAATTCGCGACGAATCACCTTTTCGTTGGTTTTGGTATTGCCGGTAATGATGATCTCTTTCACGCGCACCACATTGCCTTCGATGATCTTAAAGTGGATATCCAGGGTATCTTTGCCGACGGGTATTTCGCGCGGCTGAATGTTGGCGAACAGGTAGCCTTGATTGTAATACATTTTTTGCAAGCGATCGCGCACGCCTTCGTCATATTTTTTTTGATCGTAAATATCGCCCTTTTCAATATCCAGGGCAGCGCGCAACATCTCTTCAGAAAAGACCGTATTGCCCTCAAAGGTAATATCGCCAAAGTAATATTTATTTCCCTCGCGCACCCAGATATCGATGTACAGATCCGATCTGTCGTCGCTGTAATAAATGGAATCTTTTACGATTTCTGCATCCCGGAAGCCGTGTTCTTTGTAGAACTGAACGATCTTCTTTTTGTCCTGTTCGTATTTATCCGGATCAAAATCGGCGCTTCTCCACCAGCGATCCTCTTTAATATCCTTCATGGCGCCTTTCAGGTCGCCGTCGTCAAAATGTTTGTTGCCATGAAAGGTGATTTTTTTAACCTGAACTTCCTTGCCCTCATTGATATTGACCAGCAGGTTCACATAATTTCTTCCTGCGCGGCTGGTGTCAATTTCCACCTCGGCCAGTAAATAACCTTCTTCTTTGTACTTATCCAGCAGCCGCTTTTTCATCTTAAATATTTTATAATCCGAAACCACCATGCTGCGATACGTATTCAAGGCTTCTTCCACATCTTTTCGAGAAAGCGCGTCGTTGCCGTTAATGATCACCTCTTTTAAACGCGGGTATTCTTTAACGCGGATCAACAGGTCGAGCCCATTTAACGTTTGATTTTTAACAAAAATTTTAATGTCCGAAAAAACGTTTAAGGCCCACAAGTTTTTAACCGCTTTTTGCAGGTCTTCGCCGGTTACTTCCTGGCCGGCCCGCAAGCCGGAATTTAAGCGGATCATACTGGCATCCGCCGTTTCGTTCCCTTCGATCTCAATAGAATTTATGATTACTTTTTGCGACTGGGCCAATATCCCGCCTGTAAAGATCAGTAAGAGTAATATGAGACCTAACCGTATGCGCACCTTTTACCTCCATCTTAAAATGTAAACGAATGTCTTAATCTGATTTTAATGTCTTCCAGATACTGTTTTTGATTCTGGATTTTGTAATATCCCATTAATTCACGATCATACTCGATTTCCAGCAAAATGTTTCTAAAAAAACGGTACTCAATGCCAAACGAATGGTTAATATCGAATGAAGGCCGCGATTGATCGTAAACCGAAACGAGCTGACCGGTATAAGTTAAAAAAAGATTTTGCGTTAAATATTTTCCCAGGGTTATCTCGGAACTCTGCATCAAAAACAAATAGGGCGTTTCGGTATTAAACGGATTGATGAGCGGGGTTGATCGATTAAATTCACTGCGCCCAAAGCCAATACTGGAATAGAAAAGATTACGCGCGATATTGGAATTAAAACGCACCATATCGATTCCCAGGTTGCGCTCGATAACCCGTTCCAGCGGCCGGAACAGGGGGCGAAAGATGTATTTTTCGGTAACCGCTCCGCCCACGCTGGTAACTTTATCGGCAATATTACCCACGCTAAAGCCCAGGTCGGCCAGTACCTGCTCCTGACTTTCGCCGATTTTGGGATCAGCAGAAACCAGTTTAAACTTAAAATTCTCCCAGCTTCCCTGCTGCTTTTCCTGTTGTGTTTCTTCATCGATGGCGTAGAGTTTTAAATAGATGGTTTTGGGCACCGCGCCAATGCTGTCCCGAATGGTCGTCCAGGCCTGGCCAGAAATCACCGGATACAGACTGTTTTCGTTAAATTCCGCCTGAAAATAATCCACGCGAAAGGTTTGATCCAGGTATTCCAGCCGCCCGCGCGAAGAACTGATTCTGCCGGCAACCTTAAAGGTTCCTTCGTTTAATATTCCAGAAAAATGCAGACCAGGAGAGCTTTCGTCAATGTACAGCTCGGTATTTACGTTATCAATGTAAGCCGGGATTTCACGAAAATACAGTACGTCTTCTCCGGAGACAGCCAGCACATCCCAGTTAATATTTTCCAGAAAATTAACCACCACCGAAGGCTTTTGGCCCGGCTTATTTTCCACAATAAAGGGGAAGGTAAGTCTGGTGTCATAAAGGACGACTTTGCCGTGAACCACGGGATGTTTTAAAGGACCGGCAAAATAGAAATCTTCTTTGTCATTCATGCCGGTCAGGTACATACGCCCTTCTTCGCCTTTCCTCATTAAACCGGGAATGTGGAGTCGAACGCCCTTACCGCTGGTGGTCATTTTTAAAACGCCAAAATCAAGATCCAGATTTTTTAGATACCAGGGGGCCAGAACACGCCCGTCCGTCAGCCTTACATTACGCGCCGTATTGATGGTTAAAGTTTCTCCGCCCGTTTCCGCACTGAGATTAATGAAGTTGACCTGATTCGTGCCGCCTTTTTTTTCGATGACGCCCGAAATATGGGAAACATGTCTGGCCACATTTCTCAACCACATTTCCCCATCGTTGATTAAAAAATATCCGCTGCTTATGCGAATTCGGTCAGGGCTTCCGCCAATGGCCAGATGAAACTCCACGTCGGAACGGGCCTTTTCAATAAAAGGTTGATAAAAGGGAATAAGCCCTAACAGATCGCCTTTAAAATTTACGAAAAAATCAATATTTTTTGTGGGATCGAAAGGAATTTCTCCCAGGGCATTTAAGGCATATTCGTCTCTTTTAATCAGGTCGAAACGATCAAAGAGCATTCGTTGATTTTCCAGATCCAAAATACTGCTTCCGTTTATGTATTCATTTTTCACTAAAAGCGACAGCTGATCAAAAGGAATGCGATCCAGATAGCCGTTAAAAATTTTTAAGTCTAATTCGACCTTTGGCTTTTTAAGGGCTCCATGCAAATACAGCGAATAATTGGCTGACCCGCTTAAATGGGGATTGCGATTAAACACGCTGACCAGCAACTGTTCAATATCCACATCATTGGCATTAAAAAAGGCGTTAACACTGTCGTTTTTGATATCGGCGAATCCCTTCCCCTGGATAACCGGTAAATTATTAATAGCAATCAAAAGCGAATCTAATTTAATAAACTCCTTATTTGCGTCAAATTTTAAATTCCCCTGATAATATCCGATATCGTTAAAGATGAAGCGATCGCCGGAAATTTCGCCCATAAGACGCGGATTGTCAAGGTCGCCGCCCAACGTTAGCCGTCCGTTTAAGCTGGCCAGGGCGCGCAAATCATCCTCTTTTAAAGAATCGGCCAGCGCTTTAATAATCCGGAAATCGTTAAACAAAATTTTACCGGATAAGTACTCAGACTTTGTAAGGTCCATATTAATTTCGCCAAGGAGCTGGTTGCTAAAATTAAAACTCCCGTTGAACTTATCCGGGAAAAGACTAAAATGAAGTTCTCCTTCAATGTTTTTTATTTTGCACAAACCGTCAACGGCAAAATTACCGGCAAACAATTTAGTTATGGACGATTGAATTTCAATGCGGTCGCCGGGCTTTCTTTTATTCATCAGCGTGATCTTCGAGCGAATATTTTGTTTTAACGAACCGGAAAGCCTGAACTCTGTTAACGTCTCATTTAAAAAATCGTGCAGTAACTCGATACTGGTCAAGCGTTCGAATGGAAAGTTTTTAACAAAACCGCTTTCGATCTTCCAGTTCCTGAAAAGATCGCTGATGTGCACAAAGGCGGAAAAAGAAGGTTTGTTGGAATAATTTACACGCACTTTTACTTCCCGGGAATTGCCGAAAAAGGCGCCTTTAACAGCAAAAAGAGAATCGCTCGAATCGTGTAAGGCATACTGCCACAGCCCTGTAACGTTCTGGTTTTGGTGATTATAGCGCCCGGTTAATGAAAGGGTATGTCTTTTGTTACTCAAACGATCAAAAATAACGTGCCGTCCGTTAAGCTGGGAAGCAAGAATGTTAAAATCGGTAATACCCGTTTTTTTATCCGTAAAAGCACGCGCTTTTATCACGCCATTTTTCGGGAGAAAAGCCTCCACTCCTCGCAGCGTCATCTTTTGCGGAGTGCTGACCAGATTAAATTTAAGATTATTTAAAACCAGGCCGCCGGGCACGCGCAATTTCCCTCGATCTCCGTTGATCTCCAGGGTTTTGTTCTGGGGATTAAAGTTAAACTCTAAAACACTGGCAAGCGTAGCCTGATTTTGGCCTAAAATTTCGGAGGGCCCCAAAAGATCGGCAAAAGTCAGTTTTTCTAATTTCAACCTGCCAACGACCTGCGGATTAAAAATATCGCTCACCTGCACCACGCCGCTTAACGAGGCTTTATTCAATTTCCCCCTGAGCGAATCCAGAATTAAACGATTGTCTGTAAAAATGGCCTTGCCAGATAGGGAAGAAAATTTAGCTTTGTTCAATTCAAGAACGCCGTCCGTAAAGCGGATCTGGCCGTTGCAATTTAACCGGTCGTAAGCGCCATCCACATTCCTGATCAACAACCAGCCATTTAAGACGCCTGAAGAAGAACTAAGTTGAGGAAAGACGGAGCTCAATTCCGACTGACTAAAACGAAATTGATTGAAGGCATTAAAAATTTCCAGCTTCTTTTGGGCCAGATTCAACTCAGACGTAAGATTAATTTTCTGCAATTGACTGCCCAACAGATCGCCTTCTAATTTTAATTTAAAGAGATTAAAATCGTCTGTTTTTAAAAATCCGCTTAAATTATTTACAAGGGTAATGACCTTTTTATCCGGCTTCTTCAAAGCAATGACGGCGCGCTCCACTTTAAAAAAGCTAAGTCCGCGTTCCCCCGCCACTCGCTGAACAAATTGTTTAATCTTCTCCATGCGAGAGGTCGAATCCTGTATTACTGCAACGGTGTCCTGGGTAAACAGAACCTGCGGTTCGATAAGGGCAATGGAGTTTAAAGCATGCAGGGGCTCGTGAGGATGGATTAGCAGATCAAACAGATCATAAAAAAAACGGACCGATTTGATCCGGACATGGATTTTTTGATTTCTGGTGTCCACGGATAAATTGGAAAGTTCAACCGAACCAAGCCCGATTCTAAAATCAGCGAGATCAATTTTTATATTATGATCGTCAATGATCTTTTTAAACAAATATTCCTTAACCGGGCGATCGGCGCCGGTAATTTTTAAAATCGATGGTATTGCAACGATAAAGATGCCCAATACGCTTACGATTAAGGAAAATATTAAAATGAATTTTTTCATGGAACTCTAAGTTTCTTAAATCTATTTACATTCTACGAAACTTCTACGCTTCCGTTCCGCAGAATTGTCAAACATTTAAAATTATTAAATTAAGGGTAGAATGTCAAAGGAAAGAATGAAAACTCTGAATGTCCCCCAAATTTTTTAAGATTACAATATTTTTTCTAAAATCATTTTTACAACTCACCCCCTAATCATATAATTACTAACACGTTAGGCATGCTCTTATCCCCCTCTCTTTGCAAAAAGAGAGGGGGAATAAGGGGGTGAGTTTTTCATACATTCAGCTATTGTATTCCCTTAAATATCAATCGATTATAAGGTCTTTGTTTGAAATTTTGGGGGACATTCAGAAAGAATGAAAACTCGGAAAAGCAGTGGCAAAGTACGCCAGGAAAATATAACCACATTTGAGTATTGTGTAATGCGTTACACGTAACAAGTAACGCGTGAGGCGTAATGAGTTAGCTCCGTAAGTGGAAGCGTTTATCACCGCCGATCAGTATCAAAGTGCAGGCACACAGTGCAAGCACACAGTGCAAGCGTTCTTTATTTAACGATGAAAGGCATTTTCATCGCTGCGTCATGACAGGCCACTCTTATACTCTTACCCCCTCGCCGGGCCTGCCTCTAAAGGACAAATTACGCTTTTTATCGAGAATCCATCTGGTTAATTTTACGAAAGACGCTCAGCGACGATTTCCGCCAGGTCTTTTACTTCAATGCCGGCATTGGTTTCGTTGGAGGCGTCGGTCAACATGGTTAAGCAAAACGGACAGGCGGTGGAAACCAGTTTAGCGTCAATCTGCTGCGCCTGCTGCAGACGTTTTCGGCGCACGGCTTCTTCGCCGGGCTCTTCTTCTTTCCACATTTGCGCGCCACCCGCTCCGCAGCAAAAACTGTTTTCACGGGCATTTTCCATTTCTTTTACACGGTTGAAACTCACCGCATTTAAAACGCCCCGCGGCGCATCGTATTCTCGATTGTGCCTTCCAAGATAACAGGGGTCATGAAACGTCAGACCTTCTATCTGACCGGTTTTAAGCTGCACTTTGCCCTGTGCAATCAGCTGGTTGATGAACTGGCTGTGATGCAGCACTTCGTACTCTCCGCCAAACTGCGGATATTCATTTTTTAAGGTGTGCAGGCAATGGGGGCATGTGGTTACAATTTTTTTCACCTTGGCTGCGTTTAAGTTCTGCACATTGTTTTCGGCTAACAAGGCAAACAGGTATTCATTTCCGGCCCGACGCGCGCTATCGCCGGTGCAGCTTTCGTCGTTGCCCAATACGGCAAAATTAACCTGCGCCTGATTGAGAATTTTGGTAAAAGCGCGGGCAATGCGCTGCCCTTTTTGATCAAAAGCGCCCGCACAACCGACCCAGTACAAAATTTCAAAATCGGGATTTTCCTTAACCGTGGGCACCTTTAATGTTTGATCGACTTTGGTCCAGGCCAGACGGTCTTCATTCATATTCCACGGATTGCCGTTGCGCTCCATACCCACAAAAGCATTCTGCAGTTGTTTGGGAAATTGAGATTCCATCAGCACCCGATCACGCCTGATGCCCAGTAAATCGTAAAGCGGTTCGTTTCCAACCGGACACACTTCCACACAGGCGCCGCAGGTGGTACAGGCCCAGAGCGCCGATTCGCTAAGGGCAAACTCCAGAAAGGAGGGCAGATTTTCTTTATCGTTTAAAAGTTGTTGGCCATTGCTATTCAAAAAGTATCGTTTATTGATCTCCAGGGCCGAAGGGCTCAACTCCTTGCCCGTGGTATATGCGGGACAAACCTCCTGGCAGCGATTGCACATGATGCAGGCATAGGCGTCTATCAGCTGACCTATTTCCTGATGAGCCAGAGTGGCCTGACCAAACTGCTCGGCCTCTTCGTCTTCAAAATCGATGGGCTCCAGCAACGTATAGCCTTCCGGATGTTTTTTAAAAAAGAAATTGATGGGGCCCATAAACAGATGAGCGTGTTTACTGTACGGAAAGTAAGGAATAAAAGCCAGAATAAGCCCGATGGCCAGCCACCAGCAAAAGTGGTACAGAATATTCAGCGTATCGGGAGCCATTCCGATCCAAAGGTTAGCAAAAAAGGAAGCGGCGGGCTGCCAGGGATCGGCGCCTTTATGAGCCAGCAAAAAACTTTCGCCCAGCCAGCGGAAACCAACATGGAATAAAATAAACAGCCCCACGATTAAAGAATCGCGCTTAATTCCAGCGTCAACTTCTGGCAAAAGTCTAACATTTTCCCGAATTTTTAATTGCTCACTTTTAAATAAAAAGCGGCGGAGCAAAAAGATAGCCATGGAAACAACCGCCAGAACGCTGAAAATATCGACAAACAGTACATACCATCTGCCCGGCGCACTGTGTCCGAAAAGCAGAAATTCGCTATCAAAGGCCCGAATCAAATCGCTTAAATTAACCAGAAAATAAAGAATAAAAGTCCAGGCGATAAAGGCATGAATAAGACTGATTAAAAAGCGCGATTTCAAAACCGTATTTTGTAAGATCAGCACTTTAAGCGCTTTAAAAAATCGTTTGGCAGGATGATCTACCGTCAATTTCCCCTGCCCCGATTTAATAATTTTGAACATCTTGGAAAACGATTGGTAGGAAAAAAATGCGGAAAGCAGAACGGCTACGATTAATACCAGTTGTTCAATCAAAGACAGCATGAGCGCTTCCTTTGCATGGTTTATTGGACATTGGTTTATTTAAAAATCACGCAAGCTTATTCAGTTTTTTCAGGGCGGCGGCAATTAAACGAACGCCAAAGCCCGTGGCGCCCTTCCCTAAAAAGTCGAAGTGTTTGATATCGTTTGCCGTACCTGCCATGTCGATATGCGCCCAGGTAACCTTATCGACAAAGAATTCAAGAAATTTGGCTGCTGTAATGGCGCCGCCCCACCGACCGCCAATGTTGGCAATATCCGCAATTTCGCTCTTCAGGTCATCATGGTAAAACGTATCGGTGGGCATGGGCCATAAAAGATCGCCCGACTCTTCCCCGGCTTCGTACAGCGCCTGGCGCAAACTTTCGGAGTTACTGAACAGACCGGCGCGTTTATCGCCCAGAGCGACCATGCATGAACCGGTCAGGGTAGCAAAATCAATAATCAATCCCGGCTTTAGCCGGTCAATGGCAAAGGCGATGGCATCGGCCAGAATCAGACGGCCTTCGGCGTCTGTATTCAAAATTTCGATCGTTTTGCCGTTGTAAGCTTTAACCACATCTCCGGGACGAATGGCCCCGCCGCCCGGCATATTTTCAACCAGTGGAACGACTCCGTAAACGTTAATACGCGGCTTGGCGTTTACGATGTAATCCATGGCGCCGATCACCGCCGCCGCCCCGGCCATGTCGTATTTCATCTCGTGCATATTGGCCGACGGTTTGAGACTGATTCCGCCGCTGTCAAAGGTAACGCCCTTGCCAATCAATGCCACCGACTTTTTTGCCTCCGGCGAAACATATTTTATGATCAACAAATACGGTTCGTTTTTGCTGCCCTGACTCACGGCCAGCAGGGCGTTCATCCCTGCTTTTTCCAGATTTTCGCGATCAAAAATTTCTACCGTGCAATGATTGAATGGTTTAAAGTGCTTGACGACCGCATCTTTAATGAAAAGAGGCGTTGCAATATTGGACGGCTGGTTGGCCAAATTGCGCGCCAGGTAAACGCCGTGCATCACCTTGCGCGTTTTAATAACGCTCTGCCGAAATTTGGGCGAATATTCGTACTTTCCGCAAACGTAAATGTAGCGCGGCTCCACACCGGGCGCTTTTTCTTCTGACTTCAGCTCATCAAAAACATATTGTTTGTAAAGAATGCCCTCGCTAATCTGTTCGATCGTCTTTTGCGTACAAAAAGGAAGATTTCCCAGATAGATGTGATTGCGGCGACTTTTAATGTCTTTTTGTTTAGCCTGGATCAGACTGCCAACTTCTCTGAATTTTACGGCGTCCGGCTCAAAAGAATCGCCCATTCCTATAAATAAAACACGTTGAATGGAGTTGGCAAATTTTGGATAAAACAAGAGCGTTTCTTTAAACTTCCCCTTAAAATCCTTCATTTCGCTGAAAAACCATTCCATATCCTGCTGGATGCAGGGGGGAAACACAGAAAAATCTTTTTTTCTTTTTTTAACGTACGTTTCGGTAAGCATTATTACCAGCAGATGAGAATTCAGGCCATAATCGGAAACGGTTGCTATCTGAAACAAAACTCTGCCCTTTCTTTAATATTTCTCCGGAATTGCTTTTTGTGCGATCAGTAAATTTCTGCGAATGGGACTGATGCGATCTACAAATAAGATGCCGTTTAAATGGTCGATTTCGTGCTGCAAAATGCGGGATAACCAGCCGGAAAACTCCTGCGTAAAGCTCTCTCCCACTACATCCTGAAACTTCAACAAAATCGTTTCCGGACGCGTAACTTCTTCGCGCACGCCAGGGATGGAAAGACATCCTTCTTCTACCACCCATTCTCCCGAAGCTTCAAGAATTTGGGGATTGACAAACACCCGTGGAAATTCGTTTTCCACTAATTCCGAAGCATCCACCGCAATGATCTGTCTGGAAATCCCGATTTGCGGCGCGGCCAGACCAATACCATCTTCCACATGCATCACGTCAATCAGGTCTTCCGCAAAATTCTTTAATTTATCGTCAAATTCGGTAATCGGTTCGGCAACTTTGCGTAAAACAGGATCGCCGATATATCGAATTTTGTATTTCATCTACTTTTAACCTCCAAATATTAAGCGAAAATATATTAAATTTTTCTGAATTTAAAAAATTAAAAAACGCCTTTCCGCTGTTCTTTCTTCTGCGAACCAGACCGATAAACTATCATTTGACCTGGATTTTCTGCGCTTTTTTCGCAGAACTCTTTATTAGCGCGTTGACAGACCACTTGCAACAACATCTCTTTTTTTTTAAGCGCTGAAAATGTTCAAAAAACCGTTCGTCTCACAGGTTTGATTTGCAAACTCTTAAGCGATTAACAACGAACGGGGATTTCATGAAATTCTTTCAAAACTAAAAAGGCTGGCGATATGCGTTTGCCAGCCTTTTGTTAATATCATTTAGACGACCGATTAATGTTCGAAATTCATATTATCTTCAAAATCATCAGTGTATTTGGAAATAATGGTCTGCCGAATAACGCACACTTTAATTTGCCCCGGAAACTCCATGGTTTCACGGATTTTACTGGCGATATCCGTAGAAAGCACCATAGCCTGTTCATCGGTAATTTTGTCGGGCTCGACAATAACTCTGATCTCCCGGCCGGCGGAAATGGCGTATGTTTTGGCCACGCCTTCAAACGAATTTCCGATTTCTTCCAGCTTGGTAATCCGTTTGGTGTAAGCCTCCAGAGTGTCGCGACGCGCGCCCGGCCTACTGCCGCTGATTTTGTCGGCTGCCGTTACCAGAACAGAAATGGGATGGATGGGCTCTGCTTCTTCATGATGCGCTAAAATGGCGTTTTTGACGATCTCGTGTTCTCTGCACGCTTCGGCCAGCTCCAGACCCAGGGTTACGTGGCTGCCCTCAGAATTATTACTGACTGCCTTGCCGATGTCGTGGAACAATCCGGCGCGTCGGGCCAGATTAACATTAAAGCCCAGCTCGGCAGCCATGGAACCGGCTATGTAAGCCACCTCTTTGGAATGCTGCAGCATGTTCTGACCGTAGCTGTAGCGGTATTTCAAGCGACCCAGCGCTTCCCTCATTTTGGGATGCACATTGGTAATTTTCAATTCGCGCAGCGTTTCTTCGGCGGCCTTCTGAATCGAACGGTTGACCTCTTTGGTCGCCCGGTTAACCATCTGCTGGATGGTATTAACATTGATGGTTTTACCTTTGATCAAATACTCCATGGCCAGGCGGGCGATTTCGCGCGCCACCGGATCATAGCCCGAAAGCACAATCAGTTCCGGAGTGTCGTCCACAATCACCTTAACGCCGGTTGCCTCTTCAAAAGCGCGAATATTGCGTCCTTCGCGGCCGATGATCATTCCCTTAAAACGTTCGCTGGGCAGCTCAACCGTGGCCAGCGTCGATTCCATGGTGAACTCGTAAGCTAAATTTTCGATGGCCTGAGCAATGATCTCTTTTGCCTCGCGTTGAGCCTTTTCTTTGGCTTCTTCTTTTATATCCTTTACCAGCTGAACCGCTTCTAACTTGGCCTGGCTTTCCAGGTTTTTCATCAATTCATGTTTGGCCTCTTCAATGGTAAGATTGGCGATCTTCTCCAGACGTTTATTCTGCTCTTCTATCAAAAAATCAACTTTTTTGTGTTTTTCGTACAAAAGTTGCTCCAGCTCGTTGATCTTCTTTTCCTTGTTTTCCAGCCGGGCTTCTTTAATTTTTAGCTGATTTTCTTCGCGTCTTAACGCTTTTTCGCGGCGAATGTTTTCATTTTCCAGACGCGAAGCCTTTTCTTCTTTTTGCCGGATCTCTTTTAAAAAGGCGTTGCGCTTTTGCTGCAATTCGGATTTTAATTTGTAATGACTATCGCGCCTGATCTTTTCGGCTTGCTTTTTAGCCTGTTCGATTATTTGATTGGCTGCCTGTTTTTTGCTGCGCAATAATGAACTGTAAATAAAGACGCCGATAAACCCGCCGGCAAGTAAGCTGATGATCATAGTTACAATTAAAGTCAGATCAAAATGTATGGCCATAATTTCCCTCGTTTCAATTTAATCTCTTTGCACTAATTAACGTTTTACTTAATTTAAGTTTATAATGTTTCGGCAAAATTTTCTTTTATTTAATGTAATTTAATAAATTAAAACGTTTTTCTACAAATAATTATTCTGGAAGAAAAGAATTGCCCTGTTTAAAGTCCAAAAATGTAAAGAAAAAAAACATCTTTGCCCCTTTTAAAACTGCTTAAAACATCAGCCTTACTCATGCGCCCTACTGAAATGCGCTGCGTTCTGTTTTGGAAAGGGGCAAAAAACCATTAATAATATTTTTTCTCCCGCATTCCTAATTTAGCAGGGGATCTAATGAGTTTTAAATTTAACTCCATTACCTCCTTTTTTACAGATTTTAGAGTTCTACAAAATGTAAATTTTAGTGTCATTTCGAGGAGCGGAGCGACGAGAAATCTTTTGTTTTTGTTGAAGTTAGAAGATTTCTCATCCCGATAAATCGGGATTCGAAATGACATGTATGTGCATTTTGCAGAACTCTAACAGATGTATGAGCGCCGAACAAACGTTTTTTAAGCTTTTGCTTATATTTCACGATTACTTGAAAATTAAATACTTAAAGCCGCTCATTTTTACAAAAACGTCATGATACAAAGCAGCGCCCTGTTCAACAAATAACTTTCTGAATGTCCCCCAAAATTTCAAACAAAGACCTTATAATCGATTGATATTTAAGAGAATACATTAGCTGAATGTATGAAAAACTCACCCCCTTAATCCCCGGGGCTCTCCCAAAAGTCAAAGACAATGTATTTTTATAAATTTTTTCTTTCCCTCACCCCCTTTAATTCCCCCTCTCCCGAAAATCGCTGACCTTTACCCACACATAGCACCGTGGGTTATGGGCCGTCTCGGCTTGAAGTAAAAATAATATACATCTCGGTTGCCGTATCCAATCGCTGTATTCCTCGCCAGAGCGTTACTGTGCCAGGCTCGCCATCACTCTTTCTGCCTAAATGGCCTCCGATCTGACCTACCATACGGATGGCTTCTCGTAAACTCATCGGCTCCTCCGGCGCTATGGGCGTCTTATGCACATAGCAATACAACGCTTTCCATTCCTCTTCTTTGAAAAATACGCTCGCCGGCGAATCCGGTATTTCACGACCTAACATGGTCATATGATAAATGCGCCAGGCTACAACCATATCCACGGCTAAGGCCGTCTCTAAACGATCCGCACTGCCTAATTGACGATCTTTTATGCGGCAGCCGCTCTTGAGCGTTCGATGATATATCTCGATACCCCAACGACGAGTGTACCACTGCACTCGTTGATAGGCATCAGTAAAATTCTCTACCGACACCGTGGTCAATAACATCCACTCTATTGGACTCTTAATATCAGCTGGCGGATCGACCTCTCGGATATAAACAGCCCACACCTTAATGGGCTTAGAGGACGAAAATCGTTTCGGCGGTTCTAAGTCTATCGACGAATAACGCAAGGACATCTTGGCCTCACGAGCCCTGATATTGCCCCTACGAGGAACATGAATTTGAAATTGACCGCGCTCTTCTTGACTGGACATGTAATCCCACAGATCAATTCCGGCCACTTTGCGATTGCGGCGCTTGCCCACGCGTACCAAAAGTCCTGCCTTGCTATCTTTCCTTTGAGCCTCATGAAATAATTCGTAGATATCCGCCTCTCGATCGCCCACGCTTACGATAAGCGTCTCCGGACATAACTTAGCGATCTCGTTGACCCGGCGATAACTACGTAACCATTTCATACTCTCTTTTTGCTCAATGGGTAATTCCTTCCGACGACGCGTCTTGCCTCGATCCTTCGGATCACGAGCCCATACCTGGGCATCCAATACGCCTAACGGCGTGCCATCCTCACTAAAGGCCAATGTATCATGTAAAATCAAGCCAATGCTCTGGTGATCTATATGGCTTGTCGGCCCCAAGTCTTTGGTCATGGGATGCGTGCTGTAGTCTAAAATGGTCGTGTCCTGAGGCGCTAAAACCACCTTGTGTTCTTTTATGCGATCTATCGTCGCCTCGGTATGTGCATCTAAAATAATATCCATGGTTACCTTCTCGTTTTGAAAAAATCGATAGGCGCCCATCGTGCGCGCCTTACCACCACAGGCCTCCGGAATGTTGGCCTGCGGCTTGTTGTAAAAGTCATCCGCTATGGCGTACAAACGCTGTTTGAGACGATTGTCATATAAGCGAATGCTGCCAAATTCCCGCTCCGCCCAATTCGATGAGTCTTTGATTAATCGTCCTTGGCCTAAACCGTCCGCACTCTCCTGACACAAAATCTTTCGCCAGTTCCTTTGCAATGGATAAAGAAATACCTTTTTGGCGATACCGTCACGACGACCGCTGGTATTTCCTACATAAAGCCAGTTGGAAGCCAGGTAACCGATGCCTTTGAAAACACTAGAATCCACATAACTTTCCACCAAAACCGGGCGATAACCATAACGACTCTCCCAATCGGTTCCAATACGCTGCAAGGCTTTACTCAACAGAAATGAAGCCAGATTCTTGACCTTAACCGTAGGTACGATCAAAAAACGATCATTACTGATCACATACTGGATATTCTCCCTTCGCGCCTTTTCGCTCCAGCCAATATAGGCATCCCTGGCTCGTAATTTATAAGTCGCTGAACTAAAGCCTAAAGCGCCAATATAGCCATACTTCTCGCTTTTTACAATATAGCGAATCTGAGCGCCACAAAGTTTTGCGCTTTTAAGGTAATGGAAATTCTCTATTAACTGAAACCATGCGCGCGAATCCTTGCTGTAGCGGCTTTTGATCGGCTCGATTACAATTTCGCCTAAAACCGATAAATGGCCTTCAATGGAGGCGATTGGAACATCAAGCTTACGCTTTTTCTTTTTTTCAAAAGCATAGCTTTTTTTTCGTTCTGGTAATTTGATTAAACCGCGCCGATCCAGCTCTAATAAGGCTTTACGGCAGCTCATCTCCTGGAATTTCCCATTGGGAGATTTCCAGTCCATCAGTTCGCATACCTCTCGTGATAATTTCCTACGAGATATCTGCGGCTGCCGGGCAATGATCGCATTAATACGTTTTAATATTGGTTCGCTAAAAATTTTCCCATATATTTGCATGTAGAAAATTTAACAAATTATTCCCCCTGTGTCAAGTGTGTGCCAGGTCCAGCGAAAATCGGGAGAGCTTACTATATTATAGTTGTCAACAAAAGGATGAAAGAAAAGACTATACTCCTTAAATTGTAAGCTGATTTAAAAAAAAAGAAAGGAGCATAGTCATGGGGAAAATAAACAAAAAAGAGAGAAAATTCAACGAAGAAACCTTATTAGTTACAGTGGATATAGGCAAAAAATTTAATTACGGTTATGCACGTACAAAAGATGGTCAGGAGTTAGAAGTGTTTAAGTTTTTTAACACAGGTAAAGGATTCGAATATTTTTTAAAAAAAGTAGAAAGCTTCAGAGCAAAGACCGGTCTTAAGAATTGTTTATTTGGCCTGGAATCCACTGGCAGCTATGGGCTTGCGCTCATTCATTATCTACATCGAAGGGGCTATGAGATTGTACAAATAAATCCGATGCATACCAAGCGCCTGAAAGAATTAACGGACAATAGTCCCAATAAGACAGATAAAAAAGACCCAAAGGTCATAGCAGATATAATAGAATTAAACAAATATTTAACAGTAATCATCCCAGAGGGAATTTTTGCGGAATTACGCGAATTGGTTCATTTAAGAGAGAAAATACTTGAAGATCTACGAAGGAGTTATAATCGAATTGAGGGACAGTTATTTAAGATATTTCCGGAATTCTCTCAGGTCATGAGAGATTTAACTACAAAGACTTCACGTTATCTTTTGGCTCATTATACTTTACCTCAATTCATATTGGATTTAGGCTTAACAAAGCTAACAGAGCTAATAAAGTCAGTAAGTAAAAACCGATTAGGTGAAGAAAAGGCCCTTGCTTTATATGAAGCTGCTAAGATGAGCGGAGGCATCAAAGAAGGAACCCGGTCCATTGTAATGGAGATCAAGATACATCTTGATCAGATAGATCGTTTAGAATCTTATCAAAAGTCACTAAAGGATGAGATAGAGAATTATTTAAAAGAAGTGCCATACAGCAGGAACATATTATCCATAAAAGGGATAGGACCCATAATCGCAGCCATTTTAATAGGAGAGTTAGGAGATATCCGCAGATATAAAAGTTATCGTGAGTTAGAGAAGATAGCGGGATTAAACCTGTATGAAGTCAGTTCTGGCCAACATAAAGGTAAACATCACATAAGCAAACGCGGTCGGAGTTTATTAAGAAAAGCTCTTTTTTATATAGCCATCAATGCAAGTAGAGGTATCTTACAAGAAGTTTATCAGGTACATAAGGAGAAAGGGATGGCCAGCGCCAAGGCTTTAACGGCGTTATCCAGAAAGATATTAGCCATTATTTTTGCATTAGTAAGAGATGATAGTTTCTACATAGAAGGCTATAAAAAATCAAATAAAGCAGCCTAAAAGCAACAATTTGAGATATGGCGGGAAGACCTTCGGCCCCCCCATAAAGGCATACAGATAGTATGACCTTCGGTAAGAGAGCAAAAAAAGGCTTCCCGTCATATTTACCTTAGTTCCGATTAAGTAAGATAAGAGCTGTTAAAATACAGACTCTCGAATATCAGGGTAGAACAAGGTAAAATATCTCAAAAAATAGGCGAAAAAGTTATCCACAATAATTAACATATTAAAAAGAAAGGAGTTAGGTGTGTAAAAAATGAGTTATCCACATATCCACACCCTCTACAGTTATTAACATATTGTTAATAACTTTATTATTAAAATATTTGACTATAATAAATCAGGGGGGAAGGGGGTGAGGGCTAATGCAATGTTTTTCATGATATTAAATAAATATACATTTAATTTCTCTTTTGAGACACCCCCGGGGACAAGAGCATACCTAACGTGGTAGCAATTATGAGATTAGGGGGTGAGTTGTAAAAATGATCTTAGAAAAAATATTGTAAACTTAAAAAGTTGGGGGACATTCAGTTCAACAAATAACTTTTCCTTGACATACGAAATGATTTTTGTTATTATTCTACGTGTTACTCATGTGATTTTCGTAACACTGTTTTCGGAAAGATTGCTCATGAAAATTTGCAAAGGATTTTTATTGTCTGCCCTTTACTATAGATACACGTTTCATCAAAACAAGGAGAAATCCATGCAAGCTAAAAAATCATTTTTAATAACCTTATTATCTTTTTTTACATTTAATTATTTATTCGGAGCAACCATTACCGGACGTGTGCTTTCGCCTGACGGGCATCCTGTTGCTTATGCCAATGTGTTCATTGAAGGCTCCAAATTTGGCTCAACAACCAATGAGAAAGGCGAGTTCAGGATAATCAACGTCCCGGAAGGCAGGGCAACTCTCAAGGCTACCCACATCTCTTTTGGGACTGTTGAATTGGAGGTCGATATTCCCTGTGATTATATTACGATCAAATTTAAACAGGAACATGTCATTTCTTTATCCGATGCGGTGGTAGTTACCGCCACGCGCACTCCCAAAACGCTAAAAGAAACGCCTTTGCCGGTTACTCTCATTCCACGGGAAAGCATTGAGGAGATTCAGGCGGTCAGTCTTTCCGACGCCATCAAACAGGTGCCCGGTATTGTTTTAGTTCCGAACGGATTTACGCGGAACAGCGCCACCATTCACGGACTTCCGGAAGAGTACACCCTACTGCTGGTTGATGGTCAAAGAGTGTATGGCAGGCACGCCGACGCTAAAGATTTTGACAACATCCCGGCCGGAATGATTGAGCGCATTGAAATTGTGAAGGGGCCATCCTCTGTATTGTTTGGCAGCGACGCGGTTGCCGGCATTGTTAACGTGATTACCAAATCCGGGCAGAGCGTTCCCTTTTTTGAACTTTACGGATTTGGCGGGAGCAATAGTCGCTACACCACGCGCATCATGGCTGGCGGCCAGATCGGCGAAATCCGCAATTTCCTTTCGGCAAGCTACAATAAATCCGGACAGATGGCCGAAGGTTACGCCTTTTCAAATATCAATTTGCGCTACAATGGATGGTTTAATCCCACGGAAAAATCCAGGTTACACTTTGGAGGCGGTGTTTTTAGCGAAGAAACCGAAGACATGCCCCCTGCCGAAGGACATGAAGAAGGTGGTCCCTACCTTACCGACGATGTGTACGATTTCAATGTCGGCTACCATTATGAGACGGAATCGAAAACCACATATGATCTTTCCGCCTATGTTTATAATCAGGATCGCTGGGATAATCGTCCGGGCAGAGATGACCGCAGGTGGGATAGAAATCATATCCGCTTAGAAGGATTGAGCGGATTCCGCCGTGGCAACCATGAACTGTTAATCGGTCTGGAGGGCAGAAACGAAACACTCACTCATACTCAAATACCCGAAACCAAAAATCAACTTCTCCTCTCTTTGTTCGGTCAGGATACCTGGACATTGAACAACCGGCTTTCGCTGGTCACTGCGGTGCGCTTTGAGCATCATGATCGATGGGGGCTGGTTTTTGTGCCAAGGCTTGGGTTAGCCTGGAAGGCTAATGATCAATTGAATATTCGGCTGTCAGGCGGCAGCTCTTTCCGCGCGCCTTCGCTGGAAGATCTGTTTGTTGAAACCTATTTTCATCCCTGGGGCGGCGGCTTCTGGTTAGGCGGCAATAATGAACTGAAGCCTGAAAAAGGCATTGGCGCTAACCTCGACTTTGAGTGGATTCCAAACGTCAAAACGGTGCTGACCATCGGCGCGTTTTATAATCGCTTAAAAGATCGAATTGCTTCTGTGGACACCGATCAAACAATTCAGGATTCGCCCGTCCGCCAACTGGTTAATGTGCAAGAAGCCACCAGCTACGGCGTCGATGTTCAATTAAACCGCATTTTATGGCCAGGCGCCCGATTGATGACAACATACGGCTACACCTATTCGGAAGACGGAGCAACCGGAAAACCGTTCTATCTGACTCCTTACCACAAGGGCGGTTTCATTTTCAACTGGAATCATCGAAAGTGGAAAACCAATTTGAATTTGAGCGCCAACTATCTGGGAGAACGTTCCACTTCCAGAGAAACTTTGCAAGGCGTGGTTATCCTGGATGCCAACATTGAAAAACAGATAGTTGGCGGGATCAGTCTTTTCATTGCAGGGAACAACCTGCTGGATAAAGACCTTTTTCCCAGCCGCTACATCAATTATGGTCGTTATTACCGTTTAGGCTTTCGATTTAGAAGATAAATAAAACAGAAAGGAAGAAATCATGAAAAAGATTCTGTTCTACGCCTTTTTATTTTTCACTCTTGGGACGTCTAAAATCACTTACGCTCATCATCAAATTGCCTATCTGGCTCCTTTTGACCACTACATGGTGGCGTTCATCAGTTCCGGCCACCATCTTCCAATGGGCGAAAAATTCTCCGGTCTGAAAAGATATTCAGAAGTCATCGTGATTGATCCTTCAGGGAAGAGGATTCCAATACAGGCGGCAACGAATATGGGAGCGTTCGGTTTTTCTGTGCTTCCTTCTGATCAAAAAGGCCTGTACATTCTCGGAATCAGCGCCGAGCATTACGGTGTTAAAACCACGGAAGGTTATTTTATCGGCACCAAAAAAGAGGCGCTAAAAGCCGGAAGAAAGGTCATCGAAGCCAAACACACCTTCCGTTTCAGTAAGAGTTATCGCTGGAACGGCCAGGGCGCCGCGCCGAATCTGAGGGTGGGACACGCCATAGAAATCGTTCCTGACAAAATGCCGCAAGTTTTAAAGAAGGGCGATGAACTGCCGGTTACCCTCTATTTTAAGGGCAAACCTGCGGCCAATATGATCATTGGCGTTAATTCCATGACCGGCAGCAGCGAAATCGGACATCCCCACGAAACAGAGAAATTTTTAACAACCTACAAAACAGACGAAAATGGCAAAGCCGTATTAAAAATGAGCGACTCGGGATGGCTGATTTTCATGGCGGAAAAATTAATCAAAAATCCAGAACCTGATGTGGACAAGCTGTATTATTCCACCACGCTCACTCTCTGGGTTGAATAAAAAGTTTCAATAAAAGAGGATTTAAACTAAATTATTCGGCATGATTAACGGTCGAGTGTAGAACAAACAAAGGAAAGCGCATGAGAATCAACCTAATTTTATTGTTTGCCCTAACATGCTGCTGGCAAAGCGTCGGTTTTGCGCATGGCGTTACGTACCATGTGGTAAGAGATAGCGCGGTTATCGTTAAGCTTGAGTACAAAAGCGGCGAACCAATCAGCTACGCCAAAATTAAGATATTCGCGCCCGACAACGACGAAGTGGAATACCAGAACGGTCGCACCGATAGAAATGGCTGTTTTGCCTTTGTTCCAGATCAAGAAGGCGTCTGGGCAATAAAAGTGGACGACGGCACGGGGCATGGAATTAATAAAAAGATTACCATTAACCGGGGCGCAACCATAGAAAGCCATTCCCATCACGAGTCAGACAGGAATAATTACATCGGGGCGTTTGGCGTGTTAATGGCTGTTACGGGGCTGCTATTTTACTGGAAGTCCAGGAGGAACTAATCCGCCATGCATATATCCGACGGGGTTTTGAACGGAACGGTTTGTATGGGCGGATATGCCATCACCGCTCTGATTACAGCCTATTCTTTGAAAAAAATGTCCACAGAGGATATTCCAAAAATTTCGGTTGTTACATCGGCCTTTTTCATCGCCTCGCTTATTCATATTAAGATCGGGCCGACCAGCGTACATCTGGTTCTCAACGGGCTGGTCGGCATTTTGCTGGGAATGGCGGCGTTTCCTTCCATATTAATCGGCCTGCTGCTCCAGGCATTCATTTTTGGCCATGGAGGGATTACGACTCTTGGGGTAAACGCGGTTATTATGGGCGTACCCGCCCTGATTGCTCATGCGCTTTTCAGATTAAGAAAATTGAACACGGCAAAAACTTTTGTGTTGTTCCTGGCCTTTTTAAGCGGCGGGATTGCCATTTTTATCTCTTCCTTACTCCTGGCGCTTTTTCTGGTGTTTTCAGAAAAAGAATTTGTAACGGTGGCAAAAATAGCCGTGGTTTCCAATATTCCTGTCATGTTAATTGAAGCGACCATCTGTTTGTTGGTGGTAAAATTTCTTTTACAGGTCAAACCCCGACTGCTGGAGTAATATGCATATTGAACTGGACAAATTTGCTTATTTGGATTCACCCGTTCATCAGTGGGACACGCGTTTTAAAATTGTTACGCTTACGGGGCTGATCGCCGGATTTTCTTTCATCCATAAGATCGTTTTACTACCGTTTACCCTGATCATTTCTTTGCTGATTATTTACTCCTCCCGTTTACCGTTGCGCTATCTGATGAAGCGATTGAAATACATTATTCTTTTACTACTCTTCACGGCAATTTTGCTAAGCGTTACCTCCGGCGGAAAAATTTTGTTTTCTTTTAAAATACTCAAAGTTTATCAGGAAGGCGTAACACTCGGTTTCGTGATCTTTATACGATCAATAGCGAGCATTCTGGTTTTTTTCGTGCTACTGGAGACCGCGCCGTTTCTGCAAACCATGAAGGCGCTGCAGGCCTTAAAAATTCCAGCAAAGCTGACCGGACTTATTTTTTTCACTTATCGGTACATTTACGTTTATCTCGAAGAATTAAGGAAAATGAAAATGGCGTTGCGCCTTCGTGGGTATGGCGCCAACCGTCTTTTTCACAGTCTTAAAACCAATTCGGCCATTATCGGTAGTCTCCTTTTAAGAAGCCTGGAACAGGCGGATCGAATTTGCACAGCCATGATTTTGCGGGGATATTCGGGGAACGTTCCGCAGGACAGCCGTTTTTCCGCCCGGCCTTCTGATTATATTAAATCGCTGGCGACTCTGATAATTGTTTTGCTAATCGTCATCATTCAAAAGAGAATGCCATGAAAAAAGAAGTTATTCAGGTACAATCGCTTTGCTACTCGTACGAAGACAAAAAAGATGTGCTAAAAGATATATCGTTTACAGTAAATGAAGGAGAAAGCGTCGGAATTATCGGGCCCAACGGCGCGGGCAAAACCACGCTGTTTCTGCTTTTGTGCGGCATCCTGAAGCCGACAAAAGGGAGCATCCGAATCAAGGGGAAAGAAGTGGTTTACAGGGCATTTAACCCGGCAGTGGGCTATGTTTTTCAAAATCCCGACGATCAACTCTTTTCGCCTACCGTTTGGGATGACGTTGCTTTTGGCCCGATCAATATGGCCTTACCCCGGGAAGAGATCAATAAAAGGGTTGAAAGAGCGCTGGATATTTGCAACTGCAAACAACTGGCGGATCGACCTTCGCACCACCTTTCGGGGGGAGAAAAAAGAATGGTGGCTATTGCCAGCGTCCTTTCCATGGAGCCGGAGATAATGATCTATGACGAGCCAACGGCCAGTATGGATATGCGTTCCAGAAGGAACATCATTAAGCTGGTTACATCGAATAAAAAAACGAATTTAATCGCTTCTCACGACATGGAATTTATCCTGGAGACCTGTCAGCGCGTGATTCTCATCGACTCCGGAAAATTAATCAGAGACGGGCACGCGGCAGAGATCATGAGCAATTCAGAGTTGATGGAAACATGCGGCCTGGAGGTTCCCCATTCGTTAAAAAATTCCGGCTAACCCGAACATCGCCCGTTACTATAGAACGCGCTTTACTAAATTTATCCCGACCACAAAACGGTGACTTTACGCTTTATTTTTCCATAGTATGTTTGGCTTCTCCTTTAATTTGCGGGCCATTGCTACAGAGTTTGATGTCCGTTCTACAATTTCCCGTAATATTAAAATATCCCCACTGCCATTCCACCTTCGAATGAAATAACAGCGGGGAGTACGATTTTACTTTTTTAAAGACTGTTCGAGACAGCGCAATGTAAAAAACTTCAAATATCCATGCGCCTGAAGCTTAATCCAGCACCTGCCTCACCACGTCAATTACCGTGCCATCCACCCATTTAATGGCCGCCACTACTTTATCGCCTAATTTCGGCTTCTGCGGCGCCCCGCCGCAAACCTTTTCGGCCTCGGCTTTCAATTCTTCAATGCTTTTAATAGGCAGGCGAGAGCCGGAAAGTTTATCGAGCAAATCCTTTCGGCGTGGATTAATGGCGATTCCCCTTTCAGTCACAATCACGTCAATCAGTTCGCCGGGGCCCGTAACCGTTGTTACGCTATCCACAATAACCGGGATGCGATCGCGGAACAGCGGGATGGGCAGGATGACGGTTTTGCTGAACAGACAGTTCTGCCATCCGCCGATGCCGTGCAGCAAGCGACCGTCGCTGTGCGTTACCACATTGGCGTTAAAGTTGACGTCCACCTCCGTCGCTCCCAGCACCACCACATCCACCATAGAAGCAAAATTGCCCTTGCCGTGAAAATTATAACTGGTAAAAGGGTTGGTGTTCTGGTGGTTGGGATTTTCGCGCATGGAGCGCACGCCTTCCAGGTCAAAGGTCTGTCCGTCCAGGATGTAATCGGTTAAGCCCTCTTCTAACATTTCGACCAGATATTTGTTGGAACCGCCGCGCACAAAGCGCGCTTTAATGCCGTGTTTTTTCATCAAATCTCTCACAAAAACAGCAAAAGCCAGCGAGGTGCCCCCTGCACCGGCTTGAAAGGAAAAGCCGTCCTTCATGATGCCCGTTTCCAGAATAAACTGCGCGGCCATTTCCGCAATTTTTAGACGGTCGGGACTTTTGGTGAGCACCGTTGTTCCGGAAACAATCTTGGAAGGATCGCCAATGGATTCCACTTCCACCACGTAATCTACGTAATTGCCGTGGATTTGCCATGGAATAACCGGAAAGGGTTCCAGATTGTCCGTTACGATGATCACTTTATCGGCGTACATGGCGTCTGCTTCGGCAAAGCCAAGCAGCCCACAGGCGGCCTTTCCCCGCACCGCGTTGGCGTTGCCAAAGGGATCGGCCGTCGGCGCCGCAATTACGGCGATGTCGATGTGCACCTCGCCATCCTGAATGGCCTGCCAGCGTCCGCCGTGGGAACGCAAAATGGCCGTGCCCTTCATTTTACCATACGAACAATAATCGCCCAGCGGGCCGTTCATGCTGCCTTCGATGTGATGGATTACGCCGCTTTCTAAATGTTTGATCTGGTTGGCGTGAATGGGAAACGAGGCGCTGGGAAACCATCGTAAATTTTTGACGCCCAGTTCGGCGGCGGCGTCAAACACCATATTAGCCACAAAGTCGCCGTTTCTTAAATGGTGATGGGTAGAAATGGTCATTCCGTCTTTTAAGCCGGCCTTTTTCAACGCCTCTTTAATGCTGGCCACACGTTTGTCGCCATCCGGCGGGTAGTCGATGCAGGTGGCAATGGGCGGAGCCGCCTTTCTGCCGGTGGGACGATGTTTATTTACGCCTTTAAAGGGCACATGTTGTTCGCCATTGATAATTTCCGGCACCAGCCGTCCAATGGCATTTTTGACCAATTTATCGTTACTCATGGCTTTCCCTCCAATTTTCGTCCAGAAGATTACTTTTTACGGCCAGCTCGATGGTTCGCACCGCTCGTTTAACCACAGGCGGATCAATCATCTTACTGCCGAGGGAAACCACTCCCAAACCTTTTTTCTCTGCTTCTTCAAAGGCCAGAACAATGCGCTTTGCATTTTCGATTTCTTCTTCTGTGGGCGCAAAGGCTTCGTGAATGGGCTGAATTTGACGGGGATGAATACATCCTTTGCCGTCAAAGCCCAGGCTTTTGGCTTCCAGCACGCTGGCTTTTAAACCTTCCATATCCTGAACATCGGAAAACACCGTATCGATGGGCTGGATGCCGGCGGCGCGGGCGGCGTTAACAATGACCGAACGGGCAAAAAAGCTCTCTCTGCCCTCGTTGGTTCTTTGCGCGCCGATATCCGCCGTGTAGTCTTCCAGGCCGATGGCCAGGGCCACATTTCTTTTAGAAGCTGCGGCAATGGGATAAGCATTCATCACGCCCAGGGCGCTTTCGATAATGGGCATAAAAAACACTTCCCGTTTTTCTTCAAGCCCGCTCAAAACTTCATCCACCTTGTCTTCGATTTGCTGTATTTGTTCGGGTCTTTCGATTTTAGGCAGCAGCAGCACATCCACCTTATGGGGCAGCACCTCTTCCAGATCTTTTAGCCCCAGCGGAAGCTGGTTAATGCGCACCATTCGCTCGCATCCTTTAAACTCCAGCGCGCGCAGAGCGTTGCGCACCAGAATGCGCGCATCGTCTTTTCTGGAAGGGGCCACGGAATCTTCCAGGTCTAAAATTAGACCATCCGGTTGATGGATGGCGGCATTGAGCATCAACTTGGGTTGATCGCCCGGCAGGTATAAACGAGAGCGGCGAAATCGATCCCGCACCGGTTGGCCAACCTCTTCCACATAATCCGGCAAATAACGCTTCCCGTTATCCAGGCCCGCTTTTCTGACGGCCGCTTCAATGCGCGCCATCAAAACAAAAGGCACCGCGCCGGAATCCTCAATCATAATGCGTGCGTTTTTAATGGCGAAAAACTCCATCATCTCGCGCACCAGCGCCCGGATGGAATCGCCGTACAATTTTTCAACCTTGCTGGTTAGTTCAATTTGTAGGCCGCCGGAAGATTGGGGAACCAATGCCACCCAACAATCCGAACGCACCTTTTCGCCTTTATTTCCTGCTTCAAAAACGGCTTGATCCATTTCTAACTCCTTCGCTGTTCGTTAAGCTTTGTTCAGCAAACCACCGCGTTTATAAATGGCCATTTGCACGTCTGAGAATGGATTAATGTGCGCCTTTTTACCATTGCTCAAATTTTCGATTTCTCCGGTTTCAAAATTGATGCGCACCTTATCGCGCTGTTTTAAATCCAGTTGTTTAATGATCTGCGGATCATAAGTCAAAACAGGCATGGCGGCATTAATGGCGTTACGCTCATAAATAGCGCCGAACGATTCCGCCAGAATGGCCTGAACGCCCAGGGCTTTAAAACAATCCACTGCCTGCTGTCGCGAGCTGCCGGCGCCAAAATTTTTACCGGTGAAGATAATATCGCCCTTTTCGGCTTTTTGAGCAAAATCTTCCCAGCCCTGCAGATTATCAAAGGTGTACTGGCCCATCTCTTCGATTTGCGTAATGGTCAGATAGCGGTTGTGAAAGATCATGTCCGTATCGATGTTGTCTTTTTCGATAATCCAGACCTTGCCTTCCACAACAGTTGGCGCTTCTCTTTTCTGGATTTGCGGTTTGCCTTTGGCCTGATATGAAAAAACCGTTGCCTGCAACTCATCAAAAGTGACCGGTCGCTCAGGCAATTGATCCGGCGTGGTTATGTAACCGGAAATGGCCGAAGCCGTAACCACGGCTGGAGAAGCAAGATACACTTCGCCTTTCCCCTGTTTGCCGGCAAAATTTCGGTTACCAGTACTGATGGTAATTTCTCCGGGACCGTTCTGCCCGATTTGTCCGGCCGCGCAGCCGGCGCAACCTGCATTGCCCACCAGGGCGCCCGCCTCTTTAAAAATTTTCAGCAGGCTTTCTTCCATCATTTGCTGCCATACTTCGTCGGTGGATGGTACGATTTTAAGCACCACGCCGGGCGCTACCTTTCTGCCTTTAAGAATGGAGGCCGCGATTCTTAAATCCTCTATCCGGCCGTTTGTACAACTGCCAATAAAAGCCGAATCAATTTTCACTTTGCCGATTTTGGTGATATCCACCGAGTCATCGGGATGGCCGGGACGTGAAACCATGGGCACAAAAGTTGACAGATCAAGCTCAAAAACCTGGTCATATTGCGCGTCCGGATCGGCCGTAATCTTTTCGATTTTTTTACCGGAACGTTTTTCACAATAGGCCATCACCTCGTCATTGGGCTCAAACAGCAAAATAATGGCGCCCATTTCCGTGGCCATGGATGCAATGGTAATGCGCTCATCCAGGGTCAATCTTTCCACTTCTTCGCCCTGCACTTCTACGGCCAGGCCCAACAATCCGTTGGCGCCAAAGTGATGCAGCAGATTAAGCACTATATCTTTGGCGGTAATGCCCTTAGGCCGTTCGCCTTTTAAAATTAGCTTTGCGCTGGGCGGCACTTTAAACCAGGCTTTACCGGTCGCCCAAACGGCGGCAATATCCTGATCGCCCATTCCCTGACCAAAAGCGCACACCGCGCCCACAATGTTGGCATGGGAATCGGTGGAAACCAGCGTGGCGCCGGGAATGGCCAGGCCTTCTTCAATGGCCGTGTGCGTACCGATTCCAACATTGATATCAAATACTTTAATGCCTTTTTCACGGGCAAACTGCCGACAAAAATGCTGATTGGCGGCATACTTTTGATCGGAACCGGTAGGGTTGGTATCGAAGGTAAAAAAGGTTTTGGACGGATCGTCGATTTCCAATCCGTTTTCCACAAGATTTTTAACGACATTCGGACCGCCAAAATCGCGCGCGATCCGAACGTCAATTTCCACATCAACAATATCGCCGGGTTTCACCGTTTTTTTGCCGGCATGCCGCGCTAATATTTTCTCGATAATGGTCATAAAGCCTCCATTGGTTTATTCAATCAACAAGCCCTTTTGCAGCATAACCAGCGGGTTAAACGTGGCAAAATCTGCCTGATGAATTAAAACCGTTTCGATTCGCTGCGGACGTCCATCGCCTTCTTTGGCGTGGTTGGCAATCATATTAATGATTTCATTGTTCAGGCCTACTTTGGCGGCGACAATGGCTCCGGAAATGGGATGACGGGCGCATTTGCCAAAGTGACTTTTGCGGTACTCGCCATCAACATACTCAAACTCCAGAAGTTTTCCCACATCGTGCAGCAAGCCGCCGGCATACAGCCAATCCATGTTTATTTCCAGCGGCATGGTGCGGTAGTGTTCCATCATGGCCTGCGCCAGCCCGGCGGCGCCCATGGTAACCGCAATCGTGTGCTCAATTAAATTCAAGCCTTTGGTGTCGGTTAACAAGGTAAAAGGAATTTGCTCGATCTGTTCTTCCTTCCAGCCCCCTTCTTCGGCGGCCATTACCCAGCAGGCGATGGTCTTTTCTTTCAATTCTTCGTCTTTAATTTTATCTAACACCGGTTTAAAAACTTTTTCGAAATAAGCTTTCATCATTCCCCCGTCTTTTTATTCAAACATGTTTTTATGTAAAAACGGAGAGGCGGGGCCTCTCCGTTCAAATTATTTTAATTTTTCAATGATGGCGTCGGTCATCTGATAGGTGGTGGCGGCGCCTTTCTCAATGACATCCTGACTGCCGCGCATTTTTAGCATGTCGTACGTACGCACCTTTCCTTCGGCAATCACATCGGCCACGGCCTGGCGAATTTTATTGGCTTTGTCATTTTCGCCGATATGATCCAGCATCATGCAGGCCGTTAAAATCATGGCAATAGGATTGACAATCGGCGGATCGAATGTTTCGTATTTGGGCGCCGAGCCGTGCGTAGGCTCAAAAATGGCGACCTCTTTGCCAATGTTGGCGCTGCAGGCAAATCCCAGGCCGCCCACCAATCCGGCAAAACCGTCTGATACGATATCGCCGAACATATTGCCGGCCACGATGACGCCGTAATCTTCCGGATTCTTGGTCAGCCACATCATCTGCGCGTCGATGTTGGTGTTCCACAGCTGAATGTGCGGATATTCGGCGGCCACTTCTTTGCCAATGGCCAGCATCATTCCGGAAGTTTCGCGAATCACATTGGGTTTTTCACAAACCGTAACCGATTTGTATCCGAATTTATCTGCATATTCAAAAGCGGCGCGCACAATCCGTTCGGTATATTTTTTGGTGAAAATACGCGTGCTGATGGCCAGCTCCTCTTTGGGCGACCAGGCAAATTTTTTCATTTTGGGATGCGTCATCAGCGCATTGTACACCTCATCCGGCGGATTAGTCCATTCAACGCCAACATACAACCCTTCGGTATTCTGACGAAAGATAACCACATCCACTTCCGGTTCTTCAATGGTGTCGCCCGGCCCGCGACGAATGAAATTGAGGGGATTGCCTTTAAAAGTTTTGCAGGGACGCATACAAATATCCAGATCAAAATGCTGACGCAGCCCCACGATCGGACTGTAATACACATAACCTTTATCCTGCAGTTCGGGCGCCAGCTCTTTGGCGGCTTCCGCTTTTGGTTTGGAGGTTATGGCTCCAAAAAGGGCCAGTTTATGTTTTTCAAGCAGGTCAATGGTGCGCTGCGGCAAAGGATTGCCTTCTTTACACCAGAATTCCCAGCCAATATCGGCATGAACATAATCAGCCTCAAAACCGGCGGCTTCCAGTACGCGTATGGCTTCCGGCAAAACCGTTTTGCCAATTCCATCGCCCGGCATGGTTACAATAGTGCGTTTGCTCATCGCATCTCCTTCCGTTTTTCCTAATTGATCAAGTTAGTTTTTCAAATATGGTAAAGGCTTCGTCGCCAAATTTTTCCTGCATCTTTATGGTGTAGATATCATGGATGATGTAATCTTTAGTCAGTAGAACCATTCCGCGATTCAGTGTGTAAGCGGCGGTAGTCAGGCCTTCGTCTTTAAAATTAATGATCATCATGCTCGCGCTATCCACCACAACGGCCAGACGGCGGGCTCTCCGTTCCTGACGAATCTCGTGCTCCCGACCGTGGTGAAAGGTGCGTTTTAATCGATAGGTCGAATTGCCAAACAGCACCAAAAATATTTTTACGCCCTCGCGTTCTTTTTCTTCAAGAGACTCATGCAGCACAGCCAACTCTTCTGCCCAGATGGAAATATATATTTCCGATTCCGCGCTGGAAATCAGTTCGCGCAATTTTCTGAAAATGTTTTCATCGCCGGAAATATTCCAGATGTAATGCTGATCGTAGCCGTCTTTTTCGTAAATTTCAGCCAGTTTTTCCTGCAAAAACTCTATACTGTGCAAATAGTCCGCTTTGAGTTTTTTTAAAATTTCATCCGGTGGGAAAGGAATGTAGCGCTTTGGGTCGCTGCCCAGAGCCATAATCACTTCACGATCCTGAAGCTTATTAAGAACTTCATAAATCTTTGATGCGGGGATGCCCGACAACCTGGCTATTTCGTAGCCGGTAGAATTAGCCTGCTTGAGCAAAGCAATGTACGCTTTGGCTTCGTAAACGGTAAAGCCCAGTAATTTTAGATGCTTCAACAAATCCATAATAACCACCTTTGTAGTTAATAGGAAATTAAAGAAAAATAGCAACTCTGTCAATAGAGCGAAAAATTTAATTTGCACTTTCTTACGCAGTAAAAAATCTATTCAATAAACGGAGAAAATTTATTGCATTAAGACCAAAATATGAGAAGAAAAATGGGACAGGCCGGTAGAGTGGTTGATTGGTTGAATGGTTAATTAGTTGAATGGTTGAATAGTTAGTCTGTCATTTCAAAAATGTTTCTGCAAATGTGGTGAATTCCTAACACCGTTTACGTAGGGGCGAAGGATTTCCAAGAACAATTCAACTCTGGTAAGCATTAATCTTTAGTCATATAAAAAAAGCGCTCTGGATAAAGTGGGGATGGAAATCCTTCGCCCTTACAAGTACGGTCATTCCTAATCTTTTGTCTGGGGGTAATGGTACAAGAGGGCGAGGGCAATTGAAACTATTTCCAATTTTAAACATTCCCTGCGCCCTTTGTCACTGCTCTGTGCTTTCTGTGGTTGCTTAAATTCCTGCGGATGTTTTTGTTTGCTGCTATGCTGTACTAGAATTAAAAATTAAAAATTACGAATTACGAATAGTAGGGTGCCGGTTTTGTTTAGCTTTTGTCTTAAATGTTATATAATTTTCTGCGATTAATGGCGTAATCTGCAAGAGCGCGCGTTGCGGTTGATTTTGCTTGCGGCTTTGCCGCCTTTGATTATGATATCCTTTGTTCTGAAATTAAAGAGCCGTCTGAAGCTGCACGGTAAACAGGTCGCCAATATTATGGTTTAAATCGTCTTTGCGAATTTCATAATTTAGAATGATTCGATTTTGTTTGTTGAAATAATAGCCGCCCACAAACGTATAGCGCGTCTTCGTACTATTAGCTGTATTTTGATCGTCTTCATATTGATCATAACGCAGTCCGACCTCTATGTTTTGCGTAAAGCGATACGTTCCCGAAACATAAAAGCCTGCTGGTTCTTTTTTAAAATCGCTGTTTACTGCATCGTAAAAGGCCGTAATATATTCAGCCTGTGCCGTTATCTTCTTTGCTGAAAATTTTAAGAGAATTCCATAAGCAGATTCCTCGCTCTCCGTTCCGTCACTCAGGCTTTTTCCCCGATAAAAAGAACCGGCAAGGGTCAAATGCGTTTCGGGCAGACGCGCTCCGATAAAGGCAGCGTAATCTTTCGAACTATTCACATCACGCGCATTAACGCCTGTGCCGTTGAAAACCATAAATTTGTAAATGGCGGAAAAATTATCTGCAAGCGCGTACTCTCCGGCAGCCTCAACGCCAATATCCCGAAAATATCCGCCGGTCATTCCCAGTTTTTTAACAATACCAGCCGTTACGTAAGATGGATTTAAAAATTTCCAATAAATCCGGCCGGGATAGGCCTCATACCCAAAGGGATACTTGAACTGTCCCATACGAAATTTAAGAAAGGAACTAACGGTGTACGAAACCCAGGCTTGCATCAACAACGGTTTTTTATCCGCGGGTCCGACCAGCTCAACCATCGCATGATAGCCCATTTTGTCGGTTGTTTGTCCTTTAAAAAGTAATCGCGCGTGCTTTACGCCAAAGCTGGAGTTCGGTTCAATGTCTTCTGTGGTATCATATTCATAGTTACTCATTATCCAAACGCCAATTTTCGGTAAGGTTTGATTTTGACTTCCCCCCTGCGCCAGGGCAAAACTATTTATAAACATCGAAGCGATAAGCATAATAAACAATCTGTTGGACATTTTTAACCTCCTTATTCATATTACCGTTAGAGTTCTGCAAAATGCACATACATGTCATTTCGAATTCCGATTTATCGGGATGAGAAATCTTCTAACTTCAACAAAAACAAAAGATTTCTCGTCGCTCCGCTCCTCGAAATGACACTAAAATTTACATTTTGCAGAACTCTAATATTACCGTAGCAAAACAGGAATTATTACACACCATGCGAAACTTGAACGTTCTTTCATAACGCCAAGCGCTCCGGCCACGATGGTTTCTTTTACCGGCCGCTATGGTCTTTCGCCTTCCAGGCTGCCAGGGCCATCAAAACCCAGCCGGCCATAAAAGCCACGCCGCCCGCTGGGGTGATGTATCCGAAACTGAAGCCGGTCAGGGCATGGACGTATAACGAACCGGAAAACAAGACGATGCCGGCAGCCAGCGCCCAGCCGGCCGCGTTGAGAATCTTTTTTTGTCCCGGCCATTTTTCCAGCGCCCAGGCGACTGCCAGCAATGCCAGAGCATGGTACATGTTGTAGCGCGCCGCTTTTTCAAAGGTTATCATTGTTTGATGCAACTCTAACAAGCGGAGTCCGCCGTGCGCGCCGTAAGCGCCTAATATCACCCCAATTGCTCCAGATATAGAGCCAAGCATAAAAAATTTACCCATCCTGTACTCCTGGCTGTACCTTTGCTAAAATTAGTTTTCACAGAAGAACTAAAAACATTGGCGCAGTATTCCCAGCACCGCATCCTCATACAATTGTTTTTTACATAGTCCTTCTCATTCTAATCCGCACTGTCTCCAGGAGTTAAATCAAAAAGGCGGTCCGAAACGAACCGCCTTTTTGATTCTGTATTTAGCTGATCCTTATTCACCATGAATACGTTTTTTCTTCTCCAATAATTGCTCTTCCGTTTCCTGGTGATTCGGATCTGGCTGGCAAGCATCAGTCGGACATACAGCCGCGCACTGTGGCTCGTCATAAAAACCGATGCATTCGGTACAAAGGTCGGGATTGATTACATAAATGGGATCACCTTCGGTAATGGCCTCGTTTGGGCATTCCGGTAAGCATGCATCACATGCAATACAATCTTCTGTGATATAAAGTGCCATGGTCACTCCTTTTTATTTTGTTAGCTACTGCGGAATTTAATCTAACAACTTAAAGCCAATTTTTAAAATTACCTGATATTCTTCAACCTTTCCGTCACGCACGGCGCCGCGCTGTTGAACCACCTCAAACCAGCTTATGGCCTTTAATGATTCCGAAGCTTTTTGAATGGCATTCTCGATTGCCTTTTCATAGCTCTCATTTGAAGTTCCAACGATCTCGATCATCTTATAAACGTTGCTCATATTCCCTCCTATTTTATTTGCACTTAATATAAGAAATGTTATTATTTAAAACAATGTTTCCCGCCATTTTTTAAATTCCAATTCACCAGCTAACTTACGACATCATTTTCAAGAGTATTAACAATTTCTTTTAACTCCCTGATCACCTGATTCAAAATTTGCCGATTTTTTTCATTATTTGAATCCTTAACGGTTGCTTTTGAAATGGGTGCCTTTTTTTTGACGGTTTCCTTTTTACTTTCTGCGGACGTTTGCTGAATATGATATTTTTGGTTTAACAGTTTATTTGCTCCCTTAATGGTAAATCCTCTTTGATATAGCAACTGTTTAATTTCCGAAATTATTTTCAAATCCCGATCACTGTAGCGCCTGCTTCCTCCGGGCGATTTCATGGGGCTCAGGGCGTCAAACACCGTTTCCCAGTAACGTAAAACCGACTGGGGTAAATCAAAATACTCCGCCACCTGTCCGATGGTATAAAATGGGCCTTTTTCAGACATTTAAAAACTCTACTTGTTTAACACTTAACAAATATTGCAAGCAAACGATTAAAAATCAACTTTTTGTAAGCCTTTTTTACGCCCTACTTTAAAAACTTGCCTTATTCAATGGATGATTTTACCGGCTGCCGGTTACAGGCAAAGGCCAAATTCCAAAAACTTTTTTTCTTATCTTTTTTGAACTAATCGGACACCATCGGTTTCTAATTTTTCTTTTCGCAGCGGGTAAGGTCATTCCTTATTTATTAAAATGGTTCATAATAGAACACCTACAACGACTTAAATCGACCCTGCGGTACTTTAAAACGACCAGCCTGTCGGGAAGCCGCATGGGGCGCAAAACACTCATTTTTTGTAAGGCCTTTAATTTCAATGCCTTAAACTGTATTAATTTTTTTGGCACGGCTTTTGACATTATTAATAGCGAAGTTGAATTAAAGTAAAACCAAAAATCAAGGAGGTTCAAAATGAAGAACTTACTCGCAATCTTAGGCTTAGTGGCAATCTTCTTTGCCAGCAACGTTTTTGCACAGGACTCTTTGCAGGTGCAAAACCAATATCGTCATGGTTTCAAATACCAATCTAAAGTTATGAACGGCGCTCAGGGACAGGTCAAAGGCTTTGTGGATCTCAACGGCGACGGTTACAATGACAACGCGCCGGATGCAGACGGCGACGGCATTCCCAACGGAATGGATCCGGATTACACCGGGGCCAAAATGCGCAAGGGCAACAGCAACGCCGGCTTTGTTGATCTGGACGGCGATGGCATCAACGACAACGCCATCGATTCGGACGGCGACGGCATCCCCAATGGACAGGATCCGGATTATGTTCGTCCTCAGGATGGCACCGGTCGTCAGTTGGGCAAAGGTAAAATGCAGGGCGCCGCACAGGGAACGGGCCTTGGAACAGGCGAATGTGACGGCACCGGCCCCAAAGGCAACGCTAAACGAGGCATCAAATAGTCCTTCTACCCCCCAAATAAAACAACCGAAAAAGCCCGACGTATGTCGGGCTTTTTTAGCTTAAGCGACTTACAATTTTACATTTTTAAATTACTTATATTTACTTCGCCCCTCAAGTTTCAGACTATTTTGACCGGGAGCACGGTACGCCTACCGTTTTAAAGGGAGTTTTCTACTCGTCGCAGGCACGCTTAATCTACTTTATAATAGTCAGACTTGCATTATCGCTTGACTCATGTTTTATAAAGATTTATTTTGAAACTTCATTTTGCATTTTAAGGGTTCAACCAATGTGGAGTTCTTATGGAAAAGCAAAAGTTTAAGCCGTACGTTCCGGCTGATTCTGTTTTAAGCGAGTTGACGTTTAAGGCGGTTTTTCTTGGCGTGTTGATGGCCATCGTGCTTGGAGCGGCCAATGCCTACCTGGGCATGAAGGCCGGCTTAACGGTTGCCGCCACTTTTCCGGCGGCCGTGGTGGCCATGGCTGCTTTACGCGTGTGGAAAGGCAATATTCTTGAAGAGAATATCGCCCGAACAACCGCCTCGGTGGGCGAAGCGCTGGTGGCCGGCGCCATTTTCACCATTCCGGCTTTTGTCATCAGCGGCGTGTGGGATCGCCTGCACTACTTCGAAAGTACATTGATTATGCTGATTGGCGGGATGCTTGGCGTTCTTTTTGTGACCATTCTGCGCCGCAGCATGGTAGAAGAAGCCGATCTACCCTTTCCCGAAAGCGTTGCCGCCGCAGAAATCGTAAAAGCTGGCCAGGGCGGCCAGACCGGCGCCAGCGCGGTGTTTGCCAGTATGGGCATCGCCGCCATCTGGGAATTGTTTAAAAACAGCAACGGCATTCAATTGATAAAGGACTACACGCATCAATTTTATCAATTCAGCCAATCTAAAATAGATATGTTTGGAGAAAAAGTAACTTACGGCGGGGGCTTCCTTTTTGAAACACCGGCTGCCTCGCCTGCTTTAACGGGCGTCGGTTTTATCGTCGGTTTGCGCGTGGCCGCCGTGCTCTTTGCCGGCGCTGTTATGGGCTGGGTTGTTCTGGTGCCATTGAGCATTTTTGCCAATCCGGCGCTGGCCAATTACGTAGCCAACGGTCATTCCTGGTTAGAGGTTGCCCAGCAGGTCTGGCTGAAACAAATCAGGCCCTTTGCCGTGGGCACCATGATTGTCGCCGCCTTTTATACTCTTTACAATCTTAAAGATTCTTTAATCACCGGTATTACCAAGGCCATTCGGGATTTGCAGGCCAAAAAAGAACACAAGGGCGAAGTGTCGCGTCTGGAAATTGATCTGGATTTTAAAAAGGTAGTATGGGCCATTGTCGGTCTTTCCATTCCCATGTTTTTTCTTTATGAATATTTTTCGGCTTCCATTGTTAGCGCATTGTTATTAACGGTAATCATGATCATCTTAGGCTTTCTGTTTGCCGCGGTTGCCGGATATCTGGTGGGGCTGGTCGGCAGCTCGAACAATCCAATCAGCGGTTTGACCTTAAGCTCGCTGCTCATTGCGGCCGTTTTACTCGTTTTGCTCGGGGTTAAAGGGCAACATGGCGTACTGGCCGTACTGGGCGTGGCCGGCGTTATTTGCACCTCAGCAGGAATTGCCGGCGACATGACGCAGGATTTAAAGGTCGGCCACATCCTCGGCGGCACGCCCTGGAAGATGGAAATTGCGGAAATCATCGGCGTTATTATCGCTGCCCTGGTGCTCATCTTCCCCATGATTGCCATGGATCAGGTTTACCACATTGGCAGCGCCGAATTGCCTGCCCCGCAAGCGGGATTGATGGCTCTGATGGCAAAAGGTATTGTGGGCGGCGAGATGTCATGGCCGCTGGTGCTGGCTGGCATGTTTTTCGCCATTGGTTTAATCATGATTAAGTCGCCATCTCCCATGTTGATTGCCGTGGGTATGTATTTACCGTTTCATTCAACCGCAGCCATTTTTGTGGGCGGCGTTATTCGCTGGATGCTGGACACGGTTTTGAAAAAACGCAACGCCAGCGACGCAGACCGCGTAAAAGCCGAAAACAAGGGCGTGCTGATCTCTTCCGGTCTGATTGCCGGCGAGGCCTTAATGGCGGTGATTCTGGCCTTTGTGGTGCTTGGCGAACGACTCTCTGGCGTGGAGCGCCTGGTTAACGGCGAAACGGTTAGCTCCCTTAAATACTTTGCCGTTCAGGCGCTGGGCGTTCAAAATCCAAGCGTGATTTTAGGTCTGCTGGTGTTCGCCGGTTTGATCTATTTGCTGGTAAATGTTCCGCTGAAGGCCATAAAAAAATAGATGAAAACTTTTAGCGGGAAAATTGAACAGCAGTGAACTACGCTAACAGGCGTGTTTGGGCTGGAGCTGTCCAAAAATTTGTGTAAAAGTCAACTTTTGGGACAGCTCCGGCTTTTTTACTTTGCATCGTTAAAATTGTCAATAAAAATGAAGCGGCAGCGCGATTAGAACTAATCAGGAAAAGGAACCATGGAAGATAACGTATTTTTTCAACTGATACCCGTCCGGCAATTTGAATGGAAAATAGAAGAAGAATCGCAAAGAGTAATCATCTTGCGGCCTAAATACATTTCAAAATGGGCGCAAAAACTAACAAAGCCCTTCACGGGCGAAAGTTTTTTTAAGATTAAATTAGACGCCCTTGGCAGCCAGGTGTGGCAATACTGCGATGGCGCGCACAGCGTGGAAGAAATTCTCCATATTTTACAAAAAAAATTCCCGGAAGAAGAAGACCTGGATAAGCGTTTTGTTCTTTTCATCAAACAACTATACCGGGAGAAATTTATTGATCTTTTACAAAAGGTTGTGGAAGAAGATTCTACGACTCATCCAGAATAATCTTTTTCTCCGCTCTGTCCACAATTTTGCCGATCACGGTTATTTCAAAGGGATATCCGCGTTTAAGAGCTCTGGCGTTCAAACGGCGCGCATCCTCTTCCGGCAGCGCCATTAACAATCCCCCGTTTGTTTGCGGGTCAAACAGAACGCAGTACGACGGCTCGCCTAAATCAGCGCGCGCCACTAACTGATCCTGAACAAAAAGACGGTTGCCGTGCAGGCCGCCCGGCCATAATGAATAATCTTCATGATATTGGACAAAACTTTCGAATTTTGGAATGCTGCGCAAACGGATCATGGCCGAAAATATACCATCTCCCATCATCTCCAGCAGGTGCCCGGCCAGCCCAAAGCCGGTCACGTCCGTACAGGCATGGACATCCAGCTCCAGCTCGCGGGCAATCTGAACAGGCAGGGCGTTAATCAACCGCATGCTTTGCACAATTTCATCTTCAAAATGCTGCGGCAGCTTGCCCTGTTTGATGGCCGTGGACACCACGCCGGTGCCAATGGGTTTGGTCAACACCAGCACATCGCCGTTTTGCACGGTGTGGTTTTGCCAGATTTTATCGGGATGCACTTTCCCTGTTACCGCCAGGCCATACTTGATTTCCTGATCCTGAATGGAATGGCCGCCGGCAATGACCACGCCCACTTCCTGCGCTTTATCGATGCCGCCCTGCAAAATTTTACTGACCACAGGAGGTTTAACCTTACCCTGATGAAAGGCCAGAATGTTCAGCGCGACAAACGGTTCGCCGCCCATGGCAAACACATCGCTCAAAGCGTTGGCCGCGGCGATCTGCCCGTAAATATACGGATCGTCCACAATCGGCGTAAAAAAATCGAGCGTATTGATTATGGCCAGGTCCGCGTTTAAACGGTACACGCTGGCGTCGTCAGCCGAGCTATGCCCCACCAACAGAGCGGGATGGCTTTTAAACTTTAAAGCTCCAATAATCTTATCCAGAACCTCTGGATGAACTTTACTGGCTCAGCCGGAACAAGAGACTAATTGCGTTAATCTGATATCATCCAATTTTAGATCATCCTCTTTCTTTTACTTAAAAACTTGGTTAAGGCTATATTTAATGGTTCGTCGGTAAAGATCAATTGATATTCGATGTTATTTTTACTGGTTTCCAATTGATACATCTTTAAAAAGGCGCGCATGCGCTCCCGATATTGTTCTTTGATTAAATAGGGTTGGGTCTTGATTTTTTCGCCGCTTTCCAGGTCTTTAAACAACACATTTCCGTGAAAATTAAATTCGACCTCCTGCCGATCCAGAACATGAAATACAATCACCTCGTGCTGGTCGTGGCGAAAGTGTTTCAATCCCCTGATTACCTGAGCCGGATCGTCCATCAAATCCGAAATCAGAATAATCAATCCTCTACGGCGGAAGCGGTCGGCTATTTGATGTAAGGTTCTGGCTATCTGCGTATCATTGCCCGCTTTTGCTGTTTCCAGCGCGTTTAATATCTGTCTCAGATACGACCCCATCGAGCGGGGCGGCATGTGCAGTTTGATGCGTTCGTCAAACAGGGCCAGCCCGGTTGCATCGCGCTGCCGCAAAAGCAGGTAAGCCAGAGACGCCGCCAGATAGGAGGCGTACTGCCATTTGCTAACGTCATTACTGCCGTAACTCATGGATCGGGAAACATCCACCAGCAAATAGGAGCGTAAATTGGTTTCTTCTTCAAATTGTTTGATGTAAAAACGATCGGTTCTGCCGTAAACCTTCCAATCCACAAAGCGCAAGCTGTCGCCGGCCATGTAGGGCCTGTGCTGCGAAAATTCAACGCTAAAACCGTGAAAGGGACTTTTGTGCAAGCCGGTAATAAAGCCTTCCACCACCGCGCGGGCGATCAATTGCAGATTACCGATTTTAGAAAGAAACCTGGGGTCTAATAACTTTAAGGTATTTTGTGTTTTCATTAAATCCCGCTTTATTCATTACCTGAATGTTTGAAAACGCTGCTTTAATTTTTTGTCAACATCCCGCCCGCGCGGAATTAAAACGACAACGCGTGTTTTTTAAAGTAAACGCTAAGGAAGGAAAATAAGGAATATTAAAATACAAAGCAACGAATCACAATTCGCTTTCCAGTTCAAAAAAATTACAACTGTCGGTTAACTCGACCTCACGGCTTTTAATTTTACAACGGTAATAAAATTCGTCATCCGCTTCAGAAGTCGTTTTAATGAAGGCCTGGCGGTACTTGCAAAACTGACAGATGCGCATATTGACTCTACGCGCATTCTGAATATCGTGATGGCGTTGTAAAATGGGCGAAATTATTTTGAGCATGGTTCGCAATCGGACAATCATCTGTTTAATGCGTACCAATGCGAAGATTTGAATCAATAACAGAATCACAAAGGCAATTAAGAGTACGGTTAATAAATCTAACATAACCTTTTATCTCTTTTTTTTTCTATTAACGTAATTCCTGCCCAATCGGTTTCAGAAAATTTTCTCGCACCAGATTGCCGATCGATTGTTTAACCATATTCCAATTTTCGTACTCAAACATCAAACACTTTAGTAATTCTGGTCTTTTAATGAACATTTTAATCAATAAACGCCATGGAAGGTCGCCCTGCAAAAGGGGTTGCCAGTGTTGGCGTGTGGTTTTTCCTGCGGGATGATCTAAGGCGTGGATGATGAAAGGACGCTCCATTGCCAATAAGCGGAAGATTAACTGCCCAACCTGGCGAGCGGTCTGTTCAAAAGTTTGGCTGGCCGCAGCCTGATGAAAAAAGCGGGGGATGTCAAGAACCGGCAAAATTCGTTCATCTTCATTTTGCAAGCGTAAAATAAGGGCCAAAAATTCCGGGGGAGTTTGTTTCGGAAAATCGTTTTCGATGCCAATACGAATTTTGTCGGAGTTGAGCGAAAGTTGAAGCACATTTTCCCGGTAGGGCTGATGTTGAATTAAATACACTTCGCGCTCCAGCGATTGCCCAAAAGTATTTAAAAAGGTGGGCAAATCATTCTGAGGAAAATCTGTCGGCAGGTGCAAATGCAGGGTAAACTCGGCGGCAGATTTCTGCAGCAGGGCTAAAGATTGATCTGTAAGCTGCAGCGGATTTAAAAATAGCTGGATTTGCCTGAACTTTGCCCGGCGCGCATATTCAATGGTCGTTTGCCAGGAATAATTTTGTGGTCTGGCCACGGCGCTGGCCAGACCCAATTTGGCAAAAGTTAACATTAATCGATGGCGATTTGATTCTGACGGGCGGCCACGGTCAGGGTATTGTGCATAAGCATGGCAATGGTCATAGGCCCCACGCCGCCTGGCACGGGCGTAATGCCCGCCGCCTTTGGCAGCACTTCATCAAAGGCCACGTCGCCCACCAGCACGTACCCTTTTTCGTTATCGGCATCTTTTCGATTAATGCCCACGTCGATAACCACTGCGCCCTCTTTAACCATGTCGGCTTTAACAAATTCGGGCCGTCCCATGGCCGCCACCAGAATATCGGCCTGGCGCGTGAATTCGGGCAAGTTTTTCGTGCGGCTGTGAACAACCGTTACCGTGGCGTTTGCAGCCGATGCTTTTTGCATCAAAAGATTGGCCATGGGTTTACCCACGATATTGCTGCGGCCGATTATCACCGCGTGTTTGCCTTCGGTTTGAATCTGGTAATATTTTAACATTTCCACAATACCGGCCGGCGTACAGGGCAGCACGTAGGGTTTGCCGCTTACCAGCAGGCCCACATTGCGCGGATGAAAACAATCCACGTCTTTATCGGGATCTATTTTCAACAGGACTCTGTGCTCATCGATATGCGACGGCAAAGGCAGCTGTACCAGAATGCCGTGCGTCGAACGATCCGCATTCAATTTTTCAATGAGCTGCAGCAGTTCCGCTTGAGACGTGGCAGCCGGCAAATGGAGCGTTTCGGAATCCATGCCCAGCTTTTGGCAGGTCTTTTCTTTACGCGAAACATAAACTTTAGACGCCGGATCATCGCCTACCAGAATCACCGTTAATCGGGGCAAAATTCCTTTTTCTTTTAAGATTTTTAACCGTTCGCTCACCTGACCGTAAATATGGTCGGCGACGGGTTTTCCTTTTAACAGTTTATCTTTCTGCACCTTCAGGTTCTCCGGATATTATTTAATGTTCATAGATTATTTTCAATAAATCAAAGCCGGCCACCGAGTTCAGGGCGGTTAAGCAAAATCAAAGGCCCGGAATTCCCGGATTACCACCACCTTTACCTGGCCGGGATAATCCGTTTCATTTTGAATTTTTTTAGCGATTTCACTGGCCAGGTTAAAACTGGCCACATCGTCAACCTTTTCATGGTCGATAATCACGCGCACCTCTTTACCGGCCTGGATGGCATAGGCCGCTTTAACGCCTTCAAAGGACATGGCGATTTCTTCAAACGATTCCATGCGTGTAACAAAGTTTTCGATGACTTCCCGACGCGCGCCCGGCCGCGAACGGCTGATATCATTGGCAATTTGCACCAGAATGGTGATAGGCGAAATGGGCTCTACCTCTCCATGATGCCCCAAAATGGCGTTTAGCACAATGGGATTTTCGCCGTATTTTTTAGCCAGTTCGTAGCCTAACTCTGTATGGCTGCCTTCCACATTCCGGCGATCCACAGCCCGGCCGATATCGTGCAGCAAGCCGGCCCTGCGCGCCAGTTGTTCGTCCAGCCCCAGTTCAGCGGCCATAATTCCGGAAATGATGGCCACCTCTTTACTATGCTGCAGCACGTTTTGCCCAAAGCTGGTGCGATATCGTAACTTACCCAGCATGTAGGTTAAATCCTGGTGCAGGCCGTGCAACCCTACATCAATAAGCGCCTGTTCGCCCAGCTCACGCAAAAATTCATCCATTTCCTGAACGGTTTTTTCATAGGTTTCTTCAATGCGCCCGGGATGAATTCGTCCGTCGTTGACCAGTTTTTCCATGGTCAGGCGCGCCAGTTCACGACGGTACGGATCATATCCGCTTAAGATAACGGCCTCGGGCGTATCGTCCACAATCACGTCGATGCCGGTTACAATTTCAAAGGCGCGGATATTCCGGCCTTCGCGCCCGATGATCCGCCCCTTCATCTCATCGTTGGGCAGGGTTACAACGGCCACGGTGGATTCGATGGCGTGATCCGAAGCGGACTGCTGCATGGCCGATATGATAATATCTTTTGCCTTGCTCTGCGCCTCTTTTTGCGCTTCTTCCAGAATTTGATAGACCGCAGTGGAAGCTTCTTTTTTAGCCGATTCCAGCAGGTTGTCGAGCAAAAGTTGTTTGGCTTCTTCGCGCGTTAAACCGGCGATAGATTCCAGTTTTTTATTTTGCTCGTCCAGAAGCTGATTGAGTTTTTCCTGCTTTAAATTGAGCTGATTTTCCCGATTTTTCAGCTCACGCTCGCGTAAAAAAAGATCGCGGTCTTTTTTATAAATGAGGTCCGCTTTGCGATCCAGATTATTTTCACGATTGGCGAGTTCATTTTCTAAGTTTTGTAGCGTTTTTTTCTTGGCTTCAAATTCTTCTTCTAATTGCTGTTTAAGTTGAAAAATTTCTTCTTCGGCTTCTAAAAGTTTCTCTTTTTTCTCATCTTCAGCTTCTTCTTTGGCCGCATCAAGGATTTCTCGGGCCTGCTTTTCCGCTTTTTGCAGGCTGTTTTGTCCGAGCCATGAATTAACAAACCAGCCGAGGCCGAAGGCAATAATCGCAATCAGTAATATTAAGACAACCGTCAACATTTAGCCTCCTTCTTATCCCTCAAACAGAGGATGATTCAAATAAAAAAGCCCTGTCTTTAGTGGACTAGTGATAGAACCTCTTCTACAATACAGTGGGCACCTCCTGGACGGGTCATGCTTCCTCTGCATCCCGACGAATCGGGACCGTGGCTTGCAATCAACGCCCAGAGCGCGGTTCCCTGTGTTGATGGTGTTGGTCCTATTTAGTCCCTTGTAAAGACAGGGCTAAATAGCAATGGAAAAGAACGGCTATTCTTCTACAAACTCGGCCAGTTCACGATTTAATTTTTTGGCTTCCTCATCTAATTGACTGAGTAACTTTTGCCGATACAATCGTTCCTGAAACAATTCATCGGCAACATTCAACGCCGTCAAAATGGCTATTTTAACGGTTGATTTAATTGATTGATTTTTATCAATTTCCCTCATTTTTTGATCAATGTATTGCGCAATTTCTCGCACATAATTTTCATCATTGTCGGAAACCAATGTGTATTCTGATCCAAAAATGTTAACGCGAATCTGGCCGTTAGCCATTCATCCTTTTCCTTATCTTCTTTTACTCAACACCATTAAGTGATGTCAATCTCTTCCAGCTCAGCGATCAATTTTTTTAAACGTTCTTTTAATTCTGATCGCTCCGCTTTTAATGCGCTGTTTTCCGCTCTTAATTTCTCAATTTCTTGTAAATTAAGCTCTCCGTTGTGTTTTTCGACAAGCTTTGCTTTTTCCTTTAGTTCGTTATTCTCTTGTTGTAACTGGTAATACCTGAAGCGTAATTCCCGATACTTATCGATCAGGGAATGAACAGATTTTTCCAGCTGTTCAAAGTTTTGTAGATTCATCGTTCACTTCCGCAAGCTCGCCGAAAAGTGTTTAATGGTTTTATTGATTATTTGTTGGAAGTATTGATCAACTTCCTTATCACTCAATGTTCTTTCGTTAGATTGATATCTTAAACGCAGGGCAATGCTCCGTTTTCCTTCCGGAATATTTTTACCCTGATACACGTCAAAGATCTCAACCGATTTTAACAGGGAACCTCCGTTTTTTTGTACAAATTCTACAACGTCAGCCGCCAGTATCTCCTCATCCAGCAAAAAGGCAACATCGCGCTCGGAATAAGGAAATCTGGGTATCGGCTTAAATTGCCGGTCAAAGACCAGATATTTTTGTAAAAGATCGACGTTTAACTCAAAGCCGTAAACGTCTTTTTCAATTTCAAACTTCTCGCAAACATCTGCGCTTAATTTGCCGCAAATGGCGATCAAGTCATCATTAATCTTTACGGCAACGGTCTGATCTTTTTCCATGTAACCTGTTTTATCATATAAAATAATTTGGTAGTTGTCAAGAAATAATTTATTTAAAAATGCTTCCAGATAACCTTTAATATCATAAAAATCAACCGCTTGTTCCGGAACATTCCAGGCCGGTACGTGGCGGCTGCCGGTAATGACCACGGCCAGCGCATAGGGCTGTTCCGGCAAATTTTTACCGTCAAATGCCGTAAAGATACGACCGATTTCAAAAAAGCGCAGGTTTTTGTTGTTGCGATTCAAATTATGGCTTACCGCTTTTAACATCCCGGCAAACAGCGAGGGACGCATAAAAGCCATATCGTCGCTGACCGGATTTTTAATGGCAATGGGCCGCTCGTTAAATAGCTGCGCTTCTGCCTGACGCACCATGCTCTGCGTGAAAATTTCCTGCAGTCCCAGAGCCAGCATTTCCGAGCGTAAAAACTGCAAACGATTTTCCTGCTCCGAAAGCGGCATTTCGTAAAAAGTGGTGGTGTACTGCCGGGCCGGTAAATTGGAATAGTTTACCAGACGCGCCACCTCTTCCGCCAGGTCTTCTACAATGGAAAGATCGTGACGAAAGGTCGGCACAATCACCTCATTGTTTTCTATTGTTAACCGGATGGATTCCAGTTTTTCCCGAATGGTCTGTTCAGAAAAATCCGTTCCCAGAACGCGGTTTATCTTTTCCACGTTCAGCGGAATTCGTTTTTCTTTAACAGGGGCAGGATACACATCAACAATGCCCTTTGCCACCGCGCCGTCGGCCAGTCTTTCCATCAATGCTGCGGCGTAATTGATGGCACGGATAACATTTTCCGGATCGGCGCCCCGCTCAAAATGCTGAGAAGCATCGGTACTCAGGCCCAATCTTTTGGAAGACATGGCGATGCGCTCCGGTTTAAAATAGGCGCTTTCCAGCAGAATGTCGGTGGTCTGCTCGCTTACTTCCGAATTCTGGCCGCCCATAATGCCTCCGATGGCTACCGGGCGCTCGGCGTCGCAAATCATCACCGTGTTTTCGGGTAGCTTTCGTTCTTTGTCGTCCAGCGTTACAAAAACATCGCCCTCTTTACTGGGCCGCACATTTATTTCGTTCCCTTTGATAAATTTTAAATCAAAAGCGTGCAGCGGATGGCCGATTTCGGCCAATACGTAGTTGGTAATATCGACGATGTTGTTAATGGGCCTGAATCCGACGGCCATTAGTCGCTTTTGCATCCATTCTGGGCTGGGGCCGATTTTTACGTTGCGGATAACGCGTCCGGCGTACCGCGGGCAGCCATCCGGATCATGGATGTTGATTTTAATGATCTGATCGGCGCTTTCTGCCAGTTCTTCTTTAACCTGCGGCTGCAACTCTTTTAAGGGTCGGCCGGTCAAAGCGGCCACTTCGCGCGCAATACCGTACACGCTGAGGCAGTCGCCCCTGTTTGGCGTAACCGCGATATCGATGATCCAATCCTGCTCCTGGCTAAGCAGGGCGTAAACGTCCGTTCCCGGCCGGTAGTCCTCATCAAAAGCCCAGATGCCGTCAGAATGTTGTTCAAGGCCCAGCTCTTCTCTGGAGCAAATCATGCCGTACGATTCTACGCCGCGGATTTTAGCCTTTTTGATCTTCATGCCATTGGGCAGGGTGGCGCCAACCATGGCAAAAGGCACAAGCTGGCCGGCTCGTACATTGGGCGCGCCGCAAATCACCTGAAAGGTTTCCTTATCGGTCTGCACCTTACAAACCGACAATTTATCGGCATTAGGATGTTTGTTCACCTCCAGCACCTTACCCACCACAACGCCGTTAAAACGTTGTACCATGGGAATCACTTCTTCTACTTCCAGCCCGGCTTCGGTAAGCAAACGGGCAATTTCTTCAGCCGATTCTTCAAAATCTACAAAGTCTTTCAGCCAACGATAGGTTACTTTCATGGTTCGTACTCTTAAAATTGGTTTAAAAATCGAATGTCATTTTCAAAAAAGATTCGTATGTCATCAATGGCGTATTTAATCATGGCAATGCGATCAATGCCCATTCCAAACGCGTAGCCCGTGTATTTTTCCGCATCCACGCCCGCCGCTTTAAACACATTGGGATGCACCATTCCGGCGCCGGAAATTTCCATCCAGCCGGTATTCTTACAAACGCGACAGCCTTTTCCCTTACAAAACACGCAGCTAAAATCATACTCGGCGCTGGGCTCGGTAAAGGGGAAAAAACTGGGTCTAAAGCGCACTTTAATATCGGGCCCGAACATACGGTGGGCAAAGGCCTGAATAACGCCCTTTAAATCGGCAAAGGTAATGCCCTCATCCACCACCAGTCCCTCCACCTGATGAAAAAAAGGCGAATGGCTGGCATCGGGCGTATCGCGTCGATAAACGCGGCCCGGCGCAATCATCTGAATGGGCGGTTTTTGTCTTTGCATCACGCGAATCTGCACCGGCGAGGTGTGCGTTCTTAACAGAATATCATCGGTAATGTAAAGAGTATCTTGCATGTCTCGCGCAGGATGGGTTTTGGGAATATTTAACGCCTCAAAGTTGTAGAAATCGGTTTCGATCTCCGGACCGTCTTCAATGGTAAAGCCCAGACTGGTAAAAATTTGTTTGATTTCGTCGGCAACTTTTAACAAAGGATGTTTGCGTCCGGCAAACGGTTTGCGCCCCGGCAGGGTCAAATCGATCCTGCGTTTAGCGGCTTCTTTATCTTTAAAACTTGCCGCCAGCGCCTGGTACTGAGTTTCCAGCTCTTTTTTTAACTCGTTAAGCGCTTTGCCAAATAGAGGGCGCTGTTCTTTGGGCAACTCGGAGATGCGCTCAAATGAGGTTGAGACCAGTCCCTTTCGCCCCAAAAATTTTACGCGAATGGGCTCCAGATCGGCCGGACTTTTAACCGACTGCACAGCTTGCGAAAATTCTGCCCGAATCTTTTCAATAATTTCATTCATCTTAATCGTCCGTCGTTTAATGAATAAAAAAAGGAAGGCTTAACACAGACCTCCCTTTAAAACCAAAACAAAGATTTGCATGGTAAATCAAGCGATAACTTGTTTAACCAGCGCACTAAATCCCTGAGGATCATGCACCGCCAGGTCGGCCAGCGCTTTCCGATTAAGCTCGATGTTGGCTTTTTTAAGACCGTTCATAAAAACAGAATACGATACGCCGTTCAGGCGGCAGGCTGCGTTAATACGCGTAATCCACAGCGTACGAAAAGTGCGTTTTTTAGCCCGACGATCGCGATAGGCGTACAGCCAGCTTTTTTCTACCTGATCCTTAGCGGTTTTGTAAAGGCGGCTTTTCCCAAGGCGATAGCCTTTAGCCGCTTTCAGAATCTTTTTTCTTCTTTGACGAGCGGCAACATTATTTTTTGCACGTGGCATTTTTATCTCCTACTTTTCTTTTTTCTCTTAAGCCAAGATCATTCTTCTAACGCGTTTGATATCCGCATCGGTAATCATCGATTCTTTGCGCAAATTACGTTTGCGCTTGGAACTCTTTTTGGTTAGGATATGGCTATGATATGCATGATGCCTTTTAATTTTACCGCTGGCGGTAACGCGAAATCTTTTAGCGGCTCCGCGATTTGATTTCATCTTAGGCATTGTATTAACCCCTTTCTACTTTAATGTCATCACCATGGTCATGTTACGGCCTTCGAATTGCTTTTTTCCTTCAACCTTGGCGATATCGCTTAATTCGTTTTCGATCTTTTCCAGCAATCGTTCGCCAAACTCTTTATGGGCCAGCTCTCTGCCCCGAAAATGCACCGTAAACTTGACCTTATTTTTGTTCATTAAAAATTCGCGCGCATGTTTCAATTTGTATTTCAGATCGTGATCTTCGGTTTTCGGCCGCATGCGAATTTCTTTTACAACAACCGTGTGCTGCTTCTTCTTACTTAATTTCTCTTTTTTACTTTGCTCGTAAACGTATTTCCCGTAATCAAGAATTTTACAAACGGGCGGATTGGCGTTCGGCGCAATTTCCACCAAATCCAGTCCTTTTTCCTGCGCTAATGCTAAAGCCTTATCCAGGGAAACAATACCTACCTGTTTCCCTTCGTCATCAATCAGCCGCACTTCTCTGGCTGTTATGGCTTCGTTAATTCGGTTTTTTTGTGTCAATTGAGCGATAAGCTCTTTCCTCCTCGTTTTTTTCTACTGTTTTAATTCGTCTAAAATTCTATGCTCAAAGTCCTGATATTGCATGGCGCCTAAATCTCCCTCGCCTTTATGGCGCACAGACAAACGTTTTTCTTCAACCTCTTTATCGCCCAGAATAAGCATGTACGGTACTTTTTGTACTTCGGCTTCCCGAATTTTAAAGCCGATTTTTTCGTTGCGCTTATCCACTTCTACTCTCACGCCTTTCAAGCGTAATTGTTCGGCGATTTGATCGGCATAATCAAAGTGCCGGTCCGCAATCGGCAGAACAATGACCTGAAGCGGAGCCAGCCATAATGGGAAAAAGCCGGCATAGTGTTCAATTAAAATGCCAAAGAAACGCTCCAGCGAGCCCAGCAACGCCCGGTGGATGGTAATCGGTCGATACGCCTGGCCATCGGAATCCACAAAAGTCAAATCAAAGCGCTCGGGCAGATTAAAATCGACCTGAATGGTCGAACACTGCCAGCGCCGACCAAGCACGTCTTTAATTTTAATATCAATTTTGGGACCGTAAAAAACGCCTTCGCCCGGATCGATCTGATAATCCATCTCCTTACGCTCCAGAGCGTTCTTTAACGCCTCGGTGGCATGATCCCAGCTTTGTACATCGCCCACAAATTTTTCCGGACGAGTAGAAAGATAAACTTCATAATCCGTAAAACCAAATTTACTTAATACTCTGGAATTCAAATCCAGCACACGGATAATTTCATCCTGCAATTGATCGGGATGGCAATAAATATGCGCGTCGTCCTGCGTAAAGCCCCGCACACGCATCAAGCCGTGCAGCACACCGGAACGCTCATATCGGTAAACGGTTCCCAGTTCCGCAAAGCGCAACGGCAAATCGCGATAACTGCGAATTTTAGATTTATAGATCATCATGTGAAACGGGCAGTTCATGGGCTTAAGCTGGTAAGCCACGTCGTCCACCAACATCGGGCTGTACATGTTCTCCCGATAAAAGCTGGTATGCCCGCTGACCTCCCACAGATGTTCTTTAGCGATGTGCGGCGTGGATACCAGATGATAGCCGCTTTGCAACAACTCTTCTTTCAAATAGGTTTCAATAATGTGACGCATCAACGCGCCTTTGGGATGCCACAAAATCAACCCACTACCGATCTCATCCTGAATGGAAAACAGGTCCAGCTCGCGTCCCAGTTTGCGATGATCGCGCTTTTTGGCTTCTTCGAGGCGGCGCAGATGCTCTTTCAGCATCTTTTTATCGGGATAGTTGGTGGCGTAAATACGCTGAAGCATCTTGTTTTTTTCGTCGCCGTGCCAGTAAGCGCCCGCCACAGAAAGCAACTTAAAGTTTTTACCAAGATATTTAGTGGACGGCACATGAGGTCCGCGACAAAGATCGGTAAATTCTCCCTGACTGTAAGCCGTAATGGTCTCGTCGCGCGAATCGATTTCCTCAATCAGCTCGACCTTCAAATTTTCGTTGATCTTTTTAAAAAAATCGATGGCCTCCTTTGCGCTCATTACTTTTTTCTCTGTAGGTAAATCTTCGTCAACGATTTTGGCCATCTCTTTTTCGATCAGCGGAAAATCTTCCGGCGTAATGGGCCGCTCCAGATCAATATCATAGTAAAAACCATCTTCAATGGGCGGGCCGATTCCTAACTGCGCTTCAGGGAAAAGGCGCTTAATGGCCTGGGCCATCAAATGAGCAGACGAATGCCAGAAGACCTCTCTGCCCTCTTTATCTTTAAAAGTCAATATTTCCAGCTTCCCGGACTCCGTCAGAGGCTCATTTAAGCCAATCACCTGCTCGTTGAAGCGGGCTGCAACCGCCTTTTTTGCCAGGCTGTTGCTGATCTGCCTGGCGATCTCTATCGCGGTAACGCCCGACTCATACTCTTTTTCACTTCCATCGGGAAACGTAATTTTAATTAAGGCCAAATCTATTACCTCTTTCCTTTTTTCGCATAAAAGAAACCACGGGTTAGCCCGTGGTTCACGGTGGGACGGGGGGGATTCGAACTCCCGACCTCTACGATGTCAACGTAGCGCTCTAACCAACTGAGCTACCGCCCCATAAATTCAATTTACAAATTTACATTCTAAAACGAATAAAATCAATACATATTTTATTTAAATCAAAAAAAAAAGCCCTGATGGTGTGATCAGGGCCTGTTAAGTGGGGAGGGAAGGATTCGAACCTCCGAAGGCACTCGGCCGGCAGATTTACAGTCTGCTGCGTTTGACCGCTCCGCAACCTCCCCAATTCATTTGAGATTTCAAATATAATAATTTTGACGCATGCATGTCAACATTTTTTTGAATTCGTACAATTTTTTTCAGGGTTTTTATTTTATGATGCGAATTGCTTTAGAGGTATTTAACGCTTAGACATCGGTACAAATTATTGGTTATGCTGCAATGCAATGGATTAAATGGCATCGTTCGGCAGTTTTTTTACCGATCGGAACCAATGGGCTTATACCGAAAGACTTTTGTCCAGGCGAACCATTTCTGGCGCGGGCTGATGCCTGACGAATAATTTTTTCACCTTTAAATACTGGGCTTTCACTAAAATTTTGGGGATTTCCACGTAGCGTAATTTTAAATACATCAATTTTGCTCTGGGCGTCATAGCCTTTCTCCTGTTTTTTAATCTCTAAATATTATTTTCGGTGGCGAAATACAAAACTTAAAAAATGATGAAAAAAGGGAGTGAAATAGATCAGGAAAATAGCGGGAGTGTGTGGGAGTCGAACCCACCTGTCCCTTAAGCGGGACACACGCGGCTTTGAAGGCCGGGGGGACCACCGGGCCCCATGCACTCCCGAAATGTAATACAATTTCTAAAAAATATTAACATAAAGCAAAATTTGTTTGCAGGAATTGGCAGTTGTTTAGTATTTTCTTTTTAACCATCCAATAAATTGGAGAACAGCATGTTAAAAAAATGTCTTCTCAGCGCAGATCAATTAAAAAAAGATGTAAGCCTTGCAAAAATTAAATTTAACACCACTAAAGATATTCCCCCGCTGGATACGGTAATCGGCCAGGAACGGGCCGTCTCATCCATCAATTTTGCCCTGCAAATGGACAAAAGCGGCTACAATTTATTTGTTTCCGGTCGCTACGGTAGCGGTCGAACAACCATCGTAATGGATCTGGTTAAGCGTTTTGCGCGCCAGGGCCCGCCCCCTCAGGATTGCATAATCATTTACAATTTCGAAGCGCCGGACGAGCCTTACGCCATTTTGATGCCGCCGGGAGAAGGAAGGAGATTTAAAAACCGTTTTCAAAAATTAATTCGCAATTTGCGGCGAGACTTATTGAAATCGCTGGAATCCAAGCAATATGACGATGAGCGGGGCAAGGTGGTCGAAAAATATCAGAAAAAAAAGCAGGAGCTGCTGCAAACCCTGGAAGTAGAAGCCCACGCGCTGGATATTCAAATTCAGCCTTCCAATATGGGTTTTTTAACCATTCCAACTAAAAACGGCAAGCCCCTGAATCAGGAAGAATTCCAGTTATTGCCACACGAAGAACGGGAAAAAATCACCAACAACCTGGCCTATGTCCAAAAACGAATTCAGGAAGTGGTCAAAAACATCAATATTCTCGACCGCGACCTGCACGATGAATTAGAAGACCTGACGCAAAAAACAGCCCGCTTTGTGGTTAACAATCACTTTGCCCACCTGTTAGAAAAATATCATGACTTCCCGGAAATCAAAAACTACCTCCATCAGGCTGCGGAAGACATCATCAAAGATGTGGCCAATTTTCTGGGTAAAAGCGAAAGCGAGTCTCCCCTGCCGCTTCAACAGGGCCCACAGATCGACAAATATCAGGTCAATATCGTGGTGGATAACACCAAACACAATGGCTCGCCGGTGGTTTACGAAACCAACCCCACCTACACCAATCTATTTGGGCGCATTGAAAAAAAGGCTTATCAGGGGTTTGTTTACACCGACTACACAATGATTAAACCCGGTTCGCTGCTCAATGCCAACGGCGGCTATCTGGTGATTGATGCCGAACAACTTTTAAAACATCCATTTGCTTACGAATCGCTCAAAAGGAGCCTGCGTTCGGGTGAATTGCGGATTGAAGATTTTCCTGAACTAATCGGGCTGGCAACCACCACCTCGTTACGACCCAGGCCCATCCCCCTGAAGGTGAAGGTGATCTTAATCGGTCAGGCCTATTTGTATCGTTTACTGCATTCTTATGATGAAGAGTTCGGTAAAATTTTCAAAGTGCGCGCAGATTTTGACGTGGAAGTGAAAGAGACGCCCACCACGGTTAAGCAATACGTTCAATTCATCAGTCGCGTGGTTCATGAAGAAAAGCTGAGGCACTTTGATCGCAGCGGCGTGGAAGCCATCATCGAATACGCCTATCGGCTGGCCGATCACAAAAAGCGCCTGTCCATTCGCTTTGCGGAACTGGTGAGAATCATTCGAGAATCATCCTTCTGGGCGGCGCAAAAAAGGCATAAACTGGTTTCGCGCCAGGATGTGGAAATGGCTATCGACAACCTCATCTATCGCCATAATTTAATCGAAGAAAAAATTCATGAGGCCATCCGCGAACGCACCATCAATATCGATGTCACAGGTTTCAAGGTGGGCGAAATAAACGGCCTGGCGGTTTATGACGTGGGCGATCATGTATTCGGCCGTCCCAACCGCATTACCATTAACACCTACATCGGCTCACGCGGGATCATTAATATCGAACGGGAAGCCAAATTAAGCGGTAAAATCCACGACAAAGGCGTGCTTATTTTAGCCGGCTTTTTTTACGAAAAATTTGGCAACGACATGCCGCTCTCCTTTTCTGCCTCCATTACTTTTGAACAGAGCTATTCCGGTATTGACGGCGACAGCGCCTCTTCAGCTGAATTGTACGCCCTGATCAGCGCCCTTTCCGGCGTGCCTATCAATCAGGGCATCGCCGTTACCGGTTCGGTAAACCAGAAAGGAGAAGTACAGGCCATCGGCGGCGTCAACGAAAAGATCGAAGGTTTTTTTAAGGTTTGCCAGTCGCGCGGCTTGAACGGTCAGCAAGGCGTGATCATTCCTCAGGCCAATGTAAAAAATCTTTTGTTAAAAGATGAAGTCGTTGAAGCGGTAAGGGCCGGCAAATTTCATATCTGGGCGGTTGATAATATTGAGGACGGCCTTTACATCCTTACCGGCCAGAAATGCGGCTTACGTCATAAAGACGGATCGTACACACAAAACTCAATTTTTGAAAAAGTTCGCCAGCGCCTGGTGGAATTTGCCAGACAAACACAGGCCTTCCGCCAACAGATCAGCGAGATGAGCAAAAAAGACCAGGATGACAGTGAAGAGTGAAAAATGAATGGTTTTTTTTAAATTTTAGAGTGATCGGAAGGGTTTAGTGGTTTAGCAGTTTAGAGGTTTAGGATACTTCCTTCGTAGCATCTGTCCCGCCCGGGCGGGATTCGAAAATTTTTGTGCTGCTGGATTGGTTGAATAGTTGGATAGTTGAATAGTTGAATGGTTGAATGGTTGAATGGTCGCCAGCCTGGCATTCCGAATTCCGACCTGGCGGGAAAAGCGCCAGTCCACGTTTTTGTAGGGGCGAAGGATTTCCATCATTATTTTTTCATTGGCCATGTTTTATTTGAAAGCGATTTTTTTCCAGCGCTGCATTGTTCAGGAAATCCTTCGCCCTTACAAGTTCGGTCATTCTTCTTTTATTCTGATTGAGGAGGATCGAGGGGGGGGCTGAAATTCTTCTTTTGTTTCAAAAGTGGAAGAATTTTCTTCCCGCCGATAGCGCCAATCAACGCTATTTTTTTTATTCTTCTGCGAGTATCTGCGAAATCTACGCGAAAAAATTCCTGCCTGCAACTGTGCTACCTCAGAGTGAACTCCTTAAAGACTTCTTACTAATTAGACCAAACCAGTTTGCCCGTTTTGTCAATGTAAGCCACCTTGCCGTTCAACCGTACCAGGGCCAGCCCATTGCGGAAAGGGGAACATGCTTCAAAAGTCTGGCTAATGGCCTGTGTACCAGCGCGGTCGATAAAAATCCACTCGCTTCCCTGTTTAACCGGCGCCAGGTCTTCTGAAAATGAAAGCGCGTAATCGTAGCGAGCGGGAATAACAAAGCGGCCCGTTTTATTAATAAATCCCCAGGTTTTGCCTATTCTAACCGCGGCCAGCCCTTCGGAAAAGTTGGAGGCGTTGTCGAATTGCGCTTCAATGGCAATATTGCCGCTCTTATCTATAAACCCGATCAGGCCCTTTTCCTGAAAACGGGCCATTCCTTCGGAAAAGGAACTGATCCCCTGAAAGGCAGTTTTGATAATCGCATTGCCACTATGATCAACAAAATTACGCTGGACACGCAGCGGGATAATCCCAAGAAATTTTTTAGTGAAATTGACCAGAGCCAGTCCATCGGAAAAAGGATAGGCAAAGGTGTAAGCCGGCTGTATGACCGTTTCATTTTTTTTATTGATAAATCCATAGCCGCGATTAATCCACATAAAAAGAAACTTCTTCCCCATCCTTACCGGCGCTAATCCCTCTTTAAAAGCGAGCGCTTTAGTGTACATGAACGGAATGACCAACGAATCGTTTTTGTTAATATATCCCCAGAAACGACCTTTACGAACGGCGGCCAGCCCATCAGAAAAATCGAGCGCTTCATCGTATTGGGCAGGAATCACTTTTTTGCCCTGAGGATTGATAAATCCCCACTGGTCATAATCACGAAAACGGGCCAGCCCTTCGTTGAATTGACCGCACTCATGAAACTGCGGCGGAATGACTACTTGCCCCTGGCTATCGATAAATCCATGTTTGCCGTCAACTACAATTCGGTAACGAAAATCATTATTCTGAGCCGCTAATGCAGAGATTAAAAAAAGGCTTATTAAAATCCATCTCATTTGTTTCACCTCGTATTTGTTTGTTGTCGGCTATCAATATAAAAGAAAGTTGCATTCCATCAAAACAATTTCATTCCCGCGCAAGCGGGAATCCCTTCCACCCTTTCATGTCATTCCTGCGAAAGCAGGAATCCCTCCCACCTTTCCACGTCATTCCTGCGAAAGCAGGAATCCCTCCCACCCTTCCACGTCATTCCTGCGAAAGCAGGAATCCCTTCCAAAATGCACTGGATTCCGGCTCTCGCTGCGCTCGGCCGGAATGACACTTTATCCCCTCCTGTCAATCCATGTCTTTCACCATAAGATGCGCTTCCGTATTAAAAACAATTTCATCAAGGTCTAAAAAATCCGGATGTTTAAAGAGGAGGTACAGGTACTTTAAAGTTTCCGCAAGAAAGAAGCTTTCCATCGAGTCGGATTTTTCCTTGGTAATAACGTTTTTCAGCGCCGCATATCCGGCTTTGGTTTTGCAATGTTTTTTCAACGAGGCAAAAATCGCACTACCGGCCTCCCGATATTTTTCATCTCGCGTGAAATAATAAAGGTAATAGGTCGATTCAATGAGCTCGGGTCGTAAAAAATAATAGGCGGATACCACTTCCCTCTTCTGGTAATCGAACATTTCCGGCGCCAGGCCGTGATGTTGCCACACCTCAAAATAAGATTGCCACAAACAATCGGCAAAATTTAATTGTTTATCCAGCGCAAGCACCGCCGGAAAAAACGCTTCAAGGGCGCCAAACCATGTACGATGAATTTTGCCGCTTTCCATGTCGGTGCGGCCATACCACAGGCTGTGATTTGTTTCCTGCTTTAAATACCTGTTAACCGCTGCCACGCTGGTTTTCCACATCTGCCACAGTTCCGTATCATCCAGCAGGATGGCGCCTTTTAACAAATATTCGTAGTAGGAATCAATCATTCCTCCAAGATGCGAGGAGCGATCAATCCAGGCCCCGGTTTCCACATTAATGGTTGTCCCCACCAGCCCGATGCTCGATCGCCTTTGATAAAGCGCCTGCACAGCACGTTTGGCTTTTTCAACATACCGTTTGTTTTTAGTTATTCTGGAAAGGGTACCAAACTCAACCATATAGGTACCGATTTCTGCCGGGTTGCTAATTTCTCCGGAAGTTTCGCCAGTAGCCAGATTGACAAACATGTAGGGCATGCCGGTCGGCGAATCAAACACCGGCAAAAGGCGATCGGCCAGATCTGTAGCCAGCCTGAGAAAACACGAGTCGCCTTCCAGTTGATAGGCCGATAGCAATCCGCCCAACAGGCGAATATTAATCTCAAAGGCTTTAACGCTAAAATTTTTGTCAAAATTCAGATGAGTGCAAATCAGCTCTTTGGCCTGTTGCCTTTCGTTTTCCAGGCCCATCAAAATCATGGTGTCATACGCGTCAACCGGAGTCATCAATAAAGATTCTTCATACCAGTTACGCCCTTTTTGACTCACCGGTTTTAAATCGTCCATACCGCGCGCATACTGCCAGTAACCGCGCCAGGCGTGTAAGAATTCGGCTTTAACCGAATCGGCCAGATAATGCTCCGGAGCGGCGTCAGGTTGTTGATCGGGGCTGCAGCTTTGCATGCAAAGTAACAGGCAGGCAAGGGATAAAAAATAAACTCCCAAAAAAACATAACTTTTCATGGCGCTGCCTTTGCTGTTAATAACTCCCCCGCCGCCTGGTCATAAGCGGCGGAAGACAGATTTATTTAATCTAATTCATTCCATATCAGAGCAGCGGCGCCCAAAATGGCCGCATCGCTTTCGGGCAAACCAGAAGGGATTATTTTCACCTTATTTCGGTAAATTGGCAACAGGTTATCTTCCATATATTTTTTAGTGGGAATGAAAATAAAATCCCCGGCCGCCGCCAGCCCGCCAAACAGAACGATGGCTTGCGGACTGAGGTAGGCCACGGCATCCGCCAGCGCCCGCCCCAATATCTGGCCGGTAAAATCAAAACTTTTTAGCGCAATCGGATCGCCTTTTAAGGCCGCATCATAAACCATTTTGGAGGTCAAATCGTTAAAAGGAATGTCGTGTAAAAGACTGGAGCTGTTTTCACTGGCCAGTAATTCAAAAACCGTACGCTTTAACCCCGTGGCAGAAACATACGTTTCAAGACATCCGCGCCTTCCGCAGCCGCATAAACGACCATCTTTTTCCACGATGACATGCCCCATTTCGCCGGCGTAACCATCATGGCCATAAACCAGCTGTCCATTAACGATAATGCCGCTACCCAGCCCGGTGCCCAGCGTAATTTCAATAAAATTTTTCATACCTTTGGCCACTCCAAACAGCATTTCGCCCAGAGCGGCCGCATTGGCGTCGTTGGTCAGGGCTGCCGGAACATTAAGATGCTCCTGTGCCAGAGCCACCAGATTGACGCGATTCCACTTCAGATTGGGCGGTTTTTCAATAAGCCCCGTAAAATAATTTCCATTGGGGGCTCCAATCCCAACACCCAGGATATGTGGCGTAAGCTCATATTGTTTGCAATGTTCATCCAGTTTTTTGAAGATGCGCTCAAATAAATCGGATGCCGGTTTTTCGGATGCGGTTGGTAAATCGAAACGCGCGTGAATTTTAGCATTTTTATCGACCAGCCCTACTTTGGTATTAGTTCCCCCGATGTCAATCCCCAGCACAAAATCATTTGTGGCCATTTAAACTCCCTTATTTCCTGACTTTATCAATCCATTTTAAAACAAAAGTCTGAGCGCCCGGTACAATGCCCATTTTCGCCCACCACCCCCGAACGCGGCACGGCCCTTTCGCCTTTAAAGAATTTATGCAAATATGATTCATTTTCAAGATTAAATACCATGCGCAACGAGTCGATCAACTTTGCCCGCTAAATTAGCGCCGATTGGATCCAACTCTTTTGCTCCTTTCCCAACAAACCGATAAACTTCTTCAGAATTAAACGGGGCCCGTCATTTTGAGAATTCCGACAGGCCGGCCAAAAAAATCAAAGTTGCGAACAATCTCTGCCGCCCCATTTACCCCGCCCGAGGTGAAAAAGGCGGCAAAGAGGTCTCAGGCGGCCTGTTTTTTCTTGTTATATTTTTCCACCAATTCCTGAATAATCTCTTCGTTGAATTTCACCGGATGCTTTTCGCGCAGGGCGTTGAGCAACTCACCTCTGTACCGTTTTCTTTTCTCAACTAACAGGCGATTGCGTACATACGGCTTCACATCTTTAAATTTACTGTTTTTCCACAAATTTCGATGCCGATCAAAATATTCTTTTACTTCCTGATCGCTTATCGGAATGGCCTCGTCGATCAACCGTTTTTGGGCGATCTTTTCCAGTTCGTGCCGATAATTGTAGCGAATGAAGTCCTGATACAACGGGTCCTTATCCAGACCGCGCTCTACGCCGTCGTAATACATCAATTCCGGCGAAATGATCTTGCGCACCATGATGTCAATATCTTCCGGGCGTTCCAGCCGATAGCGTTCATAACGATTGAGTTCGTTGTAGGCTTCCACAAACCCGCCCAGCGACATGGAGTCACGATCGTGTTTAATAAAAATGGCCTCCATATCGTTTTCTTTGATTTTTTGCGGATTAATAGTTCCAAAAACACCTTTTCTTTCGAAGGCGTTAAGCAACGCAGGATAGAGTTCTTTATTGGCAGTCAGATGAAATTTATCAAACAGCGATCGGATGTAATCGCGAATGAATTGATTTTTTGCGGACAGCTGGGCGATTTTTTTCAGCCGTTCCTGTTCAAAATTAAAAGAGCTGACATCCAGTTTTTCTCGGTACATCAAGCGGATGATATGGTAACCAAAATCCGTTTTTACGGGCCTGGAGATTTGTCCCTTTTGCCACAGGCTGAAAGCGGCTTCTTCGTATTCCGGAGCGGCCATACCCGGCACTAAATAATCCGAAAGCACGCCCTCTTTTTTGGCAGTGTATAAATCGTTGGAATATTTCAGAACCAGTTTGTTCCAGTCGGCCCCCTTCATCAAAGCGTCGTAAATGGAATCGGCCAACGATTTTGAAGTAACCAGAATTTGCTGCAGGGTCAAACGGTAGGGCAAACGCTGGTACAAGAGTTCCAGCTTTTTATTGTCCACCTCAAATTTTTCTGGAACAATGGCCTTAAATAGCGGCCCGTTTGGCTTGGTCATTTCTTTAATTTTGATCTTTTTCATGATTTTCAAAAATTCAGGGTCTTCATCCAGCTTTAGCGTTTTTGCTTCTGCCAGCAAATACAATTCATCCAGAAAATAGTGTTTGATGTAGGATTTCAAGAGTTCGGGCGTAATGGCTTTGGCTTTTTTAAAGTCTTTGCTATATTCAAAAGCATGGTCAACGCGCGATGCCCATAAATCAAAAGAGTCAACCATGGCAATCCATTGATGGCGAACCTGTGGCGGCTCCTCTTCTTTTTTACAGGCAGTAACAACGATCAAACTGATCAAAAACAGAACAAGCCCGTTTTTCACCCAAACCATAAATCCACCTCCGTTTAAATTTTTAACACAATTATTTCGTTAACCAGATAAAAAGCCCGTCGCACTATCGCGCCAGCAGCGTCATGGAGAATTTTTCAATTCCGTTTCTGGAACGATCGCTCCCACCGCATTCCTGCTGTCGTTTAACCGCTCTGAATGGGATTAACCATTCATTGCTTTCAAAGACCTTATTTAAAAAGTTTTTCCAGCACTTCCCGCCCGGCATGCAAGGTGTTTTGCAAATCTTCTTCGGAATGGGCGGCAGAAATGAACATGGCCTCAAATTGCGACGGCGCCAGGTAAATGCCTTTGTCCAGCATGCCGCCGAAATATCGGGCAAATAACTCCGTATCGGATTGCGTGGCTTCGTTAAAGTTGCGAACTTCGCCTGGCTTAAAAAACAGGCAGCCCATGGAATTGACATAATTGAGACTTAAAGGGAAATTCTGATTTTCAACATAATGCGCCAGTTCAGAGAAAAACCAGTTGGCTTTTTTATTCAGTTTTTCAAAAAAGCCGGGACGGGAAATGATTTCCAGGGTTTTTAAGCCGGCAGCCATGGCCAGCGGATTGCCAGAAAGGGTGCCCGCCTGATAGACCGCTCCGGCCGGCGAAACCATCTCCATGATTTCTCTTTTACCGCCATAGGCCGCGGCCGGCAGTCCGCCGCCAATCACCTTGCCCATGGTGGTTAAATCTGGCTGGACATTGTAAAGGCTTTGCGCGCCACCTGCATGTACGCGAAAGCCGGTCATCACTTCATCAAAGATCAGCAGGGCGCCATTTTGCGTACACAAATCGCGCAGGCCCTGTAAAAACCCGTCTGCCGGGGGAATAACGCCCATGTTGCCGGCGATGGGTTCCACAATCACGGCTGCGATCTGATTTTTAAATGACTCGAACAGCCGTTCCACCGAATCCAGATCGTTAAACCCGGCCGTTAAAGTTTCTTTAGCCAGCGCGGCAGGAACCCCCGGACTGTTGGGCTCGCCAAAGGTTAAGGCGCCGGAACCGGCTTTGATCAAAAAACTATCGCCATGGCCGTGGTAACATCCTTCAAATTTGATGATCTTGTCGCGCCCGGTAAATCCCCGTGCCAGACGAATGGCGCTCATGGTAGCTTCGGTGCCGGAATTGACCATGCGCACCATTTCAACCGAGGGCACCATTTGCACAATCTTTTCGGCGATTAAGATTTCCAGCTCTGTAGGCGCGCCAAAACTGGTCCCGGATTCGGTTACGCTCTGCAAATACTCCACCACTTCCGGATGAGCGTGCCCTAAGATCAACGGCCCCCACGAGCCCACGTAGTCGATATATTCATTTCCGTCAACATCGCGAATTTTACTGCCCGCTCCGGAGGCAATGAACAACGGGTCTCTGTTGACGCTTTTAAAAGCCCGTACCGGCGAATTTACGCCGCCCGGCAAATACTTTTGCGCTTTACGAAACAATTCTGAACTGCGGTTCATCGAATGTTACTCCCTGCTTGATGTACAATTCTTTTAAAGTTCTGCCAGCCATCTGGCGGCATCTTTGGCGTGGTAGGTTAAAATCAAATCGGCTCCCGCGCGTTTAATGGAAGTCAAAATTTCCAGTGTAACGCGTTTTTCGTCGATCCAGCCCTGCTGCGCCGCCGCCTTGACCATGGAAAACTCGCCGCTCACATTGTAAGCCGCAACCGGCAGTTCGATGCGTTCGCGCACACGGCGAATTACGTCCAGATAGGAGAGCGCAGGCTTGACCATGATGATATCCGCTCCTTCGTTGACGTCCAGGTCTACCTCGTACAGCGCTTCGCGCGCATTGGAAGGGTCCATTTGATAGCTGCGACGGTCGCCAAATTGCGGCGCTGATTCGGCGGCATCGCGAAACGGCCCGTAAAAAGCGGAAGCGTATTTAGCGGCGTAACTCATGATCGGTATCTTTTCAAAACCATTGTCATCCAGCGCTTCGCGAATGGCGCCCACCATACCATCCATCATGCCGGAAGGAGCGACCATGTCGGCGCCTGCTCTGGCATGGGTAAGCACCTGGTTGCCGAGCATTTCCAGAGTGGAATCATTGTCCACATCGCCGTCAACCACCGCGCCGCAATGACCATGATCGGTGTATTCGCAAAAGCAGACATCGGTTATCACGTACATTTCGGGCACGGCGTCTTTTATGGCCTTAACGGCGCGCTGAATAATGCCCTCGTCGTTCATGGCATCGCTGCCCACGGGGTCTTTATGATCCGGAATGCCAAACAAAATGATGGCCGGAATTCCCAGTCGATGCACCTCTTTTACTTCTTCCACCAACAGATCGATTGACCATTGAAAATTGCCCGGCATGGAATGAATGGGATTTTTAACGTTTTTCCCTTCTGTAACAAACAGGGGAAAGATTAAATCGTCAACGCTCAGGTGCGTTTCGCGTACCATCCGACGAATGTTTTCATTTCTTCGTAATCTTCGGGGACGATAATAGGGGGTAAACATAGGCTCTCCTTATTTTTCTTTTAACATTTTTTCGGACGTTTCAAAAGCGGAAAGAACGCTGTCGCCAACGCTGATTCCGCGCCGGAAGTTACCGGCAAAAAAGAGACCGGAAAATTCCTGTTCCAGTTCGTCGAACAGCGCCTGGATTTTTTTGTACCCCAGCGTGTACTGGGGAATGGCTCTGGGCCAGCGACGAATTCTGGTTAAAACCGGCTGCCCATGAAGGCCGACCAGGTCATTCAGGTCTTTTAAAACCAATTCTTTGATCTCTTCGTCATCCTTTAACGCGTTGTCCGGATTGCGCATACCTCCGACAAAGGTGGTAAAGGCCACTTTTCCCTGCGGCGCCCGCTGAGGGAAAATGGTGGAACTGAAAATGGAGCCCAGAATCTGTTTTTTTTCTTTGGCCGGCAACAAAAAGCCAAACCCATCGAGGGCATGCGCCACGTCGTCGCGCTTAAATCCCATAAACACCACCGCAATCGGCGGATGTAACACATCGGCCAGTAATGCCGCCCGCTCTTTTAAAATAGAATTTAAAATTTTAGCCTGAACATAGGTGGGAACCGAAATAACAACCCGTTCAAAAAAACATTCCTGCTCGCCAGAATCCTGCTCCAGAACCACCTTAAATCCCTTTCCGTGCGGGATGACTTCCCGCACTTCACAATTCAGGTGAATTACCTCGCCCAACTGCCGGGCCAGAGCCTGAGGAAAAACCTGCATGCCGTCCAGAAAAGAAAACATTTTAGCGCGATCTTTGGCCACCTCCTGGCGCTTTTTGCGTTCTCGCTTGCCTTTTATCGCTCCTTTGATAAATGATCCGTAATTTTGTTCAAGATTGTACAATTTCGGGAAGGCGGCTGGCGCGCTCAACTGTTCTGGATCGCCGGCGTAAACACCGGCTACAAAGGGATTAATGGCGTAATCCAGAAACTCATCACCCAACCGGTAACGCACATAATCGGCCAGTGAAATGTCATCGACCTCAACCTTTGGCAGAAATGGCTCCTTTAACAACTGCAGCTTCGCCTTCCAGGAGAAGAGTTTAGTTTTAATAAAAGCCGGCGGCGAAAGGGGCAAAGCGTGCAAAAGACCATCGCGCACCACATACCTTTTATTGCTTACATCGCTGGCATAAACCTTTTGCGACTGCAAACCTATCTGATCGATCAACTGACGTAAAACTTGCGAAGTTTCCAGCGTGCTGTTCGGCCCGAGATCGATTAAAAACCCATCCTTTTTTTCGGTGATTACCGAGCCGCCGATGTAATTGTTTTTCTCAAAAACCTGAACATCCACTCCTTGTTGCTTCAGGTAATAGGCCGTGGTCAATCCGGAAATACCGGCGCCAATTACGGCTACTGTCATTTTTTTTCGCTCCTTCGTTTTTGAATCCTTCTACTCGCTATGCATCGTTTTTTCTTGTTTCAAATTCAATTTTGCTTCGTTTCTTTTTGCCCGACCTGATCCGCTGTCAGGCGCTCCAGCACTATTTGACTTAAGGCTTCCATAAACAAAGGCTGGGTATTCAGGGCTTCGATCCGAACATAAGATTCGATGCCCTTTTCCAGAGCCAGGTCGCGGTACAACATGCCTATCTCAAAAATCGTTTCGGAATTATCGGCCACAAAACCCAGCGGAAACACGAACAAACGCTTTACGCCCTGCAAAGCCAGTTCTTCAATCTTTTCCGGCGTGGCCGGCGACAACCAGCGGATTGGCCCTAATTTACTTTGAAAGGACAGATGAAACTTGACACTCCCTTGCGGAAACTTCCGGCGCATCAGGTCCATGGCCTGCTTTATTTCGTCAAAATAGGGATCCCCCGAATGAATGCGCTTCATGGGAATGCTATGGGCGCTGAACAAAACATGCGCCTCGCCGTCAGTTCCTTTTTGCGGTAGATTTTGCCGAAGCTGTTCGGCCATACTTTCAATAAACTTTGGATGGTCGCCAAAGCGATCGATGATCAATACTTTTTCCCGCGGCGTGTTGTATTTTTGCATCAGGCGTCTGGCCTCATTAATTACAGAACCGCTGGTTGTGGTGGAGAAAAAAGGATACATGCTGAGCACAACGATCTTATCAAAACCTTCCTCCGTTACCTTTTGCCACACCTCTTCCATGAACGGATGCCAGTAGCGCATGGCCGGAAATATTTCAAAGCGCTGATCGTTTTTTTCATTTAACAATTGTTTTAAAGCCTGTGCCTGTGCCTGAGTGATTTCCAGCAAGGGCGTTTTACCGCCCAGTTTTTGATAAATCTCTCTGCTCTCCGGCGCGCGTTTTTTGGCTAAAAAACGCACCAGCGGAAGGCGCACAAATTCCGGCAGAGGAATATCGATGATATCCGGGTCCTTAAAAATTTCTAATAAATAAGGTTCAACCGCCTCTAACGAATCCGGCCCGCCCATATTGGCTAAAAGAATGGCTATTTTCATAAATGGTTCATCCTGATTAAACGGTTCGCGAGAACTGCGGTTTGTGGCCCTCTCGCTTCATTAAGTAATAATCAAATTGCATGGCAATATTACGGATTAACAGCCGTCCCATGGTTGTAACCTGCAAATGATCGGCATGCAACTCGATTAATCCGTCGTCCTGCATGGGCGTCAAATTTTGCAACGCATCGGCAAAATAATCGTCGAATACAATTCCATATTTCTTCTCTATTTTTTCTTTTTGCAAGCGAAAATTACACATCAGTTCGGTGATTACCTCGCGCCGTAAGATATCGTCTTCGTTCAGCTCCACACCTTTGTAAACCGGCAAATGCCCTGCGTCCAGTAACTCATAATACGGCTCCAGCTTTTTGACATTTTGCACATACAGATCGCTTAACATACTGATGCTGGTAATTCCGATGGCGAACAAATTTAAGCCGGCGTGTGTGGAGTAGCCCTGAAAGTTGCGATACAGCGTCCCTTCGTTCATGGCAATGGTTAGCTCGTCATTGGGTTTGGCAAAATGATCCATCCCGATGTACACATAACCCGAGGAGGTTAACGTTTCGATGCTCAGCTTAAGCAATTCCAGCTTTTCTTCAGGGCCGGGCAGCCATTCGTCTTTAATCAGCCGCTGATGTTTGATTATCGACGGCAGATGGGCGTAGTTAAAAACAGCCAGCCGATCGGGATCGATATCCAGAATAATCTCCAGCGTTTTTTTGAACAATTCTGCGTTCTGAAAGGGAAGTCCGTACATCAGATCAATATTGACACTCTGAAAACCAAGCTCGCGCGCCCAGTCCACCGTTTGGCGCGTAATGTCTTCTGGCTGGATGCGATTGACTGTTTTTTGTACTTTTGGATTAAAATCCTGAACGCCCATACTGCACCGGTTAAAGCCGGCTTCTTTAAGGGCAACCATGTGCTCCCTGGTCAATTCTCGCGGATCGATTTCCACGCTCACTTCCGCCCCTTCTTCCAGCTCAAACAGCCGACGGATGTCCTGACCAAGCCGACGGATTTGTTCCGGCGTTAAATAGGTGGGCGTGCCTCCGCCCCAGTGCAATTGCATCACTTTTCTGTTGTCATTAATTAAAGGCCGCAATAACTCCATTTCTTTAACGAGGTAATCGATGTAATGATCGATCTTCTGCCGATTGTGGGTGACCATCATATTGCAGCCGCAAAAGTAGCACAAAGTGTCGCAAAACGGCAGATGAAAGTACAGCGAAATAGGCTCGCCGCTCTTTTGCTGATCGTCCTTTTGAATATGCCGGATGTAGTCTTTTTCGCCAATGCCTTCATGAAAATACGGGGCAGTTGGGTAGCTGGTGTAGCGCGGCCCCGGCTGATCGTATTTTTTCAACAGATCAATATCCACGTGTATTTGATTTTTGCTGCTCATTTTTAATTCCCGGTTAAATGGTTAACTGGTTGAATGGTTGAATAGTTGAATGGTTGAATGTTGAATGGGGGCGTTTCCCAGCTCCACGTTCTGCGCTCAAATTTTGCTTCTTTTCATATTTCAAAACCATACCCCAACAACCTCAACTTAATTTATTTAAAACGTTTTTTAGTTATTGCTTTGTTTCCAATGGGCGAAATGGATGGCGCCCATTCCATCTCACCGATCCGTCGCAGACCTGCAGTACCACACCCGTATCCTTCAAAATTCGCAATTCGCAATTCGCAATTCGTAATTCGTAATTTATAATTCGTAATTGACAATTAATCATCCGCTTTGCGCAATTCTGCGCTAATTCTCCGTACTTCCTGAACCAGATGCTCCACGTTTTCCAGCGGAACATCCGGATGGATGCCGTGACCCAGGTTAAAGATGTGCCCGTTTTGTTTTCCGAAGATTTTTAAAATGCGCTCAACTTCGCGCGTAATGGTTTCCTTACTTCCGTAAAGCACGGTAGGGTCCAGATTGCCCTGCAGAGCATATTCCGGATGCAAAAGGCGAATGGCCTGTTCCATATCGGTCTGCCATTCCACGCCCAGGGCCTGCGCCAGGCTATCGCCCAGTTGAATCAAATGATCGATGCCGCCCATGCCGAACAGGATGACCGGCACGCCATTTTTTTGCAGTTTGTAAGCGATTTCCTTCATGTACCTGGCCGAAAACGGTTCGTACAGATGGAGAGGCAGCACGCTTCCCCACGTATCAAAAACCTGCACCGCCTGAACGCCCGCCTGGATTTGCATTTGTAGATATTCCACAATGGCCTCGGTCAATTTTTGCAAAAGCGCTTCTAAAATTTGCGGTTCACGGTACATCATGCCTTTAATGTGTTTAAAATGACGCGTGGGTTTACCTTCGATCATGTAAGCGGCCAGCGTAAAGGGAGAGCCGCTAAAGCCGATCAACGCTGTATTCTCATCCAATTCGTTTCGAATGACCTTTATGGCCTGGGCCACATACTGCAATTTGTCCACGATCTCTGCCGTCGTCAATCGCTCGACCTGCTCTGCCGAACGGATGGGCGGGGTTAGCTTTGGGCCATGATCGGGCATAAATTCCAGGGTTTGCCCCATGGCTTCGGGAACGACCAGAATATCAGAGAATAGAATGGCCGCATCAAAGCCAAAACGTTTAATGGGCTGCAGCGTTACTTCGGCCGCCAGTTCCGGTGTTTTACAGACCGTTAAAAAATCGTATTTATCTCGCAGCGCCCGATACTCTGGCAAATAGCGTCCGGCCTGTCGCATAATCCACACAGGCGTGCGTTCCACCGGTTTTTTGTGTATGGCTTTTAAAAACAGATTATTTTCGCTCATCTTCTTTTCCTTCATAATAATTAATAATTGCCTCAACCATTCCTTTAGAAGTGCTGATTTTTGGAATAATGTGTACTTTTAGTCCCTGCATGTTAATGGCTCTGGCGGTGGTTTGACCGATTGCCGCCAGGCGCGTCTCGCTTGTTTGCAGTAAATTTAAGCCCTCCAGGCATAAGATTTCTACCAAAAAATTAAACGCCGAAGGACTGAAGAAGGTGATTACGTCGATTTGTTTGTTTAGCAGTAAAGAACGAAAGGCCTTGTGATCAAAGTTCGGATTGGGCACCGTTTTATAAAATATTACCGTTTCCACCTGTGCGCCGTGCAATTTCAATCCCGTTTGCAGCTCTTCCCGGGCCAGGTTTGAGGAAGGGATTAAAATCTTTGTTCCTCGCAACTCCGAAGTGGTAAAGGCGTCAATCAGCCCCTTTGCCGAGAAATCATCCGGGATCAAATGGATCGGAATGCCTTCTTTTTCAAGGGTTTCAGCCGTTCGGGATCCGACCGCGGCAATTTTGATGGCCGGTAGTTGTATGGCGCCGTCTTGCAGTCTTTTTAAAAAAAATTTTACCGCGTTTTCGCTGGTAAAAATCAGCCAGTCAAACTGTTCAAGACGGGCAATAACGCGTTCCTGCCCGGCAATATTTTCGTCGGCGGCAACCGTGGCGATGGTAGGAAACAATACGGCCTTGCCGCCTTCTTTTTCGATCAGTTGAGTCAATGTTCTGGCCTGTTCGGGCTGCCGCGTAATGACAATGGTTTTATTCTTTAATTTCATTTTCGCTTCTAAACTTTTGTAATAGTTGTCTGGCGCCTTTTTTTAACAATTGTTCAGCCAGTTTTACGCCAAGCTCTTCTGCCTGTTCCATGGGACCAGAAACCTGATCTTTAATCAATATTTTCCCATCTTCACTGCCCACAAACCCCAGCAGGGTTAACTGCGCATCGCTCACCCTACCGTAGCCGCCAACCGGAAACTGGCAGCCGGTATCCAGGGTTTTCAACAGACTACGTTCTGCCACAACGCCATAATACGTTGGAATATGGTTCAACTTTTCGAGCATGGTTTTTAATGGTTTGTCGTTTGAGCGAATTTGAATGCCAATGGCGCCCTGGCCAATGGCCGGGATCATTTCGTTGCTCTTAAAAACCTGAAAATACAGACCTTCAATATCTAGGCGCTTAATGGCCGCCAGCGCCATAATAATGCCATCCAGGTTTTGTTCATGTAATTTTCTGAGGCGCGTGTCAATATTCCCCCGTAAATCCTCCATGCGCAGGTCGGGCCGCATTTGCAATAGCTGACAGCGTCGCCGGATGCTACCGGTTGCGATACGCGCGCCAGCGGGCAATTGATTCAGAGTCAGTCCGCCTTGTGTGATCAAAACATCTTCCACCGGACCGCGCGGCGGAATGGCCGCCAGCTCAAGACCCTGCGACATAGCAGAGGGCAGGTCTTTTAAACTGTGAACGGCAATATCAATCTTCTCCTGCAACAGCGCCTCTTCGATGGTTTTGGTAAAAACGCCCTGGCCGCCAATGCGCGTTAACGACGATTTTTGATCGCGATCGCCCTGGGTTTTGATGATAACTCGTTCCAGTTCCAGTTCCGGATAGCGCCGGCGCAGTTCGTTTTCTACAAAGTCGGCCTGCCATAAAGCAAGCGCGCTGCCCCTTGTTCCGATGCGTACTCTTTTTAGCATTGTTTTCCTTCACGATTTCTTTTCAAATTCATAAAGTTCTTCCAGAAATTCCAGATATTGTTCGTACTTTTGCGAATCCTTTAAATTGGATTTTAACAGCTTGATGTGTTGATGCAGTATTTTATTAATGATGCTTTCGGTTAAGTATTCAACATGCTCAAAGCCCTCTTGCGGCAGACGGGAACGCAGCCTTTGTAATTCATTTTGACGCAAGTTGTTAAAATAATTTCTTAAGCGATTGATAATCTGTGATGAGGCGTGAGTGGATAGCCAGACGACGAACTCATGCACGAAGTGAAGTATGATTTTTTCCGCTTTAGGAATTTCTTTCTTTCGTTTGCTCAAATTGCTTTGTACCACTTCGTTCAAATCGTCCAGGTTGTACAGATAAATAAAATCCAGCTCATCCAGCTCCGGATCAATATCCCGCGGGATGGCCAGATCGATTAAAAATAAAGGACGGCTGGCGCGTTTTTTCAGAACGGGTTCGATCATTTCTCGTGTTAAAACGTAATCGGCGCTGGAGGTGGCAGAAATCACAATATCCACATCCTCGATGATTTCCGTTAGTTCGCTTAAATTGTAGGCTTCGCCGGCAAAACGTCTGGCCAGTTCCACTGCCTTTTCATAAGTGCGGTTGACAATTAGTATTTTGCCCACGCCTTTTTCCACAAAGTGCTGGGAGGCCAGTTCGGCTGTTTCGCCGGCGCCGATCAGCAAAGCAACTTTATCATCTAAATTGGTAAAAATTTTACGCGCCAGTTCCACGCCGGCATAACTGACAGATACGGCGCCATCGGAAAGAAAGGTCTCGGTGCGCACTTTTTTCTCAGCTTGCAGGCCATAGTTAAACAACTTGTTGAGTAAAGCATCGGTCTTTTGCGCTTCGTAGGCAAAATGGTAGGCATCTTTTACCTGGCCGGTAATTTGCGGCTCGCCTAAAATCTGCGAATCCATCCCGGCAAAGACACTGAAAAAATGAAAAACGGCTTCTTTGCCTTTCAGAACATAAATGACTTCATCGTTCGTAAAATAATCGCATTTTTTAAAGTCATTTAAAAAACGCCGCAAATCTTTAATCTGATCGTCCGAAAGATCTCCGCTCAGATAAAGCTCCGTGCGGTTGCAGGTGGAGAGCACCAGCGCGCCGCGCAAATCGAATTTGAGCGTTAGCTCGTTTAATAGCTTTTGCTGTTCTTCTCTGGAAAAAGCCAATTCTTCCCGAATTTCAACTTTTGCCGTTTTATGGGAGATCCCAATTAAACTTAATGGAATATGTGTATTCATCCCTGCTTTCACTGTTAATAGAATTCATGAAACGATTTTCCAACGACAAGCGCGATCACCATTCCCGTTAAAAGAATTATAAAACCGAAAATTGAAAGATAGGCCATAATGCGCGCCGACCATTTTTTAAAATGCGACGCCACGTAAACGATTAGATAGGACAGCCAGATCAAATCCGTAATAATGACCTTTGGATCAGGATAAAAAAATTGACCAAATGCCCGTCGGGTTTGCACGTGTCCCAGAAAAATTCCGATGCCCATCAGTATTATTCCTATTAAAACGGCTCTTTTACTCATACTTTCAAGATAACTCACCGCCGGAAGCTGATCGAATATTTTTGTAAATCGTTTTTCTTTGATATTTCGGTACTGAATTAGATAGAGCAAAGCGTAAATGGCGCTAATCGCTAATGCCGTGTAGCCAATGATGTTTAAGGAAGCATGAATCGTAAATGTAGGATCGCTGAGTAAAGGATTGGACTCAGCCTGCCAGTCGTGCTGAAAAGCGGAAATCAGAACCGGAAAAAAGGCAAACAACAGAATAAAAAAGCCGGAAGCCCGGTTCTCAAAAGTCTTTTCGATAATGTAATAAACCAGCAGAATGGAAAACCCCAGAAATGAAAGCGCGTCGAAGGTCGAAGAGAGCGGCATGGCTTTTAAAAAAAGCTGACGCACCACAATTTCTGCACCATGAACGATAATTAAAAGGAGCAAAATGATTTTGGTTCGGTTTTCGTACTTTCTTCCATTGCCAAAATAGATGCGATAATAGATGCTCAGAACAATTAAATAGAAAACGGGAAGCAAATAACTGAGTACCAGACTAAATGTTTGCATAATGCTTTCCTTAATTATCATTGAATTAAAGAGATTAAATTAAAAAGAAATTGGCTTAAAACAAAATCCGATTGTCGAACGGCTGGCAGCGTTGGCCAAAGATCAGCTTGTGCTTACCCGTTTAATTCTCTTTTTTAAAAACGCCGATCAAAGCTCCCGATTCATCCGGCTGAAAGGGGGCCTTCTTAAAATCTCCGTAAAAACCGACCTTTTTAAAATTGTTCTTTTCATGCAAAGCCCGTAGATCATGGGAATTATGAGCGAACAAACGGTGGGCGTCTTCAAAAATAATTTTCCCGTCTTTTTCTAATCTGGTTTGAAAAATGGCGCCCGCCGGCGTAAGATTGTTGTAGGCGCGAATAAACCGCACCCCCTGTTCCCTGTTTTCAATAACAGGAAAGACAAACGTTGTTTGCCGTAAAATATTCTGCCAGTTTACCACCTGAAAAATCCAGTGCCCCTGCGGCTTAAGCAAATTAAAAATAGCGCCAATGGCCTGACCAAGTTCGTCCGGCGCGAGATACGATAATACGTTTCCCGTACAAAAAATGAGATCAAATCGTTCATTTCGATCCCGGGGTAAACGAGCGGGCAATTCATCCAGGTTTTTTAAATCCAACGCCAGCCAGGTTCCCTGCGGACATCTCTGTTTGGCCATTTGCAGCATGGTTTCATTGAGATCGATCCCCACCACTTCATGTCCTTCCTGCGCAAAGCGGGCAAGATATCCCCCCGTGCCACATCCCAGATCAAGAATTCGATTTCGATCATTTTTTAGCCAACTCTTCAAAAAGCGGTAGGTCGCATCGCGAAAGGGAAAAATCAAATCGTAATATCTGGCAAATTGTTCGTACATACTCTTTCCTCACTTTAAACTATTTTAAGAATGGCATTTTGGTCTCTCTCCCTTTTGCGACAGCCGCGGCTTAAATATCAAGAACTTTGAAAACTGATGAAATTTATTTATGGAAATCCTTTGTTTCAACACAAACGGTGGCGGGGATTCGAAGTGACAGCCAAGCATCTATTTAACTATTCAACCAATTAACCATTCAACCAACTGGTAGCCCTCCCCCCCCTGCACCCCCTCTCCCAGAATAAAAGTCTGGGAGAGGGAGACAGCTGTCGCTAACACGGCAGACTGTCTTGAATTAAGGCTGAAGGGCTTGAATGCTGTCGTTCAGCCAATCAACCAACAGACTCTTCAACTCTTATACTCTTACACTTTCCCCCTCGCTCAGCTATTCATCATCTTCTTGCGCCATTTGAGCCTGGCGCGGTGGCGTTTCTGGCTTGGACTGATGTAATGGGACTTTTTGTGACAGATTTCTATGATTTGCGCTTTGCGAACTTTCCGGTTAAAGGCTTTTAAGGCAGATTCAAAATTCCCGTAATTTGGCACATGCACGGTTATCATGACTACCCCCAATTTGATTAAACCATTACATTTAAAACGCATCAGAGATAGTCAGGTTTCAAAAAGAAACGGTAAAAATTATCCTCTATTCCAGCAATTGTCCTGCCTGTAAGCGATAACCGTTCAAAAAATCTTCCACGGTCATCCGTTTTTTGCCCTGTACCTGCACCTCGAAGATATCAACCGCTCCTGAAGCGCATTTCACCGTAAAGCCGTTTTTAAACACTTTAACCACAGTACCCGGCGGCACATCGTCTGATAAACGGGCTACCGGGCGGGAGCGAAAGATTTTCAATAGCTTCCCCTGCCAATAGCAGTAAGCGGCCGGATAAGGGCTCAGGCCTCTGATCCAGTTGTGCACCTTTTGCGCCGTTTGGTTAAAATTTAGATGGCATATTTTTCTCGTAATCTTGGGCGCTCTGGTTGCCTGCCCTTCATCCTGCTTTACTGGAACGATATCATTGGCTTCAAGTCTGTTCAGAGTTTCCACCAGTACATCGGCGCCAATTTCAGCCAGCAAATCGTGCAATTCGCCGGCCGTCATATCCGGAGCAATGGGCACCGATTTTTGCAAAAGCATGTTGCCTTCGTCAACGCGTTCATTGATTAAAATGGTGGTAACGCCTGTTTCCGTTTCGCCGTTTATGATCGCCCAGTTGATGGGAGCGGCTCCGCGGTAACGGGGCAAAAGCGAGGCGTGTAAATTTACCGTGCCTTTTGGCGGAATGTTGAAGACTTCTGGCGGAAGAATTTTAAAGGCAACCACCACAAAAGCATCGGCATTGAACTGCTTGAGCTGTTCGACAAATTGCGGATCGCGCAATTTTACCGGCTGCAGCACTGGTAGGCCCAGATCAACGGCCAGTTGTTTAACCGGCGAAGGTTTTAATTTTTGTCCTCTTCCCTGAGGCTTATCCGGCACCGTGACAACAGCCACAACCTCATGTGGAGAATGAATTAATTTTTTAAGGGACGTCCTGGCAAAATCAGGCGTCCCCATAAAAACAAGTTTCATTAGTTTTTGCTACCGGACTTTTTTACCACGTTGATTGCGGAACGTTCGATATTAAGTTTAACATTGTCGTCAACTTTAATAATAACCGTTTTGTTATCGTCGGTAAAGCCAACCACTTTGCCGTGAATGCCGCCCATGGTGATGACCTGATCGCCTTTTTGCAAGGCTTCCAGCATCTTTTGCTTTTCTTTCTGGCGCTTGGCCTGAGGACGTATCATTAAAAAATACATGATCACAATGATCAGAATAAAAGGTAAAAAGGCAACCAGCGGATTGCCACCGCCACCTGCGCCTCCCTGATTGGCCGGGGCCATTAACATGATAAACTGTAACATAAGTTCTCCTCAATTTTTAGTTTTCTACGACTCTGGTTATTTTTTGTAATATGCGCTCTTTCCAGCTCACATAGTTATCCTGTAATATTGCTTTTCGGGCCTGACGCACCAGCCACAGGTAAAAATGGACATTGTGAATGGTGGCCAGGGTTAATCCCAGAATTTCATTGGCATTGTAAAGATGCCTTAAATAGGCTCTGGAAAAATTTTTACAGGTGTAGCACTGGCAATTGGCGTCAACAGGCTTCGTATCTTCCTTAAAGCGCGCCGATTTCAGAACCATTTTACCTTCGGTTGTAAAAACAGTTCCATTGCGTGCATTGCGCGTGGGTATCACACAGTCGAACATATCCACGCCGCGCTCAATCGCTTCCAGAATATCGTCTGGCATTCCCACGCCCATTAAATATCGCGGTTTTTGCTCTGGTAAAATTTCCGTGCAAAAATCTGTAATGTCAAACATCTCATCCTTTGGCTCGCCCACGGCCAGTCCGCCAATGGCATATCCCGGAAAATCCAGTTCCATTAATGCCCTGGCGCTCTGTTCTCTGATGTCTTTAAAAGTACCGCCCTGAACAATGGCAAACAGCCACTGCCTGTGCCCATACAGCGGCTGCCAGCCGCTAAAGATCTCCCGTGCCTGACGCGCCCAGTCAATGGTCAATTGGTTTGATTTAAGCGCGTAATCTCTGGTCGAAGGATATGGCGGACACTCATCCAGCACCATCATAATATCGCTACCCAAACTTCGTTGAATTTCCAGCACCAGCTGGGGCGTAAATTTATGGTAAGAACCGTCCAGGTGCGATTGGAACAGGATTCCCTCGTCATCGATTTTGCGCAACTCTTTTAAACTAAATACCTGAAATCCTCCGCTGTCCGTCAAAATAGCGCGATCCCAGCCCATAAAGCGATGCAAGCCGCCCATCTTTTCAATCAACCGATGTCCCGGCCTCATGTACAAATGATACGTATTGCCAAGGATAATCGAGGCGTTGACCTCTTTTAAATCTCTGGGCGAAAGCGCTTTCACCGTTCCCTGAGTACCAACGGGCATAAAGATTGGGGTTTCGATGGAACCATGATCGGTGTTCAGTACGCCCGCTCTGGCCTTACTATTGACGTCCGTGTGCTTTAAATCAAAAAACATTCAATCCGTTCAATTTGATTTTTCAAAACGTTTAAGTTAATAGTTTTTAAGGAATCGGGGCAAATATTTCTTTTGGGCGCTTCTGTTTTGCCCACTCAAAGGATTTAGTTAGCCAGCCGTTTTTTACAGTCAATTCTGCAAACAAATATGGGACGCCCACCGCGGGCGCCCATCGCTGTCGGAATAACCATTGGCAAGATTTATCAAATGGTTCCTTATTTCACTTCTGGCTCAACAGCCGACGGAGGAAAGGCGTTCCTGTTAATTTCTGAAGAGTTCGCGATATTTAGAAATATTGAGGCGCTGATTGTAAAAAAGGTCTTCCAGCACTAACGCAACGGCGCCCAGAATGGCCGCATTTTCCTTTAATTTGGCCTTTTTCACCTTGACGATGCGACTGGGGGTACGCAAAATGTCGTGTTTTATCTGATCCTTGATGATTTTTAAAAGCAAGGGGTCGTGGGCAATGGACTGCCCTCCGATGACAACCAGTTCCGGATTGAGTGTGTTGATAAGATTGGTTAACACCACACCGACTAAAAAGCCGTATTCTTTGACCAGTTGCAAGGCGAGAGGATTGTCATTATGGGCCTCTTCCAGAATATAATCGACGCTTAAATTATCGGCGTCCAGATAACCGGCAAACTGTCCTTGCAGTCCGCGTTTTGCCCCTTCCAGAAGCACTTTTTCAGAAAGAATATCGCCAAAGTTTTTATGGCCGTCGTAAATTAGTTGACAATGACCTTTTTCGCGAATCAGGAAACCGACATCGTAATAACCAACCTCTCCGGCGGAAGCCGAAACGCCGCGATGCAGTTCGCCATTAATGATAATACCTGCGCCAACGCCATCGCCGACCCACAAATAGACCATATCGCGCGCTGTTTTTCCCGTGCCAAAATGAAACTCACCAAGGCTGATGGCCTTCACGTCATTTTCGACAAAGGTTTCAATTTTATAGCGGCTTTCGTATTTTCCTTTTAAAGGAAAACCAACCCATTTTTTAAGCGTATCCGACTCCTGAATCTTACCCGTCTTATAATTAACCAGTCCCGGAATGGCGATGCCAATCCCTATGGGTCTGGCTCTTTGCACCCAATCGATCTTAAAAAACTTATCGATGTAAGTAAAGGTCTGTTGAACAATTTCTTCCAATGGCGCGCCCGGTTTAAATGAAAAATAATCATTATTGTAAATTTTAGCGTCCAGATCGCTCAGCGCCACTCTGGCGTGGTCGCGCTTAATTTCGATTCCTATCGCAAAGCCGGAGCGCGGATTGAATTTCAATAAAATGGGTTTGCGACCGCCCAGCTTGGTGGAATTGCCCATGCCAATTTCATGAATATATCCCATTTCCAGAAGATTACTGATGATTTCTGAAACGGCAGCCTTCGAAAGCCGGTAGCGCTTGGCCAGTTCTGCTCGTGAAAGCGGACCGTCGTTTTTAATAAAGCGTAAAATATTTAATTCATTGAATTCGCGAACCAGTTTTGGCCCATATCCTGCTTCTCTTATCATCCTACCCCTTCTCTTAGTTTGTTTGCCAAACAATCAATAGTGTTTAAAGATAATATCAAATCCGGTCGAATAAAAGAGTTTTCTGCAATAAATATTAGATTTTTAAGATTTTTTGTGTTATTATTTGCAAAAATTATCAGTTCGGGAAGGAGTGTACTGCAAATGGACAGGGTGATACTGGATAAATTAGAAAACTTTAGCATCGATTTTGTGCCCCGCAAATTTCTGGTGGACAAAGAAAATCCCTACCTTTTAAGAAATCGTCAGAGCGATTCAAGCCGCTTCCGAAACCTTACTTCCAGGGAAATCGAAATCCTGGTCAAACACAACAATTCGGCCGAAAGCTGGGACAGGGTGCTGGTTACAGATCATTTTAATCCCAACCTGGTAAAAAATTGTGAGTTCTGGGGCCTGGTGCGCATCGGCGATCTTCAATCGGGCTATCTGGCTTACCACAAATTACGCCTGCCCGTGGGACTTTACAACAGCACCATCATCTCCTGCGATTTAGGCGATAATGTGGTTGTGCGGAATGTAAGATATCTATCGCATTACATTATTGGTCATCACACTATTTTATTCAATCTGGATGAAATGATCACGGTAGATAACGCCAAGTTCGGGAACGGAATCGTTAAAGAAGGCGAAACAGAGGATGTGCGCATCTGGATTGAACTGGCCAACGAGAACGGCAACAGAGCCATTTTGCCCTTTGTGGGCATTTTGCCGGCCGATGCTTACATCTGGTCCAGAAACCGGGCTGACAGGAAATTTCAACAAAAGCTCAAGGAACTGACCGATAAATTAGGCGATACGCGTCGCGGCTATTACGGCGAGGTGGGAGACCACTGTGTCATTAAAAACAGCCGCATCATCAAAAACGTTAATTTTGGTTCCTATTGTTACGTAAAAGGCGCCAATAAATTAAAAAACCTAACCATTCAATCCAGCGCCGACGAACCTTCTCAAATTGGTGAAGGCGTGGAGCTGGTTAACGGAATTATTGGTTACGGGAACAGAATTTTTTACGGGGTTAAAGCGGTACGATTTATTACAGGACGAAATGTTCAGCTAAAATACGGCGCCCGGCTTTTAAACTCCTTTTTGGGCGATAACTCCACCATCTCCTGTTGCGAGGTGCTCAACAACCTGATCTTTCCCTTCCACGAACAGCACCACAACAACTCCTTTTTGATTGCGGCCACCGTTCAGGGGCAGGCCAATATTGCGGCCGGAGCCACCATCGGCTCCAATCACAACTCCCGCGCTCCGGACGGAGAAATCATCGCCGAACGCGGGTTTTGGCCAGGGCTGTGCAGTAATTTTAAACACAACAGCTATTTTGCACCCTTTGCCCTGGTTGCCAAGGGTACCTACTACAGCGAACTAAACATTAAACTGCCCTTTGCCCTGGTGAGTCCTGCAGACAAAGCGAACGAGATCAATATCTATCCCGGCTACTGGTTTAAACACAATATGTACGCCCTGGCGCGCAACAGCTGGAAATTTAAAAATAGAGACAAACGGGTAATCAAAGAACAGCACATCGAAACGGATTATCTTGCGCCGGACACGGTAGAATCCATGATCAGCGGCATAGAAATTCTGCGGCAGGGCATTTGCCAGGCTGCCGGAAAAGAATTTTCCATCGCGGAAATCATCGAACAACAAAACAGTATTGATGGCAAACTGCAGGTTGTTTTGAATGATTTTGTTTACCACGGAAAAGCCCGTGTGTTAAAGCCGGCTCAGGGACTGCATCTTTATTATCAAATGATCGCCTATTACGGCGGGCTGGCCTTGTACGAATTTTTGAAAACGCAGTCGTTTAAATCCGAAAAAGAACTGGCGGCCGCTTTACAAGAACGCTTAACCGAACATCACCGAAAGTGGGTCAATTTAGGCGGACAACTGGTTCCGGCAGCAGAGGTGCAAAAATTAATCGACGATATTAAATCCGGTTTGCTCGATTCCTGGCAAAAAATTCATGAGCGGTACGACCGGTTGTGGGAAGCATATCCACGGCAAAAATGGTCGCATGCTGTTTACAGTCTTTTAGACCTGTATGAAATTACGCCCCATGATCTGACCTTTGAACGGCTGCGCAAAATTTTAAAGCATGTGAAAGAAATAGCCGGACAACTATTAAAAAACGCCTTTAAATCCAGAGAAAAGGATTACACCAATCCATATCGTAAAATGACCTATGAGAATGAGCAGGAGATGGAAGCGGTTCTGGGTAAAATCGAGGACAACAGCTTTTTAGTGGAGTTTGAAAACGAAGTCAAAGAAATGCAGCAACAAATTGACGGAATTCTCGCCAAATTGGTTTGAAGAGGACATACATTATGAAGGAGAATGGAAATGGCTACCAACAGAAAAAAACCGGAAAAAGCATATAAAAATCTTCAATTTTTAACCAGTCCGGAGGCGCGTCCCATCCGCATTCTGGCTGAATTCACTGAGCCCAGCGTTCGCTTTCGTAAATTTGGCATTCACAGCACCGTTGTATTTTTTGGTTCGGCGCGCGTCAGGCCGCACGATGTGGCCAAAAAGGAATTAAAAGTCATTGCGGATGCGTACGAGGAACACCCCTCCGAAGAGCTGGAAAAAGAACTGTCTGCTGCCAGGTTACGCCTGCGCCTTTCCAAATATTACGAAGACGCCACAGAGCTGGCCCGGCTGCTCACCGAATGGGCCATCGAAAAAGGCAACGGAAAGCAGGCCCTTTATGTTTGCACCGGCGGCGGACCGGGCATTATGGAAGCGGCCAATAAAGGCGCCTATCTGGCAGGCGGTAAATCCATCGGCCTTAACATCTCTCTTCCACATGAACAGGAACCCAATCCTTACATTTCTGAAGAATTGGGTTTTGAATTTCACTATTTTTTCATGCGTAAATACTGGCTGGTATATCTTTCTAAAGCGTTGATTATTTTTCCGGGCGGCTTTGGTACGCTGGATGAGTTAATGGAAGTATTGACCTTACTACAAACCGGCAAGATCCACCGACCGCTGCCTATTGTCGTTTTCGGGCAGGATTACTGGCAGGAAATCATCGACTTTGAAGCCATGGCCCGCTGGGGAACCATTGCTTTCAATGATCTTAACTTTTTTAAATTCGTGAATTCAGCGGAAGAAGGATTTCATTACTTAAAAAAACATCTTGAAAAATGGGTAACCAGCGACCTGGATCCTGAAAATGAAGTCAGGTTTTCACGGTAGGAGGCGGCATTATTTGCGGGCCGAATTATTCCGATTGGTTTTTACCGTTCTGGTATGACCAGCGTTTTTTATCTCTGAAGTCTTCGCCCCAGTGTAATTTGCTGCGCAGGGTCTCGTAAAAACTTTTATCCTGCATTTTAACCAGTTTTACCACAAAGGGGGCGCGACTCAATTTAAATCGCGTACCGTTGGGAAAGCTCTTCATCAACTGGCCGTCGCGAAACAATTTGATCTCTTTAAACTCGGTATAAACGGTTAACATGATGGTGCTGTTGTCCGGCACCACCACCGGCCGATTGGTTAAAGAATGCGGGCAAATGGGATTGACAATAAAAACATTGGTTTCGGGCACGACGATCGGTCCGCCGGCCGAGAGCGAATACGCCGTAGAACCCGTGGGCGTGGAGATGATTAAGGCATCGGCAATGTAAGAGTTAAGCAGTTTGCCATCTACCCGCGTCACGATTTCAATCACTCTTGAAAAGCCTGCCTTATCGACCACAAAATCGTTAAAGGCAAAGTATTTTTCATCGCTATCCAACACTTCACACTGCAGTAGCGATCTTCTTTCGACCACGCAGGCGCCGTTCAAAAAATTTTCCACATGCTGGATGACCTCTTCGGGCGACGTTTCGGCTAAAAATCCCAGTCCGCCCAGGTTCACGCCCATGATGGGAATCTGTCGTCGGCCAATAAACTGCACAGAGCGTAAAATCGTACCATCGCCGCCCAGAGCCAGAATTAAATCGGCGCTTTCGATAATCTTTTGCACAGGCTGTATTTTTAAATAGGGAAATTGCCCCTCCCGAATGAAAGGCGAATCGAAAGAACAAAGTAATACAGAAATTTCCCGGGCGGAATTTTCTTTTTTCCAGTCATCTAAAATTTTGAGAGGGATTAAAATTTGTTCTTTACGCGGATTGACTAAAATGCCAATGGTAACGGGTTTCTTTTCCATTACAAATCACTTGAATTAAAATTACCGTCGCCGTCTTGCGAAAGTTTTTTGACTTTGGTTTCCGCCTCGTTTAATTTTTGCAGGCAAAACTGAACCAGTTTCTGGCCTTCCTCAAAAGCTTTGATGCTTTTGTCCAGCGAAATTTCACCGCTCTCTAATTTTCCGACAATTTCTTCCAGGCGCGCTAAGGCCTCTTCGAATGTCATTTTTTTTGCTGCCATTACTTCCCTTTTACTACTTTGGTAACCCTACCCAGAATTTCCCCTTTAAACAATTCCGTCCGGATTTCCTCACCGCTTTTGACCATGGCGGCATCTTTTAATACCTGCCCGTTAATATAGCTAATACTGTAACCTCTTTCCAGCACTTTTTTAGGATTTAAATTCAAAAGACGCAAATTTATCTGTTCCAGATGTCGTTTATGGGCGCTTACGTTTTGTTCGTAATTTCTGATCAGTTGATTGGTTAGTTCATCAACGCGGTAGGCGTATTGATGCAGAATGTCTTCCAGGCGCCGCAATCCGTAGCTGCGGCGAATGCTTTCCAGCTGCTGTTTGTGCCGCTCAATTTTCAGCACAACGGCCCGTTTTAATCTTTGACCGTAAAGCAGAATACTTTGTTTGATTTCGTTGAAATCGGGCACGGCCAATTCTGCCGCTGCCGAGGGCGTCGGCGCGCGCAGGTCGGCCACAAAGTCGGCAATGGTGTAGTCGATTTCATGCCCGACCGCCGAAATAACAGGAATCTTTGAGTCGAAAATGGCGCGGGCGACCGTTTCTTCATTAAAGGCCCACAGGTCTTCCAGCGAGCCGCCTCCCCGCCCGACAATCAGCACGTCCACCTTGCCATATTCATTAAATTCCTTAATGGCTCTGGCAATATCTCTGGCCGCCCCCTCGCCCTGAACCTGCACCGGCCGTAAAATAATTTGCACATGAGGCGCACGCCGGCTTAAAACATTAATAATGTCTTTGATGGCCGCCCCCGTATCAGAGGTAACCACGCCCACGCGCAACGGAAATTTAGGTATGGGCTTTTTAAATTTTGAATCAAACAGCCCCTCGGCCGCTAACTGCTTTTTCAGACGTTCAAACTCCATTTGTAGGCGCCCTATACCGGCCGGCTGGATGTGAATGATATCGAAGTTGTAACGCCCGCTGCGTTCAAATACACGCACATTGCCCAGAGCCTGGACATGCATTCCGTCTTCCAGTTTAAAGTCGATATTGAACACACGCGAACGCCAGATAACTGCCGAAATTTGTGCCTGCTCATCTTTAAGCGTAAAATAATAATGGCCCGAAGAATGCGCCTTAAAGTTGGAAACTTCTCCTTCGAGCCAGATAGTGGGAATGTTTTCTTCTAAGAGTTTTTTTATGGTGTGCGTTAATTCGCTAACACTAAATATGTGCGTATCTTCTGTCCACATCTATCAGCCTGTATTAGCTAAAATAAAAAGGCTCATGGTCGATGAACCTTTTAACGGATCTTCTTTTTATGACGATTTTTTCTTAAACGTTTTTTCCTTTTGTGCGTCGCCATCTTTGCGCGTTTTCTCTTCCGTCCACAAGGCATGTTTAATGGTCTCCTTTCGTTTTGTTAGGACTTATTTAACCTCTTTTTCGCTTCTTCGATAAATTGCTTTACTGTTGTCGCTTCTTTAGACTCGGGATAGACTTTTATTAATTTTTCCCAGGTAATAATTGCATTCTGAAATTTATTTAAATTGTACTCAATAACGCCCTTGTTATAAAGCCCCAGGCGATGGTCTGGCTCCAGCTTTAAAGCTTCATCCACATACATCAACGCCGAATCGAGCTTTGCCAGGTTAAAGTAAGACACCCCAATATCAATAAATACTTCGGGCGTTTTTACCTGATGCTCTATCGCCTTTTTGTAGTAGATTTTTGCCAGATCAAAACGACCAATGTCAAAATAACTATTCGCCAGATGCACCATCAACTGGCCGTTTTCCGGTTCTTGTTTTAGCCTATCTTTAAGCTCCTGAATCTGGCGCATTTTTTCCATATCCGGATGATTCTGCTCCATAGGAGAACCCTGGCGCTGCATTTGCGAAGACATCCTTGATTTTAAAGTTTCTCGATTGCTGCTTAAAATTAAAAGCACCACAATAAGAGAAAAAATAAACGTTGCGCTCAGGGCAACTATTGCTTTGCGGCTTAATCCCCCCTCGCTTACAGGGGCGGCCTTTAAATTGTCTTTAATTTTCGCCCCGCATTTCGGACAAAAATTGGCGTCCTCAACAATATGGGCGCCGCATTCCGGACATTTAATCTTTTTATCTATAGCCTGCCTCCTTTATATTAAAAAATCAGCTAACAATTTTAATATTTTTAAGCGTTAATGTCAATTTTAATTTTAAATAATAGAATTCGCCCTAAAAAGGGGAGAACCGTCATTTGGAACGAAGAGAAAAATCTTATAACGGCAATAAAAACAATCTTACTTTTCAAGGATTCTCTTACTGGAATACTAAAAAATCCTTTTTAGCCTGACATCATAATTTTTTGATTTTTAATTAATTAATCTCTAAGGAGAAAAAACGCATCCTGAGAACCTTTAATTCAATCATGCGTAAGCGGGCCTTTCCATGTCATTCCCGCCCCCCCACCGTCATTCCCTCGCAAGCAGGAATCCCTGACACACCAGCCAGTCATTCCTGCGCAAGCGGGAATCCCTTTCACCTTTGCACGTCAACCAGTCATTCCTGCGAACGCAGGAATCCCATCCCTCCTTCAGGGGATTCCGGCTCTCGCTGCGCTCGGCCGGAATGACACCAGGCAGTCATTCCCGCGCAAGCGGGAATCCCCTCCCACCTTTCCACGTCATTCCCGCGCAAGCGGGATTCCCTTTCACTTTGCAGTGGATTCCGACTGTCGCTCCGTTCAGAAAGACAGCCCGTTGACCATTCAACCATTCACCTCTTACACCCTTAACTCTACTAACCCGCTTAAAAGAATAGAAAATACCATAAAATTTAGTTAGATTAATCAAAACAAAACAAAAAAACAGCAACAGATGAAGTTAGAAGATAAATTATCGCGCATCCCGGCAAAACCAGGTTGTTATTTGTTTAAGGATCAAAGCGGCGCCATTTTGTACGTGGGCAAAGCCAATGTGCTCAAAAACCGCGTACGCTCCTATTTTCAGAAATCCCGGCCGTTTCACCCGCGTTTAAATGCCCTGGTTAAGAAAATTGCCGACATTGAGTGGATTGTCACCGATTCAGAAGTGGAAGCCTTAATCCTCGAAAACAATCTGATCAAAGAGCACAAACCACGCTACAATGTCAATTTACGCGACGACAAGACCTACCCTTTCATCCGCATCACCAGCGAAGATTTTCCGCAGGTTTTTGTCACGCGTAAAATTGTGCGCGACGGATCGGAATATTTTGGTCCTTACACAGACGTAAAAAACGTTCGTTACGTCCTAAAAACCTTACGGCAAATCTTTCCCATTCGCTCTTGCAAATTCCAGCTCACGCCGCAGGTCATCGAAAAAAAGAAGGTCGATTTGTGCCTGGACTATTACATCAAAAAATGTAAAGGGCCGTGCCAGGGGCTGCAAAGCAAAGAAGATTACGCGCGAATGATCGAGCAGGTGCGCAAGTTTTTGCGAGGGAAAACGGACGAGTTGAGCAAGGAGCTTAAACGACAAATGGCCGACTTGGCCGCCAGAATGGAATTTGAAGAAGCGGCGCTGGTGCGCGATCGCCTTAAGGCGCTGGAACAGTACCGTAACAATCAAAAAATCGTTCAGGGCGATTTTAAAGACCGGGATGTTTTTGCCATTGCCCTGGAAGATCAGGATGCCTGCACGGTGGTTTTTAAAATCCGCGAAGGCAAGATCATCGGCAAACAACATTTTTATCTGAAGCAGGTCGGCTGGAAGAATGATGCAGAAGTGCTGGAAGAATTCTTAAACCAGTACTATTTTTCCAATCAGGACCGGCCTCAGGAGATTTTTGTTCAGACCGCTCTGGAATCTGCCTCGGCTCTGGAAAGCTGGCTTACGCGGGAATCGGGGCGCAGGGTGCGCGTGGTGACGCCGCAGCGCGGCGAAAAGCACAAACTAGTGCAAATGGCCGTTAAAAACGCCCGCTTTTTACTGGACGAGTTGCAGCTGCAAAAGATGAAAAAAGAACAAACCGTTCACTTTACGGTGCTTGCCCTGCACCGCGACCTGAATTTACCCAAACCGCCGCTGATCATTGAATGCTTTGACATCTCCAATATTCAGGGTAGCGACGCCGTGGCTTCCATGGTATGCTTTGAAAACGGCAAACCCAAAAAAAGCGAATACCGCCGTTTTAAAATCAACACCAAACAAACCCCGGATGACTTTGCCATGATGCGCGAGGTGATCGGCCGACGCTACCGCCGACTGCTTGACGAAAAAAAACGTCTGCCCGATTTGATCGTCGTCGATGGCGGCAAGGGACAGCTCTCCTCCGCCGTGCAGGTGCTCAAACAATTGGGTCTGGAAGATCAGCCGGTCATCGGTCTGGCTAAACGACTGGAAGAGGTTTTTGTACCCGGCGAAAAAGAGTCCCGAATTCTGCCGGAGAAATCATCGGGCCTGCGTTTGCTGCAACAAATTCGCGACGAAGCCCATCGTTTTGCCGTTACCTTCCACCGCAAAAGGCGTTCAAAAAGAACGCTACACTCCACATTGGATGACATTCCCGGCGTGGGCCCCACGCGCAGACAAAAATTGCTGCGCGTATTCGGCTCAGTTAAAAACGTGGCCGCTGCCAGCAAACATGAGCTGATGAGTAAAGCCGGTCTCCCGGAAAAAGTGGCGGAAGCGGTTAAAGAGTTTTTCGAGAAAAATCCGCTGTGATGGGAGAAGGGGGGGGGTAAGAGCTTAGGAGTTTAGGATACTTCCCTTGGAAGATCTAATGGAAAAGCGTTTGAAAATTTTTGTGCTGTTTTAAAAACTCATCCCCCGTCAATGGATTGGTTGAATAGTTGATTAGTTGAATGGTTGAATAGTTAGCCTGTCATTTCAAACCTGTTTCTGCAAATGTGGTGAATTCCTGCCACCGTTTATGTAAGGGCGAAGGATTTCCAAGAACAATTCAGCGATGGTAAGTATTAATCTTTAGTCATATCAAAAAAGAGCTCTGTATAAAGTAGGGTTGGAAATCCTTCGCCCTTACAAGTACGTTCATTCCTGATCTTTTGTCTGGGAGTGAGGATCGAGCGAGCAAGGGTAATTTAATTTAAAATATTCATTGCGCCCTTTTTGACTTCTCTGCGCTTTATGTGGTCGCTTAACCCATCTTGAACACTAAAACGGTTTAAGTTATTTAAAAACAACATGTCGTTCTTTTTTATTACCACTACAATATTTAAATTCTTATCTTTTTCATACCTAATGGCTTGGGCTTGATCTTAAATGCCTGCGCCATTAAATAATGGATCGCCTCCGGTTCGGTCGTATCTCTTATAACTAATAAATCTCCTTTCTGCGTTTTCATCTCCACGCTTACTCGCTGCTGTACGGAAAGTAATTCACGAATGGTTGTCCAGCGATGATAAACGCCTGCATCATGTAATTGTTTTTGAAGACTTATCAATACATGAAAGGCTAAAATCGAAATGAAAATATGCCCTTCAATGCGTTTATCCTTCTGGTGAAAATTAGGCCTTAAGCCTAATTCACTCTTCAACGAGCGAAATCCATCCTCCACATCCGTTAAACTGATGTAGAGCTGCCAAATCTCACGATCCGTTAAATCCAGACGACTCGTCCGTAAATAATACGTGCCGGAAAATCGATCATCCATCTTTTGCTCATCTTTTATCTTCCAGCTGATCTCTGTCACGATACCATTGTGATGCTCAACCGTAATATCATAAAAATAGGCCACCTTTGCATGACGTTCCTTTATGCGGCCAATGCGTTCTAAAACCTTGGGATATTTCTTCGTGCCTCGTTTCTTGTGCAAACTCTCCGCCGCATATTTCAACTCCGCCTCAAAGCGCTGCTGATGAAATTGTCGAATGGCTTCCTCTTTCTTTTGCCTTGAGGCGCTGCGACAGTATAAATAAAGCTCTTTATCCTTACGGTAAAGATAGGCTTCCACTTTATGGCGTTGATCGTGATTAATCTCTTTAAAAGCATTTTCTTCGATCTCGATTTCCGGTTTACTGCGTGAGACAACCAGATAGTCGTGTCCACGCTTTGTGATCAGTTGCAAGTTCTCTTCTGTGGCAATCCCGGCATCTAAAATAATCAATTTCCTGACTTTGCCGCCTATCGTATCCAGAATTTTAGACAAAGTCTCTGGTTCGGAAACATTGCCAGAGAAAAGACGACTCTCCTTGGGGAATCCATCCTCATCCAATACCAGGCCTAAAGTAACCAGGGGCATATCGTGACGCTTATCTTTACTACGTCCGCGAGCCTTGAGTTCACTGGTACGGCTACTCTCAAAATACGTATTGGTTAAATCGTACAGGATGATCTTTTCCTGCAAGGAAAATAACAGACGCTCTTGCTCTACTAAACCATTCTCGATTTTGTCCTTATGTTCTAATAATTGATCCGTAATTCGATAAAGTTTATTGTGAGAAAGTCTTGAAAGGTCTAACTCTAAAAGCTCATCGATGGCGCTTTGCTTTTTGACCCAGCGTAAGGTCGCCCATTCGCTTGAGGGGTGCACCAGGCGCCCAACGATCAACAGTTCGGCCAGTTTAATATCCTTCTCCTTAAAGCCCAGCTTTTTTAAAAGTTCATTGAACTTAAGCTTTCTTAACATCATCAAACTGATGTATTCGCCTCCTATACTGCGAGCATCTCTGAATTTGACAGAGCCCGTAAAAATGGTCTCGGTTTCCTGTGGGCTTTCTTTTTTTTCTACCTTTTCTTGTTTTAGTTTGTTTTGAATTAAAAGCGAGGCATAGCGCTGGGCTAATTGTTCAATTTGCTCATCCACTTCGATCAGTGAAGTTTGTCCGCTTATGATCTCTTCGATGCGATTGGCAAGTGTTTTCCATTGGTCTTTAGGAATGGTAAGCTTGCCCAGGTTGAGCAATTTTCTTTGTCTTGGGCCTTTTTCAGTACGATAGGATTCGACCAATTGATGGTAAACGAAGGTTTTATCGTACCCTTTATTCTTTTTTGTGACTTCTTTAATAAACATGTTCAAATATAATCATATCAGTCAATTAAGTCAAGGGGGAAACCAATATAGTATGGGGCACTACAACGACATCTCGAAAACTCGATCCAAAAAAACCAATAACTTACAAAAACCGAAGGTGGAAATTTGGTGATTTGGGCTTAAATTTTGTTCAAGATGGGTTAAAATACTTTGTTTATTCATTTTCTGCGATGATTGACGTAATCTGCGAGAAAATTTCTTTGCGTACGTTGCGGTTGTTTTTAGTTGCGGCTGTGCTGCCTTAGGAGTTTAGGGGTAGTTTTTGAACCTTGATTTTCAGGATTTTATTGATTTATTATTGCGGGGAAAAGATAATCCTGCGAATCCCAAAATCAAGCAAACCATAGTTCAAAATATTTGCACCGGCCTGCCATTTCGAGAATCCCACTCCGGCTGGAGACGAGAAATCTTTTCCTTTCTTCACTGTTCCACTCTCTCTTCAACCACGCTCAGCGCATAGGGGATGAAAGCCGGACTGCGCAACAAACCGTCGCCACAAATCCCCCTTTACCCGCTTAAAAACCTCTGGCGGTACTTTCGTTTAATCGCTTCCCAATTTGCAACCAGTGTTTTAAATTGAGACAAATATCTTTGCGCAAATTTTTGCCCATCAATTTGCCTTACAAAGCGCAATTCCCGCACCGAACTGCTGACAAAGAAAAAATCATACTGTGGCAATTGATCAATATGAATGAGCGCTTCCCTGGCCTTTAACTCCTTAACCAGCACCGAACGTACTGTTCCGGGCAGTATGCCGACCTCAGCGGGCGGCGTGAACAATCGGCCGTCTTTTACGCCAAAAATATTGGCAATAGAAGTTTCCATTAACAATCCCTGTTTATTTACGTAAAGTACGTCGTCAAAGCCTTGCTGCTGCGCCAGGCCGCGAAAATAAAAATGATAGCCATAGTTAATCGTTTTATGTTGTAACAGGGGCGCCTGCTCATTGTACGGCGTAGGAAAAATCTTTAAGGCCAGGGGAGCCGGTTCTTTCTGAGACGGAGAAATGGCTTCGACCAAAATAAGAAAATGTTGTGCATTGATTTTAACATTTCGCCGATCCAGCGGCAGCAAACAAATTAGTTTAACGCGCGCCTGGCGGTAGGCAGATTCATTTTGCAGGCGCGTTAAAATGATCGTTTTTAAATCCGGCCAGTTTACTCTCGCCTGAAAATCATTCAAACTGTTCTGCAGACGCGCAAGGTGTTCTTCCCAGAAATAGAGGACGCCCTGTTCGTAGTAAATCGTTTCGAACAAAGCCTGTCCGCTGCTGAGTAACGACAGCAGAGAAAATCGAAGCGGCTCTTGCTGCCAGGAATTGTTTTCAAAAATGAGCATAATACCTCGCTTTAGATTTTAATCCTTTAAAAACGGCGCGGCCTTGGCCAGGCACTCTTCGTATTCTTTTTGTGGCTCGGAATCGATGACAATGCCTCCCCCGGCCTGGTAGTGCACATAACCATCCTTTAAAATGGCGGTGCGGATAAGTATACTGGAATCGGTCACATTCCGCAAGGGGAAGCGCAGAAAAAACGAGCCCGTGTAAAAGGAACGATTATGGGCTTCAAGACGGTTAATGTACTGCATGGCGGCTATCTTGGGGCACCCGGTAATGGAGCCGCCCGGAAAGGTCGCATCTATCAGGTCAACAAAATCCTTTCCTGGCAAAAGCCTGCCCCTGACTTCCGACACCAGGTGATGCACGTGACTGAAAGTGCGCAAATCGTGCCGTTTTTTTACCAGAACCGAACCGGTACGGCAGACTTTTGCAAGATCATTACGTAAAAGGTCGGTAATCATGTCCAGCTCGGCGCGATCTTTCTTTGACTTTAAAAGCAGCTGCTTTAACCGCAGATCTTCCCCGGCATCGGCAGAACGTTTGATTGTCCCTTTAATGGGTTCAGTCAAAACCGTCTGCCCCTTCTGAAGCCAGAAGCGCTCCGGAGAGATGGATAGTATTTCCGCTTCCGAAAGCGCCAGGTAAAAACTGCGCGGCGCCCCTGTTTTTTTGTACCATTCTTTAAAGATTTCAAAACCAGGCCGGTCAGCCGGTTTACTGAAACGCAAAGTAAAATTGAGCTGGTAAAATTCTCCGCTGGCGATTAAATCGCGAATGCGCTGAATTTTTTTTAGATAGCCGGTTTGAGGTTCGCTTTGCGCCGCTCCATTTCCCTGCGCCAATGTTTGTAGCGGCGGTCTGCAGGCCAGCCCGGCGCTCCCCGCATCAAAACGCAAAACCTGATTCGCATCCCCGTAACGCAGGTATCCCCTGGCCGGCAAAATCAAATACCACTCCGGCAAAGAATAAAAATCAATTTCATGCTGAATACCGTTGCGGGCGGCGCCAAAATCGTAACTGAGCAACAGCAGGTAAAAAAAGTGTTCCGATTGCACGCGGCGCGCTTCTATTGACTTTAACAACCGGAATAAATCGCCGTCAATCTCTTCGCTTTGTTCGGCTCGTTTCACTAAAATTTGCTCTCTACCGGCCGGAGACAAAACCGCAAAAAATTGCTCTATGTAAATTTCTACCTTCTGGCCGTCCGGCAATTGCCAGCCGGGTAAGTAAAAGCAGGGGGCGCCGCCAGAGGTAAAAGCCCCTTCTTTTTCGGCCCTGAACGTCAGCTTTTCCAGATACGGTTCAACCCAGTCGATCATGAACCATCCTTACAAAATTTTCAATAATCTGCAGCCCCCGGGGCGTTAAAAAAGATTCCGGATGAAATTGTACGCCAAAAAGCGGCAAATGGCGGTGTTCAAAGGACATGGGCGCTGTTTTGTAAACCGAAGTTAAACGTAACTCTGGAGGAATATCGGAGCAGATCAGCGAATGGTAGCGGGCGGCCTGAAAAGTGGCGGGCAAACCGGCAAATAATGGAGAGGGATGGATGATTTTTACGCGACAGCTTTGGCCGTGAACCGGCGTTTGTGAGCGAATGGTTTTTCCTCCCAGAACCTCGTTAATGATTTGCATACCCAGACAGACGCCCAGAAGGGGCTTTTGATCGTAAAATGCTTTAACGATTTGCGGCGTAGTGCCGGCATTTTCTGGTCTGGATGGACCGGGAGAAATCACCAGTCCATCGGCCTCAGCGGCATGCTCAGCCAGCCGTGGATCGTCGTTCAATTTAACCACCGCTCTGGCGCCGGCCCGCACGAGGTAATGGTACAAATTGTAGGTAAAAGAATCGTAATTGTCGATGAGTAGAATTTCAGGCGCTGAGCTATTGTTCACGGTTGTTCGATTCTTACGATTAAAGATTTGCGTTTAACATTGGTTGAATTTTTCGGGCCGTCTGTTTTAAACAGAAGCCAGATTTTCACAATCGTCTTTTAAAAAAGATTTCTCTCCCTCCCGGGAGGCTGTTGCATGGGGGGGGGGAGGAATTAATGTTTATATTCTCCGATATTGATAATTTTTTCTCATTCTTAAACGTTGGGCAAAATATAGAATTAAAAATGCCAAAATATTCTTTGAAAATAAAATTAATAGATCATCTTTTTCTTGTGATGCTTTTATAAACGCTGCTAAACGTTTCCCTAACATATTTTTAAATAGAACATTAATATTATGCCCAATACACATTAACGTAAATTCACTACGAACATTATTAAGACCAGATAAGGAAAATCCACGATAGCCTAAATTATGCTTCAAATTACCAAAAACAGGTTCAACTGTCACCGAACGCTTTTTTAGTCGTTCCTGCGCCGCTGAAGTTTGTAACTTTTTCGCCATACGTTCGCAATAACTCTCATTAACTGAACGATGGATTTGCTTAACTTTCTTTTTACTGGAAATGCATAAATTAATTAAGGGACAGTCCTGACAATCATTGGAACGATATACGATCCGTTCGCTATTCCTCTCAACTGGAAAAAGCTTCTTACCCGCCGGACATTCATAGTAATCTCCCTGTTCATGATACACAAAATCACTTCGTTTTAGTTTTCTTTCTTCTTTTTGCAATTCTTCCTTGGAGGTCGGTGTCTCCTTTATCGAACGATTGGATAACTGGGGATCGGCTATTACGGCATCGATCTGCTTTTCTTCCAATTCTTTTAGGTCTGCGCTATTGTGATAACCGGAATCGGCTGTGTAAGATCGCTTATCATCTGAACCAAGATTCTTCTCTACTTGTTCTTGGATCGGTATGAATTGACCCTGGTCGTTGGGCTGGCTTACCACTTCATGGGCTACAATTAAATGACTGGACATATCTACGCCTAATTGTGCGTTATAACCCGGCCCATCCACCGAAGGCATCATGCGGGCATCCGGCTCTTTTACATTTATTTGATGTCTTGAACGATGTTCTGATTTGAGCTGTTTCTTACGCTCTTTCAATTGGGCTTTACGTTCTAATATCTCTTTCTCTAAGCGCTCAAGCCGTTCTTTCTCCGCTCGAAGAGTTTCTAAATCTAATTCATCCGTGGCCCCCTGTTCTACAAAATTACAGCGCTGCATGTATTGCTTGATCTCTGCTCTTAACTTCTCTATACGTTTGTCTAATTGATCCTCAGTGTAGCCATGACGCTTACTGCTGTGCGCTTTGATTTTCGTGCCATCTATGGCTATCTGGTTGAAACTACTTATGCCTTCGGCCTGGGCAATTAAAAGTATCTCTACAAAATATTGGTCTAATAAATCCAAATGTGCCTTGCGAAAACGACTTAATGTACTATGATCCGGATGCTGATTCCCAGTGATATAAATGTAGCGCGTATCAAATTTACACAATTCCTCCAGCTTACGGGTGCTGGTAATGCCGTTACTATAAGCATAAAACCATAAGGCAAGCATCATGTCTGGGGCATAAGAATCACCGCCTTGCGAACTATAACGGGAATAAAGTGCACTTAAATCAAGGCGCGAAACCAACTCCACTACAAATCGACTCTTTGGATCGTCTCTGGCAAAATCTTCCACACTATAGCCAAAGAGATTCATTTGTGAGCGATTATAAGTAATAAAACTCATGGAATTCCTTTGTTATTACTTGTTTTATCTGTCGCCCAGAATTTACAAATTTTTTGAATTTTACTCAAACTGAATTTGCAACAGCCTCCCGGAGGGGAAAGAGAGAAATCCCGCACTTTTAATTAAAACCGCTCGCCTTGCTGCATCAGGCCGGACTTTTTGGTAATAATTTCCCGCCAGTTCGGATTTTGCAGCTCTTTGCGATAGCTGGAATGGATGAGTTCGTACTCTCCGAAGCCGCGCTGATCGGCAAAAACAAATTCGGCCCCGCCTTCCAGATTATGATAGTACCAGATAACGTAAGGCAGTAAATCCATGGAGCTGGGATGGCGCTCGATTTCATCCGGCTCGCCGTAAATCAACAACACCCGGCCTCTGTCCGTCTGCCAGCCTTCTCTACCCATGGCCCTAAAGCGCCGATTCGCTTCTTCTACTCTACGCAAATAGTTGATGCGCGTGGTTCCAAATGGCGTTTGATTCATCTTGTCCCGCCGGTACCAGAACTGCGTTAAAAACTTACGCATGGCGTTGGCGTTATCTAAGTTTTTGAACATCCTCTCTTCCTGACGGGTGGCGATGTATTTGGCCATTTCAAATTCTTTTTTCAATTGTTCTTTGGTTAACAGCACCAGCGCTTCGTCAATTTCCGGCATCTCTCCGGAGAACTGCGCCTCTGTTTTTTCTATTTGTTTGCCTTTGTACACATAAAATGACTTGCGGGCGGTGGCCTGTTTGCCGCTTTCCAGGTCTTCTACGTGAATGGCCAGAAAATAGCCGTTCTGGGGCAGGGCCATAACGTTAAATCCGCCAATTTCAACCAGATCCGGCCGAATAATTTTCTTTATCTTTTGCTGCCCTGTTTTAACCGTGTCTCCTTTGTTGTCAATGACAAAATACTGAACGCGGTAGCGCGTCTCTCGCTCAGGATCAAATGACAGATTGTTAAGCTCAATGTAATAATAGAGCATGGGCTGCAAAATATCAAACACCGGTCGCGGATTGGGCACCACGTACAAACCGTTCTTGTAAAAACGGTCTTTGCTTTCCGCCTTCTTTAAATTCATGCAGAACTCAAGATCGGAAAGGAACAATTCGTCTTTGGGGCGAATGGTATTCAAGTCAAAAATGTATTCTCCGCTGCGATTGGAAACATTATCCGTCAACTGTACTTTAGCCTTGTAATTGCCGTAAGGCAAAGACAGGGGAAAGATATCCACAAACTGGTTGTAGCGATTCATTTGAGCCGTGTCCTGCGCGGTATTTTTCAGATTGTGGGAAAAACTTTTCAGCAGATTGCCATCCGTATCAAAAATTTCGAGATGGCTGGTAAAATTGGCCTGAAAGGTACTGTCATCGAGCGCCTTGTAGATTAAATTCCCCTGAAAGATAGAGACATAAACTTCTACATAAGAACTGGAATCGGTTTCCTTAAAAGAAGCATAATCCACATTAATGGGTACAAAATTCATTTGCGCCAAAACAAGCGCAGGGAGAACAAATATCATCAATGCGGATATTAATTTACGTTTCATGGCAACACCTTTTTAATTAAATTTAACCGATACAATTTTCGATACGCCTTCTTCTTCCATTGTTACGCCGTAAAGGGTTTCGGCCGCTTCCATGGTTCGCTTGTTATGCGTAACAATGATAAATTGCGTGTTTTTAGAGAACTGTTTCAACGCTTCCGTAAAGCGACCGATATTGATATCATCTAGCGGCGCGTCAACCTCGTCTAATATACAAAACGGACTCGGCTTTACCAGATAAATGGCGAACAACAGAGAGATGGCGGTTAGTGTTTTTTCGCCCGAAGAAAGCAGGGTAAGCGTTTGCAGGCGCTTTCCTTTGGTTCTGATTTTAAAGATAATGTCCGCTTCCAGAGGGTCCGCCTCTTCTTCCAGCTCAATGGTTCCCTCGCCGTTTTCAAAAAAGGATTTAAAAACCTTTTCGAAATTTTCCTTGATCTGATTAAAGGTCGTCATGAACTGTTCTCTGGCCGTTTTATTGATCTTGTCAATGGTTTCAATTAACGACTTTTCGGCCTGCAACAGGTCGTCTCTTTGTTTCACCAGAAAGTCGAGACGCTCCTTTTCTTCTTCGTATTCCTGAACTGCCAGCGGATTGACGGGTCCCATGTTTTTGATGCGCATCCTTAACATTTCAATCCGCTCTTCCGCTTCCTGCTCGTTAAAATCCTGATAAGGAATACCAATTTCCACGTCTTCCGAATATTCCTTCAGGGCGTATTCCCGAATGCTCTCCGCTTTATACTCGTTTTCCTGTATTTTAAGTTCCAATTGTTTGCTTTTTTCAACGGTTGAATCATGCTGGCGTCTGTAAGCGCGCGTTTGTTCCTCCAGCTCAATGATTTTGGCTCTTAATTCCTGGTAAGTCTGTTCGATCTTTTGCTTTTCGTCTTCCAGCGCGTCTCTGCTGGCCCACAATTTTTCACGATCCTCTTTGCGCTTTTCGGCGTCGATATCAATTTGCGTCAATGTTTCGTTGATGTTTTTGATCTCATTACGTTTTCGTTCAATTTCCGCCGTCAAATCGGCAATGGATCGTTCTGTGCGTTGAATATCGGCTCGCCGGTTCTCGTATTGATTGCGCATATTGTTGGCTTTTAAGCGCGCCTTTTGCACCTCTTCCAGCAAATACTCCATGGCCTCGCTTTTGCGTTCGTATTCGGAGGTGCGCGTAATGGTCTCCCTTTCCAGCTCGTTTAACTCTTTTTGCAGCTCCTCCAGTTCAACGCTGTGCGTTTCGATCTCTTTTTTCAGGGCGTGATTCTCTTTGCGCAGGCGATCGATCCGCTGACGGGCATTCTCCGTTTCCTGAGTCAGTTTCTGAATTTCGTATTGTAATTGCGTCTCCTTTTTATCGATCTCCAATTTCTCGTTTTGCAGATGTTGCAGTTTTTGCGTGGTATTCTGAATTTCGTCGCCGGTTTGTTTGATCTGTTGTTCGGTTTTGCTGATTTTTTGCGTTACCTGGTTCACCTCATTTTCCAGCGCCGCCACCTGTTCTTGCAAACGCTCTAATTGCTCTTTGCGTCCCACCATGGAAACGGATTTTTTGGCCAGCTCGCCGCTGCTGATCTCACGGTTAAAATTGACCGCCTCGCCCTGTTCGGTAATAAAACGGTACTGCGGAAATTGGTTGGCCAGCTGCAGCGCTTCGTCCAGATCGGGCGTAATGATTACATCCCCTAACAGCAGTTCGATCAGGTCTTCGTACTCCGGCGCGTACTTAATTTGATCCTTTAAAAACTGAAGGCCTTCCGGTCGATTCAACGGCGCGCCATGCCGCGGAACTCTTTCCAGCGGGATAAGCGTAATTCGTCCCTTCTTTTCTTTTTTAACGTGGTCGATGATTTGCCGGGCCGCCTTTACCGAATCAACCAGCACGTAGTTCAACGCGTCGCCCAGCAGGTTTTCTAGTAACAGGGTCGCCCGTTCATCGGCCGAAATAATATCGGACAGGGTGCCTTTAATTCCGCTAAACTGCCCGCGGTTGGTCATGATGTATTTGGTGCTTTGCCAGAAGCCTTCGTAGCTGGTTACAATTTGTTCAAAAAAGTTTTTACGCGAACGGGCCTCTTCCAGGCTGCCCATCAACTGGCGCCGTTTTTGGTCCAGTTGATTACGCTGATCGGTAAGAGCTTTCACCTTTTCCTGTAAACGATCGAGGGCCGATTTCAGGCGATCCTGCTCCGTTAAAAATTCGTTTTGCCTGTTTTTAAGACGGGCGATCTCCGTTTCCAGATGCTGAATGTCCTGCTGCCAGCCGGCGATCTTCTCTTCGGCTTCTTCCAGTTGCTCCGTTTGAAAGCGGTAGCGATATTCCCGCTGGGCCTGCAAATCTTTAAATTGCGAGACCTGCTGGAATTTTTGCCGGAACTCCTGGTTGAGCTGATCGATTTCCTGTTTTTCTTTTTGCAATATTTCAAGATCGGCCTGGCGCTGCGCTTCAATTTCGGCCAGGGTTTGCTCGGCCTCTTCCTTCTGGCGCACAATCTCATCGATCTCGATCTGGTAGGTTTTCAGATTTTCTTTCAGCAATTTGATTTTTTGCTCGGCCTGATCGATATCTTCGATGTAGCGCGCCTTGTTCTGCATTAACTGCTCTTTACGCGTTTCGGCCACCGCCTGATCCTGATTCAATTTGGCGAGCTGTTCGCTCAGGGCGCTGATCTGAATATTAAATTGCTGAATCTTTTGTTCGAGTTGAATTTGTTCGCGTTTGTAATCTTCCAGCAGCGCTTCGTCTATGGTAATTTGATGGTGGCTTTCTTCTTTTATTTTGCTGATCTCCTGCAGCTGCTGTTTTAAGGGTCTGATTTCATCTAACAGAGCATGAAAACGATAGCGGCACAGGTCGATGTCCAATTTTTTCAATTCATCGGAATAAGCGATGTAGCGTCTGGCCTTGCCCACCTGACGCGAAAGCGAGTTCACCTTTTTTTCCACCTCGCTGATGATGTCGTTGATGCGCACCAGGTCGGTTCGCGTGTCCTCTAACTTTCTTAAAGCCGATTTGCGCCGGATTTTGTACTTAACGATGCCCGCCGCTTCTTCTAACAACAGGCGCCGTTCGGCTTTATTCTCGCTCAGGATGGACTCCACCATTTTCAACTCGATCACCGAATACGAGTTAGGGCCAAGACCGGTGTCCATAAACAGGTTGAGCACATCTTTTAAGCGCACCACGCTGTTGTTGATCAAATATTCGCTTTCGCCCGAACGGTAAAGGCGGCGCGTGATGATCACTTCGTCAAATTCTGTTTTGAGGATTTTTTTGTTGTTCTGAATGGTTAAGGAGACTTCGGCCATGCCCATCGGTTTGCGCGTTCGCGTGCCGTTAAAAATCACGCTTTGCATTTTATCGCTGCGCAACACGCTGGTCCTTTGTTCGCCCAGAACCCAACGCACGGCGTCAACAATATTAGATTTTCCGGAACCATTCGGCCCGATGATGCAAGAAATCCCCTCGTTAAAATCTAATTTGATTTTTTGGGCAAAAGATTTGAAACCCAATAATTGTAATCTTGAAAGATACATCGCGCTCCTTAAAACAAACTCTGTGCTTTCATCAATAGTTGTAAATAATCGACCCAGTAACCAGGCGGATTAAAAAGAGCCCAAAAGATAAGAATTGGAATGAAATAACACAACAATAAAATTGAGAAGACCCTGGAAGTTTTGGCAATAAATAAAATGTGAATGCCATTAATGAGGCGTATTTGCGTCCAAAAGGCAAAAATGCCAAAGATAATCCACAACCACTGTAGCGGCTGTTGATACAATAACCAGTGGTAGCTTATCAGGCTAAACGGAAAAAACCAGACAAAAGGCGCCCCAGCCCAGGCGATGATGGCAAATCCCTGACGGTAGCGAATTTTTGAGCGGTTGATCCAGGCCAAAATTTTCAAAACAAAAGCGCCGATCACCGGAATTAAAACGAAAAACAAAAACAACAAAGCGGTTATTAACAGTTTGTCACGGCTCCACTCCAGGTAACGTTTAAACAGGCCAAGAGGAATCAGAATGACCGACAGTATTTCCTGTAACCAGAGCGATTTATGGAAAAAATAAATCTGCGAGGCCAAAAAGACAGCGGCAATCAGGGCGATAAACGTGCTTACTGTAATGGAATTAAAAAAGGGTATGATCCGTCTTTCGCGTAAATCCACAAAAAATCCGTACGAATGTCTGAGCGAGCGCCTGAAATTTTCTCGCAGGCGGGGTACGCGCCGATAGATGGCAAAAAACAGGATGGCGCTAAAGGTCACCAGAATGGAGAAAAAGTTGGTCTTAGGCTGCTGCGTGAAATAGCGATCATTAATTGCCGTTTCGTTTTGCAGCCAGGGATTTCCCAGCAGCTTTGTCCAGGGCTTGGGATCGCCGTTCAGGTCCAAAAAACCATGGGGCGTAACATTTCCGGCGCTGTCCGCCGCGCCCAGGTCGTTCGGATATTCGGTGCGCCAGTCGAACAGACATTCCACAAACCCGCCATTAGGCTGGATGTCATTAATCGATTTGTAGAGTTCATTGCGTATTAAAAGGCCGCGGTTGATCTGATGCGTTATTTCGGAATTTTCCATCTGTAAAAGATCGGCCGTTAAAAATCCTATTTTACCCATCAATGAAAAAGCCTGCAAATGCTGGTTCGCATTTAAAAAGAGTACTGGCCGGTAGCGGTCGTAAATATAAAAATCGGCAACGCGCTCCGGCGGCAGAGGAAAACCGGGAATGGGCGAAATATAAGTTAAAACGCCAGGTCCGGCCTTTAATTTGCCGTTTAAGATAAACATGAACTTTTGTGCTACGGGAACATGCAGTGGTATTTCCTGCCCCAGTCCGATAGCCGTTAACGAAGGATGGCCGGCGTAAAAATGGCGTATTTGATGGCCCACATTTTTAGCCGCCTCCAGCAAAAAGTTTTCATTAAAAAATTCAGACGGAAAGCGCCACAAAGGAAACTCCGCAAACACCATCAGTCCCAGAGAATCGGCCAGACGCAAAAGCGGTTCATCAGGTAAAAAATGCGCCAGACGCAGAGCATTAAATCCCTGACCGCGGGCAAAATTCAACAACCGCCGCAATTGCGCGTAATATGATTTGCCGGCAAAGATTTCCGGCGACAGGTGCATGGTGATCCCTCGAATCTGCACAAGCTGGCCGTTGAGGTAGAACTTTTGTCGAACATGTTCGATCTTTCTGGCGCCAAAGGTCTGAACGCGCGTAAACTTCTTTACGCCATTTTCAAAAGTCACCTCGGCCTGCAAAGTAAAACGCAACATCTGCGGATTTTCCGGAGACCAGACATTGGAAGGGTCCAGCGCAAACTGTCCTTCCAGTGTAATCTTTTTTCCGTTAAGCTGACGCGAATAGCGCTGCTTGCGCAACAAAATTTTTTGATCGGATGTTCGTTGAATAATCTCAACGATCTTAAACGCCTTCATGTTTTGAGGGGCAACAATGTCGTAGCGGTAGTTCAGCGTAAAGCCCGCCTCGCTGTGCTGCAAATTAAATTGAACATTGTTCACCGCAGGCGGATCGGCTACAATCAGGTAAAGCGGAGAGGCCAGACCAATGTACCGTTCTTCAGAAAAGGTGTGGACAATGGTCGGAAATCCGCGATCGGTTGATTGCGGCAATTTTATCCTGATCTCAATATTCAGAACGGAATCTTCCTTTACATAATCAGCGGGGATTTGCAGGCGAAAGGGATTACGGGAATTGGGCGAAATGCCAAGGATATGGCCGTTCACGTAAAAATAAGAGGAACCGTTAACGCCCTGGGTGATCAAATAGAGCGTCTGCTCAGAACGCCAGTTTTTTGGCAACTTAACGCGTCTGGAAAAAGTCAGTTGATCGCGGTTTTTAACCAGCAACGGTATTTGCACTTCCTCTGTCTCGCTGCCGCGCCCGCTCAGCGTCCATTCTTTTATTTCATACATCTGCCAGTTAGACGCAGAAACGTTAAAGGTCTTATCGCCCTCTGGCCAGTCATATTGTAAAAAGCCCTGCGCGTTCAGGGCGGTTGTCAGTAAGCAAATCAGTAAAAAATGCTTTATCTTCATTCACAAAATCCTTTTTACATCAATGCAATCAGATCTCGCACAGCCTGTTCAAATCCAATAGCCAGACTTTTGGAAAAGAGCGGTTTGCCGACGATGATGTCTTCTATGTTTTCCATTTTGGTAATATCGCGGATATTATCATAGCCGATGCCTCCGCTGATATTAACGCCCATGCCCAGTTTATTGGCCGCCAGAGAAAGATTATCCAGCTCTTGCAGCAAAGCAATTTCGGAATCCATGTCCTCCGCATTGGCCAGTCCGGTGGCATCCAGCTCAACATAGTCAAATTCCAGCTTGCCGGCCAGCTTTACCTGTTCCACCTGCGGTTCAATCAGCACCGAACTCAAAATACCGTTGGTGCGTAATTCGATGATAAAATCCTGCAATTGGGTGGGATACATGTCCACATTCAGAGGATGCGGCGCAATATCATGCAGTTCGCCCGGCGCGACAAAAGTAACCATATCGGGTTTAATGCGCAGCAGTTTGCGCACATTTTCTTCGGTCAGGTTGCAGCGGATGTTTAAATAGGTTTTGACGATATGCTTTAAAAGAACAATATCCGTCTCTTTTACGGTTTTTTGATTATCGTGCAAATAAGCGACAATGCTTTCAGCGCCGCCCAGTTCTGCCAGAACCACGGCCTGAATGGGATCGGGATATTTGTCATTGAAGCTGTTTCGTACAAAAGCGATCGGGTCAATATCCACCGCTAATCGATGCATGTTGTTTCCTCCTGTAAGCGTTTAGAACGACGACAAATCTTCCCAGCGGATGATGCGCCAGATGCCGGTGGTGTCGTTCGCCGAAAATAATTTTTTCTTGAAAACAAAAAGCGCTTCCCCGCGGATGGTCGGAATTTCACGTCCGCCGTCAATCACTAAACTAAAAACTTTTTTGATTTCTTTCAATGTTCTTTCTTCGTTCAAATAGCGGGCGTAAACCGTGCCCTCCCACGTCAGGTTTAGCGTCTGAAAATGGCGGAAGAGCCCCACCGTGGTTTTGATGTCCACATCGCGCCCCCACGTTAAATCGGTAATGGGTTCGGTGGCAAAGTTCTTGGAAATGAACAGAAAACTGCTGTCTAACAGATCGGCGTAAACCAGTGAATCCTTAAAGTTGTAAGCATATTTAAAATTGATTAACACATCCTCCGGCGTCTTTTGATCGGTAACAATTAAGGCGGCGCCTTCAAAATCGTGCTTTAATCCCGGTGCGAATGGATTTTCGCAGGAAAACACAAAAAGCAACGCTCCGATAACCAAAGCTAAAAAAATGCCTGCCTGTTTCATTTTTATAGCGCCTTTTTGCGGTAATACAGTTTTAAAGCGGTCCATGTTCCATCGTAATTCTGGTTAAGAGCGTTATCCTGCCAGAAATAGATGTACCACACCTCCGGCGGAGTTCTGGATTTAAATAAGCGAAATTGCAACAGCCCGCTGTAGGTTTTGCTGGAATCCGGCGAAAAAGATATCCTGAGGTTGTACTTTACACTGCCGCTTTCCAGCGAATCGTTCACTGATGTGGGCGTAATAGGATTTAAAGGAATTTCGTTGCCCTCAGCCAGAATCAGGTCAAGCTTTGGATAGCCGCTAAGTTGAGACTGCACAAGCTGCGTAAAGTAATTCTGTTCATCGTTCAAGGTCCAGGGCTGACGGGCAAATTCATTGGCAAAATGCTGCTCCGGAATAAACAAAAAGGAATGGGGCTGCCCTTCCAGCGTTTGGGGGATAAAGCATTTCATGTACTCGGCAATGTTTTTATCTTGCAGCGCTTTTTTCAGATTGACAAACACCAGTTCAGGATTAACCGCCGGATCGTAGGTGCCGTTTTGCCCGGGAGAAAAATTCTCCGGAGCTTCTACCTGCCCTTCGCGCGTGGTAAAAGGATTGGTACAGGTCAGCAATATTCCGCCGATCAGCAAAATTAAATATTTATTAATGATTTGTAACATTTGCCTTTATCTTCTTTCTAATTAATTGAAAAAAATAAGGATAAAATACTGTAAAATCAAATTGAGGTGCGCTTTAAAGCCCGCACCTCGGGTTGAACTTTTAGTAAAGAAATATTATCTTGTGAGGTACAAAATCTCGCTAAATGATCCGGTAAGATCACAATAAACAGCGCAACGCAACTAAATGGAGGGCCGGAAGTGGACGTAAAAAAACGAATTCAGCAATTACGGGAGTTAATCAATAAATACGATTACGAGTACTATGTTTTAGCCCAGCCTTCCATTAGCGATTACGAATACGATCAGTTAATGAAAGAATTAGAAGCGCTGGAAAAAGCGCATCCGGAGTTGATTACGCCCGATTCTCCCACGCAGCGCGTCAGCGGCCAGCCGGTTAAAGAGTTCCCCACCGTTCCGCATCGCAAACCCATGCTTTCGCTGGCCAATACCTACAGTGAAATGGAGTTCCGCGATTTTGACCAGCGCGTTCGGCAGGCCCTGCCCGGCGAACGGGTGGAGTATGTGTGCGAATTGAAAATCGACGGTGTGGCCATCAGCCTGCACTACCGCGACGGCCGTTTCGAAAGGGGCATTACGCGCGGCGACGGGGTTCAGGGCGACGACATCACCGCCAATTTACGCACCATTCGTTCCATTCCGCTGGTCGTACGCCGCACTGAAAAAGTGCCGGAGTTTTTCGAAGTGCGCGGCGAAATTTACATGTCTAAAGAGGCTTTTAACAAGCTGAACAAAGAGCGCGAGGCGCAGGGCGAAGCGCTTTTTGCCAATCCGCGCAACGCCGCGGCAGGCTCCTTAAAATTGCAGGATGCGCGCCTTGTTGCGCAACGCGGGCTTCACCTTTTTGCTTACTACATCGATTCAGACACGGCCGGCTTTGTTAAAGACACGCATTTTGAAAACCTGAAACTGCTTCAAACTCTGGGTTTTCCGGTTAATCCACACTTTCGTCTTTGTAAAACACTGGCAGAAGTGTTCGATTTTGTCAAAGAGTGGGAAGCCAAAAGAGAGAGTTTGCCGTACGAAATCGACGGCGTTGTGGTAAAGGTAAACAGCCTGGAGCAGCAGGAGCGGCTGGGCGCCACGGCTAAAAGTCCGCGCTGGGCCATTGCCTTTAAATTTAAGGCGCAACAGGCCGAAACCCTGCTGGAAAAGATCACCTGGCAGGTGGGGCGCACGGGAATCGTTACGCCGGTGGCCGAATTAAAACCGGTGCAGCTGGCCGGAACCACCGTTTCGCGCGCCACTCTGCACAATGTGGACGAAATCAGGCGTAAGGACATCCGCGAAAGAGACTGGGTTTTCATTGAAAAAGGCGGAGATATCATTCCTAAAGTGGTTGGCGTCAATCTAAAAAAACGACCGAAAGATTCAAAACCACCGGCCATTCCTGAAAAATGTCCGGTCTGCGGAACGAAACTGGTGCAACTGGAAGGCGAAGTGGCCATCCGCTGCCCCAACATCTCCTGCCCGGCGCAAATTAAACGCAGCATCGAACACTTTGCCAGTCGCGGCGCCATGGACATCGAGGGGCTGGGAACCGCCCTGGTAGAAACCCTGGTGGACAAGGGGCTAATCAAGGACATTGCCGATATCTACCGCCTTAAAAAAGAGGACGTGGCCGGGCTGGAACGCATGGGCGAAAAAAGCGCACAAAACTTGATGGAAGCCATCGAAAAGAGCAAGCAGCAACCGCTGAACCGCCTCATTTTTGCGCTCGGCATCCCTTACATTGGCGCCACGGCCGCCGCCCTTTTAGCCAGACATTTCAAATCGTTGGACGCCTTACAAAATGCCACAAGAGAAGAGCTGGAACAGATTGACGGAATCGGCGAAAAGATGGCCGAAAGCATTGTGCGCTACTTTAGCAACGAACAGAATCGCCGTATTCTTGATCGCCTGAAAGAAGCCGGCGTTAAAACAGAAATCGACGAGGAAGCTACAGAAAGCGAGTCGCAGCTTTTACAGGGTAAAACGTTTGTACTGACCGGCGCTCTGCCCCATCTTAAACGGGAAGAAGCCAGAGCGCTGATCGAAAAGCACGGCGGCAAGGTAAGCTCCTCGGTTTCCAGAAAGACCAGCTACGTGCTGGCCGGTCAGGATCCCGGATCTAAACTGAAAAAAGCTAAAGAGCTGGGTATTGAGATCATCGACGAAGAAACTTTTTTAAAGATGCTTAATTCCTGAAAAACCGTTGACGGGCTTTTTAAGGCTATTTTTTGCGCTAAAAAACGGCCTTAAACGATCACTTTTATTTGTAATCTTATTTTTTATTGCTTACCTTTAACTCAGTTAATTCGTCGGGACAGGCCGGCTTGACCTTCAGGATGATTACATTCTTTTGCGTCAAACCAATCTTGCCCTTAGAACGGATTTTTTAGTTAATTTTATTTTTATCAATTTCAAGGAGTTTTACAGTGAACATCTACGTAGGGAACATTCCCAAAAGCACCGATGAACAAACCATTCGTGATTTGTTCGAAGAGTATGGAAGTGTATCGGAAGTTAAATTACTTCGTGATCGGTACACCGGTGAGTTACGTGGTTTCGGTTTCGTGACTATGGAGTCGGACGACGAGGCTCAAAACGCCATTGACAACATCAACAACACAGATTTAGGCGGTCGTACGCTGGTTGTCAACAAAGCACGTCCACGTACAGAGCGGCCGAACCGTGGTGGTTACGGGAATAGAAACAACAATCAACGTTCCTGGTAAAAAAAGAAATCGAAATTAATCAGGCCCCGCACCAGCGGGGCTTTTTTATTTAAATAAAGCGGGATTATCAGTTAAACTTTGCCGCTTTCTGCGCCATATCCTTTCCATCTTCCTGCATTTGCCCATTGCAACTTGATGATTTTATTAATAAACTACTTAAAACGTGTTACACCGGAGAATTTTCAGTCATGGAAAAAATCCCCAATTTTCCATTGGACCCTTCGCTCAAAAATCTTCAGATGGGTTATCGTTTTGACGATCGGTTCGAAATAAGCGGAAAGCCGGTGCGCCGAAGCCACTGCTTTGCTTTTAAGGTAAACGATCTTCAGGAAAATCAGCCCAAAGTCGTTTTACTTTTTCCCCAGCGCATTAAAAGAGACCCGGAGGCTCTCCGTTACCTGACAGAGCAAATTCTGGTTTTAACGGCTCTGGATCATGCGCAGATTGCCCGAATTTACGGCATACATACCAACGGACCGCTTGGCTACATCGAAACGGAGTACGTGGCGGGCAACACCTTAAAGACGCTCAAACTAAAAAAAGAGCAGCAACGCTTTAACGAAGAAGAAGTGCGCTGGATTGCCGGGCAAACCCTGGACGCCCTGGAATACGCTCACAACCTGAATATTTTGCATCGCGATTTAAAACCGGCCAACATCATTTTAACGGCCGAACAAAAAATTCACCTGATCGACTTTGGCCTTTCGGAACCAGTGCGCCAGGCCATGAATCTGGTGCAGGACGCCACCGCTTCCACCATCATTTTGTACTGGTCGCCGGAACAGGTACAGGGCAAAGCGCTGACCGTTCAATCCGATCTTTACACACTGGGCGCCGTGATGTACGATTTACTGAACGGCAAGCCGCCTTTTTTTACCGGCGATGTTTACAACAATATCCTTTACAAGGAACCGGAACCCATTGCCCACTGCTCCGGTTTTATGAACGATGTATTGCTCAAAGCGCTGGCTAAAAAACCGGAAGAACGTTTTCAGAATTGCCAGGAGATGCGCCAGGCTCTGGAAAAAACGGGTATTTCGTACTTTTCCAGTTCCTTAAAAATGGAAGATAAAGCGCCGCCTGCCAGAGAGAAAAAGAAAAAAACCGGCCGCGGATTAAGAACGCTTTTAAAGCCGCAAATCCGTTACGGCCTGATGAGCGCTCTTTTGATCGTCTTATTAACCGTGATGATATCGCGGCTACAGTTCGGCACACACGATGCGCCGCAGGCCGATTCGTCCGCGGTTGACCGGCAAACGGGACGGCCGGACAGTTTTCAGGTTAAAATGCTCAACGCCCTGCTGGATCAGGCCCAGGAAAAAATTGCGCGCAAGCAAATTCTCTCTCCTCCGCAAAACAACGCCATGTTTTTGCTGCAACAGGCGCAAAAAATCGATCCGCACAACCACCGGCTGAAATCCCTGCAAAACGAAGTCAAATCGGCTCTGCGCCAGCAGGTCTATTTGCTTTCCACCAGCGGTCGGCAGGTTCAGGGCCTTGAACTTTTAAACAATGCCCTGAAATTTTTCCCGGACGACTCCCTGATGCTGCGACTTAAAAACGAGCTCTTTGGCCAGCTGCCCCGCCAGATGCCTTTGAAGGTAGAAATCCTCAACGGCGCAGGCGTTAGCGGCATTGCCCATCGCTTAAGCCGTTTTCTGCAAAACAGAGGCGTCGTCGTGGTCAACACCGAAAACTTTCGGACGGACGGACGCGTGAACTGGAACGTACCAAATTCTTTTATTAAAGGGAATCTACCGGAAAACGAGGCGGTCAAAAAGCTGGAAGAGCTGCTGGGATTGAACTACCGGCAGGAAGCTTCGTTTAAAGGGCAAAACCCCGCAGCGCGAATTTCCATTGTGCTGGGGAAAGACTACCAAACCTTAAAACCCTTTCGAAAATAAGCGTCCGGAGAAGCTCATGTTAAAAAAAACGCTGTTATTTTTTATATGGCTGTCGATTTTAAACGGCTTTTTATTAGCCCGCACCTTTGTGGAAGAATTTCGTATCGGGCAGGCGGGCAAAAATCCCGGCGAATTCAGTAATCCTTCGGCAGTAGCCGTTTCGCAGGAGGGTATTTTATTTGTGGTGGATTCGGGCAACAATCGCCTGCAGCTCTTCGATTTACAGGGCCGCTTTTTGAAAACCGTCGGCGGTTTTGGATTTGAGGCCGATCAATTCGATCGACCGCTGGACATCTGGCTTAAATCGCTCATTAATATCTACGTGGCCGATTACAACAACCAGCGCATTCAACGCTACGATCGGCGCATGAACTACATTGCACAATTTGCCAGCCAGCCCAACTGGCCCGAAGAGTTCCGCTTTGGCCAGGTGTTAAGCTGCGCGGTCAATTCACAAAACGATCTTTTTGTGCTGGATTACGCCGACGCCAAAGTGGTTAAGTTTGACCGAAACGGTTGGCCGGAACGCGTCTTCGGCCTGTACGACTCCGGCCCCGGCGAACTGTTTGAACCGGTTCAACTGGACATCTTAAACAACAAATGGCTGCTGGTGAGCGATGTAGGTCGCAAAGCCGTTCTGGCCTTTGATTTTTTCGGGAACCTGCTAAAAGTAATCGAAGATTCCCGCTTTGATCGTCCGCGCGGCCTGGCCACCAACCGGCAGGGCGATTTTTTGGTCATCGATGAAGGCGCGCAAAAAATTTTCAGCGTTGGCTCAGACCTGAAAACCGTGACGCCATGGAATTTTGTGCTGCAAAAAGCGCTTTCCGCTCCGCGCGATGCGGCCGTCTTTCATCTGAACCAGGCCGAGCGATGCGTTATTCTGGACGGAAATCAGCTCATTTTCGGGAGAATTGAAACGCATCAATGAAACGGGAACAGGCGATTTCAATCAACCAGCGGCGGCAAACAATCCGCCCGGAGCGCGCCAGCGTCGCGGCCAGGCGAACCAAAAACGAGCCGCGTTTTCCATTTCTTGTAAAAATATTTTTTTTCTGGCTGCTGCCGTTTATTTTAACCGTAAGCGCCCAATCGCTTCAGCCGGTCAATGTTCTGCAGGTCGATTCCCTTTTATGGAATTTACCCAAAACCTTCACCTTCGTCTTTCCGCCCGATCACCATCCGCGCCTGAACACGCTGCGCCTGCAACGCAACGGTCAATTGCTGCACGAAACACTGGATTTTAAACTTTTTGGCAGAGATTCCATTCGCTTTTATCGGCATTTTTCGCCCGACGACACGCTGCGCGTCACCTATCAGCGACTGCCCTACTTTTTCCCCCGTAAAATGCAACTATTCAAAGCCGACACCGTCAGCGGGCTGCCAGTGGATAGCTTAAAAAAGTGGCAAAACGTTCAAACCTTTCAGGCCTTTAAGCTGGAAAATCCCCTGGCCCGCATTCCTTCCACCCTGCAAACCAGCGGCAGCATCATGCGCGGCGTGCAGGTGGGCAGCAACCGCGACTTTACGCTCAATTCCGGCCTCAATTTGCAGCTTTCGGGGCATTTGACCGACGACATCGAAATCATTGCCGCGCTGACCGACGAAGCCACGCCCATCCAGCCCGAAGGAAACACACAAACCCTCGAAGAAATCGACAAGGTATTTGTGCAGTTTAAAAGCCCCTTTTTAGAAGGAACGGTGGGCGACTTTAACTACCAGTACAACGGCTCACAATTCGGCAAAGTGCAGCGTAAGTTACAGGGGCTGGATTTACAAACGCGCATTAAAAATCAGCGTTTTGGGGCAACCATTGCCACCACGCGCGGTTTTTTCCATCACGTCTCTTTTTTAGGTCAGGAAGGCAACCAGGGGCCCTACCTGTTGACCGGCAAAAACGGCGAACGGGAAATCATTGTTCTGGCCGGAACGGAACGCGTTTTTGTCAACGGTCAGCGCATGATCCGCGGCGAAGACAACGACTACGTTATCGAATACGGAAACGGACAGCTGCGTTTTACCAACAACCGCCTGATTACCAGCGAATCGCGCATCGAAGTGGACTTTGAATATTTCCCCGCCGTGCAAAACTACAACCGCAATGTCTATTCGGCCTTTACGCAGGCGGCTTTCTTTAAGAATAAAATGCAATTGAATCTGCACTTTTACCGGGAAAAGGACAACACCAGCCAATTACTGGAAGAAGGCGCCGCCCTGCAAGAATCGCAAAAAGAGATCCTTAAACAGGCCGGAGACGATCCTTTTAAAGCGGCGGAAGCGGGTTACACTTTTAAGGGCGATTCCGCCGGCAGCTATGTGTTAATCGACACTGCCTACCAGGGCGAGAGCTATCAGGTTTTTAAATACGTGGGTAAAAATAAAGGCAACTACTCCGTTTCATTTACCTACCTGGGCAGCGGAAAGGGCGACTACGTGCGCGACCGGCTGGGTGTTTATCGCTGGATTGGCAAAGGCCGCGGAGATTACGCGCCCATTAAACTGATCCCGCTCCCCTCGCGCCACGATGTGCTGGACGTTCAGCTCAACCTAAAACCTTCCGCCGACTGGAAGCTGCGCCTGGACTACGCCCTGAGTTCGCTGGATCAGAACACCTTTTCCCCGCTGGACGACGGAGACAACCGCGGGCAGGCTGTTGCTCTGAGCGGCGAATTTTCCAGACCAAAACTAAAAATTTTACGGCGCAACATGGGCAGCCTGCAATGGAGACTGAAAACGCGCTACATTGATGAGAACTTTCGCGCTGCCGATCGCTTCCGCAAGCCGGATTTTCAACGCTACTGGAATTTGTACTCTGGCGATCCCGCCAGCCAGCAAGAACTGAGCTTTGAAATGAACACGCTTTACCAGCCACACCGTTCTGTAAAAATCGCCAACAATCTGGGTCGTTTTGAGCAAAAAGACTTCCGTACTTTGCGGCAGCTGTGGACGGTTGATTACCAGTCTCCAAAATGGTTTAAGGCCAGCGCTTCTTTTGAAGAAATCGCCTCGCAAAACGATGCGTTAAAGCAAAGCGAAAACTGGCAGCGTTACGGGATTTCGTTCGAAAAGGCGTTGTGGAAAGTGGCGCCCTTTGTTAAATACCGCGGCGAACACCGCAAACAGGACGTCCAGCAACAACGCAAAGGATTTCGCTTCGACGATCTGGGAACAGGCCTTTCGCTGATCAAAACCAGCAATCTGAGCGGCAGCCTGACCTTTAACCAGCGGCAGGATTATGTTTACGACCCGCTGAGCAACAACCGTTTACTCAAACAGGCGGTCAGCCGGACCATCCAGTTGAAACTCGGCTTGCAAAACATTCGTTCGACCAGCATTAATCTGACCATTCTGCAACGCAAAAAAGATTATACGCCCGCTTTTGAAGCCATCAAGCTGGACACCGTTAAATCGTTTTACATCGATCCCGCCGTGCAAGATACCTCCTGGCGCGACCGCACTTCCAGTCTGGCCCGCATCAACTTTACGCACCGCAGTTTTAAAGGGGCCATTGATTTAACCGGGCAGTACCGGCTAAGCACAGAAGAAACGGCGCTTAAAGAAAAGGTTTATGTGGACGTGGGCGAGGGGCGCGGCAATTTGCGCTATGATCCGTTTTTGAATGAGTACGTGCCCGATCCGCTGGGCAATTATATTTTGTACATCCTGCCTTCCGGAAAATTTGAACCGGTAACCAATGTGCAAATGTCCATGCGTCTGGCGCTGGATCCTTACAAGTACACGCGTCGCAGTCAAAAGTTAAAAAAACGCTGGTATTCCAAACTGAGCAGCGAATCCTATTTACGTCTGGAAGAAGAATCGCGCGATCCGGATAAATTGGCCGTGTCTCTTTTGAATCCGGCCCATTTACAAAAAAACTACACCGTACGCGGCGTGCTGAATTTTATGCAGGACATTTATTTGATGCGCCACAACCGACGTTTGTCGTTTCGACTGCGCTACAACTTTAGCCAGAATTACAATAACCAGTTTTTAGACGCCAACGAAAACGACCGGCGCAAAAGTCAGGAAATCGGTCTGCGCGCCAACTGGCGACCGTCATTTAAATTGCGCAGTTTAACCGAAGGCCGGTTGCGTTCCTTTTACCGCCGCTCCACCACCAATCCCTTTCGCGACCGGGATATTCTGGGCTACTATGTGGCGCAGAATTTATCGTACCGTCCACGCTCGCGCTGGGAGTTCGGACTGGGCAATGAAAGCGGCCTGGAAAAGAACAGCACAGCCACCTACCCCATTGAATTGTGGTTTGCCACTTTAAAGCCACGTTTAAATTACGAGCTGCCCATGCGCGGAAGGGCGACCATCGAATATCAGTTGCAGAATGTGTCCATTTTAAAAAATCCGCAAAATCTTGTGGTGCCTTTCGAAATGGCCCGCGGCCGAAAAGCAGGAATTTCGCATACATGGCAACTGCGGATGGAATACACGCTTAGCAAAAACGTGCTTTTTACGCTGCAGTACACCGGCCGTAAGGACGCCGGATTTGAACGCACCATCCATGCCGGCCAGGCCCAATTGCGGGCATTTTTGTAAAAAACAGAAAAACCATTAACTCTTGACCGCATCAAAAACACTCTGTTTCAGGTTCTTTTTTTATTGACAAAAACAGCCAAAATGGTAACGCTGGTTTAAAAATCCAGCAAATTTATTTCGCGAATCTTGTAACAAACATGCATTATTCGTAAATTGAAACTGCAGTAATACTGGTGGTATGACGATGAAATTAAATGTTGATGAATCGTACTTTAACTGGCTGATTCGCACGTATTTTTCGAATCCAGCGCGCTGGATTCGCCTGCAAAAGGGCGAAATCCTTTTAAAGCAGGGGCAGTACAACAACCGTTTGTACTTAATCCGCCAGGGGAAAATGATCGGTTTTATGATTGATGAGGACGGGAATCGCGTTGAAATTTTACGGGCTGGTAAGGGTGCCTTTGTGGGTATTTACAGCTTTTTTTCCAAAAACTTCACCAGCATTGCCACTGTAGAAGCGCTGGAAGATTGCGAGTTAGCCTACATCGACAGCCACCAGCAAATTATTACCACGCGGGGCGAGTGTTCTCTGGAGCAGCAATTTATGCCACTTGTAATGAGCGACCTGCTGCGCCGCCAGCAAGAGCTGCACCATCTCAATCAGGAACGCGCCCGGACTTTAAAAAAATTATTGGATCAGCAGCGGCTGGCTTCGCTGGGCCAGATGGCCGCCGGCATTGCGCACGAGCTCAACAACGCGGTGGCGGTGTTAAGCCGAAACACCAGCTGGCTGGTGGAACAGATGCAACTGCTTTGCGGGGATCCCAGATTTTTGCCCATTTTTGAGATCGGTCTGAACAAAGGGCGTTTTTTCTCCAGCCGCTTTGTCCGTTCACGGAAAAAAGAGCTCATCCAAAAATACCAGCTTCCACCGCAAAAAGCCGATCTGCTGGCTCAGACCGGCCTGCCCGACGAAATAATTTTCGAGGGCGATCAATTAAAATACACACCCGAAGAATTGTACCGTTACTGGGAGCTGGGCGCCACCTTTCACGATATGTTAGTCGCCGCAGACCAGACCACCCATGTGGTACATTCCATCCGCACCCTGGGCGCGCAACACTCGCAAAAGCAAAGCGGACTCGACGTTAACGAAACCATCCAGAACACCATTACCCTGTTGCGCCACAAGTTACGCAATATTCAACTGCTTCTGGAGCTCTCTCCCCTTCCGGGAATTACAGCTAATAAGGGCGAATTGGTTCAATTGTGGATGAATCTGGTTCAAAATGCCATCGAAGCATTGAATGCAGCGCAAATTGAAAACAAAGTGATTAAAATCTCTTCCCAATTTAAAAAGCCGGAAATTATTGTAACCATTGAAGACAACGGCCCGGGAATTCCGGAGGAGATCAAACCCAATATCTTTCAACCCAATGTTACGACCAAGGTAAGCGGTTTATCTTTTGGTCTGGGCCTGGGACTGACCATCGTCCAGCGGATTGTATCCGACTACCAGGGCAGCATCGAGGTTAAAAGTTCGCCAAAAGGCACAAAGTTTACAATAAAACTACCAATCGGAGGTTAGAATGGAAAAATTGCAAATCATTTGCGTGGATGATCAAAGAGAGGTTCTGGCGGCCGTCAAAAAAGACCTGGAAATTTTTGAAGAGTATTGCGAGCTGCACACCTGCGAAACAGCCGATGAGGCCGAAGAACTTTTTCAGGAACTTAAAGAAGAACAAAAACCAGTGGCTTTAATTATTTGCGATCATATTATGCCCGGAGAAAACGGCATCGACTTTTTCATCCGCCTGAATCGGGACGGACAACTGAATAAAACGCAAAAAATGTTGTTAACCGGTCTGGCTACCCACCAGGAAACCATCAAAGCCATAAATGAGGCAAACATCGATTTTTACATCGAAAAACCATGGGTGCAGGTTGAATTTCAGAACGCCGTTAAAAAATTACTGACACGCTTTATCCTCAAAAACGACCTGAACAAAGCAGACTTTAAGCCGCTTCTGGATGAAGACGAATTGAAAAAATTTGAGGCTTAAACGGCGGTGTATTGGGACTATTTAAACACGCCTCTTGGCTGGATTAAACTGGTAGCAAACCAAAACGGCCTGCTCGAAATTCAATTTGTGCCGCAGCCGGAAAAGACCTATTCGCCCAACTCCATTACCACAGCAGCCAGAAGGCAGTTGGAAGAATATTTTTCTGCCGAACGCACTGCGTTTAATCTGCCGCTGGAACCGCGGGGAACCGAATTCCAGAAACAGGTCTGGCAGGCCTTGCAAACCATACCCTTCGGGCAAACGGTGAGCTACAAAGACATTGCGCGTATGATTCACAATCCCAAAGCGCTGCGCGCTGTTGGCCTGGCCAATGGGCGCAATCCCATTCCCATTATCATTCCCTGCCATCGTGTGATTGCCGCCGACGGCACAATAGGCGGGTTTAGCGCAGGATTATGGCGAAAACACTGGCTGCTCCACCATGAACGGGTTTTGATGAGCTGACACACGGGTAAAATCAAAGAGTAACGCAACGTCTTTTTGGTTGAATAGGTGAATGGTTGAATGGGCGCCGACCTGTCATTCCGTCTGAGCGCAGCGAGAGGCGGAATCCACTGCATATTGGAAGGGATTCCTGCTTGCGCAGGAATGACGTGGGGGGTGCGTGGGAATGACTGCCCGGTGTCATTCCGGCCGAGCCCAGCGAGAGCCGGAATCCACTGCATAATGGAATGGATTCCCGCTTGCGCGGGAATGACGTGGGGGGGTGCGTGGGAATGACTGCACGGTGTCATTCCGGCCGAGCGTAGCGAGAGCCGGAATCCACTGCATAATGGAAGGGATTCCCGCTTGCGCGGGAATGACGTGGGGCTTGCGTGGGAATGACTGCCCGGTGTCATTCCGGCCGAGCCCAGCGAGAGCCGGAATCCACTGCATAATGGAATGGATTCCCGCTTGCGCGGGAATGACGTGGGGGGTGCGTGGGAATGACTGCCACGGTGTCATTCCGGCCGAGCCCAGCGAGAGCCGGAATCCACTGCATATTGGAAGGGATTCCTGCTTGCGCAGGAATGACGTGGAAGGGTGAAAGGGATTCCCGCTTGCGCGGGAATGACGTGGGGGGTGCGTGGGAATGACTGCCCGGTGTCATTCCGGCCGAGCGTAGCGAGAGCCGGAATCCACTGCATAATGGAAGGGATTCCCGCTTGCGCAGGAATGACATGGAAGGGTGGAAGGGATTCCCGCTTGCGCGGGAATGACTGTGGGGCTTGCGCGGGAATAAATTTTGGCTTCAAATTCCTTGCGCCCGTTTCAATCAAAGTCTTATTAGAGACTGCGCTGTGTTAGTTTTTTTGAATCTTCTTTAAAAAGTCGGGAATTAACTTTTCATTGATCGCTTTGGCTGCATTGCTTAAAGCCTTAAAGCCCGCTTTTTCATAATTTAAATCGATGCCTTTTACATTTTCCAGAACATTTTTGTAAATTTCCTGTCCGCTGCGCATGTCAATCACCGAAAAGGTTAAATTGACAAAAGAAGAATACAGACCATACATCTCTGCGCCCTTACGCGCCGTGGCTTTAATCTTAATAATAAAATCAACATCAACCGGAGAATCAGTAAAAGTAAAGCCGTTGTTGCTTAAGATATTTTTTAACGCCGGTTCCAGTTGTTTAATTTCAAGCGGCCTGCCCAGATTGACCTCCTGGCTTTCAATGTAGGCGGTCAAGCCGCTTACGTTGATCATAAATCGCGTTGACGGACGCACCAGCGTATTAGTTATTCCTTTTAATAGGGGCGAAGGGTTGGTTTGACTGATTGATTTTTCAATAGCCAGATCGGCAACCACGATTTGTAGATTGTCGTTCGCGTTTATTCTTAAAATACGTGAGTGCGCTTCTCCGCGCGCGTCCGTAAAGGCCTCTTTAATGAGATCCCCCGCGCCGCGCACAAAAGCAAAAGCAATCGGCAAATTCTGCACGGGCAAATCGCCGCGCGTGGCTTTAACCGTTAAGGGCTGCGAAACGGGCTGCCCCAATTTGCCTTTGAGCTGAGGATTGAGCGCCTGCAATTTAATTTCGCTCAAAATTCTTTGTAAGGAGGAATAGATTTCATTAAACAAAAAGACTTGCTGCCCGTTGATTTCTGTTTGCAACGGCTCGCCCAGATATTTTTCAATGGGCGGCAGCGCCTGAAAATAAAACAACAAGGCCCGATCGATTTTACCGTTTTCTTCAGCCGACCGCGCTCTTTGCAGCATGTCCACCGCCAGCGCCCTGGCTTTGGCCAATCGGGCGTTTTTTAACGCCTCGTACTTTTTTCTGGACAGCCGATAATACACCCAGTACTCAAGGTCGTTTTCCCATTTATCAACCAGTTCATAACCTTCCAATTCTGCTTTGGTGGAAGACTGAACGTAAGATTTAAATTCATCCTGTAAAATTCCGGCCCTTTCCAGCACCTTTTGCACGGTCTGGCTGCTGATATTGATCTGGATTTCCGAAGCCAGATTGCTTAAGGCGTTGTCCATGGCAACCTTATGGTAGTCGGTAGGATGCTCGATCTTAGAAGCGTAGCCAATCCCCACGTAATACCCTTTAACTAAAGGTCTGTTTTCGATCCAATCCGGTCTGGATTTCTGGGCAAAAACCAGAGCGGTAAGGAAAATGACAAAAGAGGTGATTTTAAACACGCGCATGGCCTGAGTCCTTTAATTTCAACTTGATACTTGTTAACGAGCCGTTTAAATAAAAATCAAAGAGAGTGTAAAAGAAGACTTTACACCCTCTTTAATCGATATCGTTCAATATGTTTATGCAGTAAGAAACATTTAAAAAACCAGACCGGCTGTAATTCCAAGGAAAGTTGTATTCTCATCTTCGGTAAAAATAATGCGGTACAGGCCTTGAATAATCATATTCATTGTTTCGGTCATGGGCATTTCTAAACCTGCGCCGGCAGCCACGCCCATTTTTTTAGTTTCGTCGCTTTCTGATCCCATGTCAATGCCATTGTAACTTATGGTAACTTCTGTTTTTAGTATATTGTAGGTTCCCATTCCAAACAGAAAAAATTGCGTGGTGGCTTCTGGCGAGGTGAGATAAGGTCTAACGCCTATTCCGAATTCCAGGATATTGGCGCTTCCATCAATACCCACGCCAGAATAATCTGTATAGGGATCCATCGCCTGGATATCTTCCATCATTTTGTCGCCATCAAACGCGAAAGGTTCATAAGCTGCCCCAAAGCTAATCCCCAGTTTTGGAGAAGGAAATACCACATATTGACCGTGAATACTGTAACCCATTTTAAAATAATCTTTGAAATCATCTGGTGCCATTGGAATCGCCAGTCCGCCAAAAACTTCAATCTGCGGCTTTCGCGAAATCTCCCCAAATTGAGAAAAACCCGAGGTTGTGAATACAAAAATCAAAATAATGGATAGGATAAAAAACTTTTTCATAAATCCTCCTTTTAATGAGTTTGAGTTTAGTGAATTGACTAGACAAGGTAGTTATTAAATAGCCTTTAATTTTTAAACAGTTTTAAATATTTCTTACATTTTTATCGTATTTTAACTCCTCCCACCATAATTTTTTTAAGTCCCCATTCATTACCTGCGACATGCTCTTTGAGTCTTTTTTGAAAAATATAGGGAACACTTTCTATCAAAAATCACTATTTAAAGGCTTTCATTTTGTAATAACCTTATCAAGTTTTTGTGGCTGCCCGGAAAGTATTTTTGTAGTTTCAGCCATCGAATAGGCTGGAAATATTTCTGTAATCCGTACTTCGCATACCTGATTAATGATGCGGCCTATCACTTCTTTGGTAACAGGGTGTACAATGGGATCGCCTTCTCGATAAACCAGACATTTCATACCTTTTTTAAGCCCTTTTTTTAGCCCGATATCCAGCGTTACTCTGTTTCCCTGAACATTGATTACCAAGCCCTGAACGATGGGCAGATCTTTTTTAAACTTTTCGGCCAATTGATTAACCATTTCAGCAATCTGATAGATAGATAGCTTATTGGAATAGGCGTCCTGTGCAGAAATAATGGTGGCGTTTTCCGTATCGATTAAACGGGCGTCAATACTAAGCGAATTCCCGGCGCGTGTAACGCTACCCAGAATAACGGCATCCACACCAATGCCCTTACCGATCTCCGCAGCGGTCGTCGGATCTATGATTCCGGACAATCCTAACTTTTGTTCTTCCAAAATCCTTTCCAGTTGGGCTCGTTCAATTACCTTAAAACGACCGCTATTTACAAAACCGGTAATTAATTTGTCCAAAAAATCTATATCCTGAAGCTCGGTCCCGATTCCCTGGCTAGAAAAAGGTAGTACGGCAATACTCAGGCGTTCGCCCACCAGGTTCATGTTGTTGGCCTCTGTATTTGTCGGCGGCAAAGGCTTTTCGGGCACTGAGGGCTTTGTTGACACTGATTCGCTAGTGGGAGGGCCATCAGTATCACTCTCCTTTATTAATTGTAAATACCTTTTAGCCCGAAGAGACGGTTGCTGATTTAAGGAGATTATTAAATGTTTACGAGCTTCTTCTTTCATGCCAAGGTGATACAGCGCAATTCCCAACTCTCGATGAGGAAAGTATTGGATAAATGTGGTTCCGTAAGCACGAGTCTTCTTTCGATCGACATTCTTCACTTTTAAACAGGCCTTAAAGTGTTCAACGGCTTCACTGTATTCCCCCCGTTCCATGGCCTGTAACCCGTTATAATAAACTTTGTACCATTTTAATTGTTGAGCATTTAAGTCGGATAGTAACAATGGTAAGAATAAGGTAAACATAAAAATTAAAAGCGTACGCGAACAGTTTTTCATGACCACTCTCCGAAGACCTACTTTATTTTAATTTAATGATTATAACCATAATGTCAACATCAATACACTTAATCATTAAATTTGTTTTACGGCATAATTTTTGTAAAATTTAGGTTGAAATTAAAAAAAATGCAAAATAAGCAAGTTCAAATTGATATTACCCGTACCTTGTTTTGTTAAATGTGCAAAAAATTTACATAACTGGAGATAAGATATGCTGCGAATCATTCTAATCATATTAACTATGTCACAAATGCTCTTCGGATTATCAATTTATTTTGTGGACAACACGGCCGGCAACAACGGAGATGGCAGTTTTGAACAGCCATTTAACTCCATTGCGGAAGGCATGTCGCACCTGCAGGCCGGAGATACGCTTTTTGTCAGAGGATCGCAATCAGGCCCGGCGCAAATTTATAACGAAGAGCTGTATTTGAGCGATTCTTCTCCAGCCGGAACGCAGGAAGCGCCCATTGTGGTAAAGGCCTATCAAAATGAACAGGTTCGCATCATTTTACAATCGTCTTTCAGCATTTACGCAACGCACTGGACTTTTGAAGACCTGATTTTCGACATGGACAGCAAAAACTACGACACCATTAAATTAAAAGGCGATTATATTACTTTTAGAAATTGTGAAATTACCAATGGTCAAAAAGATGGCTTTGACATCGCCGGCGCAAGCTACACATTAATTGAAAACTGCATTATTCATAATTTTACACGCAGCGATCAGTACGACGCGCATGGCATCATTTTAGACGGCGGCCTGGATAATGTGTTCAGAAACAATACCATTTACGATTGTAAGGGAGACTGCATTCAACTTTACAAAAGCGAGCAAAACTACGGCACGCTTATTGAAGGAAATAATTTGTACACCACGCTGGGGGCTGGTTCAGAAAACGCCATTGACGTGAAAGCGGCCCGCAATCTTAGAATCATTAACAACAAGATGCACGGTTTTCATGATTCCGAAGATAGCGACGGCGTGGCTTTAAAAATCAACAAAGATTCGGACGACATTCTCATTTACGGAAACGATATTTACGAAAGCAACGGCGGCATCAGAGTCAGCGGCGGAGATGTGGATTCCATTCGCATTGAACGCAATGTGATCCACGATTTGCACGTGGACGGCGGCGACAGTTCCAAATACGGCTATGGCATACAATTTGACGGCGTTAACAAAGTCCATTTAATCAACAACACCATGGCCAATATTCCAGGCCCCCTTTTCTGGATTGCCAGCGGCAGCGCCACCGACATCCGCATGGAAAACAATCTCTTTTACCGCAGCAATGCATTCAAAGGTTCGGCTTCCGAGTTTAAGGGCAACGTATTCATCGATTTTAATGGATGGTTTAAATGTCAGGAAATCATTGCCAGCGATAACCAGGTGATCGGCGATGATCCTTCTTTTGTAGATGAAGCGAATTATGACTATCATTTAAGAGGCAACAGCCCGGCCATTGACGCCGGAAATCCTGCCACCGGTAGCGACTTTCCTGGCGGGCGCGTGGATCTTGGGGCATTTGAATACGAGCCGGCAACGCCCATCGATCAAACGCCCCCTCAGCCGCCTCAAAATCTACGTTTTTTTAACTGCTACCCCAATCCATTTAATCCCGATACCATCCTGGAATATGAACTGGTTAAAAGCGGGCAGGTCAGGCTGGATATTTTCAATATTCTTGGCGAAAGGATAGACACCCTGACCAACGGCTTTCAATCAGCCGGTATTTACCAAAAACGCTGGCTGGCTAATGCCCTGCCCGCCGGCATTTACTTTGCCAGGCTGCAGATTGGCCGGCAAACCAAAGTGCAATCGCTTATTCTTTTAAAATAAGTATTATTTGCATTTTAGACTCCAATTCATCAAATTCTTAACAGTAATAAATAGATGGGTATCAATTAAATTTTTTCACATCTTAAATTCTGAAGCTAAAATTCCGAGTATCGACCATAGTGTTAGCGATCATGATCAAAAATTTTCGGTGGAGCGAATGATGAGAATTTTTAATCGATTGTTCTGGTTACCTCTGCTGGTCTTGTCTCTGGTACAAAGTCAATCGGCAGACTTTAACTTTCAGCGCTACATCCAAACTCAGGAAACGACCGGACTTCTTAAAAACGCACAATGGAGTCTTTACGCCATTTACGCCGATTCCAAAAAACCTGTTATTGAGCACAACATCCGCTTTGCGCTGGCTCCTGCTTCGTGCCTTAAATTGATTACCACCGGCGCGGCGCTTAAAATTCTGGGCGCCGATTACACTTTTAAGACCTGTGTGTTAACAGACGGCTTTATCGCCCCAAACGGTCAAATAAAAGGCAACATTATTTTAAAAGGAGGTGGTGATCCGACACTGGGTTCAGCGGTCGTTCCGGGCAGTCTTCCGCTCGATTCGCTGTTTTTAAGCTGGGTGCAGGCTTTAAAACAAAAAGGCATCAGGCGCATTGAAGGCGATATTATTGCCGATGCCACTCTATTTGATCCTCATCCCATCCCCGACAACTGGGCGTGGGTCGATATGGGCAATTACTACGGCGCCTCATCGCCGGCGCTGAGCATTCATGACAACCTTTATTATTTGATCTTTAAACCGTCTCGAACCGTTGGGCAGCCGGCTGCAATTCTTGCAACCAGGCCTTACATTTCTGGCTTATCTTTTGAGAATCACGTGCTAACCGGCCCGGCCGGCAGCGGCGACAATGCATACATTTATTGCGCTCCGCAGCAATTTAAGGCGCGCGTTTTCGGCACCGTTCCGGCAGGCGTGGACTCGTTTACGATTAAAGGTTCCATACCTGATCCGGCGCTTTTTGCCGCTCAATATTTTTTAACCTTTTTGCAAAAAAACGGTATTAACGTAACGGGAAAAGCGCTGACGTTGAAAAAGCCAGCCAGGACCAGGCGTCAAATCCTGCTGGCAGAAACCACCTCGCCGCCACTTAAAAAGATTATCGAACAAATCAATAAACGCAGCATCAATCTCTATTGCGAGATGCTGGTCAAAGCCATTTCTATTGAACGGGGCGGAAACGGCAACACCAAACACGGATTAAATGTTATTAAAAAAACTCTGGAAGATTTAAAGGTCAATACCGAGGGGCTCCATCTCTCCGACGGAAGCGGTCTGTCGCGCACGAACGCCATCACGGTTCGGACAATGGTTGAATTTTTAAACGCCATGCGCCACGACGAACAGTTTACAGACTACCTGCATTCGCTTTCGCTGGCCGGCGATCCGAACGATGTGGGCTATTTTAAAAAATGGGGGGTTGGCACCAAACTGGCTAAAAACGCACGCCTTAAATCCGGCTTAATCGAAAGCGTCCGCAGCCATTCGGGCTATTTGCGCGATAGTTCCGGCCGCTGGATTATCTTCTCTTTTATCGCTAACAATTTTGATGGCCATTTTAGCGCTATCGATCGCATTCATGAAAGCCTGCTCATCCAATTGAGCAACCTTGAAAATTAGAAATAACAAGTCCAATTAACATGGAAGACAGGCCATGAAAATTAAAGAAAATATCCAGCTCAAAGTAGCGGTCCTTAAGCTGCAGGGTAAGCTCATGGGCCCGCCAGAAACCGAAGAACTGGAAAAACATGTGGATCATCTGATTAAGGAGGGGTTAAAACTATTCGTATTCGACATGAAAAACGTTCGCTGGTTGAACAGCATGGGCATGGGCGCCATCATTAAATGCTTAAAAAAGATTCAGGCCATTGAGGGACATCTTATGTTAGCCGAGCTTTCTCCAAAAATTAACAGCATCATGTCCATTTCGCAGATGAATCGCGTATTTAAGACCAAAAACACCGTAAAAGAAGCCGTGAATGAATTAAACAATATTTAATCAAAAAAAAACGGAGGCGGCAGATTACCGATCTACCCGCCTCCGCTGTCATTTAACCTTCAAAATAATTCTATCAAGTGCCGCGCGTGGCGTGTTCCAATCTATTCAAGAATATTTTTACCATAAGAGCCGACAGCAGTAAGAGCACGGTTAAGATGGCAAAGAACTGAGTATGGGTCAGCGTATTGTAAAATCCGCCGATGAATCCCGACAGGTAATTGCCAATGGCGGTTGCTCCGAACCATCCGCCCATCATCAGGCCGCGCATGCGCTGAGGCGCCACCTTGGAGACGAAAGAAAGCCCCATGGGACTCAAGCACAGCTCGCCTATCGTAATGACGAAATAGGTAGAAATCAGCCACCAGGGCGACATGTTGTTGGCGTCGGCGTCGCCGCCCATGGCCGAGGCAATAACCATAATGACCATGGCCATAGCCGAGATAAACATTCCCCAGCCGATCTTAGCCGGCGTGGAAGGTTCTTTGCCTTTTTTATTGAGCCAGCCCCAGAAAGCAACAATAACAGGAGTTAAAATCAGAATGAAAAGCGGATTAAAGGTAGCATAGGTCTCCGGTCTTAGCCATTCCGATCTCACAATGGAACGCTGGGCAAATAACGTTAAGGCAAAACCGTTCTGATGGAACGACATCCAGAAAAAGATAACAATGGCAAAAATGGTTAGCAGAGCAAAGATGCGCTCTTTTTCGATGGCCGGATCCACCTTTTCTTCGCGCGTGGTTTCATCGGCCTTGTTTTCTGCCGAAGCATGGTCGGCATACATATAATTACTTTTCCAGATTTCAAACACAATAAAAGAAAGCAGCATGCCCACAGCGGCTGCGGCAAACGCGCTTTGATACGTTCCAAAAAATTTGTGCAAAGCGGTAGCAGCCAGCGGCGCCAGAAAAGCGCCCAAATTAATTCCCATGTAAAAAATATTGTAACCGGCGTCTTTGTTTGGACTGCCCAACGGATAGAGATTGCCCACCAGCACCGAAATATTGGCCTTAAATAATCCATTGCCAATAATGATGACTCCAAGAGCCACAAAGAAAATCCACACGCGATCAACATTGGACAGGGCGAGCAAGGCATACCCTATGGCTAACACAATGGCGCCAATCTTGATCGTGGTGCGATACCCTAAAAAACGGTCGGCAATCCAGCCACCGGCAATGGGCGTAAAATAGACAAAAGCCAGATAGATGCCGTAAACCTGACCCTTGTAGGCGTCTGACCAACCAAACACCTCGTCCATATAAAGCGTAAAAACCGCCAGCATGGTGTAAAATCCGAAACGCTCCCACATCTCGGTAAAGAAGAGCGTCATCAGTCCTTTGGGGTGGTTTTTGAACATACTCACTCCTTTTTTTAATTAAATGTTACTTAATCAAAAAAAGGAATATAGAAAAAAAGGAGACGGGGTTCAAAAGAAAAACAGAAAACTTAACCAAAACCTGCAGAATAACTTTTGAGTAATGGTAATGCCTTGCGCCTAAAAAGTAGATTATTCACTCACGACGCCCAACACGACACTTGTCACGTGTTACTTAAATTTGCGGCGCCTTTTTAAGATAGTTGATGAGGCGAGATGCCGACGTACCAGCTGTTTTCAACAAAGGCAAGCGCTTTAGGATACTTCCCTCGTAGCATCTGTCTCGCCCGGGAGGGATTCGAAAATTTTTGTGCTGCTGGATTGGTTGAATAGTTAATTAGTTGATTTGTTGAATGGTTGAATGGTTGAATGGCAACTGTCCACGTTCAGCGTTCCCCTTTCCCAGACTTTTATTCTGGGAAAGGGAGATCAAAGGGGTGAGGGCACTTGAAACTATTTTAAATTTTTAACATTCTTTGCGCTCTTGGTGACTTCTCTGCGTGCTGTGTGCTGTGCGCTCTGTGGTTGCTTAAATCCCTGCGGAAATGGCTTCGCTGCTTTAGATTTCGATTTGAACACAAAGAACATATTTTAGCTTATCAAAACGGCTCCTCCAGCCAGAAGGCCGCCGGGTAATGGGTGATTTGCGCCGGATAGGCGGAAAAATCCACAATAATCACGTCAAAACGCAGATGGTAGCCTTCAAAAACCGGATGCTCTTCTAAAAAGCCGTAAGCCGTTTCGATGATTTTTCGGCGTTTGGCCTTGTGTACGCGCAATTCCGGCAGATCAAGCGGTTGGGCGTGGTAGCTTTTAACCTCCACAAAGGCCAGCGCCTCTTCATTATGCACAATCAAATCGATTTCGCCGCGTCCATGGCGATAATTTCGGGCGACAACGCGGTAACCGGCTTCTTGCAAAAAGCGCTGAGCCAATGCTTCCCCCCTTTTGCCCAGGGCTTTTCTGTCGTGCTGCGTCAACGATCACCTCATTCTGATTTTACACACGTTAAAATTATTTGTACCTTCTCTTCGTCGTTATCATTTTAAGGGAGTTTAATATGTTTCGTTTTCAATCTATAAAACGCCTAACGCGTGGCATTACGATTATTCCTGTTCTGCTTCTAAGCCTTTTTACTTCGCTGCTTTTTGCCGGTCAGGCCGACACGCTTTACATTTTACAAACCACCGACGTGCACGGCCGGATTTATCCTTACAACTATGTTACCGATCAACCGGCGCCTTACGGTCTGGCGCGCGCTTACAGCAAAATTACGGAATATCGTTTGAAACACCAAAACGTTTTATTGATTGACAGTGGTGATTTGTTGCAGGGCACCCCGCTCACCTACTATTTTAATAAAATCGAAGACACGCGCCTTAACCCGATGATTCTGGTCATGAACTACATGGGCTACGACGCCTTTACGGTGGGCAACCACGACATCGAACAGGGCGTGGAAGTTTATTACAAAGCCATGAAAGAATCGAATTTTGCCTGGCTCAGCGCAAACGGCGTTTTACCCGACGGACGCACCTTTTTTGAGCCCTATACCCTTTTTGAGGTTAACGGCATTCGAGTGGGCGTGCTGGGGCTGACAACGCCGGGCATCCCCATGTGGCTGGATTCCACGCTTTACCCTGGCATTGACTGGGAAGATATGGTGCAAAGTGCCCGCTACTGGGCGGAGCAGATACGTCCCCACGTGGACGTGCTGGTTGGTTCGTTCCATGCCGGCTTTAACGCCGATTACAGCGCCGAACAGACCGACCGGCTGGGGCTGCCCAACGAAAACGCTTCACGGCTGGTAGCCGAACAGATTCCCCTGTTTGATGTGGTCTTTGCCGGACACTCTCACCGGCAAATCGGCCGAAAAGGAAAAACCGCCCCGCAAAAAGACGCTTCTAACTTTTTACAATTTACTGAACGCACCACTCTGCTACTCAATGCCGGATCATGGGCGCAAAATTTAGCCGTGGCGCAAATCATTGTTCAGCCGACCGATTCGGATCGCCTGCCTTACAAAGTGCTGGCCGTTGACGGCTGGCTGGAGCCTTTAAACGACGTACCAGCGTCCAAAGCCATATTAGACCTGGCCCTTCCCTTCCATAAAAAGACGCTGGAATACACGCGCACGGTCATCTGCACATTGACGGACTCTTTGAGCGCCGCTAAAGCCCGCTGGCAGGACACGCCCTTTATGGATTTAATTCATCAAACGCAATTGCATTTTTCCGGCGCCGACATCTCTTTTGCCGCCTGCTTCGACGATCGTTTTGCTCTTCCGCCCGGAGCGGTGCGCGTGAAGGATGTTTACAAGATGTATCGCTACGAAAATTTTTTGTACACCGTGGAGATGACCGGTCAGCAGATCAAAGATTTTCTGGAATACTCAGCGCGTTATTATCAATTAAAGGACGGTAAGTTAAAACACAATCCCAAAGTGGCCGGCTACAACTACGACATGGCCGAAGGCATCAGCTACAAAATTGACGTTCGCAAGCCAGTGGGCCGACGCATTGTCGATCTGACTGATCTTAAAACAGGTCAGCCACTGGATATGAAAAAGACTTACAGGGTGGCCATGAACAGTTACCGGGCAACCGGAGGCGGCGGTCACATGGCCGCGGCCAAAGCCAAAAATGCGCCGATCATCTTCAAATCGGATCAGGAAATTCGCAACCTGTTAATTGAATACATGAAAGCTCAAAAGGTCATTTCGCCCCGGGCAAATGGAAACTGGAAGATTATTCGCTAATCATTTTGAAAGGGATTTTCCCGGGATGGCCTTTGTTTCGTACCTCTTCCTCGTCCAACAGTCATTCCCGCGCACCCCCACAGTCATTCCCGCGCAAGCGGGAATCCCTTTCACCCTTCCACGTCATTCCCGCGCAAGCGGGAATCCCTTTCAACCTTCCATGTCATTCCTGCGCAAGCAGGAATCCCTTTCAAAATGCAGTGGATTCCGCCTCTCACTACGCTCAGCCGGAATGACACCGTGCCAGTCATTCCCGCGCAAGCAGGAATCCCTTCCACCCTTCCATGTCATTCCTGCGCAAGCAGGAATCCCTTTCAAAATGCAGTGGATTCCGCCTCTCACTACGCTCAGCCGGAATGACTCCTCTCCCCTCACCAGACCCAGTACACCGACAGGACAATTCGTAATTCGTAATTCGTAATTAAAAAAACTCCTTTCAAGCCTCTATTTACCATCCAAAATACGATCAATCAAAAACGCGTAATCAAAAGCTACTTCCTTAAGATAGTCATAGCGTCCGGAAGCGCCCGAGTGTCCCGCGCCCATGTTGGTTTTGAGCAGCAGCAAATTGTCGTCGGTTTTGGTGGCACGCAATTTGGCCACCCATTTGGCCGGTTCCCAGTAACTAACCCGCGGATCATTCAATCCCGCCGTTACCAGCATATTGGGGTAGTTTTGCGCTCTCACATTGTCGTACGGCGAGTAAGACTTGATGTACCAGTAGTACTTCTCTTCATTGGGATTGCCCCATTCATCGTATTCGATAACCGTTAAAGGCAGGGTGGGATCAAGCATGGTATTGAGCACATCCACAAAAGGCACATGAGCGATGACCGCTTTGAACAGTTCCGGGCGCATATTGGTTACCGCGCCCATCAACAAACCTCCGGCGCTTCCCCCGGCGATGGATAATTTATCTTCTGAGGTGTACCCTTCATTAATCAAATGCTCCGCACAGGCGATAAAATCGGTAAAGGTATTTTTCTTCTTTAGCAGTTTGCCGTCTTCGTACCACCGACGACCCAGGTCTCCGCCGCCGCGGATATGACCAATGGCATAAACAAATCCGCGATCCACCAGGCTAAAGATATTGGAAGAAAAATACGGATCGCGACTGATGCCGTACGAACCGTATCCGTACAGTAAAGCGGGATTGGTACCGTCCTTTTTCAAGCCTTTTTTGTAAACCAGTGAAATGGGCACCTTTACGCCGTCTTTGGCCGTGGCCCAGATGCGTTCCATCTGGTAATTTGCCGGATCGTAACCGCCCAACACCTCTTTTTTCTTCTTTAATATCCGTTCCCGGGTTTGTAGATTGTAATCGTAAATAGAAGAAGGGGTAATTAAAGACTGGTAGTTAAAGCGTAAGGTGCGTGAGTTATATTCTGCATTGCCGGTGAGATAAACCGTGTACAGCGGCTCTTCAAATTCGATAAAGTGAATTTCGTTATTCTTCATATCGCTCACGCGGATTCTTTTTAACCCATTATCACGTAACAACACCACCAGGTAATCTTTAAAAGCTTCCACCTGTTCAAGCATCACCTGCGGATCGTGCGCAATGACTTCCTGCCAGTAAGCCGGTTTAATTTTGTTCAACGGGGTGCGCATCAATTTGAAATTAATGGCATCCTGATTGGTCAAAATGTAGAAATAATCGCCCTGATGAGCGAGGGAATATTCCACTTTGTACTGGCGCGGTTGAAATACTTTAAAAGGCTTTAATGGTTGATCGGCCTTTAAAAAACGCTCCTCGGAAGTAACCTGACTGGATAGGTTCAGAAAGATGAATTTTCCGCTCTTGCTGCGTCGTACCGTAATAAAAAATTTATCGTCGGTTTCGTGGTGCACCAGCACATCCTCTTTTGCATCGCGACCCAGTTGATGGCGAAACAGTTTAAAAGGTCTTTTAGCCGCATCCAGCACGGTGTAAAAAAAGGTCTGATTGTCATTGGCCCAGGCCAGGGTGTAATAAGTGTTTTCAATTTTCTCTTCAAACAGCCTGCCGGTTTTCAGATCTTTGATGTAAATGGTGTACGTTTCGCTGCCCGTGGTATCCACCGAGAAGGCCAGAAAACGATGATTGGGACTGACCTCGAACACGCCCAGATTAAAATATTTGTGACCTCGAGCCAGTTCGTTTTCATCCAATATCACCTCTTCTTCTGCCTCCAGGCTGCCTTTTTTCCGGCAGTGAATCGGATATTGCAGGCCTTTTTCGGTGCGCGTGTAGTAAAAATAATCCCCTTTTTTAACCGGCACCGAAAGATCGGTTTCTTTTATGCGCCCCACCATTTCCCTGTACAATTTTTCCTGCAGCGATTTGGTGTGGGCCATCATAGCCTCGGTGTAAGCATTTTCTGCTTTTAAATATTCGATGACTTTAGGATTGTTGCGATCGCGCAGCCAGTAATAATAATCAACGCGCACATCATTGAACATGGTATCGCGGTGGGCAATCCGTTCGGCAATGGGCGGATCGATTTTTTCAGATTGACAACTCATGATTAAACTTCCCGTTAAAACCAACAAACTCAAAATTAAAAGACGCATTCTAACCTCCTTCAGGCAAAACATCAGACAGAAAAGGAAGTAATTTAACTATTTAAAATGAATAAATCAATGAAACACACAAGTTATTTGTTTCTCTTTATAGAAATCAATGCCTGTCGTACGGCCGCCATACCCAGCTTTAACGCAAAAATACAGAAGGCAAAAGACCGATTATTTTTTCTACCCAAAAGAAAGTACAAAAAAACTTGCTTTCTGAACCGAAATCTTTTTCATTTAAAATGATTACTTTATTTTTAGAGGTTTAAAATTCGGAGAACAAATGTTTTTAAAGCCCTTTGCGTCGTTAGTATTTTACGAAAAAAAAGTGCGAAAAGCAGTTCAGCGCCACGCTATTGGAAAACTACTTTTGCCGGCGCTGGCCTTCTCTCTTTTGCAATTCGGCTGCTCCTCCAACCAGTGGGCCAGACAACTGAACTGGAAAGAGCTCTCGCTGGCAAACCTGACCGATAGCACAGATTATCCACAGGCTCACGCTGTAATCTTGCTTGACGAAGGGAAGGTAACGGTGGAAGGCAAAGGAGAGATCAAACTCACCATCTTCGAACGGCGCAAGGTGATTCGCATTCTGGATCGCGGCGGTTTACCTTACGCCAACGTTGTCATCCCTTACACGCCCGGCAGCTCTTCGATCGAAAAAATCGAGGCGCGCACCATCCATCCGGACGGGCGTATTTCGGTCTTAAAACAAGATCAAATCTTTGACATCTTTCTTTATCCGCAATTCATCTTTTACGCCGACCAGAAAGCCAAAAAATTTACCTTTCCCGATGTGGAGCCGGGCGATGTGATCGAATATCGCTATCGAATGGTGTTTTCCAATCTTACGCTCTACCATAGCTGGAAATTTCAGGATTTTATTCCCGTTTTGCGCTCGCGTTTTGAGCTGGCCTTTCCCTCCTCCTGGAATTTACGCTACAAAACCTACAATTACACCCTGCAACCGGACAGTATTAAGCGACCCACTGGCTTTAAAAAAGTTTATCGCTGGCAGGCAAAGGACGTGCCGCCCTTAATACGCGAACCGGCCATGCCGCCCGCCGCGGAAGTGGCCGCCTACCTGCTTTTTGCCCCGCTGGGATTTAAAGACTGGCAAGACGTTGCCAACTGGTACGCCGGTCTGAGCATGAAACGCATGCAACCCGACCAGCGGCTTAAAACATTTACTGTAGATTTACTGGGCGGCGCGCAAAGCAAAATGGCAAAAATTAAAAAAATTTATGAGTGGACGCGCGACCACATTCGCTACGTGGCCATCGCCATTGGTATCGGTAGTTTTCAACCTCATTTTGCCGCAGAGGTCTTTGAAAATCGCTACGGTGATTGCAAAGATATGGTCACCCTGATGTGCGCCATGGCTAAGGCCGCCCATCTTAAGATGTATCCCGTTCTGATTTCCACCCGGCAAAATGGCAAACTGGACACCAGCCTGGCCACGCCCTTTCGCTTTAACCATGTAATCGCCGTTGCCGAACTGGCTGACGGCAGACGAATTTATCTCGATCCTACGCACAAAGGGGCGCCGTTTGGATTTACGCCCTGGTATTTACAAAATGTGTGGGGCTTAATCATAAAAGAAGAAAATGACTTTGAATTAATTCGCCTCCCGAACGATTCTACCGTGCACAACAGAACAACAGTGCGCGGATATCTGAAAATTCAAGAAAACGGATCGGCCTTCGGCGACTTTTCGTTTGTCTTCAACGGCTCGCCGGCCGCCCGGTTGCGCGCCATCCTTTTATCCTTTAATCGGAAGGAGCAAGAACAATGGCTGGAAGATTTTTTATGCCGCCTGGACGTACCTTTTACTTTGCAATCATTTCACATTAGCGGCCTGGCGGATTTCGTAGATTCTTTAACGATTAAGGCGCGTTTACGACTTGAAAACACCGCCGACGGTTCGGCCCATTCTTTAACCATTACACCGGGAAATTTAATTCGCTCCGAACTATGGCAACTATTTCGCTCTCCGCAGCGCGTTCATCCTGTGGCGCTGGGCTTTAAATTTGAAAAACGACTGCGTCTGACCATCGATTATCCTGAGTCCTGGGAAGTTCAAACATTACCCGTTTTGCAAGATTTTAAATCACCGTTTGGACGCTATTTCGTAACCGTAAAGGCGAATAATGAAAAATGTTTGACAATTAAAGCGACTTTTGCCATTCAACGAATAAGGATTATGCCGGAGACCTATCCTTCCTTCCGGCAATTTGTATCCGCCGCCCACCAGGCGCTAACACAACCGCTGCTTTTTAGGTATTGACTGGTGAATGGTTGAGTTGAATAGTCGCCGGTCTGTCATGATACAGTGATGGGAATGCCTTACAGCGTTAAATAAAGATCGCGTGCACTGCACTGGTTGCCTGCACTGGTTGCTTGCACTGTCGGCAATCTGTTCACCACTGCCGGACTTCTATTTTAGGAGAGGAGGTGCAGGGGATGAGGGTAATTGAAACCATTTTTAATTTTAAAACCCTTTGTGACTTATCTGTGCTCTTTTTAGTTGCTTAAATCCCTGCGGAAATGTTTTTTAGATGCGGATTTGCTGCCCTGGTAGTTAAAAATATCCACTCCCTTGCTCTGAATGGTTCAAATCCGTAAAATAAGAGAAAAAAAGGAGCAGGCATTGTCGCAGGTAGATGTATTTTTTTACGAAGCATTTGACGAAGAGCGGGCTTTGATTGAGAAATATTTACCCTCCTCTATCAAAGCCGGTTTTGCCAGAGAGACCATACAGGAGACGGGACATCAAACGCCGCCGGCAAGCGTGATCAGCACACGCACGCAGTCGCATATTCCGGAGCAGTGGGCGTCCCAATTAACCGCCATTCTTTCGCGCAGTACGGGCTACAATCACATGCAGGATTACCGCGAGAGCACGGGTTTTTCCGGTCAGATGGGCTATTTGCCTCTTTACTGCAATCGAGCCGTTGCCGAGCAGGCCATGCTTTTGTGGATGAGTTTGTTGCGCAAACTCCTCTTGCAAATGGAACGCTTTAACAGCTTTTCGCGCAGCGGCTTAACCGGCTACGAATGTTCCGGCAAAAATTTACTGGTGGTGGGCGTGGGAAATATCGGCCACGAAGTGGTAAGAATTGGCAAGGGCCTGGACATGAACGTTTACGGCGTGGATCTGGTGAAAAAATTTGACGACACGAATTACGTTGAACTGGAAGAAGGCATTGCACAGGCGCATATCGTTGTCAGCGCCATGAATTTAACCAAAAAAAACAGAGGATATTTCAACTACCAATTGCTAAAAAAAGCGCCTGCCGGAGTCATTTTTGTCAATGTGGCCCGCGGCGAACTTTCGCCTATCGACGATCTTTATCGGCTGGTAAAAGAGGGGCATCTTGGTGGTTTGGCGCTGGACGTGTATGAACAGGAAAGTAAAATAGCGATCTTTTTGCGTTCAGGAGCCGCCAAGGTCGGCGATCCCCTGCTACAAAAAATAAAAGAACTGCAACAATTGCCCAATGTAATTTTTACGCCGCACAACGCCTTCAATTCTCACGAAGCCGTACTGCGCAAAGCCGAACACAGCGTAAAGCAGATTGAACATTTTCTGCAAAGCGGTCGATTTTTATGGCCGGTTCCGGAAGAATAAAAAGGACGAATACTCAAATACCATAAGACGCAATAAATAACCTATACCGTTAAAGATCAATCGCTTAGCAACTAATGCTGTGCTCGCAATAGCCGTATAGTAGATCAGATTTATTCACAATAGGTTATTTTAAAATGACCAGCTTTTTTACAGCTGTTTTTTCTCCGGCAGTTAGACGATAATAGTAAACACCACTGGCCAGATTTTTAGCATAAAATTTGACGCTATGCGCTCCTGCTTTGTATTCTTTATTAGTGATTGTAGCCACTTTTTGACCGGCTGAATTGAACACTTCAATGTGAGTTTTAAGGTCTTTAGGCAGAATAAATTCTATAGTGGTTTCGGATTTAAATGGATTTGGATAGTTTTGCTTGAGTATAATTTGCCCCAGTAAAATTGCTTTGAGAGTATTTGAAACTTCGTATGCCGAACTTTTTAATCCAACGATACCCTCTTCTGTAACAGCGCTCACCGCAAGATAATATTGTGGTAATTTTAATAAATCCAGGTTTTTTATCGTATAACAGGTATCGGATGTTGTACCCAACAAGCTATCAGGTTGTTGGCTTGTCCCACCGTAAATTCTGTATTCCATAATATTATCTTCAAAATTTCTCAGCCAGCTGATTTTTAATCCTTCATCTGAAGCTTCAACCTCAATGCCAATCGGGCTATGGGGCACACCGTAATAGACTCCTCCGATTTTTCCATTAACCAGATTATACTTTCGTTGGGTAATAATGTCTGATGATTTTATATAATTCTTATATAGAATCCCGATATGGGGCGCAGTAAATAGCGTATCCTTAAAGTCATAACTCACTATACAAATACTGCCCGAAGCCGTAACCTTCTGCCCGGCATAGGTTTCATTATTAAAATTAAAGGACGCATTCTGTAGTTTGAAATAAGCATTACAAACGATTTCATCCGAAATGCTCCAGCTTGTATCCTGAGATAAGGAATCCTGGTACAAAATAATATCAAAATAATCATCGTTGATAGTCAGGTAATCTTTTGCATTAGTAATAGTATTAACATTTGTGAATTTACTGCCATCATCCTTGTAAATCGTTTCTTCTATAGTAATCTTAAATACATCATTTTCAAAATAAACATTTTTGATTTCGGCTTTAGCAATGGCGTTATATTCCGTTTTGGGAGCTGAAGGTAAATTAAAATATTCCTGATTATAATAATAATCATATATCCAGTAATTATCCAATGTCATATCGAACAAAGAATAGGCGCTGGTATCTATAGAAGAATAAAAATGTCCTATATTTTTGCTTGATAATTCATCGCCAGCAAGGTTTCTGGCAACTACGTACCAATAATGAACACCAGGATCGGTTATGCGAACCGTATAAAAGGTATCTGTGGTTGTGTAGTGAGTCGGATCGTTAAAATCAGGATTATCGTCTATGATTAGTTCGTAGGTTATTTCAGCAGGAAAATGCTGTTCTTCTTGAGTAGCTTTTTGCCAGCTGAGTTTTATTTCAGCACCAAGTTCAACGGTGTCTTTACTTACATCATTAACAGAAAATTCAGCCAAGGTCAATCTTTGCAGGGTGATCGTTCGCTTTACTCCTTCGACACCATCCTCTGTCGCAGCACTCACTGCAAGATAATAATTTGATGAATTTGAAAAATCTGGAATTGTAATCGTATAAGAGGTATCGGAAGTTGTACCCAGTAAGTTGTCGGGTTGTTGGTTGAATCCACCGTAAATTCTGTATTCCATAATATTATCTTCAAAATTTCTCAGCCAGCTGATTTTTAATCCTTCATCTGAAGCTTCAACCTCAATGCCAATCGGGCTATGGGGCACACCGTAATAGACTCCTCCGATTTTTCCATTAACCAGATTATACTTTCGTTGGGTAATAATGTCTGATGATTTTATATAATTCTTATATAGAATCCCGATATGGGGCGCAGTAAATAGCGTATCCTTAAAGTCATAACTCACTATACAAATACTGCCCGAAGCCGTAACCTTCTGCCCGGCATAGGTTTCATTATTAAAATTAAAGGACGCATTCTGTAGTTTGAAATAAGCATTACAAACGATTCCATCTGAAATGCTCCAGCTTGTATCCTGTGATAAGGAATCCTGGTACAGAATAATATCAAAATAATCATCGTTAATAGTCAGGTAATCTTTTGCATTAGTAATTGTATTAACATTTGTGAATTTACTGCCATCATCCTTGTATATCGTTTCTTCTATAGTAATCTTAAATACATCATTTTCAAAATAAACATTTTTGATTTCGGCTTTAGCAATGGCGTTATATTCCGTTTTGGGAGCTGAAGGTAAATTAAAATATTCCTGATTATAATAATAATCATATATCCAGTAATTATCCAATGTCATATCGAACAAAGAATAGGCGCTGGTATCTATAGAAGAATAAAAATGTGCTGTATTTTTGCTTGATAATTCATCTCCAGCAAGGTTTCTGGCAACTACGTACCAATAATGAACACCAGGATCGGTTATGCGAAGCGTATAAAAAGTATCTGTGGTTGTGTAGTGAGTCGGATCGTTAAAATCAGGATTATCGTCTATGATTAGTTCGTAGGTTATTTCAGCAGGAAGATGCTGTTCTTCTTGAGTAGCTTTTTGCCAGCTGAGTTTTATTTCAGCACCAGGTTCCACGTTACCTCTAATTATTCCATTAAGATAAAATTCAGATAAGGTTACTACACTCACTGCGTCGACAGAAGAATGCGTAGAGCTCTTACTGAATAGGCCGTCACTCGCTGATTTAGTTGTTTTTACTTTCCTTGAATAAGGTTCAAGCTTTTTAACCTTAGATCCATTGATTAAAGGATTAATATGAAATTCTTCTTTGGATTTAATTTCCTGAGCATAAATTGAATGAAGGAATAATAAAGAAATAATAATAAAATGGAACGCTATTTTTAAATACAAAGTTGATGGTGTCATTTTAATATACTCCAACTTTAAAAATTATATATTTTACGCGCTTAGTTCCACATATCAAGATTTCAGGCTCTAAATAAGGAGGAAGTTTCTTCAGCTTTTTTTTAATTTCGTTTACGCTCATTATATTCCTTTTTTTCTAATATAATTAAAATAGGTTTTATTTACAAGGATATGAAACACATGCTGAATGTCCCCCAAATTTTTTAAGATTACAATATTTTTTCTAAGATCATTTTTACAACTCACCTACTAACCTCATACTTACTAACACGTTAGGTATGCCCTTATCCACCTCTCTTCGTCTAAGACTCACAGAGCAAGGCGGGGGATTAAGGGGGTGAGTTTTTCATACATTCAGCTAATTTATTCCTTTAAATATCAATCGATTATGAGGTCTTTGTTTGAAATTTTGGGAGACATTCAGTATGAAACACATGATTCTACTGTATTTTTAAGGTTTAAGGACCTTAGCTAACCGACTTTCCATACCCAACATACTTTCACTTGGTGCCCCCAGCTTGCCCCGCCTGGATAAATAGGCCATATCTGTCGATAATGCGGTCTCATTGATTGAGTGGTTAAATTAAGGAAATCGGTGGTTGAAAGAATGAGAAAGAAGTTTTTCTTTTTTTTTAACCTTATCCTGCCTCTACCGACACCTCACTTTTCTTTCCATGACATCTGCAGAAAAGGCTGAAAACCGGCTATCGATATATTAAATAAATCAAAGCTTTGTTGTTTACAGTTGTGCTCCTTTAGAGAAGGGGCTGGTATAAAAAACTTCGTGTGAGTCGGCAGAACTTGACCTTCAATCGGCTATGTCCTCAGAGCAATATTTGCAATGCGGCTTACAGTAAACTGTTTCGGTAATTAATAAACTGCTTAACGATGTCGGCGGCGGAGATGTTGAACATTTTGCGCTGTACATCAAAAACAATTTTATGAACAAATTCCTGAAATTCGCCGAATTCATCGGTCCAGGCCATCAGCAGGCACCACACCGGCCAGCCGCCATTGGCGCCCGCCGGCAGTGCTTTTTTCGATTGACGGACTTTTATATCAAGCTGCAAAAGATCGAGTCCATGTTTGTTTAACAAAGGCTGTAATTCAATCTGCAGGAAATCATTTAAACGGTCTTCACAGTATTGAATGGCGGCCCTGACGATAGAATTGGCCGATTTTTTCAGGGCCAGTTGCAAATCCCGCAGCAGTTCGTCTTTATTCGCGCTTTGAACGTGTTTACGGGAAAAAATTTTGTGCGGTCCCCAGAAAATCTGAAAATGGTATTCATTCGCTTTTGCCGTCGAGTAAAAATGAAATTTTAAGGAGCCAAAACGCGTGGCATCATCCGGAAAGAGCAAACCGCTTGTTTTTTCCAGCGTCTCCTTTAAAAACTGTAATTCGCATTCCGTAAATGCTTTTAATTCCTTCATGATTGGTTCCCCAATGCCTGCGTCTAATATACGACAAAATTTGCGGAAATGTAAAAAGAACTCGTTCTTTTAATAAAAATCAAATGCCGATATTAAAAGGTCAGGCTTCCTTCCTAAAAGAATGAATATTCAAAGATTTAAGTTTGACAAACGGACAGATTACCGTTAAATTTTGAAGCTTTAATTAAACGAGTAGAATGAAGGGTTAAAAACGGAGAGAATCATCGCACCCATGCCAACGGTTGCTTTACATACACTGGGCTGCCGCCTGAACCAGGCAGAAACAGCCATCATTGCCAACAAGCTCAAACAGCAGGGCTACCAGATTGTCGAATTTGGGCAGAAGGCCGATTTAACGATTATCAATACCTGCACGGTTACCGAGCAGGCCGACGCCAAGTGCCGAAATGCCGTGCGGCAAAGCTTACGCAAAAATCCCGATTCCTTTGTGGCGGTAATCGGCTGCTACGCTCAAATGGCGGTGGATGTCATCAGTCAAATTCAAGGCGTGGATTTAATCATGGGCAATGAACACAAAATGGCCATCGACCGCTATCTGGATGACAATCTGCAAAAGCAGGCCCAACCGCTGGTTGTCCATTCCAGTAAAATTTCGCGCAAGCCCTTTGTCATCGAATCCATTGGCCTTTACGATACTCATACGCGCGCCAATCTAAAAATTCAGGACGGTTGTAATTTCGTCTGTTCGTTTTGCATCATCGCCACGGCCCGCGGTCCGGCGCGCAGCAGAGAATTCGACGATCTTGTAAACGAAGCGCGTGAGCTGGTGGATCATGGCTTTAAAGAGATCGTGTTAACCGGCGTAAATATCGGCACCTATCAATATCAGGATAAAACCTTTCTGGATATTTTACGCGAGCTGGAAAAGATAAACGGACTGCAGCGCATTCGCATCAGTTCCATTGAGCCGACCACAGTCACGCCTGAACTGATCGATTTGATGGCCGATTCGCAAAAAATCTGCCGTCATTTACACATTCCGCTGCAAAGCGCGGATGATAAAATTCTGGAATCCATGCGCCGCAAACACACCTTTGACGATTTTGAACGCATCGTCAATTACGCCGTCAAACGCCTGCCGGATGTTGGCCTGGGTACCGATATCATGGTCGGTTATCCAGGCGAGGACGACGCGGCCTTTATCAACACCAAAAAACGCGTGGCCGATTTGCCGCTGGCTTATTTCCATGTGTTTACCTATTCGGATCGCAAAGGCACCACTTCTTTTAAAATGAAACCAAAAGTGGCGCCGCAGGTTAAAAAATTGCGCAACCGAATCATGATCGAAATGGGACAGCGCAAGAAATTCGCTTTTTACCGCAAGTTTCTTGGACAGACGGTGGATGTGCTGTTTGAACAGCAGATCAACGGCTTGTGGGAAGGCTTTAGCGATAACTACATGCGCATCAAAGCGCGCAGCGACCGTTCTTTAAAAAATGAAATTGTTCCCGTAAAACTCATAGAAATTGATGGCGATAAAATAATCGGAGAAATACATTGAAACGTGTTTACATAGAAACATACGGCTGTCAGATGAATGAATACGACACCGAAATCATCAAAACCATTTTAAAGCGACACCACTACCATTTTACCGAATCGCCCGAAGAGGCGGAAGTCGTTTTTTTGAACACCTGTTCGGTGCGCGAGAACGCCCATCAAAAGGTGCAGCAAAGAATTAACACGCTTAAGCAACTGCGCAAAACCAAAAAGGGATTGGTGTTAGGCGTTCTGGGCTGCATGGCGCAAAATCTGCGCGATGAACTGCTGGACGAAAAAGTCGGCGTGGATGTGGTGGCCGGTCCGGACAGCTACAAAAAACTGCCCGAAATGCTCTCGCACGTTATCGGAGAAGGCAAAAAGGAATCCGACTTCAAATTGTCGGAATATGAGACCTACAGCGATATCTTTCCGGAACGCGAGGGCGGGGTTAATGCCTGGATTGCCGTGATGCGCGGCTGCGATAATTTTTGCACCTTTTGCGTGGTTCCTTACACGCGCGGACGCGAACGCAGCCGCGACCCGTTCAATGTGCTGGAAGAAGTAAAAACTTTAGCCAGCAAAGGTTTTAAACAGATTACACTTCTGGGGCAGAATGTAAACTCCTACCGCTTTGATAAATACGATTTCGCCGATTTAATCGAAATGGTTTCGCAGGTCGATGGCATCCGCAGAATACGTTTCACCTCTCCGCATCCCAAGGATTTTCCAGAAAAATTAATTGAAGTGGTGGCGAATAATGACAAAGCATGCAAACACATCCATCTGCCCCTGCAGGCCGGCAACGATCGTATTCTGGAACTGATGAACCGCACCTACACGCAACGGGAGTTTCTGGACCTGGTTGATTACATGCGCTCAAAGATTCCCGGACTGGTTTTGACCACCGATGTAATTGTCGGTTTTCCCACGGAAACGGAAGAAGAGTTTCAGGACACACTGGAAGTGATGCGCAGGGTGGAATTTGACGCGGCCTTTATGTTCAAATATTCCGAGCGGCAGCACACCATCGCCTCGCGCAAATATCCCGACGATGTTTCCGAAGAAGATAAAACTTCCCGCATCACGCGTCTGGTGGAGCTACAGAAAAAAATCGCCTTAAAAAAGAATCAACAGCATGTGGGACAGGTGTTTGACGTGCTGGTTGAAGGTAAAGGGAAAAAACCGAACCAGCTTTTAGGCAGAAACGACGGCAACAAAATTGTGGTCTTTCCGGACAATGGCGCTAAAGTCGGCGACTTTGTTCGCGTAAAAATTAACGAAGTAACCTCCAATACGCTGATGGGAGAGCCGATTGACTGATTGGCCAAGATTATTTCACTTTGAGCGGGACCTGCACATTCCAGAGATCGATCTCTGGCTGGATAGCAAGCGCGTCAAGCCCTTCGGCTTTGTTTCACATGCCCATACCGATCATCTGGCGCGCCACAAAAAAATATTGTGCACGCCTCCAACCGCCGAGTTTGTGCAACAACGCATCAAACCCACCCACTACCAGCCTGTCGAATTCGGCCAGGAATTATCGGTAGGCGATTATAAAATTTCGCTGCATCCTGCAGGACACATTTTAGGCTCGGCGCAGATTAAAATCCAAAAAAACGGGATTTCTCTGCTTTACACCGGCGATTTTCGGCTGCACCCTTCCAGAACCGTGGAACCGTTTGAATATGTGCAAGCCGATGTGCTGATTATGGAAACGACCTTTGGCCAGGCTCGCTACCGGATGCCTTCCCGCGAAGAGGTGGAAGATCGCCTGATTGACCGCTGTAAAACCCTGCTGGCTAAGAACAAAACGCCCATCATCTTTGCCTATTCACTGGGAAAGGGGCAGGAGGCGCTCAAGATTTTGACCGATGCCCAAATTCCCGTTGCTGTTGAAGAACAGATTGCCCGATATGTGCCGACTTACGAAAAATTTGGCGTAACCTTTGGCCATTACGAATTATTCGATCGGAATGATTTACGGGGCAAGGCCCTTTTACTGCCCGTTAATTATCGCTTTCACCGCTTTTACAAAATGTTGAGTTTTGGCTACACCATCTATTTATCTGGCTGGGGAATGGAGCCCAATGCGCATCGACGTTTTGGCGTTAATGAAGTTATCCCCTTAAGCGACCATGCCGACTACCATCAGTTACTGGAACTGGCAGACGCCTTGAAACCGCAGGAAATTTACTGCACGCACGGTTTTCCGCAATTTGTTGAGGAACTACGCGCCGCCGGTCACAACGCCAGAACTCTGGAAGAAGCCTCCCCTTTACAGCATGATTTGTAATCTATTGCTTTTGACCACACTTGTATATTTAAGTGTAAGAGTTGGATGGTTGAATGGTTGTCGGCCTGTCATCTGAACGAAGCGAGAGCCGGAATCCACTGCAAAGTGAAAAGGATTCCCGCTTACGCGGGAATGACGTGGAAGGGGGGAAGGGATTCCTGCTTGCGCAGGAATGACTGTGGGGCTTGCGCGGGAAAGACTGCCACGGTGTCATTCCGGCCGAGCGTAGCGAAAGCCGGAATCCACTGCAAAGTGAAAAGGATTCCCGCTTGCGCGGGAATGACATGGAAGGGTGGAAGGGATTCCCGCTTGCGCGGGAATGACGTGGAAGGGGGGAAGGGATTCCTGCTTTCGCAGGAATGACGTGGGGCTTGCGCGGGAATGACTACCACGGCGTCATTCCGGCCGAGCGTAGCGAGAGCCGGAATCCACTGCAAAGTGAAAAGGATTCCCGCTTGCGCGGGAATGACATGGAAGGGTGGAAGGGATTCCCGCTTGCGCGGGAATGACGTGGAAGGGGGGAAGGGATTCCTGCTTTCGCAGGAATGACTGTGGGGCTTGCGCGGGAATGACTACCACGGCGTCATTCCGGCCGAGCGTAGCGAGAGCCGGAATCCACTGCAAAGTGAAAAGGATTCCCGCTTGCGCGGGAATGACATGGAAGGGTGGAAGGGATTCCCGCTTGCGCGGGAATGACGTGGAAGGGGGGATGACTGTTGGGCAGGGAGTGAGGGCTACCAAATGCTTGAATGCTCGCTCGCCAGTAACCAGCCCAGCAGCGCATGCCCCGCTCATTCAACCAAACGCCTATTGCAACTTTTCAGCAATGTGAATGATTTCCGAAAACGAGTCGGCTTTTAAACAGGCGCCACCCACCAGCGCGCCGTCAATATCCGGTTGACTCAAAAGTGATTCGGCGTTTGCGGGCTTTACGCTGCCACCGTATTGAATGACCATCTTTTCACCTATTTCGCTTCCGAACATCTCCGTAAGCAGCTGACGAATTTCCTGGTGCACCTGTTGCGCCTGTTCAGGCGTGGCCGTTTTGCCGGTGCCGATAGCCCAAACCGGTTCATAAGCCACAATCACTTTTTTCATCTGTTCGGCGCTTAAATCGGCAAAAGCGCCGCGAATCTGTCGGCTGACCACTTTTAAAGTAATATTGGCCTCCCGCTCTTCCAGGGTTTCGCCAACGCACACAATGGGCTTTAAACCGTTTTCCAGCGCGGCTTTCACTTTTTTATTAACGGTTTCATCGCTTTCGCCAAAATATTGCCGCCGTTCAGAGTGGCCAATAATCACATAATCCGCGCCCGTACTTTTGATCATGCCCGCGCTAATTTCTCCGGTAAAAGCGCCCTCTTTTTCCCAGAACATGTTCTGCGCCCCCAGATGAATTCTGGAGTCGCCAATAACTTCGTAAACCGGCGCAAGGGCGGTAAAAGGCGGACAAATGACGATCTGCGTTTTAGTTATGTCCATCGTTTTTATTCTCACCTGATTGGCCAGTTGCATGGCCTCACTATTGGTTTTGTGCATCTTCCAGTTTCCGGCGATTACGATCTGGCGTTTCATGAGTTATTCTCCTTGATTATGGTTGAATAGTTGAATGGTTGAATAGTTGAATGGTTGAATGGTTGAATGGTTAATGGGATGCGTGTGGCTTCCGGGATACATCATATTTTTCACCACATTAAGTTGAAAAAGATGTAGCCGTTTCTTTGCTCCTGGCGCCCTCATTTTCTTCTACCGTTCACTTTAATTTCAAGATTTAATCCGTCGTTTTTGCAGAATGCTTCCCCATTTGCTGCCAAAATTGTTTCAGCAAAATTTCGTCTGACGATTAAACACAAACGCATCGCCTCGCCAGGGCCATGCGCCCCTTCCCTTATTTCCACTTCCTGTTAAAATAAATCAGACGACCGATCGAAGAACGCCGGTCGTCTGATTTGTTTAAATATCTGTTGAATAAAAGTATTTTACGCTCAGGCATCGGTTAGCGCGGCAATACCCGGCAGTTCCTTCCCTTCCAGAAATTCCAGCGATGCGCCGCCGCCGGTGGAGATGTGCGTAAATTGGTCTTCCATGCCGAATTTGGCGATGGCCGCCGCTGAGTCGCCGCCTCCGATCACACTCACGGCGCCATTTTTCGTGGCCTGGGCGATGGCTTCGGCAATTTTACGCGTGCCTGTTTCAAAATTGGGCATTTCAAAAACGCCCAGCGGCCCGTTCCACACAATGGTTTTGGCTCTGGAAACTTCTTCCGCAAAAAGCTTGATGCTCTCCGGCCCGATGTCCATTCCCATGTAATCTGCGGGAATTTCCGTTACTTTAACCACCTTACGCACGGCATCATTATCAAACTTATCGGCCACCACTGCATCAACGGGCAATAACAGGTTGATGTTCTTCTCTTTGGCCTCTTTCAAAATTTGTCCGGCCATCTCGATGCGGTCTTCTTCCAGCAATGATTTTCCGATTTCATAGCCCTGCGCCTTATAAAAGGTGTAGGCCATGCCTCCGCCAATAATCAACGTGTCCACTTTGTTGAACAGATTTCTGATCACATCGATTTTGCCGGAGATTTTCGCCCCGCCTAAGATGGCCACAAACGGGCGCGTGGGATTTTCGATGGCCTGTCCCAGATATTTCAACTCTTTTTCTATCAGATAGCCGGCTGCGGCCTGTTTAAAATATCTGGTAACGCCCTCGGTCGAAGCATGAGCGCGATGCGCTGTGCCAAAAGCGTCATTGATGTAAAGATCGCAGCCTTCTGCCAGCTGACGGGCAAATTCCGGATCGTTTTCTGTTTCTTCTTTGTGAAAGCGTAAATTTTCCAGCAACAGCACTTCGCCCGGTTTAAGCTCGGCCTTCATCTTCTGCACTTCGGGACCAATACAATCGGGCGCCATTTTTACTTCAACATTTAACAGCTCACTTAACCGTTTGGCCACCGGTTTTAAGCGTAATTCTTCTTTAACCTGACCTTTCGGTCTTCCCAGATGGCTGCACAAAATGGCCGCTCCGCCGTCCTGCAGCACCTTTTTGATGGTCGGTAAAGAAGCCACAATGCGCCGATCATCGGTAATCTCGCCTTTTTCATTTAACGGCACGTTAAAATCGCAGCGGATTAAAACTTTTTTACCCTTCAAATCAAGCCGGTCTATGGTTAGTTTTTTCATCTTCCTTCTCCTGTCCGCTAATCCAACTAAAAAAAGAGAGGCAACTTAAAGCGCCTCTCCATTGTTTTGTTACATGCTGGCCATTTTTTTCAGCAAGTCCACGCAACGCACAGAGTAGCCCCATTCGTTATCGTACCAGCTTAACACTTTCACCATGTTGCCGTCCATAACCGTTGTGGAAAGGGCGTCAAAAATGCTGGAGTGCGGATTTCCAACGATATCCACAGAAACAATCGGGTCTTCGCAATATTCCAGAATGCCTTTCATGCTGCCTTCTGCGGCTTTTTTCATGGCGGCATTGACTTCTTCCACGGTAACCTCTTTTTCCAGTTCAGCTACCAGATCAACCAGAGAACCGTCCGGAGTGGGTACGCGCACAGCCATACCATCCAGTTTACCATTCAGTTCAGGAATTACTTTGCCGACCGCACGTGCGGCGCCAGTGGTGGTTGGAATCATGCTAACGGCGGCAGCGCGCGCGCGACGTAAATCTTTGTGCGGAAGATCCAGAATGCGTTGATCGTTGGTGTAAGCGTGAATGGTCGTCATTAATCCGCGTTTAATGCCGAATGTTTCCTGCAAAACTTTGGCTACCGGCGCAAGACAGTTGGTTGTGCACGATGCATTGGATACAATCGCATCTTCCGGACGAAGCTGATCGTCATTTACGCCCATAACGATGGTATTGTCGATTTCATCTTTTGCCGGAACGGTTAACAGCACCTTTTTAGCGCCGGCCTGTAAGTGTTTTGCTACTTTTTCACGCGTTCTGAAAACGCCGGTTGATTCTATTACATATTCAACGCCCAGCTCTTTCCAGGGCAATTCGGCGGGATCTTTTACTGCCAATACTTTGATTTTCTGATCTCCGGCAATAATGTAATCGCCGTCTGCTTTTACTTCAGCCGGAAATTTTCCGTGAACGGAATCGTATTTTAATAAATGTGCCAGCGTCTTGGCATCGGTCAAATCATTAATGGCAACAAATTCCACGTCTTTATCTTCAAAAGCTGCCTTAAAAACCAGACGCCCAATGCGTCCGAACCCATTGATCGCTACTTTGATACCCATCTTAGTCTCCTTTATTTTAGTTAAATGCAAGTATATTCAAATGATGCAAAGTAAAAAATCACTCCAACAAAGTCAAGTAAAAAGTTATAAAATTCACTATTTCTGTATTTACTTTTATTTGCCCCATATCAAGCAATCGTTTAAATTTGTTAGCTCATTAATTAATAAGGTATTATGAAATCAAAACGCTTACTAATCAAAAACGGCCTTCTGATAACGGCCAATCACAACATGGATGTGTTCCGGGGCGATCTTTTAATCGAAGGCGGCCGCATCGCCTCTCTTGCTCCCCGGATTGATGATCCTGAAGCAGAGATTGTTTACGCCGATGAGCTGCTCATTGTTCCGGGATTCGTCCAAACGCACGTGCATCTGGCGCAAACCCTCTTCCGCAATTCCGCCGAAGATCTTTCTCTATTGGGCTGGCTCGAAAAAAAGATCTGGCCGGGCGAAGCCTCGCACACGCCCGAAAGCCTTCGTTTAAGCGCCCAATTGAGCATTGCCGAATTTTTCCGCAGCGGCACCACCACCATCATGGACATTGGCATTGTTAAACACGCTGCCGTTCTTTTCGAAGTAATAGCTGAAACCGGCATGCGGGCCATTAGCGGCAAGATGCTGATGGATTACGGAGACGGCCCGGAAGCGTTGATCGAGTCCGGCGATGCAGCCCTTCAGGAGAGCATTGATCTGCTTGAAAAATGGCATGGTTACGATAACGGCCGCATTCACTATGCCTTTGCCCCGCGTTTTGTCCTTTCCTGCAGCGAATATTTATTAAAAGAGATCGGTCTGCTGGCTAAAAAATATGGCGTGGGCATCCACTCGCACGCATCCGAAAATAAAAGCGAAGTGGCTCTGGTGGAAGAACGATTCAAAATGAGCAACATTCAGGTTTTTGAACATCTGGGTCTTACCGAAGCGCCGTTGCGTCTGGCCCACTGCATCTGGACCGATGAAAACGACCGCCGGTTAATGCGTGCCAATGATATCAAGGTGCTGCACTGTCCGTCAGCCAATTTAAAACTGGGTTCCGGCATTGCTCCCATCCCCGATTATCTTGAAAGAGGAATTAACGTCTCTTTGGGCGCAGATGGCGCCCCATGCAATAATAATCTCAGCATCTTTACCGAAATGCGTCTGGCCGCGTTGATTCAAAAAGGCCTGCACGGGCCGGAAAGCATGCCCGCCCCAACCGTTTTTCGTCTGGCAACCATTGACGGCGCACGCGCCCTGGGGCTGGATGAGCAGATCGGCAGCCTGGAAGTCGGCAAAAAAGCCGACCTGGTCTTTATAAAAAGAAATCAAGTTCACTCCATTCCTGACGAAAATATTTACGCCAAATTAATTTTTTCTACCAACGAGGCCGATGTTTTACATGTGATGGTGGATGGGCGCTGGGTGATGAAAGAGCGGGAGTTGCTGACCATCAACGAAGAAGAACTGGTAAGTAAAATAAAATTATGATTTTTTTTAGAATACACCTAAATTAGCGTAAGCTGAATCACAAGTTTGGGTTCGTAAAAACCCGGGAGTAAGTTATGAAGCGTAGCATACTGCTTTCTTTTTTATTATTAGCCTTCATTATGGCGTTTAATTCCTGCGGCAGTAAAAAAGATGCCGTTTTACAGGAAACCCGTTCTCCTGAAGAAATATTGCAGGATGGCGACCTTTTATTTGCTCAGGGAGACTATAAAAGCGCACTGGACACGTATCAACGCCTGCTCATTTTTTATCCCACCTCGGAGCTGGATATTGATGCCAAATTACGCATGGCCGAATGCTACAATAAATTGGAAGAATACGAAAAACAGATGGACCTTTTGCTTCAGATGCTTAAAGAGAATCTGATTCCGGAAAAAGTGCCGGCCATTTACGTCCAGATTGGAAAATACTACGAAGAGGCGGCTCGCTTTAACCCACAGAATGCGGATACGATGGACTACAAAACCGCCATCGAATACTACCAGAGGGCGATCAAATACGAAGACAGTAACGACGAGTGGAGTAAGGCCGAGGCCAAATATCGGATCGGGCTGGTTTATGCCAAAATCGGAAAGCTCGATCAGGCGCGGGAAGCCTATGAGCGTGTAATCGTAGAAAATGCAGAAACGCCCTTTGCCGTTCTGGCGCAGATTAAATTGCAAAATCCGGATAATCTGATGGAACTTTCTACAGTACCCGATTCCATTGAGGCTTACAAAGAGCGTCTTGGCAGTTTGCTGCAGCAGGCCGAAGAAAAGCCCATGCCCGAAGAACAAAGAACACCCTCGCTGGAAGAATACATTCAATCGCCTGAAATGCCTGCCACGCCGGCGGATACCAGCGGTACCTCAGAGGAAAATTAAGCGCATAATTCTCATGAAAATTGGCATTGGTTCTTTAAACAAAACAAAGGTAGAAGCTGTAAAGTCGGCGTGCGCTAAGCTACAACAGACTTTCCCTTATTTGCAAAATCAGCGTTTTGAGTTTGTAACCATGGGCGCCCGTACGCCCATTCCGGATATGCCGCTTTCACAGGAACAGATCATTGACGGCGCCGTGTTGCGCGCCCAATATGTGTTCAAACAGGTTCCCGACTTAGACTACGCCATTGGTCTGGAAGGCGGCACCTTTCCTCTTACCACGCCCGCTCTTTCGCCGGATGTGCTCTACTTTTTACAAAACTGGGTTTATGTTTACAATGGCCAAACCGGGTCTCTGGGGAGCTCGCCGGCCCTGCCTTTACCAGGTACGATTGTGCGGCAACTATATGAAGAACGTCGCGAATTAGCAGAGGTTATCGACGAATTCAGCGGCAGGCATGACGTCCGCTCCAATCAGGGCGCCTTTGGCATTTTAACGCGCCAATTACTTTCGCGCACCCACACCTTCGAGATTTCTGTTATTAATGCTTTTATTCCCTTTTTAAACCCCGATTACGCCCGATTTTAGCGTCCTGTCACGCCCAATGAGGTTGCCGACAGGAAGGTTAGTTTTCCATCAAATAGATCTATTACCCTTTGCCGTAGGGACGAGGAAACGGTTGTTGGCAGCTGCTAAACGCTTTCTCATCTACTCTCTTCACAAATACTTTCTTATCTTTTCCATCCAGCCCCGGCGCACCAGGGCAATGGCCAGAATAATAAACAAAGCGCCCGGAATGATGGGAATAAGGGCGCCAACCATACCCAAAAAGACCAGTAATATCACCCAGAATATTTTGCGTTTACGGAACTTCTTGACTTTTGTCAACACATCTTTTTGTTTTTCAGCTTTCATATTACAAGGCCACATATTTATGCGAATGGTCGTCCAGGTCAATGGAATCGAAAATCGTTTTTAACCAGCGCAAACCGAATTTATTATGAAAATAAACCGAACTCAATATGCGTTCCTGCGGCTTGCCGGCCGGATAAAAACTGTGGTGGATTGCAGTCAATTGTTCTACCGTTTTTTGATTTTTTTGCCGAAAGGCGCGCAGCAGGCGATCATTCATTTTTTGCAGATTGTTTTCTATGCCGCTAAAAGTCTTTTCGACCACGCTTTCCAGAGTGGGATCGATGTTTTTACCAAGTTTTCGATACAACTCCAGACTTTGAGCGATTTGCGCCTTTAGACGAGCGGTCTCTTTTTCCATCTCTTTTAAATCATTTTGTTTGAAAAAAGCCTTTATCCAGCTGCCGGCCTCCTGCGGCACATCTTCTGCTCGCAGATCGAATTTTTTCAGTAGCCTACCGATCCGGGGTTCGATCAGAGTGGCCGAAAATCGCGGCTGCAAATGCGGCATGGATATGTCGAATTGTTTAAACGCTCTTTTAAGCTGCGCCCAGTAGGCGATTTCGGCGGGCCCTGCCACGTATGAGGCCACGGGCAACATCCAGCTTTGCCATAACGGCCGGGTTAAAACGGAGGCAGAAATACGATCGGGACTTTCGCTTAAGCGATCCAGTAATTGCGTTAAGGTCAGCGTGCTCTGTTCGCCGTAAACTCTGAAATTTGGGCCCTCACGCAAAATCGGCTGGCGCGCGTCTTGCCGATCTCTGAAAAACAAATAGGCGCGTTCTAACTGAATCGGAACTTGCGGCCGGCCAATCTGTGCGGTTTGGACGCGCAGCGCCTGCAGCAGTGCATCGTTTTCCGACAGAACACGCTTAAAAAACGGCAGGCTTTGTTCCTTTACCTCTCTTGCGCCGGGATCAAAAAAAAGCAAGCCAAAGGGTCCCAGCAATTCCTGTAAATGTTCTTTAAAGCAGCGTAACCAATTTTCGCCTGGACGGTAAATGCTGGCCAGTAAATCGAACAAAGCGCCAGAAAATTCGCTGGGCTGCAAAGAGGCTTTTAGGGTCGATAAAACTTCTTTAATGTTCCGCGGTAACGAACGCCTGCCTACCGGGGTTCTTCGTTCGCCGCTCGCTTGTACTTCAATCTTTTTTAGTTCATTTTGCCGATCAAACACGTAAGCGTGATTTACTTCGTCAAAATCATGGTCTTCGCCCTCCAGCCAGAAAACGGGCACATAGTTGAACGCCCGGTTGTCCTCATTCAACCTGGCGCTAAGCGCCACGGCGGTTAGCGCCTTAAATACCACATAAAGGGGCGAAACCAGAAAGCCCAGTTGCTGGCCGCTAACCACCAGCAGCGTATTTTCTTGCTTTAAAAAGGCAAGATGCTGCTTTTGCCGCTCAAACTGTACTTCCCCATTCTGGCGGATCAATTCGCTTGTTAAAAAGGTGCGCCGCTGCCCCATCACCTCTTCGGAAAGAGCGTTCCAGTCCGCTTTTAAAGGATGGGCAAAATACTCAGTCAAAGTTCGATTGGACTGCAGATATCTGGAAAAAATTTCATTCATTGTCTTGCCTTTTTAACCGTTAAAAAAATCAATCGCGGGCTTTGCGCCTCAAATGGCCGGCCCTGATAATCGCCAAAAACTTTTTGTATTTTAAAGCCGGCCGCATTTAACAGGGCTTTCAGCTCAAAAAGGTTGTAAAGGCGTACGGATTCTAAAAATTCCCTCTGGCGGCCCTTTTGTTCGATGGTGATTGCTTTTTCAACGCGTTTGCCGACAATTCGCCGCGTCTCAACAATCTTTTTACCATTAATGGTTCTGACGGTCTCTCCTTTAAGATGTTTTTGCACATAGCTGGCATTGAGAAAATCTAAAAAGAAAACGCCGCCTTTCTTTAACACGCGATGGTATTCTTTTAAAACCTGTAAATTTTCGCCATCGTCAAAAAAATAACCAAACGAGGTGAACAAACTCACCACTACCTCAAAGCGCGTTTTAAAAGGAAGCGCCCGAATATCTCCGCGCACCAGTTCAAGCGGGCAATTCTGCCGGGCGCGTTTTAATAGGCTCATTGAAAGATCAAGCCCAAAAACAAAATCGGACCAATTTTTCAAAAGGCAGGCGTGTCTTCCGGGGCCGCACGCCGCGTCCAGAATTTTCGTTTGTTTCGTAATATGAATATTTTTAACGATTAAACGAATCAAATCCTGCGCGTCTTGCTCATCGCGGTGGGCGTAAACTTCGATGTACTCTTCGCCAAACCAGTTTTTGAACCAGTTTTCTTTAAATCCACTTATGCTCAACGTACCATTCTAACGTTTGTTTAACTCCGTTTTCCAGACTCGTTTGCGTTGCAAACCCCAGCTCTTTTTGAATTTTTTTCGGCGAACAAATCCAGAAATCAGGTAACAGCTCCGCCACTTTCTGGCGATTGATGATGGATGGCTGTTTGGTAATTTTGCTCCATCTTTCCGAGACGGCGGCAATAATCTTTACCGCGCCCAGCGGGATGGGCACATGAATGGCCTTCGTTTTAAAGAAGTCTATGACAACGCGCGCCAGATCGTCCCACGAGTATGGCTGCGCGTCGGCAATAAAGTAGATTTTATCCCGCGCTTTTTCGTGTTCGGCCGCCAGCGCGATACCCTCCACCAGGTCTTTAACGTAAACAAAGCTGGCATATTTATCGCGGTTTTGCCATTTGGGGATGATCCCGCGCTTAACAGTCTGGAAAAACTGCAAAACATCGGTGTCGCGCGGGCCATAAACAGCGGGCGGACGAATAATGGTAAAAGGCAGTTTGCCCTTTTGTTCAAGGATGTACTTTTCGGCCAGCAGTTTGCTTTTGCCATATTCGCTAACCGGGTGGGGCTCATCTTCTTCTGTAACCGGTTCGAAAGAGCTGGCTGGCCCAGCAGCTGCCTGCGAACTAATAAAGACAAAGCGTTTGACGGGCAGATTGTTATTGATAATCAGATCCACCAGCTTTTTTGTGCCTTCGAAATTAACCTTGTAGTAATCTTCGTTTTTTAAGGCCTTGGTTAGCGCGGCGCAGTGGATGACCACATCAATATCCTTTAAACCGCTTAACAGACTCTGTGGATTATCTAAACTGCCGTAAAAGCTTTCCAGATTTAAATCGGCAATCCAACGTAAATTGCTGGTTGTTCGCAATAAAACACGTAGCTCATGGCCCTGTTGTAACAGCTTTTCTGCCAGGTGGCTGCCGACAAATCCGGTTGCTCCCGTTAAAAATATCTTCGCCATGCATCCCTCTTTTGCTTTAAATAAATTAAAAACCTATATTAAAAAAGATCGGAGAAATTCGCAATCTTTAATCGATATTTTTTTTTGCATATATTAGAATAAAATTGCGAATTTATAAAAATTTCTTAGTGTTTAATTATGGGTGGAGGTTCTGTTGGATATTTTTGAAAAATGCCGTCGGTTTACACGCGCTAAAGAAGCGATCGAAGCGGGTATTTACCCTTACTTTCGACCGCTTTCAGGGAATGACGGTCCCCGGGTGTTTATGGAAGGACGCGAAATTATTATGATCGGCTCCAACAACTATCTGGGGCTGACGCACGATCCGCGCGTCATTGAAGCGGCCATTGCAGCGACAAAGCAATATGGCACCAGTTGTTCCGGTTCGCGCTTTTTGAACGGGACGCTCGATTTACATCATCAACTGGAAAACAAAATTGCGCAATTCATGAATCGCGAGGCAGCGCTCATTTTTAGCACCGGCTACATGGCTAACCTTGGGGGAATTGCGACTCTGGTTGGCAAAGATGAGTATATTATTCTCGACAAATCGGACCACGCTTCCATTTATGCCGGAACGCGCGCCGCGATAGGCGCACAGATCAAACGCTTTGTGCACAACGACATGGAAAGTCTGGAACGCGTGCTCTCCCAGCTGGAGCCAGAAACGCCTAAACTCATCGTTTGCGACGGCGTGTTTAGTATGGAAGGCGATATTGTGCGCCTGGCAGAAATCCTACCTCTGGCGCAAAAATACAACGCTCAAATTTACATCGACGAGGCGCATGGCGTCGGCGTTCTTGGCGAACACGGCCGGGGCGCCTGCGAATATTTAGGTCTGGAAGAGCACGTTGAAATTGTAATGAGCACTTTCAGCAAATCGTTGGCTTCCATTGGCGGCTTTGTAGCCGGTCCGCAGTATGTAATCGACTACATTAAACATCACGCCAGTCCGTTAATCTTTTCGGCCTCGCCCACGCCCGCCGCCACGGCAGCCGTACTTAAAAGCATCGAAATCATCGAAACGGAACCAGAACACATGCAGCGCCTCCATCACATCAGCGATAAGATGCGCTACGAATTTAAACGTCTCGGTTTCGATATTGGGCACAGTAAAGACACGCCGATCATTCCCCTCTACATCCGTAATGACGACCTCACCTTCCTCTTCTGGAAACGGCTTTTTGAAGAAGGGGTTTACAGCAACGCCGTTATCAGTCCGGCCGTGGCGCCGGATCAGGCTTTGATCCGAACCAGCTTCATGTCCACCCACACCGATGAAGACCTGGACAAGGTGCTGGAAATAGCAGCAAAAGTTGGCAAAGAACTGGGTATCATTCAATAACAGGAATTAAAAAATGTCTGTCGAAATCATTCCCGTGCGTTCCAAAAAAGAATTCAAAAGATTCCTCGACCTTGAGTGGGAGATCAATCGAAATACGCCCAATTGGGTCAGCCCTCTACGCATGGAACGCGCCAAACTACTGGACACAAAGAAGAATCCTTTTTACCAACATGCCGAAATAGAAATGTTTCTGGCAAAAAAGGACGGTAAATTTGTGGGACGGATTGCCGCCATTACCAATGAAAACCACAACAAATTCCACGGCGATCGATGGGGCTTTTGGGGATTTTTCGAATGTATTAACGACCAGCATGTGGCAAACGCCCTGTTTAAAGCCGCAGCCGAATGGTTAAAAGCCCGCCAGCGGGACAACATGGTGGGGCCGATGAATCCTTCGACCAATGATGAATGCGGGCTGCTCATCGAAGGATTTGATACGCCGCCATTCGTGATGATGACGCATAATCCGGACTACTATCCGCAGCTGGTCACCAATTTTGGTAATACAAAGATTAAAGATTTGTACGCCTGGTACCTGCCAACCGAAACCGCGCTGGCCAATATTACCGACAAACTGGAGCGCATCGCCAATAAAATTCAAGCCCGGCACAGCTTTCGATTCCGTACCGCGCAGCTAAAACATCTGGATCGCGAAATCAAACTCATCAAAGAGATTTACAATGACGCCTGGAGCAAAAACTGGGGATTTGTTCCCTTTACCGACGCTGAAATCGACTATCTGGCCGCGCAGTTAAAACAGATCGTGGATGAAGATTTGCTGCTTCTGGCCTTTAAGGGCGACGAACCTATTGCCTTTAGCTTAACCATTCCCAACATCAACGAGATACTGGCTAAAATTCCGGATGGCAGGCTGTTTCCCACGGGTATTTTTAAATTGCTGTTCGGCCTTAAAAAGATTAAAACGGCCCGCGTCATAACCCTGGGCGTTCGGCGGGAATATCAACACATGGGTCTGGGTTCCATTTTTTACATTGAAACGATTAAACGAGCGGCTAAAAAAGGCATTACCGCCGGCGAACTTTCGTGGATTTTAGAAGACAACGCACCCATGAACAGCGCGATTCAGGCCTTTGGTTCAGAGCTGTATAAACGCTATCGCATTTACCAGTATCCCTTAAAATAAAAAATCCGCCTCTCTGGGCGGATTTTTCCTTATTCAAAAGCGATAGCGATTAATATTCATCCTCATTGTAGTAATCTTCGTTGGACGTGAAGGCAGTGGAGTTGTATTTTTTGTCTTTTTCGCAAAAATCGAAAAACTCGCAATCCTGGCAATCAAAGTCTTCGCAAGTCACCATGTCCTCACACGTACCGTTCAGATCAAGAGTAATGGACTCTTTGTAGCAAAGAGAATCATGATTGTAATGGCAATCGCTGCAACCACAGGTTAGATTCTCATGATAACCCATACGTTCACCTCCTTCAATAAAAGAGAATCATTATCTATTGATAATTTTCTTTGTCATGTTCCCGAAGGTAATTACTACCTTCTTCCAGTAACTTTTTTTCTTCTTCGGTTAAGTTTAAATAACCGACGCGATTAATCTTATCGAGCAATTCGTCAATGACTTTACGGTAATATTCGATTTTTTCCTGATCGCTTCCTTTGCCGCCCGGGCGGTATTTAAAATCAGTTCCCTTTTTAGGAAGTTTAATATCGCTGAACAGATTTTTGATCTTGTAAAACAAATACCAGTATTTTAGATAGACATAGCCGATAATAATGCCCCCCAGGTGAGCCGCATGGGCAATTCCATCGCTATACGGGCTAAAGGTGGAAAAGAACGACACCAGCGTTAAAAAGGCCATAAAATATTTTATTTTAACCGGAAACAAAAAGTAAATGTAGATGTAGCGATCGGGATAGCGCAAGGCATAGGCCAGCATGATTCCGTAAACCGCTCCGGAAGCGCCAATGGTCGGGCTGGAAGAAATGATGATATTGAGAATTCCCGCACCGATGCCCGTGATAAAATAGTACTTTAAAAATTCTCGCGTCCCCCACTCATTTTCCAGTTCGGCGCCAAACATCCATAAGAAGAGCATGTTGAATAAAATGTGCATTAACCCGGAGGGATCGTGCAAAAACATGTAGGTGAACAACTGCCAGATTTTAAAATTATGCAAAACATCGAAGCGATTGAGCGCAAACTGATCAAGCAGAAAATACTGTAAACTGCCATTTAAGATCATCATTAACCAGATGACCCCATTGGCAAACATCAAATTCTTTACCGCCGGCGGTAGCATCCCCCCGGAGCGAAAGCGATAATAAGAGCCACGATCGTACATAAATTCTTCTTATTTTGTTTAACCTTTAAGGAGTAACGTCATGCCAGCGCAAAAGTTTCTTACTCCTTTTGTTTCAATCATTGCGCCTTAATAATATCATAAGCTATTGCCTGTCAAAATGCAAAAAAAACAGCAATTTTAATACGCCTTGGCAAAAATCACGCGACCTTCCGATTCTTTTCCGCAAATAATACACTTACCTTTTTCCGCTTTACGATCGAATGGAATATTGCGAATGGTCGCTTTAGTATCCTCTTTGATTTTAGCTTCACATTCGGCGCTGCCACACCAGTGGCTGTTAATAAATCCGCCTTCTTCTTCGATTGTTTTCTTGAATTGGTTATAATCGTCCACTTGATGGGTATTGTCTTCCTGGAATTTACGCGCCCTTTCCAGCATCTCCTTTTGCATTAAATCGAGCGTAGCGCGCACCGTTTGTAGCACGCCGTCTCTGGCGATGAATTCTTTTTTGAGCAGGTCGCGGCGTACCATCACCAGGCCGTTTTTGGCCACATCTCTGGGCCCAATTTCCAGGCGCAGCGGAATGCCCTGCAATTCCCACTCCGCAAATTTGTAGCCGGGTTTGTATTGTTCACGATCATCCAGAATAACCGTAAATTCTTTAGTCAGTTCTTTTTTGACGGCATCGGCATAGTCCAGCACCTGTTTTTTCTCTTCTTCGCCGCGCCAGATGGGCACAATCACAATTTGCCGTTGCGCCACTCTGGGCGGAATGACCACGCCGTTATCGTCGCCGTGCGTCATTATTAGCGCGCCGATCAACCGCGTACTCACACCCCAGGATGTAGCCCACACATATTGCAACTGGCCTTGCTGATCCTGAAATTTCACATCAAAGGCTTTGGCAAAATTTTGTCCTAAATTATGCGAGGTACCGGCCTGCAGCGCCTTTTTATCCTGCATCATGGCTTCGATGGAATAGGTGTGCAACGCGCCGGCAAATTTTTCCGCGTCCGATTTTCTGCCGGCAATAACGGGAATGGCCAGGTACTCTTCCACAAATTTTTTGTAAAGATTTAAAATAAGCATGGTCTCTTGCTCGGCCTCTTCATAGGTGGCGTGGGCGGTGTGGCCTTCCTGCCATAAAAATTCAGAGGTACGCAAAAACAGGCGCGTACGCAGTTCCCAGCGCAAAACATTTGCCCATTGATTAATCAGGATGGGAAGATCACGGTAGCTCATGATCCATTTTTTGTACATACTCCAGATAATGGTTTCGGAAGTCGGCCGGATGTAAAGCGGTTCTTCTAACTCCTGCCCGCCGCCAATGGTCACCACCGCGCATTCCGGCGAAAAGCCTTCTACATGCTCGGCTTCTTTTTTCATAAAACTTTCCGGAATCAATAATGGGAAATAGGCGTTGACGTGCCCCGTTTCTTTAAACATGCGATCCAGGTTCTGCTGAATCATTTCCCAGATGGCGTATCCGTTGGGACGAATGACCATTGCCCCCTTCACCGGAGAGTAATCGGCCAGCTTAGCCTGCAAAATCACGTCCGTGTACCAGCGTGAATAATCGACATTTCTTGGAGTAATTTTCTCTGCCATGATTTCCTCTTTTTATCTCCTTATTTTAAAATTCTCTTGTTAGATGGTTGGCTGTGTAAGGCTCGTACGGGAAGCGTACAATGATTAAAAACCAGTCGGCGCTCTTTCTTCTCAATATCTCGCTCTTTTTTATCAACTTTAATGGATACCGTTTTACAATCATGGTGCGCCTGGAGGGGCTCGAACCCCCAACCTTTGGAACCGGAATCCAACGCTCTATCCAATTGAGCTACAGGCGCAACTTGAGTGGGAGCAAATTTATTTTATCTTTATGATAAAGTCAAGTTAAAATAGCGTTTTTTTTCATATTTCGTAATCGCACAACGCATGGAAAGCAATCTTTTCAAAATTTTGACGGGCGCTCTGCCGCAAACGACGAAAGATTTAACGTCTTGTAATTTCTAAAGCAGCAAAGCCGCAACTATTTTTTTACGCAGATATTCGCAGTTAGAAAAAAAATCTTTATAAAGCAGAGGGACGCTGAGCGTGGAAGATTATTTCCAACGGTGGTAGAAATTCACCACACCTACGGAAACAGATTTAAAATGACAGACTAACCATTTAATCCATCGGCACAATTTACCCCAGTTTTTAAAACAGCATAAAAATTTCCGCTCCCGCAATGGCGGTATAGATGTTACGAAGGAATTATTCTAAGGCAGCAAGGCCTATTAAAAATCTTTGAGCTGGCAGGCAGATTTTTCATTGGTATTGTGTCCGGCTTTTAAATACAGCGCGGTAATGTCATCGCTCTGCTGCGCGCCGTCGGTAAAATCTTTAATCTCTTCCAGCAAAGAAAATAAAAAGACTTCAGCCGACAGATTCTTTCGCTGTTTCATAAAAGCCTTTAAAGGATGCCGCGCTTCGTATTCCTCTCCCTTTTTGTTCATGGCTTCAGAAATACCGTCGGTGTAAAATAAAAGTCCATCGCCAGCCTGCAGAGTGGTGTGCAGCTGTAAGCATTCAGGCAGTTCCGGCAAAAACCCCAGGGGCAGGCAGCTGGCGTTCAGCTCGAGTATTGTGCCGTTTACTTTAAGAATATAAGGCGGATTATGCCCGGCATTGACCCAGCTTAAAGTTTTTGTGGAGACATCCAGACAGGCAAAAACAGCCGTCAGATATTTTTCGGTGGTGGCGCTTTCAAAGATAATACGATTGAGCTGCCTGACAATGGCTGTAAGGTCTTTAAAACTTTCCAGATGCGCATGGAGCGCGGCGTGCAGAGTATTAACCAACAATGCGGCGGCCACGCCCTTTCCGGCTACATCGGCAATCACAAAGAAAAACCTGCCGTCCTTCAGCGGAATGCAGTCATAAAAATCGCCGCCGATGAACTTTGCCGGAACATTCACAGCGTGCAGATCAAAGCCGTTTATAAGCGGCAGAGTTTCCGGAATAATTCTTTTTTGAATCTCACCGGCCAGGTAGATTTCGTGGTCTAAACGCTCTTTTTCCAGCGATTGTTCATAAAAGAATTGATTTTCAAGCGAAACCTGCACCTGCCGGCAAAAAGCCTGCAGCAGCAGTCGATCGGTTGCATCGAATGGTACAACTCCGGCGCGACTTTCCTTATGATAGAGGGAAAAGTCATATTCTTCTTTGTTCAAAACAAAATTAACGGAAATCACATAGCCATCATTTTTCATGGCGTCTGCTTCAAAAGCCTGCGGATAAAAATAGCGTTCCGGTGGGCTGTCGTCTTTTTGAATGGTCAGCGCCCCTTTTGAGGCATTGGTTAAGGCTAATACTTTTTGCAGGGCTGTTTGCAAAATATGACTGCTCTCTTTCAGACGAGAAATTTCGACACCGCTGTCAAACAGTCCTGTTAACTGTACAATACGGTGATTCTGAGAAAACATGAAATCCCGTTCTTTATGTTTAAAGAGCAGCACCTGGTAGGCGCTGTCTAACTGCTGTAAAAAGATATGAAGCGTGGCCTCATGTTGCGCGGCGAACTTTTGCGAATTTTTCAAGGCGCCCAGCACAATGCCTAAGCGCGAATGGTCGATGAGCGGCAGGTTGATGCAGCCCAGCAGTCGGGGATGTTCAATCAACTGCATGCAAAACCGATTGGTTCCGGCGCAAAACTGGCAAAAATCCTCCAGCGATTCATCGGTTGTAAAAAGCAGCTCCCAGGCGCTATTATCGTCCCTTTTAAACGAGATGGCAATATGGCAAAAGTCGAAGTTTTCCAGCAAAACCATTCCGAACATTTCGCTTAGATGCCTCACATCGGTCGTGTTGCTCAGGCGCTTAAAACTTTGCTGATAGAGGCTGGCGTTTAGATCAAATTGATTTTTTTTCATCATCCTTGCTCTCTTTTTTTTGCTTAAAAATTATGCAAAGCGCTTTTTACCGTGGCCGCCTGCCCGGCAAAGTTAAACAGGCCCATGATGGTTAACGTTTTTTCAATAGCCGGCTCCAGATCGGTAAAAATCAGTTTACCCTGCACGTGGTTTAATTGTTCGATGATCTCGATCAAAAAAGAGATGCCGATCGAATTAACCAGGTTACTGCGTTTAAAATTGATGACCACCTTTTTAACGCCCTTCTGAAAATAATCGTTAAAGGTCGTTAAAATCATTTCTCCGCCCTGGTTATTTACATAGCCTTCGGTGGTAATGATCAATATATCGCCTTTTAGAACGGAAGTCAGCTTAAAATTGCTTTCCATTTTTACTCCTCAATCAGGTTTTTGACCAGTCTTATTCTTGTGCCGTTGCTGTCGGATTCGATATGGCACTCGTCCGACATGGTTTTTAATATCTTTAATCCCCAGCCCCTTCTGTGGGAGCCGGCCATTTTGTCCTCCAGATTGGGATCTTTTACCTTGGTGGGATCGAATCCTGATCCCTGGTCGCGAACTAAAATAACCAATTCCCTGGATGACATGGTAAATTCGACATACACCTGGCCCCGGGCGCTGCTGCCGTGCTCAAAGGCGTTTACCACCGCCTCAATGGTTAAAATATGCGCCTCCAGCGTTTTGTTGCGCGCAACGCCCAGAAAGCGCGCCATTTTATCGATACAGGCCGTGGCCAACAATTCAATATCCGGAATCTGCGGGAGAACCAGCTTCAAGTTGATTTTTTTACTCACCATACCTCCCGATCCGTCCTTTGAACATGATTTTGAAGTCCACCTATTATTCCCATTCTTTTACCTCCTTAAAAATTGATGACGAAATTTATTCATAACGCGCTTTTTTCGGATACGATCATTGCATTCTTTACGTCCTTTTTGCGGCGGAAGAAATCAATGTTTGCCTGTTGGCATAGTTTGCATCACACCCTGTCGATGGTCGGTTTTAATTTTAATGGCCATAATCGTAACATCGTCATCAGGGCGCTCTTTGTTCTTCCAATGTGAGCTCTTTTCTCTAAAAAAGTCGATGATATCTTGCGAGGTATTTTCTGCGACTTCGTAAAAATCGTTTTTAATGCGCTCATAGCCGTACATACGGTTAACCGAGTCTCGTAATTCGGGCAGGCCGTCGCTCATCAATAAAATGGTATCGCCGACTTCCAGCGCAATCTCTCGTGTTTGATAGGGAAATTGTTCCATCGTGCCCAGGGGCATGGCCTGTACAAGGAATTCTTCGATCAGCCCGCTTTTCTGGCGGTAAACAAAGATCGGCGGCATACCCGCAACAGCCGCCTGCAGATGGTTGTTCCTGATTTTGAGAATGGTTAAACACATGGCCATTTTTTCCATGTGCATTTGTTTAATACACCTGGTGATTTCCCGGAATGGCTTCATGATGTCCGGGTTGGATGCGTGGCTGTTGAACAACGACTTGGCCACAGTGACCATGGTGCCCGCGCGCATTCCATGGCCCGTGGCGTCGCCAAGGACAATGGTGAGCGCGCCGTCGGAGCACAAATAAAAATCGTAATAATCGCCGCCCACTTCCGATGCCGTTTGCATAAACACCGCAATCTCAAGGCCGGGCAGGCGGGGAATTTCTCTGGGCAGCATGGCCTGCTGAAGGCTCCTGGCTTCTTCCAGCTCCATGCTTTTGCGTCTGTTTTCGGCTTCTAACACCGCCAGCTCGATTTTGCTCCTCTCTCGGGCGATCAATCTGCGGCGTTGAAAGCGATCAACCAGAAACACGCCCAGGACAAAGGCCAGTAAGTAAAAGGCGTAAGACCAATTGGTTTGCCACCAGGGCGGCGCAATGATCAAATGAATCGCCTTGCCTGCTTCATTCCACACGCCGTCGTTGTTGGCGGCCTTTACGCGAAACACATAGCGGCCCGGATCAAGATTGGTGTAAGAAGCCGTTCGTGTATTGCCCACATATCGCCATTTATGATCGTAATTTTCTAATTTAAAAGCATATTGATTTTTAGCGGGATTGGCAAAATGCAGGGCCACAAACTCGAAAGACAAATCATTTTGCCAGTAAGCAAGACGCGCCTGTTTCAATCCCGAAAGCAAAGCATAGCGGGGAGCTTTCTCCCCCGCCATCGATAATTTATCAAATATCTTAAGTTCGGTTACAACCAGCGCCGGCAAAAAGGAATTGTCTCTGATCTCGGCCGGAAAAAAGGAATTGAAACCTTTAATGCCGCCAAAGAACAGCTCACCGTTGCGTCCCCTGTGATGCGAACCGCCGTTGAATTCTTCGCTTTGCAGCCCATCGTCCACTGTGTAATTTCTAAAAGAAAAATTCGATCGGTTAAATTTACTGATTCCCTTATTGGTTGAAAGCCAGAGATTTCCATCATCGTCGGGCAGCATACCGTAAACCACATTGTTTGGCAAGGCGCTGTTTTCTTCTGTAAAGCGTAAAAATTGCTCCATGCGGGGATTAAATCGGTTCAGGCCGCCGCCGTAGGTCGCCACCCAGATGTAGCCTTGCGTGTCTTCGTAAAACTGCATTATGCTCTGGTGGCTCAAGCTGGTAGAATCGTTTACATCATACATATAATATCTGAATTTTCCGCTCTTGATATTTAATATATTGATGCCCTGCGTGGTACCGGCCCATATTTCGTCGGGGCGGGATTTTGACTGCCACACCGTCCGCACCAGATTGTCGCGGCCGCTTAATTGACGACTACCGGGGCGCGCATCAAAGACAAAGTTTTTAAATTCAAAGGTCTTTTTATGGAAGCGAACCAGTCCGCCCCCGCTGGAGCCAAACCACAAATAGTCAGAAGACAGCTCCGTTTGAATAATATTGTAAGTGACGCTGTTAATCGGATTTTCTAAATGAACAGGATCCAGGTAAAAGCGCCTGAATGTTCCGCTCTGAAGATCAAAGCGATTTAATCCCCTGAGCGTTCCTATCCAGAGATATTGTCCGTCGTCGTAAATGCAGCGCACAACATCCGAGCTAATGGTTGTTGTGTCGGTGGAATCGTGTTTAAATCGCTCAAAACGACCGCTGCGCTGGTCGTAACTCGTTAAACCGTCGGCGGTGCCAATCCACAGTTTGTGATTGCCATCCAGATATAATCCGCGAGTGGTGCCAATATTTTGCCCGTCCTCATAGCTTTTAAACAGTTTGAATTTTATGCCGGAAATATCGTACTTGTTTACGCCCCGCAAATACGTGCCGACCCACAACACGCCTGTTCGATCAATAAATAAAGAGAGAATGTTGTTTGAGCTCAGGCTGTGGCGATCTGCGTGTCGGTTAACATATTTTTGAATTGTGTGCGTTCTCAGATCGACTTTTAACAGTCCTGTTCCTTCCTGTGTGACGATATTTCCCTTACCCAGGGGAAACATGCCGCCCAACCACAAAGCGCCGTTTGCATCGGCCGCAATACTCAGGATGGGCGATGCGGAAAGCGTTTGCTTTAAATCGGCGGAACCGTAGCTGCGCAGGACATGGCTTCCTCTTTGAAAATGAAGCAGGCCGTCTGCACGCGTTCCAATCCAGATATTGCTCTTTTTGTCTTCGGCAATTGAAATGGCCGAAGATTTCAGGTTGTGTTTTAATCGAATGGGCCTCAGACGTGGCGTTCCCAATACGGTGTAGGCAATTTCAAACACAAAGACTGTGTTTTGCGCGCCCACCCACAACCAGTTCTGCGCATCCTGATAGATAAAGTCTATTTTAAGCGGGAAGATTGCGGAGTCGGTGGTTATCAGCTCTCTTGAATGGATGAATTGCCGCGTGCTGCGCTTAAAATAATTGAACCCGTTGTTTTTCGTAGCAATCCACAGGTTTCCTCTTTCATCTTCAGAAATAGAAACTACAAAATTTTCTGCAATGGCGCCGGGATTCTGGGCGTCGTGTAAAAAATTGACGAATGTTTCCGACTGCGCGTCAAAACGGCCTAACCCGCCGTTCTGACCGCCCGTCCAGAGCAGGCCGTCTTTTGAAACGTAAACACAATTAATACCATTGTAGAACAGCGAGCTGCTGTTTCCGGGGATGTTCTTAAAAATTTTAAAATTGAAACCGTCGTAACGATTTAATCCGTCTTCGGTGGCAATCCAGATGAATCCCTGGTGGTCCTGCGTAATGTCGAAAACCTTATTTTGCGACAGCCCATCGCTGGAAGAGAGATGCTCAAACTTTACCGGCCTGTGTTGCGCCGTTAAACGATTTGTCGAACAGATCAGCAAAAGCAAACCCAGAAAGACTAAGCCTTTTACAAACTCGTATTGAGATGTTTTTAACATGGTACCGATCATTTTCTGGCCGCCCGATTTATTTACATTACAGGTGCCCTGTTTTTTAGAATCATTAGTTTATTTTAAAATACACATTTCGGTTGAGACGATAGTCGGCCGGCATGGATTGTTTTACTCGCCTTCCGGGAAACCGTTAATGTACCGAAATGTTGAGTAAGAGGAAATCTGATAAAAGATTTGTTTTCTTTATTTATGCGGTTCAGGTCGCTCTCTTTGGCGCCGATCCAGATAAAGCCTGTTTTATCCTGATACAGGGTAAAGATGAAGCTCTGCGACAGAACATCTTCAATGGTCAAATCATGTATTCTAAGCGATTGAGATACGTCTGAAAGGGAAAATGGAGTGAGGGATGAAATCAGCGTCAGAAAAATAGTCCGCCATGGGGGATGATTGCCTGTTGTTTTAGTCATCGTTTCATTTTGCTTTCTGCGTTAATAAAGCGCTTAAAAAGACTGTAACGCAAATAAAGGGAGAATACTTCCGGGCGTGTTAAATGGGGGCGGATCATTTTCAATTGTCAATTACGAATTATCACGCAAAGCGGAAAGTCTGGGGCATGGGTGATGATTGACAATTTATGAATGATGAATGAGTTTGAGCAGAGCGAGTAATCTGTTATTTCATGGATCCAATTCCGGCCAGAGAGAATTCCTAAATAGTAATGAAACCTTTGAAATATTAATTTTTGTAAATAAACTCCACCCTATTTCACCTCCTTGCTCTGTGAGTCTTTCAAAGAAAGGGAGACTCAACCTCCTGAAAAAAAACATAAGATAATTTTAATAGAGGCGAGTTAGAGTTGAAGTCGAAACATGAGAAATACTGAAAATTGTAGATTTTTTTAATTTTTCAAAGACTTCATAATATCTTAAGGCGTTTTTTAAAAATCGGAATTCGCTTTTTTATTGTCAAAGATGAAAAAAAATCACATTATTGCCCCTTCCTGCAGGCAGCCTTTAAAAAAATTGTTAAATTGCAAAAATGTGGACTTGATAGCGCCGCCACAAAAAAAAAGACAGACGCACTCATTAAAAACTAACGAATAATCACAAATTTACGTACCACTGAATCGCCAGCCCGGTACAAAAGCTCTCCCGTTTGAGGATCGTAATAATCTTTGGTTACTTCGATGTGAGCGATATAAATGCCGCTAACCACGGTTTGCCTGGTCTTTGTTACCATGTTCCAGGACTCGTCTCCACTGCCATCGGTATGCTCTAATATTTGAATCAGATCCCCACGCTCAGTATAAATAGAAATACGGCAATACGCTGGTATGTTCATAAACACAATTTTATTGGGCTCAAGCGTAAAATTAAGCTCTCTCGCTTTGATATTATATGGATTTGGCACAATGCGCACATCATTAATAGAACGTCCCGCCTGCCGTTGGAGATAGGCCGGTTCGGTAGCCCATGTGTAATACTTGCTGCTGCTCAACGGGCCGGGCGGATTGAGCGTTCCATCGTTATTTGAACCGTCGTTAAAGGCGGTAATATAATAATAATAGGCATGGTTTCTTTGGGGGGTAGTGTCATCAAATTGATAGACGATTTGTGGATGATCCGTCCCTTTTCCACAGGCAAAAATTTCGGTATAAAAAGTATCAGGTTTACCGATAGCCCTGAAGATCCGATAGCCTCCAAAATCGGCTTGATCTTCCGAAGGGCTTGGCTCCCATTTCAGCGAAATGCGATCGCCGCCAGAAAGCACTTCGAATTTTGTTGGCGGTTGCGGCGGTTGCGGAATATCAAATCCAGAATCGTAATTCATTTTTGCCCTGGCAAAAACTTTCATAATAGAATCCCAGCCGGTATAAACCCAACTATTTTTAAAATAATCGGCCACGCCGTCATTGTATGTACCGCTAATGGAGCTGCCATCGGGTAATTCAAATTCAAAAGACCTGCTGGGATAGGTTTTAGCTTCTTTCCATCTGGCGCCAATTAGCTCGCACATCTGGCGGTTCAGTCCATGAACGCCTTCCGCTTCAACTATTACAATACTATCTCCCGGGGCAAGGTCAAAAGGCCCATAATTTACCCACAGGTTTGTTCCGCCGCCATCGTTATGGATGGTTGAAGGGTCAACGCGATCCGTAATAGAGCTGGTGTTATCTTCAAAAAAACGATTGGTTCCTCCTAGGCCCTGGTAGGGCACGCCGCTCAACATGGTGTATTGTTTAATCATCTGTCCTTCGTCAATCATGTCGCCCAGTTTGGGATAGGTGTCGCCAGCGTGCCAGCCCAGCGTAACCGGTTGCTCCGGATCGTCGGAACGATCCTGTGGGCTTTTATCCACATGCAAAATAACAATACCCGCCATTTGCGGCGCAGTAAGCCTGCCTGTTTTCAAAATATCCGGCGCACCGATATTGTCAAAACTGTTCGACGCTTTCTGGCCTGCCCAGCTAAAACCGCAACGCAACCAATCAAGCTGTGAAATTGGAGTGTTTTCTGTAATAATTTGTTGATAATGATCTTCATAAGTCTCTCCTCTACGCGTTACCCATGATTGCTGTCCCCAGCTTTGGGTTCCCCCGATGTAAAAAGAGCCTTCCCGACACACGCTATAGCGAACGCCCCAACCGATTCTTAATCCTTTGATTGGCGTATTTAATTCAATTTCATCGTCATAATCGGTATTGCCGGTATTAATGAAGACAAATTTTTTTATAAAATAATCGTCATGGTACTGCTGCGAAAATGCGTAAATAATCCGTTTAATGGTTAGCCCCATCGACGTGTTGACCACATTAACCACAATGCGATCTGGGATTTGATCGGGATTAATGTCATCCACGTCGCCTTGATAAGGAGCGGAAATATCATTACCGTCAACATAAACATGAGGCATAGGAAATTTTGCAATTTGTTTTAACTCCATCGGGAAGAGACTTTTGCCAACATAATCGGCGGCAAAATAGATGCCATATTTAGACCAGTATCGGCCTTCGGCATCGGTAAAATCTGAGCAGCCGAGCCAAAAGCGTTTAATAACCGCGTTATCGGTATATGAATAATCGGCCGGCCAACGGAGCCCCTCGTAATATTTGTTGTTCCAGGCGCGTTCGGAACCATACGAAGAAAAGTGGCTTTGTAATTGGCCAATACGCACATATTTTTTTTCTGTGCCAAGCAATTGGGCGTGTAAAGGAACGCTCTGTATTCCTAACAGTAAAATTAAAGCCGTTAACATTCTTGTTTTCATAAGCACCCTTTTAAAAGCTAATTCTTACACCAAATCTAAAGTCGCGCGGATTTAAAAACGTAAACGATTGGATATTGGGCATATCAATGTACGACTTTGTTTCTTTACGCCTTTGATTGCGCGCTGCAATTTGAGGATCGTTATCAGGATTAGGTTCCAGTGGATCATAGGCAACGCCTACAGGACGATAATCTCCTATTTTGTCGTTGCCCTTTTCTACGCCTTCTTCCCATGAAAAATTCAAAGATTCCAGGTAATCTAAATAGTCGTAACGATCGGCAAAACCGGCCATATTTAAATATTTAAAGTTCAATAAATTGCTAATATCCACATAAATCTGAACTTGCGCTTTACGCAGATTAAGAGTTTTTGAAATACGCAAATCGATATTGTGCCAATCTCGCCACCTTACGTTGTCAACCACTCCCGGAATATTGTTGGGGTTGTATGTATCAAACGCCCCCGCCTTCCAATTAAAAATAATGTTAAGGTTCCAATTAGCCAGAGGATACCCCCCTAACCATTTTTTACCATATTGCCCGGGCGTATGAAAATTAATATTAGCGCGCGCATAAGGTCTGGGATGAGGTTTTTCTACATAAGGGTTTTGACGCAAATATTCTCTTTGCTTGTTTGGATCTTCCCAGTATTGGGTTAAGCCAAAATAGCCCGAAGTTTTTACATCGTATGTGTAATTGATAAAGCCTGAAATCCAGCGGCCGACTCTTTTGTAAAGAGTTACCTCAAAACCTCGAATATCCTGATAATTGTTGTTGGCCGCCTTGTAATATTGAACAGAGTTATCCAGGTTCTGGTAAAAAACCCATCCTACCTGATTGGTCACATCTTTATAATAGGCGGCCAGCTTTAAAAGCAGGCCATAAGGGAGGCTGTGTTCATAGCCTAATTCATAGGCTATGGTTTTTTCGAGGGTTAAATTCGGATCGCCCATATAGGTAACCAAGCCATTGGATTCTCGCTGAATGCGGAATCTGTAAGACGAAGGAGGTTCGGAACGGAAGTGCCCGTAATTAAAATAGAGCTTTGAGTTTTCGGTAATGGGGTGGGCAATTCCCAACCGCGGACTAAGGGTAAAGGCGGCGCGCGCTTTTTGAGTCGGCGCTTCGCTTTCTATCAAATTCCCATATCCGGCCTTGTAAAAGTCGTCGTAGTCCGATAATACATAACGCTCGGTATTGGCGTTTGAATAGTCTAACCGCAGGCCAAAATTTCCAATAAATCCCATATATTCCATTTTATCCTGTACATAAAAAGAAAAACGATAGGGGAAAATGGTATATTTTAAACTCCGCGTCCAGGTGCTCATGGAGGGGCTAAACGTGCCTGAATTTATCCGGAAATCGTTGTAAACAAATTCAAAACCGCTTTTAACCTGATGGCGTGGATGAACCTGACTGGTGATATCAAATTTTAAAGTGGTGGTGGCGATTTTGCTTTTGTCTCTGCCCAGATTCATCCAACCGCCCATACTCATACCGTCAATACCGGTAACGCCATATCCCCAGTAGCCATAGGGGGCTTCATCCACTTTTAGGCCGGGCAAAATTTCAAAACGCCGTGTGGTATCTCGTTCCGCCATTTGGTAGGTATGGTAACGGCTTTGTTTGTACTGTAAATTCACTTCGTAAAACGTTTTAGGCGTTAACGCGTTTATCAGTTTAATTCCAAACATATTTCGGTAAATGGAAGTAGGGCTAAAATAACCGGGCATGTACAAAATGCTGCTTCCAGAAGAACTGTTTAACAGATCGGCTATCTCCGATTGATTTTTCAGGACGCGTCCGGTTGGCGTTGTTTTCCATTGATATGGCGAAACAGAAAATTCTTCCTGATACCAGTTGCTAACAATTAATTTTAAAGTATTGGAAAGATCGGAAGTAATTTTGGTTTGAATGGCGTTTTGCCCGTAATGATCGCGAGAAAGCGGGAAGATAAACATATTTTGTTCTTTAAATAAAGAAACGTAAAAGCGCAAATTTCCCAGTGGTTTGCTAAAAACAGGCACAGGGCCGCCAAAGCCAATATCGACGATATAATCGGGCTTTTTAATATCTCCCTGTCGTCGATGCTGCCAGCGATATAAAAGCTGGGCTGCTTCAGGAGTTAGGTCGTTTGTAGGATCGTCATCGTTTAAAAGCGCTTCAGATATAGCCTCCCAACCTTCAAAATTTGGATATTGGCGACGCGTGTATTCATCCCAGGCGCCATTATCGGTACCGGTCCAACAAACCGCAGGGTCTAAATAAGGACGATTAAAATAGGAATAAGGATCGTAAATAGAAGGGCCAAAGTGTTTGGGCGCGGGGGGACGTATTTGCAGGGCAATTACTCCAGAATAGTGGTCACGCGGGCCTTCACGCGTAATAACATTTACAATGCCCGAACGCGCCTGCCCATACTCGGCGTTAAAGCCGCCGGTTTGTACCTGCAATTCTTTTAAAGCGCTAAAACTGAATGTTGTGGGTGGAACGTTTCCGCGTTCGTCATTTAGCGCCTGGCCATCTAACATAAACACCGTCTGGTTGGCGCTGCCTCCTCTAATTAAAATGCCTTCGCTTCCCAGTTCGATGCCGGCTTGCAACGTTAAAACCTCTTCCACCGTTTTAACGGGCATTATTTCTATGCTCTGAATTTCCATATTCAGCTGGCTATTGGAAACATCCGGGGTGACTACCGGCCGCTCCGAAACAACCACAACGGTTTCTCCCTCCAAAATGGCTTCTTGGAGTTTGATATGCAAAGTGGTGGTCAGATCGATATCTATTTTAACGTTGTGAGCTTTAAAAACTTTATAACCGACATAGGTTGCGACAACCGTGTAACGACCTGGCGGAATATTTAAAATAGAATAGAAGCCGTCGCCATCTGTAGAAGCGCCAAGCGATGTTCCATCTAAATACACGTTAACTCCCGCCAGCGCTTGCCCTGTTTGGGCATCGGTAACAACACCCGCCAGCTTTCCGGTAGTGCCGGAAAATACCGTAAACCATAAAATATGTACAATGGCCAGAGCGGTAATCAGGTTTTTCATAAGTTTACCTAATTTTTCATATTTGTTGCTTTAAAATTGCCAGAGAACAACACGCAGTATCTTTAAATAAATTAAAGGTACTGGCATAAATTGCCAGTACCTTTATAGTCAAGAAGTGCGTTATTTTACAAGAATCATCTGACGAGTCAGAGTCATTCCGTCCACTCTCAACTGGTAAAAATAGATACCAGATGAAAGGTTCGAAGCGTTGTATTCAAATTTGTGAACGCCCATATCCATTGTCTGATTGACCAGAGTAGCAATTTCGCGGCCCTGCACATCGAACACTTTCAGTTCCACATGGGCGCGTTTTTTCAGTTCAAACGGAATTGTTGTAGTCGGGTTAAATGGATTGGGATAATTAGCATACAAATTGAATACACGAGCAACGATTTGTCCGCCTTCTTTAATAGCTGTGGGTTGTTTTTCCCAGACGGTTACACAGTTGTAATCATAGTCGGCCAGATACATGGTTTTGCCATCCGGGCTCCATGCCGCACCGCGGGGCGAATAGATTCCACCTTCATTGGCAGGGGTTGGATAAGGATTGCCAACCGTGTACACAATGTCTCCGGTATTTACATCAAAGGCATACCATTTCGATCCTGTCCCAGCGCCGCCAGAAGACCAGTCGTCGCGCAAATTACCGGCCCACAAAAGGCTATCCGGGCCCCAATCAAGAGAGCTGGCCCACAGTTTTACATCATAATAGGTGGTATCCGTTTCTGGCACATAAACGGAATCCCAGTTGCCAATTGTATCTACCGGTTCAAATTTCAATACGCCTGGCAAATCGCTATGGTATTTCACAATACCAAAACCCAGCCAGGTGGAGCCGGTGTACAAATCTTTACCATCGGCCGATACTTCCATCGTACGATTGATGTATCCAAGGGTGTCGATGGCATCGCCCAGGTAGTTAAAATCGGGATCCAGGATATGTACCGGTTTATCTCCGCCTAACACATAGCCAAAATAGATGTAACCGTTTTTATCACAGGCGGCTTCGGTTATAGAGGAACTAATGGGAGCCAGAAACTTGTTCATCCCTTCGCCGGTCTTGTAATTGATGCGATAAAGAGCATACGCGCCGGCCGAATATAAGATGTTTCCGTTATTATCTAAATGTAATCCTTTACATTTTAAATCACTGTTCAGAGTATCAACATCGCCGTTAACCGTAATAAATTTGATAGGCGAAAAAGAGACCTGATTACCGTCGGGGGAATACACATAAATGGGGTTTAACGGAATCGTATCGGTGCCGGTAAATAGAGTATCGGTCATAATCCCGTGTAAACCAACCCAAATATTTCCATCCGGATCCACAACTACGCCGTGAATTCCATAGCCATTGCTCTGAGGAAGATTGTAGTCAACCAGAACATTCTTGAAGACCCACTGATATTCCTGAGCAAAACCAAAACTGAGCATTAATGTTAATGCTACGACCACAATGAGTAATTTACGACTCATAGGCCACTCCTTTCTGTTAAAGGTTAATGAAACATAAGTTGATTAAAAATAACAATTCGAAAAGGTTTAACTGAATATCACCTCCTCTCTTAATATTTTTTTTAATATTTTCGCTTTATTGTCGTCCAAAATAAGGCGCGCTTTTTCTTAGCATATTAACGCGCAATATACGTTTTTTAGAAGCTTCGCTACTACGACGGTTAATGTATAAATAATCGCCGTTACCCCACACCATCGAGGAGGCCGGCGGTTCGATTACGCCAGGATAAACAGGCTCAAAACGGCCATCCGGATGAATCGCAATCAACGGATCGGGGGTATCGCTTCCAATGATGATGTCGCCATCTTCAGCAATAACCATCGAAAGTAAGTTGTTTTGCGGAAAATGACTATGCCAGTCAAACACCAATTCATTTGGACCCAAATCGCCTTCGGCATTTAAAATTTCATTACGCCAGACGCCTTCCTGCACCTGCGTGGTGTCTGCTCCGGTGTAACTTCCGGCCAGATAAACATAGTTATTAAATACGCGTACGGCGTTAAAAGATATTTTATCATATTGTGCCACAATTTTTGCGGTTTTATCGGGTTGCAACACAAATACCTTGGAAGCATTGCCGGCTAAAAAGATGTTGCCGTTAGCGTCAAAGTCGAGATCAAATACACCGCCGGTAAGCACTTTATAAATCTGATCCTGACCGCCTCCGGCTGGAACTCGAAAAACAGCCTGCAAGATATTCACATAAAAAAGGTCTCCGCCTGGGCCAACGCGCATCCCCGAAGCTTTATCCACGGTGGTCGAAGCGTAATCGTAGCGCGTACCGTCGGGCGTAACCTTTACAATTTTTTTCTTTTTACCTTTATTGTCCTGCGCCAGAGAAACATACAAGTTTTCGTCTGCATCTACCGCCATGGCAAACGCATCGTCGTATTCGTTAAAATCGCTATATTCCGTCCAGACGCGCATTAATTTGTAGGGCGCAAATTCTGCGAACATCAATGCGCCTTCCACCCGAACTTTAATCACGACGTCGTCGCCATAAAGATTGGGCACCCTAACCTTCAACTGTGTGGCGCTGGCTTCTAAAACCTCTCCCTTTTCGCCATTAAAGTAAACGTGATTTTTGCGAGGATCCGCCGAAAAATTTTCACCCAAAATGGTAATAATGCCGATACCGCCAAAAGCGGAATCGGGCTGAATAGCCGTAATTACCGGATCGGGTTCAGCTTCGAAATTCGGATCCCACAGGCTGGGTGGGTAATCATTTTTGCAGCCGCTAATATGTAAAAAGATCAGCGCAAATATAATTATCAATTTTTTCATGGACAAACTCCTGCTTTTTTGCGTTATTTGTGCCCTCTGCTATTAATAATGAAAGCGCACGCTAAATCGATGAACCTGATTAAAAACGCCAAATGGCGTAAATGCATAATCAACCCCGAAATGGAGCGCCTTAACGCCAAAACCATACGTCATTCCGTATTCGTCATGGTTTGAAATATAACCGCAGCGCAACGCCAAAAAGCGTTTATATTCGTATTCCATTCCAACGTTGATATACTCGGGATATGAACGCGGATGCACGGCATTTACGCTTAATAAAAGCGTTTGTTCTTTCGCGTCTGTTAAAATGAAATCAAATAGATTAGCCGAAAAGCCAATATTAAAGGTTAACGGCAATTGAAAGCTTTCTTTTTCAAATTTAATTTCTTGAGAAAAATTGCGGACCATCATACCAAAAGTAAAGCTTTTAAATCCAGTACGGTAAATAGTTCCAAAATCGAAAGCCATGGTCGAGGCGATATTATCTTTAACCCCTTCATCCGGGATAACGCTTCTGCCCAGGGATTGAGCCACATATTTGACCTGACCGCCCACGGCAAACTTATTGGTAAGGTATTTAGAATATCCCACACCTATTGCAATCGCATGCGGATTAAATTCCTCTGTGTCAATAAAACCCTGGTGGTTCGCCCAGACCATTGTACCCTGTAAGGTTCCATAATCAACGTTCATCACGCTCAAACCAATAACCCCGAACTGGCCATTACGAGGCCGAAATCCAACGCTAAACGAGGTGTAATTGATATCGGCAATCCACTCAAAATAATTGGCTGTTACTTCTATGGTCGTTTCTAAACGGGACAAACTGGCGGGGTTGTAGAACAAACCGCTGGAATTTCCTTCCACAGTGGTGTAGGCTTCGCCCATGGCAACGGCACGAGCGTCTTGCCCCACACTTAAAAATTGAAAACCGGTTTGAGCCAGTTTATCTTGTGCCTGCAGGGGGATGGTTTGCCATGTAAACGTTAATATTCCAAGTATTATTAAAAAAATCTGGCTTGGATATTTCATAACGCTGAATCCTCCATAACAAAAATATATTGATATCATTTATTTTTTTAGAATCACCAAATGAAACACATCTTTTTTCGTTTGATCATTTCTTCTGACTTGCAATAACGTTTCCCCCTTAACGCCAGAAAATTCCGCACGCGTAATGATTGTAGGACATGAGGCAATGGTTTCTAAAGGGATGCTGGTTTGGTCCGGGAAAAGCTGCGTACCGTCGTTTTTCCAGACTTGAATATCCACGCTATTATCGACAAACAGAACCACCTGATCGGCGGAAGAGTTAAAGGTAAAATAAACATCATTAAATGTTGAATACGGCACAATAAGATAGGCTGTCTCTTGATCAACCACTGATTGGCCCCGGATGGTCAGTGAATCGCGCAAGGCATTTATCAGTGTGGGGGTTACCAGAGTGTCGCTCCAGACCGGATTGATCTCTTCCAGATTGGCCGTAAATAGCGAATCCACGGTATTTTCGGTAATTGCCTGACATGCTTTTTGGTCAAAAGCAGAAATGGTGTACGATTGATGCTGATAAACATCGCATGCGCCGGCCAGCAGAACGACCAGCATTAAAGGGAAGACTTTTCGGATTTTTTGGATTAATGGTAATGTATTCATTCGCGAATCTCCCATTCATTTTAACGAATAATAACAAATTTACGAATGGCGGTTTCACCTTTGCGAAAGATGATTTCACCTGTTTCCGGATCGAAATAATCCTGGGTAACTTCAATAACGGCGATGTAAAGGCCGCTAACCACTACCTGGCGCGAAGAGGTGATGGAATTCCAGGCTTCGTCGCCGCTACCATCGGTGTGTTCAATGGTTTCTATCAAATCGCCGCGTTCGGTATAAATTTTAATACGGCAAACAGGCGGTATGTTTAAAAATTTGATGCGGTCTGGAGCGCTGTAGCCAAACTGCATGTCTATAGCCCTAATATTAAAGGGATTGGGGACAATCCGAATGTCCTTTAATGAACGTCCCGCAGCCCGTTTTAAAACAGCAGGTTGGTTGGTCATGCAATAAAAGCGGCCGCTTTCCAGCGGAACGCCAAAGTGGACGTCGTTGGTTGACCCGTCGTCAAAGGCGACCACATAATAATAGTAATCAAATCCACGTTGAGCCGTTTGATCTTCAAAACTATTAACTATCTCGGGATGGTCGGTGCCGGCCCCGCATTCAAAGATCAGGTCGTAGGTGGTATCGGGCACATGAATGGCCCGATAGACGCGATAGCCGGCGAAGTTGGGCCAGTTTTCCGCGTTGTTAGCCCATTCTAAAATGATGCGATCGCCCCCGCCAATGACTTTAAGTTGTTCCGGAGGCGGAGGATTTAAAGGAATATCCAGGGAGCGATTATAGGTATCGATAGCCCGGCGGAAAGTTTTAAAAAGAGAATCTTTTCCGGTATAAACCCAGGCGTTTTTGTAAGCGTCGGCCGTGCCATCGCTATACGTACCTTCCGACACCTGCCCATTGGGAAATCGGAATTTGATTTGTCTGGAAGGATTTGAATAGGCCTCGAACCAGCGCGCGCCGATGGTGTAACAGGAATCCCGTCGTAAACCGGCAACTGCCTCAGCTAAGACGATGCGAATGCTGTCGCCAGGAGCCAGATCATAAGGCCCAAATCCCTGTGCCTGCGTAAAGCCGCCGGGCGTATTGCCGTATTCATCGGCATTGCCGTCGCCAACCAGTTCGGCGTGCGATTGCGCCGGACGTCCGGCGGTCATGGCAGCATATTCTTTGGCCATTTTAGCCGGATTAAAAGGGTCGTTATTATAGGTAATGTCAGCGTCCGATTCTACTACCTGGGTTGATGTGGGTTGATTGGGATCGTTGGTTTTATCGTTTGGGCCTTTATCGGCATGAATCGTGACCACGCCGCAATATTGAGCGGCGCCCAACCTTCCGTCGCCGCCATAGGTGTTTGTGCCAATATTTGGCCCGCCAATCAAATCGTAATCGGCCTTAGAGTGACGGCCAAGCCAGGTAAACAGGGCTCGAAACAGTGGGTTGCCGTTTAATGGATCGGCATAAACCGCATCGTTCATTGTGCTGTGCCCCCACGAGGTGGATTGCGGAGCCCAATAATAGCCATAGGGCCCAATTTCGCGCGTTGGCGCATAACGATATTGTAAAAAGAAAACCACGTCGGTCAGAGTCTTTTCGACCTTTGTGCCCTTTTTGTCAATAATGCCCGTATTTTTAAATATGTACTCATGAATCAAATAGTTGTCGTGGTTTTGTTGCGAAAAGGCATAAATGCGCCGTGTCACGGTAATGCCAATTTGCGTATTAACCACATTGTAAATCATCCGGTCTGCCGGAAGGTCAGGATCAATCTCATCCACTTCATCCATATAGTCTAAAGGAGACGCCGGAAAACCGTCCACAAATACCTGAGGATGATCAAATCGCGCAACGAGCTTAAATTCTACCGGCATAAATTCGTTTTCTTCATCCAGTACACGGGGCCCCACATGAACAACCTTGTATTCATAAGTCTGCCCACTAATAGGGTCCTGGTAATTGGTGGTGCCAATCCACAGCGCTTTAGCCGCCTTTGTATCCTGATAGCGAAACTGAGCCGGCCAGCGCAAACCGTCTTGCTGGTCTGAAATTAAGTGACGGCGCCCCACTTCTATTTCTGCCCCTGCGCTGGAAAACCAATCGTGTAACATCCCCACGGCCAGCCATTTCGATTCGTCGGCAAAGACGGATGTTACCAGCATGATTAAACCGAGCAGTGTGTAAACAGTGTATTTTTTCATCATCATTTTTACCCTTCAATTTCTCAGTTATTCTATAATTTGTAATTAATCGAAAAGCCAATATAATAGCTCCTCGGATTTAAAAAGGTAAAAAACGTCTGGTTCGGCATATCGATATAGGCTTTGTTGTCCAAAATATATTGGAGTCGACTTCCGCCCACTTCACTCCAGTCGCCATCGGTAAATTGGTAATATTTACGAGTTTTAGCGTCCCAATAAATCACCTGCGGATTAGGATGATCGAGGGTGGTGTAATCTTCTACGCGTTGCATGGGCTGAAAAGGCACGCCCGTTTTGCGGTAATCGCCGGGTTGATCGTTGCCCGGAATATTGGGGTAGCCCAGGTTGCCGGCAATGCTCTCTGGCAGATGAAGCGATTTAAAATAGTCGTCGCGGTCAAACTGATCACGAAAAGAGACGCCCGAAAAATGTTTAAAATTAAATAAATTACTGATGTCAACAAAAAATTTAAGGTCTAAATTCTTAAATGGAAACACTTTGGAAATTCGCAAATCCACATTAAAGTAATCACGCCATTGGACGTTGTATTGAATGCCGCGGATGCGATTGGGATTCCAGGTAAACCATTCGCCAGCGGTCCAATAGGTGATAAAGTTAAAATGCCAATCGCCGGCTGGATATTGATTTAAAATTTTAGGCCCAAAAGCGAGCGGGGTATGAAAATCAATGGTCGATTTAACGCGCGGTCTGGGACGCGGCTTCTCCTGATAGGGATTTTGGCGCAGGTATTCTAACTGTTCAGCCGGATTTTCAAAATACTGGTCTAATCCAAAATACCCGGATGTACCAACCCGATATTCGTAATTAATGTTTCCGGTTATCCATTTACCACGCATTTTCGTCAGGTCAAATTCAAAACCGCGGATGTCTTCGTATGCATTGGTTGTAATTTTAAAGTAGTTGACCTTTCCGTCATAACTTATGTAGCGCACCCACAGCTCATCATTTTTAACATCTTTATAATAGCCTGCCAGATGCAACAAATAGTCGTTAAAAATAGCTTGATCAAACCCTAACTCGTAAGAGATGGTTTTTTTAAGATCCAGGTTAGGATCGCCAATACGATCGACTTTGTCATTAAGCGCGCGCTGAACTCGAAACCAGCGTTCAGAAGTAGGCACCTGCTGATAATGCCCGTAATTGAAATACAACTTTGAATTGGCTGTAATAGGATGAGAAATGGCAATCCGCGGGCTAATGGTTAGCTGCGCTTTGGTATCTTTAGTTTTGAATTGGTCTTCCAGCTCCGGATCATAATCCTGCGAATAAAAAGCGCGGTCATAAGGACCAACGTTATACCACTTACCATTGGGGTTTGAATAGTCCAAAATAAGACCTACTGTCGAAATCCATCCTTCAAATTCGATTTTATCTTGCAAGTATAAAGAGGCGCGATACGGTTTTTGTTTAATAATGGTCCAGGTATTGCCTTCAGGCAGAAACTTGTTGACCATTCCAAATTGCATGTCGAAATCGTTTAGCACAAATTCGGCGCCGCCTTTTAACTGGTTATAATTATTAATCTGGCTAACCAAATCGAAGCGTGTGGAATAGGTATTAATGCGGCTATAATCGCGAGAGGTGCTAACCGCGCCGCCAAAAGCCAGCGAACCTTCTATGGAAAACTGCGCCTCTTCATAAAAACCAAACGGCGCTTCATCAACGTAATAATCATCAAAAAGGCGATATTTTTTGGTTAAATCACGCGGACGTCCGGGAGCAGTATGGTAGGTTTTGCCCAGTTTCCGCAATTGAAATTCGAAATAGGTACTGGGATTGATCACATGCGTTAGCTTCGCAGAAATGGTATGACTATAACGCGCAGTAGGCGAATAGTACAAATTGGTGTAAATGCGCCAGGGAACGGTAAAACTGGAGGTGTTAATGACATTGGCTACATCGTAAACCGTGCGGAAATACTCGGTGCCTCCCGTTCGCGAAGAGGTGGTGGCAAACAGTTCGCTGTAGAGGCCAATGATGGAGAACTTGGTGTTTTTACTGATGTCCGAAGTAATTTTTAACATATAGCTTTGATCGGTAACCCCATCGCGCGAAAGTTGCATAAGATACATATTCTGCTCTCGTTTATAAGAGGCGTAAAAACGAAGGTTACCCAATTTTTTAGAGATAAAAGGAACCGGTCCACCAAAACCAAAATCAAGATAATAATCCGGTTTTTTAATATCGCCCTGCTTACGATGCTCCCAACGAAAAATCTGGTAAGCCGCCTCGGGCGTTAAATCGTTGTCCGGATTATTATCTTTTAAGGTAGCTTCAGAAAAGGCAATCCATCCATCCCATTTGGGATATTGGCGACGCATAAACTCGTCCCAGTAAGTACGTTCGCCATCGCCATTATAATCGGTAAACGGTTCACCCGCGTCATACTGCCCATTTCCATTCTGGTCTTCAAACGGCTCGCCCACTTCGGTGCCGGTCCAGGCCACGGCAGGGTCCAAGTAAGGACGCAACCAGTACGAATTCGGATCGTAAGGCGATATCCCAAAATGTTTTTTATGCGGAGGGCTAATTTTGTAAGTGAAGGTTGCGCTGTAACGATGCGGATCGCCTTCTTTAGTTACAACATTAACCACGCCCGAACGAACGTTATTATATTCGGCGCCAAACCCGCCCGACTGAACGGAGATTTGTTCTACCGCACTAAGAGGAATATCGCTCATGGGTTCGTTGGAACGCTCATCTCGCAGCGTTACGCCATCTACCATAAACATTACCTGATCGGCGCCGCTACCGCGGATTTCGAAATTGGAAGATACGCCAGCCTGAAGCCCCACCATTTCGTTTATGTTTGTTACCGGTAAGGCGCTGATCTCATCCGACCCCATGCTTTTTACGCTGGCGGCCACGTCTTTTTGAACAACAGGTTGGGTCGCAACCACTTCAATAACCTCATCGGAAGTCAAAATCGATGGCTTCATGCTGACATTGAGACGAGTGGTAAGATCAATTTTAACTTTGACATTGGAAATACGTACCTGCTGATAGCCCACAAATGAAAATATAACGGTATAAGTTCCAGGCGGCACTTTAAGAATATAATAATTGCCGCTAACATCCGTAGCAGCGCCCAGGGATGTACCTTCGATGTAAACATTAACGCCAGGAAGCGGAGTGTCGTTTTCTGCATCAACAACAATTCCAGCGATTTTACCAGTGGTGCCGGCCAAAAGCCATCCGCTTAATAACATTAATATTAAAAATAATTTAATGGTAGAAAACCTCATAAAAATGACTCCTACATAGAATAATTTTTTATGATTTTTACTATATTAATATTTATACGCATAGCTTATGCAGCTACAACATCGAAAATGCACAGAATGTAAAATAGAAAGTAGATAGAATTTCAAGAAAAGGATGAAGATAAACCGTAAAATAAAGCTGCTTGGATTAAACATTAGGCGCATGGCCGCCTACCCCTTAGTTTGTTCTGCCTCTTTACTAACTGCTTTTTGTTTCTAATATTTCAAAGATACGTAAATCATTTTGGTTTGTCAACTACAAAAAAGTTTTTTTCTTTTATGCATATTTCCGCGTCATTACGTAAAAAAAATACTCGGCGTTTATTGGTCAGAATGGTAAATTTTAAATCAGCTGTGACAGTTTGGTAGCAACTATCCATGTTTGGCGTCCCCCTTTCCCAGATTTCTATTCTGAGAGAACGGGCGCAAGGGGTGAGGGCTACTCCATGGTTGAATGGTCGTCCCTTTTTAGGGCAGACTTGTCAGCGCGTTGTTTATTCAATCAAACCGGGTAGTTCATCGAATAAATACGTTCGGGTCTTTTCCGCAAAGCCACGCCCCGTCCAGATTTTAAACGCTTCTTCTGCCTGATAAATTAGCATGGGCAGGCCGTTAATGGTTGTCAGGCCGCGCTCCTCTGCCCTTTTTAACAAGATGGTTTTCAACGGATTGTAGATCAGGTCGTACACAACGGTCTTGCTGTGCGCCACCCTTTCCGGCTCCAGCAGAATGGTTTGATTGTGTCCGCTCATGCCCACCGATGTGGTGTTCACTATTAAATCGAATCGCTCATTCATGTTTAACAGACTTTCAAAATCTGAAACGCAAATCGTTTTTTGCCCGAACGGCCGAAATTGATTCGCCAGCTCTTCTGCCCGCTTTAGCGTGCGATTGCTTAACACGATGCGCTGCAGCTCAGGCAGGTGCAATAAGGCAAAAAACACACCGCGCGCCGCACCGCCGGCTCCTAACAACAGGCAACGTTTAATGGACGACGAAAATTTTTCAAGCGGTTTGAGAAAGCCAATCCAGTCTGTGTTGAATCCATGCCATTCTTTGCCTATCTTTTTCACCGTATTTAGCGCGCCGATCTTTACCGCTTCAGCGGATAATTGATCGACAAAGGGGATAATGCGTTCTTTGTAAGGAATGGTGACATTAAAACCCACAAAATCGGAATTCTTTAACCTTTCCACTTCACGCTCAAATTCTTCAGGCGCAATTTCAATTTTTTCATAATGCGCATCCATATTTAAATCGGCAAAAGCGCGGTTATGGATCAAAGGCGAAAAAGAATGCTTTAGCGGATAGCCGATAATGGCAAAGCGCTGCACTTACGCTCCCTCCTACGCCTGAACAACAGATTTCAGGATGTGGTAGAAATCAGGAAAAGAAACCGCCGCGCAGTCAGGGTCATCCGGCTCTATGGGCTCATCGCTCAGTAGGTCGGCGATGGCAAAAGACATGGCAATGCGGTGATCGCCAAATGTTGTAATCTTCCCTCCTTTAAAAGACTGCGGGCCGCAAACCTGAAAACCATCCTCAAATTCTTCCACTTCAACGCCGATTTGCCGCAGATTTTGCACAATGGCTTTAATGCGATCGGATTCTTTAAAACGCAGCTCGGAAGCGTGCCGCAAAACCAGCGTTCCTTCAGAGCGCGCGGCCAGAATGCTTAAGATCGGAATTTCATCAATAATGTTAGGAATCAGTTCTTCCGGTATCTCAATATTGTGCAGTTTTTGCGGACGGATCACAATCTCTCCCGCAGGCTCAGGCTCTTGCTGAGTAAGATTAATTTCCAGTTGCGCCCCCATCTGCTTTAACACCTCTAAAAAACCGGTACGCGTGGGATTGAGCGAAACATTTTTAATCATTAATTCCGAGCCGGGTAAAAGAAGCGCGCCGGTAATAAAAAAAGCGGCTGAAGAAAAATCGCCGGGAATCTTCATTGAAATATCGGGGATGGGCAGCCCTCTCCGGCTGCGAATAATTTTCCTGCCTCTGGCGTCGATCTCCACCGGCAAATTAAGCAAACGTTCCGTATGATCTCTGGAAGGAATGGTCTCGATGACACGTGTGGCGCCTTCGGCAAATAAACCGGCCATCAACACGGCGGATTTAACCTGTGCGCTGGCCACGGGCAGTTCGTAATCGATCCCTTTTAAACCTGAAACCGGAAAAAATTCCAGCGGTAAGTAGCCGTTGTTTGAACGAATGTCCGCCCCCATTTGAGTAAGGGGTTCAATAATGCGCTTCATGGGCCGTCTGGAAAGCGAGGCATCGCCGATTAAAGTGGTCGGAAACGGCAGATTGGCCAGCAAGGCGCTGAGCAGTCGGGCGGTGGTGCCGGAGTTTTCGGCGTTTAACGGATGGTCGGGCTTTTGCCAGCGTCCCGGATCCTTTCCGTTTATTCGCACGGACGTGTCTTCCTTTGTCTCTATTTCAACGCCCACAGCGCGCAAACAGGCAAGCGTGGCCAGGCAGTCGCGGTTAAAGTTAAAATTTTCAAAATAAGACGTCCCTTCTCTAATCGCTGAAAAGAGGGCCGCGCGATGGGAAATCGATTTATCTCCCGGCAGTAAAACCGTACCTTTTAGTTTTGGCATTCAATGAGACCTTTCCTCTGAAGCAACTCTCCGTATTTCGAGGAAAATATGAAAAAAAGGGGAATAGTCAAAATCGAATTGACCTGATGCGGTCATTTAAACTGATTCTCTTTCCTGCCCTTCAGGTTCCATTTGGTCTTCCTGGATCCGTTTCTTTTTCTGGAGCGCGCTATCGACCAGGATCGCAAGTCCCAGTGCAACAAGGATCAGCGGCCAGTAAGTTGACACCACCTCTTCGAACTGCCACACATCGAACACACCAAAATAGACCATTAGAATAGAGCCGCCAATAGCGCCAAAGAAGAAGAACATAAACAGGTTAAAAGTACGCTGCATTCCATTTGCGAAAAAATAGGTTAGATTGGCCGCGGCCAGCGACACAAATAGGGCGCCAACTAACAATGCGCGCCCCAGAGGGCCATGCCATGAACTAAAGATCAGAAGAGCAAGGCCAAATAAAGTAAAAAAAGTGCCGCCTAAAACGCCCTTGTGATCGGGACGCAGTAACGCCTTTCTCAGGAAAGACAGGCCAATTAAAACAGACAGGATACCAATAAAAGCTGACCCGTCCAGGTCAAGCCATCCCAACTGGTGAACCAGCAGCATGCCACCGGCCAGGATCAGGATGATTCCAACAAAACGTTGATGACTCATGCTACACCTCATTTTCTTTTTCTTCTGGCACGGCTAAAATTAAAATGATGTAGGCCAGAATTCCCAGCCCATTGGAAAATAATGTTAAAATAACGTACAACAGACGTACAATGGTTGGATCCATGTTAAAATACTCTGCCAGACCGCCGCACACGCCGGCAATCATGCGATTTTTTCTGGAGCGATAAAGAGTTTTAGGTTCAGGGGGGATCGTTGTACTGTCCTGCTTTTCTCCCTCGCCATTTATTTCTTCTTTCGGCGCTTCAACCGTATCTTTTTTGTTTCCGGGAGCAAGCAGCAAATACATACCCAGAGCAATCAGCAAAATAGCCCACAACAGGTGCCAGGGTAAAGCCCATAGATGGATGGGGGGAAACAAACTCATTTGACTGAGTAATAAAACAACGCCAAGAATGATGAGCAAAGCGCCCCAAAAAATAGCATGATCTTTTTTATCTTTTATGGCAGTCTTCTGCCAGGGATTTTCCGGGATGATGATGATTCCCACAATGTAAAGCACCAGTCCCAAACCGCCCATCAATCCCATAACAACAAATAAAATCCGTACCAGAACGGAATCAATATTGGAATACTCGGCAATCCCCCCACAAACGCCGGCAATCATCCGATCGTTGCGCGAGCGGTACAGGCGTTTTTGCGGCTCTTTAGGCGTGTAATTTGAATTTTGCATCGAAACCTCCAGGTTAATCTCTTGATTATTTGGACGAAAAATCAACCTGAAGGTTTCACTATCTGCCCATTAAATTTCGATGGACAGGATTTTGTACTTTAACGTGCCGGCTGGAACGGTAATTTCAACTTCTTCGCCTGCCTTTTTCCCTAAAAGGGCTTTCCCCACAGGCGAGGCGACGGATATCTTATTCTGCCTGAAGTCGGCCTCTTCTGCCGAAACCAGGGTGTAAGTTATTTCGCGGTTCTTTTTTAAATCCAACAATTTAACGGTATTTAAAATTGAAACCGTTTCCGTGCCCACTTCTTCCTCGCTAATCACCTGAGCGCGCGATAGTTTGCTCTCCAGCTCCTGTACGCGGCTTTCCACCATGGCCAGTTCTTCCCGGGCGGCATGATATTCTGCATTTTCTTTCAGATCGCCGTGTTCACGGGCAGTTGCCACTTTTTGAGAAATTTGAGGCCGTATTTTATATTTTAACTCGTGCAATTCCTTTTTTAGTTTTTCCAGGCCCTCTTTTGTCAAATAGATGTAACTCAAAGCCACTCCTTTCACGTTATTTCAATTTCAGAAAAAGAAAGGGAAACCGTCGTGTCAGTTTCCCTTAAAAATGATTGCGGATGTCACCTGTCAAACCTAATAAAGAGACAGGCTCATTTCAAATCTTTTTAACACAAAACTCAAACAATGCTCCAAAATTGTTACGAAATATTAAAAGCTCTTTTCTTTAAAATGGTTCCGTTTCAATGGAAGAAGAGATATCTTCCACGCGTTCCACAGAAAATACGCCGTTAATTTTGCGAATGGCGTTAATAATTTTGGTTAAATGTTGCAGATTTTTTACTTCAATATCCAGAATACCCCTGGCGTACATCTCTTCCACGTGGAAGCTGGCATTAAAAATATTAATATCCAGTTTGGCAATAACGGTGGTAATATCTTTCAACAAATTTTTACGGTCTTCGCCGACAATCGAAAGTTGTACCTGAAACTTCTGATCGCCTTCGGTGTCCCATTCCACGTCAATAATTCGTTCTTTTTCTTTGTACAATTCGACCATATTTTTACAATCGGTGCGGTGAATGGTAATGCCTCGTCCCCGAGTTAAGTAGCCAATAATTCGATCGCCTGGCACGGGCTGACAGCAACGGGCAAAGTTAATAAGCATATCATCCATGCCGTGCACTTTAATGCCAGAATCCCCGCGCGCCCTTTTAAGAAATTTGACAAAGAAACTCTCTTTTTTCGGCGGTGGCGGCTGCTCCGGAAAGAGTTTGCGTTCCAGGTTTTCGATCATAAACTCACCGCGTCCAATGGCCACCTTCAGGTTTTCCAGATTCTGAAAACCGATTTTAGGCAATGCCTGCTTAACGATTTCTGAATCTTCTGTCAATCGGTGTTTTTTCAGAAAACGGTTTAAGATTTCCTCGCCCATTTTCAGGGTTTGAGCCATCTGCTCCTCGCGCAATACCTTGCGGATGCAGTGCCGCGCCTTGCTGGTTTTAACGAACGACAGCCAGTCCTGATTCGGCTTTTGATTTTGCGAGGTAATAATCTCTACCTGCTGCCCGCTTTTAAGTTCGGTTTTTAAAGGCACTATTTTGCCATTGATTTTGGCGGCAATACAGTGGTTGCCGACGCTGGTGTGCACCGCATAGGCAAAATCAACCGCCGTTGCCCCGCGCGGTAGTTTAAACAGATCGCCCCGCGGAGAAAAGACAAATACCTCGTCCTGGAATAAATCGATCTTTAAATCTTCTAAAAAATCGCCAGGATCCGAGCTGGAAATCTGACGTTCGAGCAAATCTTTGATCCAGTTCAAATGTTCGTCAAAACGCGTACGTTCCAGGATGCCATGTTTATAACGCCAGTGGGCGGCAATGCCGTCTTCGGCCATGTAATGCATCTCTTCGGTGCGGATTTGAATTTCGACCATTTTTCCATCCGGCCCAACGATCGTGGTGTGCAGCGATTGGTAACCGTTTATTTTGGGCGTGGCAATATAATCTTTAAAACGATCGGAAACGGGCATGTAAAGACTGTGCACAATACCTAACACATAATAGCACTCTTCGATTCTCTTAACGATGATGCGAATGGCAAACAGATCGTAAATTTCTTCAAACGGTTTATTGCGCACCTTCATTTTATTGTAAATGCTGAAAAAGGACTTTGGCCGGCCGACAATCCTGGCTTCAATATTGTGCGCTTTTAACTCCTTTTCAATGGGCTCCTTAACGCGTTGAATGTAATTTTCGCGTTCTTTCTTGGTCGCTTTTACTTTTTTTCTGATGTCTTTATAAACCTTGGGGTCGAGATATTTCAACGAAAGGTCTTCCAGCTCTGTTTTAATACGGGCAATGCCCAGTCGATGCGCCAGGGGAGCATAAACGTCGCGCGTTTCAATGGCAATCCGCTCTTTTTTGGCATCCGGAACAGAATCCAGGGTGCGCATGTTGTGCAAACGGTCGGCGAATTTAATGATGATGACGCGAATATCATCGACCATGGAAAGCAACATTTTACGAAAGGTCTCGGCCTGACGCATTTCCTTGCTCTGGAAGCGCAAGCCGCCTATTTTGGTAACGCCATCCACCAGCCAGGCAATGCGCTCACCAAAATGCTCTTCGATATATTTGAGGGTAATGTAGGTGTCTTCTACCGTGTCGTGCAACAGGGCGGCAATAATAGTCGGCGCATCCATGTGTAATTCGACCAAAATGCGCGCCACCTGCAAACAATGCTCAAAATAGGGCTCGCCCGATTGCCGCCGCTGCCGGGCGTGCGCTTCTAAAGCGACCCGGTAGGCCAGTCGTATCTGTTCTTCATCCACATCAGGATCGTAGGCTTTTATATCCCTGATCAGATCCTCAACCTGAGAATCATAAGTTTTCCGCAATCTTTGAATTAACGTTTTATCATTCATACCAAACTAAAAATCAGAAAGCGGCAAGGTTCCTTCATGAAAAATATCCGGGTCCGCAAACTTACCGTATTCTTTTAAAAAGGATAAACGAACGGTGCCCGTAGGGCCATTCCTTTGTTTTCCAATAATAATTTCACACATATTGTGCGTGGACTGCCCGGTATCTTCAAATTCCATGATCCCGTAGTACTCCGGCCGATAGACGAACATTACAACGTCGGCGTCCTGCTCAATGGAACCAGATTCACGCAAGTCCGACAATTGCGGTTTTTTACTTTTATCACGCGTTTCAACCGCACGGCTTAACTGAGAAAGGGCAAGCACCGGCACATCAAGTTCCTTGGCAATCCCTTTTAATGATCGGGAGATATGGGTAATTTCCTGCTGGCGGTTATCACCCTTTCCTTCCATCAACTGCAAATAGTCGATCACTAAAAGTTGAATATTGTGTTCAGCTTTTAAACGCCGGGCCTTGGCTCTAAGTTCAAGAACATTCATGGCCGGCGAATCGTCAATAAAGATGGGCGCCGTCATTAGTTTACTGGCATGCTCGGTCAGGCGATCCATTTCTTCTTTGGTAAATTTGCCGGTACGCACGCTCATGATATTTACTTTGGCTTCCGTACACAACAAACGCATGGCCAGCGAGTCCGAAGACATTTCCAGACTAAAAATGCCGACGGGAATGCCATGTTCGATGGCGGCATTGCGGGCGAGATTCAGCGCAAAGGCCGTCTTCCCCATACTGGGTCGCCCGGCAAGGATCACCAGATCCGATGGTTGCAAGCCGGCCGTTAATTGATCCAGCTTGGTATAACCGGAAGGCACGCCCGTAACGCCAGAAACACTGGAATGGTACAGCTTATCAATGCGTTCAAACGTACGATTGACAATGGGCTTGATGGAGTCGAAGCCTTTTTTCAAACGTTTTTCCGATATTTCAAAAATATTTTGTTCGGCAAAGTCCAGTAGCTTGTCGATTTCTTTTTCTTCCGAATAGGCTTCGTCGATGATTACGTTACAGGTTTTAATTAATAAACGCGTCAGAGCCTTGTTTTTAACTATTTCCAGATGGTATTGAATATTGGCCGAAGTAGGCGTACTATTTATGATCTCCGCCAGATAGACGTGGCCGCCGATTTCATCCAGGCTGCCCCATTGCTTAAGAATATCTGCCACGCCAAGCAGATCGATTTCTGCATCCTGTTCAAAAAGTTTGACCATGGCCTTAAAAATTAAACCGTGACTCTTTTTGTAAAAATATTCCGGCTGAAGATTCTCAACGGCCAGATTAACGGCCTCTCTATCTAAAAACATGGCGCCCAAAACCGCCTGCTCTACTTCAATGTTGTGAGGCATGGTACGCACCGCGTCAAGCGCGGTCATTTGTTCCGCTCGCGACTTTTGATTGGTTTGTTTGCTTCCGTTGTCTTTCAACATGCACCTCTTTTTCTAACCATTTGCCTTTGGGTCTAAAAATGATCTTTACTGCGAATTGTGAATGATTTAAGGATAAACAAAAAAGTACAAGACTTCAAAATTTTTTTTCGCTTTTTGAAGTCTCTGATTGTTTAAACTTTGCCGTGCTTTTAATGTCAATATATTTTCAAAATACCCAAAAGCAAATATTTTTATTTCGAGTTCGAATGCCATTCAACCTTCTAAAAGAGACAGGGTAAAGAGTGTAAAAGCTGATTAGTTGAATGGTTGAATGGTCGTCGGCCTGTTATTCCAAATCCCAACCCTGTCAGGATGAAGGCCAGCCCGTCGGAGTAGGGACGTAGGATTTCCATCCGTATTTTTTGACTAACCATGCTTTCTTAGGTCAACAGTACCTTCTGTCCAACGTTGCATTGGCCAGGAAATCCTTCGCCCTTACCGTTACATATTCACCGGCCTGTCACCAAGCAGCGATGAGCATACCTTACATCGTAGCGATTAATGGAGCACGGGGTGGACCTCCCTCTCTCCCAGACTTTTATTCTGGGACAGGGGAAATGAGGGGGTGAGGGCTATCCGATTCCCCTGTCCGGGCGTCTAAAAAACGTTTAATCTTTTTCAGGTCTTGCCAGGCTTTTTGTTTTAAAGCGGGATTGCGCAGCAAAGCCGCCGGATGGTAGGTCACAATAACCGGAATATTTTGATACTGATGGTCGCCCTCTCGCATCACGCCTAAGGGCTGTTCAAGTCTTAGTAATGACTGAGCGGCAAACCTGCCCAGCGCCACAATCAATTTCGGTTTGATCATCTGGATTTGTTTAATCAAATACGGTTCGCAACGGGCAATTTCTTCCGGCCTCGGATCGCGGTTATCCGGAGGCCGACACTTTAACACATTGGCGATGTACACGTTGTCGCGGCTCAGCCCAATGGAAGCGAACATCTTATCTAACAATTTGCCCGCCGCGCCCACAAAAGGCAGGCCCTGCTCGTCTTCTTCTCTGCCGGGCGCCTCGCCCACAAACATCACCTCGGCCTGCGCGTTTCCGTAACCAAACACAAAGTTCTTGCGCGTTTTGTGCAGTTCACATTGCTGGCAGTCTCTGATCTCTTCGTAAAAGGCCTGTAACTCCGGACTGGTTTGTCTGTATTGCACCGCGCGTCGGGAAATGTTTTGTGTTTGCGCATGTCCCTGCCGCCCCTTTTGCACGGCAGGACCGGAAGGTTCCGCAATGCTCACCCTTGCCACGGGATGGTCTAAAATGAGTTCGGAATCGTAAACCTGCCGATACCACCTAAAAAATTGTTCGATGTTTTCGATCAGCTCTTTTTCGTTCATACATCCTCTTTTAAGCGGGCAATGGTTTCCATTATTCTCAAACTTAATTGAAATTTATTCATTAACGGCCAATCCTGTATCTCCCCGCTTCTGCTCAACAGCTGCACTTTATTCGTTTCCTGACCAAAAGCCGCGCCTTTGTGTTTCGGATTGTTGATAATGATACAATCCAGCCCTTTACGTTGCAACTTTTCTTTTGAGTGTTCGATCTCTTTCTCCGTTTCCACGGAAAAGCCAATTAACAATTGCTGTTTCTTCCTGCGGTTGAGCTCAGTCAGGATATCTGTGGTTCTGGTTAACGACAGTTGCAGGCCTGGTTTTTCGCTCTTCTTTTTTATTTTTTGCGGACTGAAGGTAAGCGGCTTAAAGTCGGCAATGGCTGCCGCGCCAATGTAAACATCGCTTTGATCAAAATGTTTAAACACTGCTTCGGCCATTTGCTGCGCGGAACGCACATGAATGCATGATAAATATTTAGGTACGTTTAAGGCCGATGGCCCCAGAATCAAAGTAACTTCGGCCCCGCAAACAAAGGCCGCTCTGGCCAGAGCCAGGCCCATTTTTCCGGACGAGCGATTGGTGATAAATCGAACCGGATCGATGTCTTCGGCAGTGGGGCCGCCGGTGATTAACACGCGTTTGCCCGTTAAAGGCCTGGCGTGATTCAAATAGTAAACAAAATCGATCAAAGAAGGCACATCGCCCATGCGATAACCCAGCACGCTATGATCGCTGAGCGGCGTCCACAGTACGTCGTTTACGGCGCGAGGATACTCTACCGCCCTTTCTGCCGGAATAATAGGAAAAACGATATTTCCTTGCAAAGCATCGGCGGCAAAATCCAGAACGTTCCAGAGCAAAACCGTTGTCCATTCTTCATCAACGGGCGTGTCCGAATTCTGCAAGCGTATTTTACCGTGCAGGCGATTGAATATCCCGGCAACATGCGCATCTTTTGAGGAAAGCCGCACTTCCCATCCCTGTTTTAGCAGCGCGTCCAGCATAGGAAGGGCGAAAACGAGCTGTTGATCGGTTAAATCTTTTACAAAAACTTTCATGCTATTTTTCAGCCAGAATGATCGTTTCTATCTCTTTGATGGTTTTCTCTAAATCATCGTTGATCACAATGTAATCGAATTTTTCGGCCTGTTGATACTCGTACGGCAGGCGTGCCAGTCGTTTACGAATGGTTTCTTCGGTTTCTGTTTTTCGCTTTTTCAGGCGCTCGATCAGGACCTGTTCGGATGGCGGTTTTAAAAAGATCAAAATGGCCTGCGGATAATGTTTCTTAATGGACAATGCGCCATTCACATCAATATCAAACAAAACGGTTTTGCCTTCCGCCGTATGGCGTTCGACCACCTCTTTTAAGGTCCCGTAGTAATTTCCGTGCACCTGTTCGTATTCCAGAAATTTGCCCTGCTCAATATACTTTTCAAATGTCTCTTTGTCTAAAAAGTAATAATCCACACCATCCTTTTCATTGGGGCGGATGGGCCGCGTTGTGGCCGAAACGGAAATCACCGTTTCCGGATGTCTGGCGTTCAATGTTTTTACAATGGTCGTTTTACCGCCGCCCGATGGCGCTGAAAAAACAATGTACGGCGACTTAAACTTCATCTCTGCTCCTTATTCGATGTTCTGAACCTGTTCGCGTAATTTTTCGATCTCTTCTTTAATGGTTATTACTTTGTGCGAAATTTCCAGCATGGTGGTTTTGGAGTTAATGGTGTTAGCCTCGCGGTGCATCTCCTGCAAAATAAAATTCAGCCGCTTGCCAATGTCTCCATCATTTTCAACGGTCTGGTTGAACAATCCGATATGGCTTTTTAATCGTACGCACTCTTCGGTAATATCCACGCGATCGGACAGGATGGCCAGCTCCTGTTCCATTCTGCTGCGGTCAATGTTTTGTTCTTCGATTAACGACTGCACATTGCGATACAGGCGTTCAAATTCGGCCTTTACATTTTGCGGGGCGATTTCTTTTATTTCATCCACCAGCTCTTCAATTTTACGCATCCGCTGCCGCATGTCCCGCAGCAGATTGGCGCCCTCCTGTTCGCGCATGTGTATAAATTCTTGCGCCGCTTTTTCCAGCGCGCCTAAAAGCAGCGGCCGAATCTGGGTTTCGACTACCGATTCCAGATCCATGGCAAAAAGCTCCGGAAACATCAGCAAATGGGTTAATTTCAATTCATCGGCCAGCTTAAACCGTTCGCGCAGGGCGTTGAGTTGTTTTACCTTTTTTTCGGCTGCCTGCCAGTCCACAAACAGTTCGCTGCCGTTTTGCTGGCTTTGCTCCACATTAACATAAACGAATATTTTACCGCGAATTACCTTATTTTTTAGAAATTCACGCACCTGAATTTCCTCGGAGCTCAATTCTTTAGGCAAACGAACCGACAAATCCAGGAAGCGGTTGTTCACGCCTTTGATTTCCACTGAAACCATAAAGTATTCGTTGCTGAGCACGGCCTTGCCGTATCCGGTCATACTACGCATTCTTTTTTCTCTCTCCAGTTGTTGTGCGTTTGTTTTTAGTTTAAAGGATTACTTTCCCCACGGCACGGAAATGACACGGGCTGTGGGGTCGGTCGGGGCTGTCCCAAAAGTCAAAGACAATGTATTTTTTTTACATTTTTTCTTTCCCTCACCCCCATTAATTTCCCCTATCCCGAAAATCGGGAGGGGGGCAGGGGGTGAGGACTACTGTAAGCTTTTTCCTATCTTTGTATAATAATTCATTAGATGTCGCTTTTAAGACACCCTCTGACCCGAGGGGTGGCTACCCGCCCCTTCGAGCCGCGTAAATTTTTTTTACTATCGATTTATTCGTAAATTGTTCAGAACGCTTCACCGATCAACGGTCATTTACGCAAAACGCCGCATTGATTTGGTGAAACGCAAATAAGTAATTTACCGTGTTTGACCATTAAAAGCAAAAAGCTTAATGTTTAAAAATTATTACCTGTTTTCCGAATTGCTGAAGGAAATACAACCGGCAATTTCCGGGCAAAAAATCACAAGCGCGTTTACCTACCGTAAAGATGAGGTGGTTCTTGAGCTCGGCAACGACCAATTTATTTTAATCGGAATCGCTGCAAACGAGCCATATCTCCTTTTAAAAGCCGCGCACAACATCTCTCAGGCGCGCTATGCCCTGTTCGAAAAACTTTACGGACAAACCATCCGCAACGCCGGGCTGTTGAATTTTGACAAACATTTATTCATCGAAACGGAGAGTTATCGCCTGGAAGCAATTTTTTTCCCGCCGCATAACAACGTTTTTCTCCTTTCGGCTGACCGCCAAATCTTAAAAGCGTTCAAAGACAAAACAGAGTATCCTGCAAAGCTGCCGGAAACTCAGGAAAAACTCGATTTGCGCGCCATCGAGGCTTCTCTTTTAAACGATTTAATCGTAAAAAATCCGACGCTTAAGGTTCGCGGTTTTCTCCAAAACCACTTCGCCGCATTAAATAAAGTGATGCTGAATGAAATTCTCTTTCGCACGCAATTGGATCCGGAGCGACCGCTTTCCGAACTAAATGAAGAACAAAAAGAGCGCTTAATAACCGTTCTTCTTAAAATTAAAGAAGAGCTAACCGCCGGGAAGGCCTATCTTTATTTTGACAAAAATGCCGACCTCATCCGCTGGATTTCTTTAATCCGCCTGGAGCAGTTCCAAGAATCCTACGACTTTAAGGAATACGATTCGATTAATCAGGCGTTGGGCGTTTTTTATTATGAAAAGCGCGTACGGCAAGAATTCGAAAAGCTGAAAGCGCTTTGTAAAACGGCTCTGCAAAAACGGCTTCGCTTTTTAAACAGTTCGCTTGAACGTTTGAAGGAACACGCCGATTTGCGCAAACGAAAGACTGAAGCCGAGTTAAAAGGCAACTTACTGCTGACCTTTAAGAACGACATTCCCCCGGGCGCCAGAGAGGTTGAGCTCGCCAATATCTTTTCTGAACGACAGGAAAAGATCAAAATCAAACTGAATCCTTCCAAATCCGTCGTGGAAAATGCGCAGCGTTATTTCAACAAGTTTAAAAACGTCCAACACAATCAACAGGCGCTGCAAATTAAAATGGACACTTACCGCAGGGAAATGGAAGAGATCGACCAGCTTTTAAAACAATTAGAACAAATCAGAACTCTGCAGCGTTTAAAAAGCTTTAGTGATCGTCTGCGAGAGATGAAGCTCATTCAGGACGGCTCTGCATCGAATAAAAAAGCTGCGCCTGAAAACCTGAAATACGTTTTTAATCGATTGATCGTTGACGGCAAGTGGGAGGTGTACATCGGCAGGGACGGTAAAACCAACGATTTGCTGACCTTTCACTTTGCTAATAAGTGGGATATCTGGCTGCATGCCCAGGGTGTAAGCGGGGCGCATGTAATCATTCGCGTTCCTAACCGCAATCAGAACCCGCCGGCGCACATCATTGAGCAGGCCGCGAGGATCGCCGCCGCGCACAGCAAGGCCAGAACGTCCTCCACCGTGCCGGTCATCTACACGCAGGTTCGCTATGTCAGCCGCATTCGTAAAGCGCCGCCGGGTACGGTTAAATTCCAGAACGAAAAAGTCTTGTTCGTAACGCCAATGAACTTAAACTAACAGGAAAGGTAACATGTACAGAAAAATTTTTATTGTACTCGCCGCTCTGTTGTTGGTTTCCACGGCTTTAAAAGCCCAGAACAAGAATGATTTTCTCAACGAACAACTGGCTTTTTTGCAGCAAATGTACTTTGAAAACCAGGATCATGCCGACGACGATTTTCTGGTGGAACAATTCGAATTGTTTTTGAAAAAGCATCCTTTTTACCGGCAAAATGATCAGATTTTATGGATGTACGGCAATTTGCTGGAAAATAAAAAGCAGATCGCTCGCGCCCTTTTCCAGTATCTGAAACTTGGCGTGCTCTTTCCGAACAGCGCGCTGGCTACTGAGGCCAGAAACAGAATCCATCAACTGATCGATCAAAAAACGCCCATGTGCCTTGTCGATTGCCAGGAAGCGCTGGAGACCTACATCGATCAATCTCACTTCCATGAAAATCAGATTGAAGGTTTGTTCAGTGTTTTTAGTTTGATTTTTTCTCAGAATCTTTCCTGTTTCGATGAGCCGCTGCTCGAAGAACTAACGTTATTTGAACAGAGCTGTCACGAGTTTGATTTCTCGCAGGATTTACTGCTCTACTGGAAAGGCATACTACTCAAGCGCATGAAAAAGTACAGCCAGGCTTACGGTCACTTTAAAAAATTACAACATCTTTTTTCCCGCTCTTCCCTGCTGCCTTCCGCTTTGTTCGAAAGCTCGTTTATCGCCTATCGACATCTGAAGCGATTTACGCAGGCGCGCGACGGGTTCGTCCGACTCATCAATCACTTTCCGGACGACAGGCACAGTCCGCTGGCCCAATTTTATCTGGCGGAACTTTACGCCGAGAGTCTCGATTCATTAAACGCCGGCATTGACAATTATCGTCTTTTTTTAGACGCCTTTCCGCAGCATCCTTTACACGCGCAGGCCTTTAAACGCCTTACCTTTTTGTATTTAAAAGCGCAGCGATACGAAGAGGCCATCACGCTGATCGGATTAAATCTGAACCGCCATGCGGGGGATTCCAGCATGGTTGCGCTGGTGGATTCCATGGCCAATGTTTTTGAAAATACTTTCCAGAAATACGAGATGGCCGCCCGCTGTTATGTTTTGCTGGCCTCGCAGCTGCCGCCCGGCGAAAAGACGCCGTACTATTTGTACCGCGCCGCCAGAATTTATTACAAAAAGATGAAAGATCGAGCGCGCGCCGAAGATATCTGCAATCGTCTAACAGCAAACTTTGCGGACACGCCCTATGCAGAAAAGTGTAAGCTGCTTTTAAAACAACCGATCAAGAAATAGATGAACGGAAATGCGATGTACGTTTCCCAGTTCAGAAGCGTAATTGGTAAAGGCATAATCAAACGAAATTTTGGGGATGTTCAAACCGACGCCCGTATTAAAACGCTGTAAATCATCCAGGCCAAGGCGCATGCTGATTAGCTTTTTGTAGTTGACTTCCAGCCCCCAAAAAGAATCCACACTTAGCGGCCCCACGTTGAATTGGGCGGCGTAATCCCGGTTCTCCAACAGAAGCTGAAAATCGGCCGCAGGTTGCAGAATTAGCCCCAGACTCTGCCAGTCCAGCAAGTAACTCAGTCCCAGACGCAGCGAAGGCGCGATAAACTCTTTTTCGTTGGTGCTCCAGGCGATCATGGTTGTGGTGGCATCGCGCAAAATGGCGCCGATGGTTAGCCTATTGGTAAGGGCGTATTGCAAGCCCAGATCAAAGCCCAGGCCCAGCGCATTTTCGATGTTAAAATCGCGGTAAATCATTTTGGCGTTCAAGCCAATCGCCAGTCGTTCGCTGCGTTTGCGGGCAAGGGAAAGAAACAGGCTGTAGTCGCCGGTGTTAAACGTTTTGATCTTAGAATAGTCGACTTTGTTATCGGCTTCGTTAAAGGCCTGCCGACTGTCTTTGATGCCGTTGACCGTAAAATAGACCAGCGACAGTCCAAGCGTTGTGTTTTCATCAAGAGGATGGGAAAGGCCAATGTAATCGTGCTGGATGCTGCTGATAAATTGTTTGCCGTGCGTGAATTGCATTTGAAAGCCCGCAGCATTAATCAAACCGGCGGGATTCCAATAACTGGCGGCCACATCGTTAACCATGGCCACGCCAGCCCCGCCCATGGCAGAAATCCGACTGCCGGCGCCAATGGCCAGGAACTCTCCCGCGTACTTTTTGAATCCGCCGGCAAAACTCGTTTGAACCGTAAGTAACGCTAAAATCAGCGCCAAAAACAATTTATTTTTGTTCATCTTTACATCCTTAAATTTATTAGCCTAATGCCAGTAAAAATGCCGTTGCCAGAGGAATCACCAGATTATCGTCCATGTTCATGGGCAACAATTCAACGCCGGTTACAATAATGGCCACCACCAGGCCCCACCAGCTATAACTGGTAAAGATCAAAATAATGGCCGACGCGGTGAGATAAAAGGCCGCGCTGCCTTCCAGCGTTTTTTCCCAGAAGTAGTTTTTGCCGTAAAGCTGACCGACAATGGCCGCCAGCGGATCGGCCAGGGCAACGAACAACAAAGCCGGCACCGCCTGTTTTTCTTTAAACAAAATAACGGTAGCCGCCATTCCGACAAAGAGCATGGTTGCCCCGGTTAATCGGCGCTCTGTTTCCGCTTGTTTGAGCAGCTTACCAAATATATTTAAAAATATTTTTTTGGCAAGGGAAAATTTCAGTCGCAATAAATCCGCCGTTAAAAAACCCACCGCCAGCACAACCGTTAGCCACTTTACCGCCAGTTCATTGTGTGAATAGTGGTAATACAAGGGAATAAGGGCAGTGGCAAAATGGATGGCTTTTCGTTGCAGCAGCATCCGCAAAGAAAGCGTCTGGTTCACGCCTCTTCCCCACTGGTAGAGATCACCGATTTCAAGGCGCGGCAGGCCCTGGCGATATCGCCGTTGTTAAAGACCGAGCTGCCGGCCACCAGCACATCGGCCCCGGCTTTAAGCGCCTGTTTTGCCGTCCGCACATCAATTCCGCCGTCCACTTCGATTAAAAAATCCGCTTTGTATTCCGAACGCCATTGGTTTAACGTCGCTATCTTTTCAACGGCGTAAGGAATAAACGCCTGTCCGCCAAAGCCGGGATTTACCGACATCACCAGTACCAGGTCCACTTCTTTTAGCAAGTGTTGAACGGTCATTACCGGCGTGGCCGGATTAAGCGAAATACCCGCTTTACAATTTAGCGCCTTAATGCGCTTAACGGCCCGATCCAGGTGCCAGCAGGCCTCCTGATGAATGGTTAAATAATCTGCCCCGGCTGCGGCAAACCATTCCACAAATTGCATGGGATTGCTGACCATCAGATGGACATCCAGCGGCAGACGCGTGATCTTTTTTAAGGCCTTTACCATGGAAGGGCCAAAGGTCATGTTGGGCACAAAATGGCCGTCCATCACATCCACGTGGATTAAATCGGCGCCGTTTTTTTCGACCATTGCGATCTGCTCTTCCAGTTTCAGCAGGTCCGCAGACAGAATAGAAGGTGCCAGAAAAGCCACAATTACTCCTCGCGATTTTCGTTCATCGGTAGTTTACTGACCACTAATTTTACGCTCTGTATGTTTTCTATCGGCGTGCCGGATTTTACACTCTGGCTGAGTACGGTCTCCGGCAAAACGTCATCCCGCGTCTCATATTCGATTTGAATATCTTTAATGCCCAGCAACTGTAACTGTCTCTTGGCCATATTTAAGCTCTTGCCCGCCACATCGGGCATGACCTTTTGCTGCGGGTACGGGCCCAGGCTGATGGTTAAATCGATTTTAGTGCCTTTTTTAACCGGTTGACCCTGGGGATACGACTGGCCAATCACCACATTTTCTAAAGCCAGGTCGGAATATTCGTAATACAATGCGCCCAATTCCAGACCGTTGGCTTTTAGAATCAACTCCGCCTCGCGCGGTGATTTAAAGAACAAATTGGGCATGGTAATCGGTTTTTCGCCGATGCTGATGGTCAAATAGACGTGCCGCCCCTTTTTTACTTTACTGTATGCCGCCGGATTTTGCTCGACAACCGTTCCCGGCTCAAAATGTTCATCGTAAACGGAATCGGCAATCACCACGCCAAAGCCCTTTTCCTGCAGAATTTTTTTCGCTTCGTCTATTTTCATGGTTACGACATCGGGCAGCTCAAACTCTTCGCCCAACCGCACATACCAGGGCATAATCAGGTTGTCAAATAACAGGACAATAAATACAAAAGCAAAAAAGGCCAGAATAAATTTGGTTATTTTAAAACGAAAAATTTTTGTTAAGAATTCGGAGTCCATTTTACCAATCCATTGTTAATTGATTTTTAATTTAACAAGTTCAAGCCATTACCGGCAATTTTATTTGTTAGCGGCGCCTGAACGATTAAAAATCGGGCAGCGGAATTCCCTGGCGGGGCTTATTTGCTCTCGACAATTAACGTTACCGGGCCGTAATTCAACAATTCCACATCCATCATGGCGCCGAAAATACCAGTCTCCACTTTAACTCCGTGTTCGCGCAATCGTTCAATGAATTTCTGGTAGAAGGCATTGCCCTTTTGCGGATCGGCGGCGTTAATAAAACTGGGGCGGCGCCCCTTGCGTGTATCGCCCAATAGAGTAAATTGCGAGATGGCTAAAATTTCGCCGCCAACTTCCAGCAAAGAACGGTTCATCTTGCCCTGCTCGTCTTCAAAGATACGCAGGTTAACGCATTTATCGGCAACAAAAGCGATGTCTTCCTGGTCATCTTTTTGATCGACGCCAATCAGCAACAACAGTCCTTTACCAATTTGCCCGACCGTTTTACCATCGACTTTTACGCTGGCCTGTTTTACGCGTTGCACAACAACTTTCACTGCTCGTTCACCTCTACTTTTAGATTTTCCAGACCCAATATCTCTTCCAGTTGCAAAAGCACGTTACGAGTAACCAGAATTTTTAGTTTATTGGAAATCAGACGGTAAGGTCGTCCGTTTTCCGAGGGAATTTCAAAGAAAACACGGGAATCGCCAGAGGTCGAATTCAATCCCAGTTTAAGTTTGTAAATGAGCTGATCGTCTAACTTTTGCGGATCGATTTTGATGATCAATGCGCGCGTCATTTGCTCCGGAATTTTTTGAATCGGCCAGATATTTTGCCCGACAAACTTGATCATGTTTTCATCGAGATCAGAATTCAGCCGTCCTTTAATGCAAACCACATTATTTTCTTTTAACTGCGCTTCGAACTGCGGATAGGTGGAACCAAAGACCACCACCTCGTAAATATGGTCAAAATCTTCGATTTTAACAAAGGCCATTTTTTGATTGCGCCGATCGATGATGGTGCGCATGTCCACAATTTGCCCGCCAATGTAGAAAAACTGCGGCGGCCGACCGCCCTTCTCCACGTTTTCGCGCACTCTGTTCACATCGGTGCAGTACAGTTTGATGATGGAACGGTAGGGCTCCAGCGGGTGCCCGGAAAAATAAAAGCCCAACAGTTCCTTTTCTTTTTTCAACTTCTCGGTCAAATTCCAGTCGGGCACATCCGGCAGTTCCGGGTAAGCGATCAGTTTATTGCGCTCTTCTTCGTCATCCACCAGGTCAAACAAACTGCGCTGATTTTTATTTTTTTGTTTCTGGCTTTGCAGGCTTTGGGCAAATTCCAGGGCCGTTTCGATCATGTTAAAAAGCTGGGCGCGGTTGCCCTGCAAAGAATCCATTGCGCCGGCCTGAATCAAACTTTCCAGCACCTTTTTATTTACCGAACGCAAATCCACATGCTGTAAAAAATCAAAGATCGTTTTAAAGGGACCGTGTTTTTTGCGCGCCTCCACAATGGAGGCAATGGCGGCGCTGCCAACATTTTTAATCGCTCCCAGACCGAAGGCAATTTCATTTTGACTTAAAGCCACAAAATGAGCCTCACTGTAATTGATGTCCGGCGCTTTAATGCGAATGCCAAGATTGCGGCACTCTTCCATCAAAATTTTTACGCGATCGCTGTTGCCAATTTCACTGGAAAGGTTGGCTGCCATGTATTCCGCCGGAAAGTGCGCCTTTAAGTAGGCGGTTTGGTAGGCAATAACGGCGTAGGCCGCGGCATGCGATTTGTTAAAACCATAGGAGGCAAATTTTTCGATCATGTCCGCAATTTCGGTGGCCACCTTTTCACTGATCTTGTTTTTAACGCAACCTTCGATGAAGAGCTTTTTCTGCTTCTTCATCTCTTCCGCTTTCTTTTTAGCCATGGCGCGGCGCATGATATCGGCCTGAGCCAGCGAAAAGCCGGCCAGCTCGGAGGTAATGCGCATCACCTGTTCCTGGTACACAATGATGCCGTACGTCTCTTTGAGAATGGGCTCCAGTTTGGGATGGGCGTATTTAATCAGGTTTGGATTCTTTTTGCGCTGAATAAAATCATCGATCATGGACATGGGGCCCGGCCGATAGAGGGCATTCATGGCGATCAGGTCTTCGATACGCGTGGGCTGCAATTTGCGCAGGTACTCCTGCATGCCCGAACTTTCGAACTGGAACACGCCCACGGTTCGGCCTTCGCTAAACAATTTAAAAGTGAGCGGATCATCCAGTGGCGCCTCGCTTACCTTAAACGGTTTGCCCAGACGTTTGCTGACCATTTTTTCTGTTTTTTGAATAACCGTCAGGTTGCGCAGCCCTAAAAAATCCATTTTAAGCAGGCCGATTTTTTCGCTCCAGCCCATGGTCCATTGGGTGGTAATTTCACCGTCGGGCGTTTTGTAAAGCGGCGCGTAATTGGTGATCTCGTCCGGCGTAATAATAATGCCGGCGGCGTGCACCGAAGTGTGACGGGCAATACCTTCCAGCGTTTTGGAATATTTAATTAATTGTTGAATCTTTTCGTCATCGCTTTCCGAAAGTTCTTTAAGTTCCGGCACCTCGGCAAAGGCTTTTTCCAGAGGCATGGGTTTGGCGCCGGTAGGCACCAGCTTGGCGATGGTATCCGCCTGAGAAATAGGAATTTTAAGCACGCGGGACACATCGCGAATCACATTGCGCGAGGCCATGGTTCCAAAGGTGATGATCTGCGCCACGTTTTTGCGGCCATATTTATCGCGCACGTATTCGATCACCTCATCCCTGCGCTCCATGCAAAAATCCACGTCGATATCGGGCATGGAAACGCGCTCCGGATTCAAAAAGCGTTCGAACAGTAAATCGTAGCGCAAGGGATCGATCTGCGTAATGCCCAGGCAATAGGCCACAATACTTCCGGCCGCCGAACCGCGTCCCAGACCAACCGGAATGTCCCGCTGGCGAGCCGCATTGATAAAATCCTGAACGATTAAAAAGTAGCCGGCATAGCCCATTTGTTTGATCACGCCAAGCTCAAACTCGATCCGCTCGCGCACCTTGCCATCGATTCGGGGATAGAGCTTTTCTGCCCCGCGGTAGGTCAAACGGCGCAAATACTCGTCTGCGTCGATATTGCCCTCCGATTTGGGGATGGGAAAACGGGGCAACAAGCGGCGATCAAATTCGATTTCTAGATCGATCTTTTCGTTGATCTCCAGGGTGCGCTCCAACACTTCAGGGGTATCTTTAAAGACCTTAAACATTTCATCGGCCGATTTCAAATAGAGCTCTTCGGTGCCGTAACGCATCCGATTGGGATCATCGCGATCCTTTCCGGTTTGCAGGCAAAGCAATATGTCGTGCGCTTCGTGATCGCCCTTTCGCAGGTAATGGTTGTCATTGGTGGCAATCACAGGAACGCCCATCTCTCTGGCCAGTTCATAAACTTTTGGATAGACTGCGGCTTCTTCCGGAATGTAGTGGTTTTGAATCTCCAGGTAAAAGTCTTCGCCAAAAATATCCTGATATTCTTCTACTAATTTGATGGCTTTTTCTCGTTCGCCCTGCCTCAGTTTGTAGGCGATTTCGCCTTTCATGCAGGCAGAGGTGGCAATTAAGCCTTCCGAGTACTGGCGCAACAATTTTTTGTCGATGCGCGGTTTGTAATACATGCCTTCTAAAAAAGCGATGGAAGAAAGTTTGAGTAAGTTTTTAAATCCGGTCTGATTTTTGGCTAACAGTACCAGATGGTATGAGGTACTCTCCCCCGATACTTGTTTGCGCAATGTATGTTCTCTGGGAGCAATGTAAGCTTCCATTCCAATGATCGGTTTAATGCCGGCCGCCTTTGCCTCCGAGTAAAATTCCAGCACGCCGAACAGGTTGCCATGATCGGTAATGGCCAACGCTTCCATCTTCAGCTCGGCAGCGCGCTTTACCATTTCTTTGATTTTAGCGGCCCCATCCAGCAGAGAATAATGCGTATGATTATGTAAGTGAACAAATGACAAGAGTCAGACGCTCCTTTCTATATTAAGCATTGTTTTTTATGAGTTTAAAAAATGACTTCAAAGTCATAATTTACGCTTCTGCTCCTTTAATTGCAAAAGAATCTAAGAACAAAATTTAAGTAAGTTGGGAAGGGGGAAGAGTGTACAAGTTTAAGAGTTTAGAAGTTTAGAAGTTTAGAAGTTTAGGATACTTCCTCTGGAAGATCAATCCCGACCGGGCGGGATGCGAAAATTTTTGTGCCGCTGGATTGGTTGAATGGTTAATTGGTTGAATGGTTGAATGGTCGCCGGGCTGTCATGCCGAATACCCGCCATGACGCTATGCGAAAATTTTTATGCCGTTTTAAAAACTCATCCCCCGTCAATGTATTGGTTGAATAGTTGATTAGTTGAATGGTTAAATAGTTAGCCTGTCATTTCAAAATCTGTTTCTGCGAATGTGGTGAATTCCTGCCACCGTTAATGTAGGGGCGAAGGATTTCCAGGAACAATTCAGCGATGGTAAGTATTAATCTTTAGTCATATAAAAAAAGCGCTCTGGATAAAGTAGGGTTGGAAATCCTTCGCCCTTACAAGTACGTTTACGTTCATTCCTGATCTTTTGTCTGGGAGTGAGGATCGAGCAATTTAATTTAAAATATTCATTGCGCCCTTTGTGACTTCTCTGGTTGCTTGAAATAATTTGCTTAATCTTTTTCTGCTATTATTTTCGCAATCTGCGAGCAAATTACTTTGCGCACTTTGTGGTTTTTTTTGGTTGCAGCTTTATTGCCCTCGGATATTATCCTGAAAAGATATCTTGCGTTTTACTGGTTGTGTTAATTCGTAAAGCGTGACTGGTAATGGATAATGAGTTACCTGGGCAAATGAAAAGGGAAATTTTAAAAAGCAGAGATGCAAAATCCTGGTAATCCCCGAATCGGGCAAATCCTAAATCAAGATGATAAAATGGCCAGCCGGGGCTGGCCATTTTCAATTCAACGAGCAGTCTTTACGCTACTCTTCCTCTTCCTCAATTTTTTGCAAGGCCTGATCGATGCGCGAAAGCACCTCGCTGACCGAAATTTGCTCAGCAGATTGCGTAAGGTCTAAAAGGTACAAATCAAAATTTCCCTCACGATCAGAATGGAACAGGATTTTGTTGCCATCCGGTGAGAATACAGGATTTAAATCCTCAGCCGGATTTGAAGTCAGCCGCTGTTGGGCAGAGCCGTCGTTATTCATCAGGTAAATTTCATAATTCCCATCTCGATCGGAAAAAAAGGTAATTTTATCGCCGGAAGAAGAAACATCCGGAGACACGTCATTCACATCCGGGTTGTGCGTTAACTGCGTGATCTCTTTGGTTCTGATATCCATTTTGTAAATGGCAAAAGAGCCGCTGCGATCTGAATCAAAAATAACCGTTCCTTCTTCGTCTGTGCTGCCAGGCATTAAAGCGGGGCTGCCGTCGTTAAACTCATCTCTGGTCAAAGAAAGTTGAAATCGGCCGTTATTTTGCATGATAAAAATATCGCTGTACATTTCGTAAAAGGGCACCTCCCGCAGATCATTGCGCTGTGAGACAAAAACGATGAAATCGCCGGAGAAAGAATATTTGGGGTGCCAATCATCGGAGCCGTTTTTAGTCAGGTTTTCCGTTTCACCGGTTATTAAATCCATCACATAAATATCCCGCAATTTCTGGCTGAAATCCACATCACGATGATCGTCCTCGGTGGAGGTGTAAACAATATGAACGCCGTCCGGAGAGAAAGAAGGGTTTTCTTCATGAGCCGGCGAATTGGTGATCTGTTTTACTTCGTTGGTGGTTAAGTCCAGGATAAACAAGTCCCAGTTGCCATTTTGATCAGACTGATAAATAATTTGATTGCCGTCCGCAGAAAAGGCGCCAAACGCTTCGTTGGCTTCGCCCTGAACGACGGGGGTTACATTAAAAGCGTCCACAAAATAGGGCGAAATTCTGTCCAGATAGGCGTCGGCATCGGGCCCCAACATTACGGCTTTAAAGGCAATAAAAGCCCGGCGTTTGTCGCCGCTTTTCAGAGCAAAATCACCGTATTTAAACTGCACTTCTGCGTTATGCGGATCGATTTTAAGCGCTTCTTCCAGAGTTTTCATGGCTTCCAGGGTGTGGCCGTTTTCGAAATAAAGATCGGCTAATTCTTCCCGGTAATCCATTGTATTGGGATTCTTTTTAATTTTTTCCTGCAGGTCTTTGATTTTTGCCCTTAGCTGGATGTCCTCTTCGACGGCCGTTGTAGAAAGGCCTCCGGCAACATCTTTTTTCGATCCTGTGCAGGAAATTAAGAATGCTGTTAACACTAACACACCAAGCAAAAAATTAATTCTAATCATGGCCGCTCCTCATTGTATCTGTTTGATACGTTTTTCGGCATCTTTTTTCAAAACTAAATCTATTCCCGGACGTTTAATGATTTCTTTGTACATGCGAATGGCGTCATCAATCCGTCCCAGTTTTTCATAGCACTGCCCGGAATAATACAGGGCGCTTGCTTCCCATTGTAATTTAGTCTTTTTTGAAAGCAGAGGAATTTTTACAAATTCGGCGATGGCTTCTTCGTATTGTCCCGCGCGCAGCAGGGCTTCGCCGATGTAAAACTGGATTTCAGGTTCTCGTTCTGCATCCGCCTCGGCTTTGATTGATCTTAGATAATCGACCGCATTCTGGAATTGGTTTAGATTAATATAAGCGCGGGCGATAATAATTTTTTTATCCAGACGATCGTCGGCTTCCGGAAATTTTTCGAGATAGTTGCGCGCCATGGCCTGAGCCGCATCCCAGAAGCCGGTTAATGAATAAACTTTAATCAAGTTAGACATGATATTGTTTTCCAGTTCGCAATTCTGACAATGCGCCAGCGCCTTTTTGAACATGGCTATGGCGTTGTCGTATTTTTCCGAACGGAAATAGATGGTGCCCAGGGTATTGTAAACGCCGGGCAATTGATCGCTTTCGGGATATTTTTCCGGAAATTCCGTTAAAATTTTCAGCGCTTCTTTGTGTTTGTTTTGCGTAATCAGAATGATCCCTAAAAAATACTCGGCATCATCCACGTAATCCGAATTTTTGTACTTCTTTTTTACGCGTTTAAAATATTGCTCTGCTTTGCTAAAATTCTTTTGCAGGCGATGGTAATTTCCTAATTCAATGTAAAATTGAGCCAGCGCATCGGGATTTGCTTTGAATTGTTTTTCATAGGTTTTGATCAAATTAAGGGCTTCGGTAATTTTACCCTGGCGAATCAACGAAAGGATGTACTTTTGCCGAACTTTCAATTTCAGATCGGGCACATCGATGTTTTTCAAAGCCTGCTGGTAAAACTGCGCCGCATTTGCATAGTCATCTTCTAAAAAATAGATATTGCCCGCCTGAATCACCGCCTGTGTAAAAAGCCGGGGGTCCTGTTTGCTTACGGCTTTAAAGTTTTCTTTGGCTAAAAAGTATTTACCGCTATTAAAATACAACTCTCCCGCTTTAAAATGGGCCTCATCGGCAAATTGACCGTTAGGCTCTACCAGCAAATAGAGGCGGTAGAAACGAATGGCCGAATTGGCGTCGCCCTTTAAGCGAAAGGCTTCTGCCAGAAAATAGATATCTTTAAGAATTTCATTATTTTCAAATTCTCTGAGCAGGATAATATCGTTCAAAAACGGTGTGTTAATGGTTTGCGTGTAAAAGGCAATGGCCCGATCGTACTGTCCGGCCTTTAAATAGATTTCTCCCATGCGCATCTTTAACTGGTCGAGCATTTCGGAATAATAGAAATAGACCTGGAAGCGCTCGAACAGGTTAATGGCTGCGTCAAAGTTTTGTTGTGCAATGTACATATCAATCAAATCGGCAATGGCCAGCGCCGCTTCACGAGAGAACATAAAACCATCCACAATCCGCTGGTAAATTGCCCGGGCATCCGCCGGATTGGTCTCTTGCAGCAGGCGGGCATAACTCAGCAGGTATTGAGGATATTGCTCGGACTGTTGAAACTGTTCGATTAAAATACGAAAGTATTTCAGGCTTTCCTGCACATGCGATGAATCGAAAGCCATATCAATGGCCAGGGTACGCAGCCACTCTTCTTTAAGCGCGCTGTTCGGATATTTTTGCAACAATGCTTCGATAAAGCGTTTTCCATTGCGGTTTTTTTGAGAATCGGGTTTTAAAGTGGCTCTGACCAGCAGCCAGGCGCTCACATCTGGCGCAGAGCAGGTAGCTTCATTTTCGATTGCTTTTTTAAAATTTTCGTTGGCCAGCTGCAGCAAATTACCGACAGGCCGGTTTAAAAACTCCTGATACTCCAGCTGCTTCAGGTAGGTTTGGCCTAAATAATAGTAGATGTCGCCCGGACGGTTCGCCCCGGAATTTAAGGCGCTTTTAAAAACTTGTTCGGCTTTTGTGTAATTTTTTAAATCATGAAAATAAAATTTCCCCAGTTCAAAAAGCACGGCACCTTTGTCTTGTCCGCCTGCTTCCAGCGAGACAAGCAGCAATTCTGCCAGGTGATTGAGGGCAAAATCCTGATCAATAATTTTAAAATCATTCAAAAAACGTAAGTGTTTTTTGGCCTGTTCACTATAAACGGATGCCTGAAATTCATGAACCAGTTTATTAAAATAATAGGCGGCCTGGTCAAACTCTTCCGATTTTTCTTTGGCCAGCGCAAAATAAAAAAGCAGGTCGTCTTTTTCAGGGAAAGGTTCGGGCGCAAGGACAAAGGGTTGAACCAGATTGATGATTTCGATCCACTGATTTTTTTGGGCAAGAATTTTTACCAGATGAACCACCAGTTGCGCTTTTTGAACGATGGTTTTCTCGGCGGTCAGTTTGTGGTAAATAAACGAAGCGGCCTGCTGATAATAGCGATTTTGTTCTAAAAAGTCGATATAAAACGCAACGGCTTTCTGGTAAACGGCGCTCCTTTCTAAAGCCGAATTTCCCATGGTTTGCGCCATAAGTTTAGCGGCTTCAGAAATAAAATTCTGTTTCTGGTAACTTAAAGCGCGCTTTAACTGAATAATGAATTGCAGCGAGTCGTTTTGCACGGCAACGGTCTGGTAACTGGACTGCGCTTTATTATAATTTCCGGAGAGAAAATAGACATCGGCCAGCAAATAGATCAACTGATTTTTCAGTTCCGGCTGCTCATTGCTGGCTACCTGTTTTTCCAAAAGCGAAATAGCTGTTTTGTAATCGCCGGTCTGGATTAGAACATTGGTTAAGTCAATCGCCGCCATGGCTGCGATCTGGCTGCCAGAATCAAGGGCAATGGCCTGCTTAAAATCCTGCTGCGCCTGATCGATTAATCCCAGGAAATTATTGATCCTTCCCTGAATCAGGTAAGCTTCGGCCAGGGCGGCCTGGTCTTTATCCTGCACTTCGAAGGCCCTGCGCAATAAAGAACGCGCATCATTGATTCTTCCCAATCGAAAGCTGACCGCCGCTTTTTTGACCAGCGCCGGGAAATACACTTTAGAATCGGGATAGCGCTCAATAATAATATTGAATAGCTGCGCCGCTCTGGCCGGATCGTTCAACTGCTGCACATTGATCAGGCCCGCCTTAAAGGTAGCCGTAGCCGTGCGCGTATCCTGTGGATAAAGAACGCGTAATGATTCGTAAGCTTTTACTGCATCGGAATATTCGCCCAGTTTTTCGGCGCAATCTCCCACGTAAAACCATGCTTCTGCGGCAAAGGGACTTTTAGGAAATTCCAGCGCCAGCGCCTGAAATTCGGCCCGCGCCTTCTGATACTCTTTAATTTTGTACAGCGCCAGCCCGGCATAGTAGCGGGCGTCGTCCACTTTGTCGCTGTTGGGATAGGTATTATAAAATTTAATGAATTGCTGTGCCGCCAGATCATAAAATTCCTGTTCGTACAGTTTTAGCGGATACGAAAAATCATCGCTTTCCCGATTTTGTGCTCCGCTTATGGAAATCAGCAGAGCGATAATCCAGTAAATCCAGATTTTTTTCATAGATCAAATCCGTTCTTAATTTTCTTCCAGGGGCGTAAGGTTGGCGAATTTTTTAATCAACTTTTTGGTAATTCCGTCCCGTCCAAAGTGAACGGTAATTTTCATCTTATCGCCGCTTCCTTCTAATTGAATAATTTGTCCCTTACCAAATGTTTCGTGATATACTTTTTGGCCCACAAAAAACTCGCCGCTTCTATCCTGATTTTGGTCGTCATTCTGGAAATAGGCCTCCAGCTTGGCCTTGCGTTCGGTTTTGCGTTTGCCGCGCGATGCGCCGCGTGTGCCGGCAATCCGCGTTTTAAATTCCAGTAGTTCCGTAGGAATTTCATCTAAAAACAAAGAGGGCGTATTATAAGTTCCCGCATTGTAACGCCGACGATATTTGGCATAGGTTAAATACAAGCTTTCCATGGCGCGCGTCATTCCCACATAAAATAAACGACGTTCTTCTTCCAGCTCCTTTAAATCGGCAGAAGTTCGCTGCAGGGGCATGAGTCCCATTTCCAGGCCGGTGATGCACACCACCGGAAACTCCAGGCCTTTGGCGGAATGCAAAGTCATTAAGGTAACGGCATTGGACGATTCGTTCCAGGTATCGATATCGGTCATCAAACTTACCTCTTCCAGAAAAGCGGCCAGGTCGGAATCGCGCCCTTCGCCTTCCCGTTCCCGCGTAAATTGCTCCATGGTGGCGAACAACTCTTTAATATTTTCAATGCGACTTTCGCTTTCGTACTGATCGTACTCGGTTTGATAGTGGTGCATAATGCCGGCTTCCGAGACCAGCGTGGAGGCCAGCTCCACCGCGTTCAATTCATCTTTTAATTCCATGAATTTTTTCATCATCAGATAAAATTGTTTTACGCGGCTGCCCATGGTTGCCGAGATATTGGCCACCTCTTCCACCCTGCCCAGCGCATCGAACAGGGTAATATTCTCCATTTCTGCAAAACGTTCGATCTTATTAACCGTTGTTTCGCCGACCCCGCGCAAAGGAAAGTTAATAATTCGCCGCAAAGCAACGCTGTCGGCCGGGTTGACCAGCACTTTTAAATAGGCCAGTACATCCTTGATCTCTTTGCGATCGTAAAACTTTACGCCGCCAATGATGGTGTAAGAAATGGCGTTACGTCGCAACTGATCTTCCAGAGCCCGGCTCTGCGCATTGGTGCGATAAAGGATGGCAATGTCTTTAAAGCTTCGTTTATGGGTGTACATTTCATCGTGAATGATTTCCACCACTTTTAGCGCCTCGTCGGCCTCATCATCGGCGACCACCAGTTTGATCTTTGGGCCGTCTTGCTTGCGCGTCCATAAATTTTTACCGAGCCGCGATTTGTTGTTGCGCACCACGGCATTGGCCGCCTGCAAAATATTATTGTGTGAGCGATAGTTTTCTTCCAGCTTAAAGATGCGTGCTTCCGGAAAATCGCGGTTAAAATTCAGAATATTTTTGATATCGGCGCCGCGCCACCCGTAAATGGATTGATCTTCGTCGCCCACCACGCACAAGTTCTTGCGCTCGTTTACCAGTCTTTTCAACAGCAGATACTGGGCATGGTTGGTATCCTGATATTCATCGACCAGAATATATTGAAATTTTTTATTGTATTTAGCTTTGATCTCAGGGAAATCATCAAACACCTGAATGGGGCGAATCAATAAATCGTCAAAATCCAGCGCCTCATTCTTTTTTAAAAAAGCCATGTACGCCTGATACACTTCGGCCACGATTTGATCATACTCATCGTCTAACTCTTGCTCGAGCAGATTTTCCGGCAGGACGAAGTGGTTTTTCAAACGCGAAATACGGCTTTGCACAACTTTAGGATTAAACTTTTGCGGAGACAAACCTTTTGAAGAAAGAATTTTACGCAGAGCTCTTACCGAATCGTCCACATCATATATCGTAAAATTACGCGACAATCCAATGTGTTCCGCCTCTGTTCTCAGGATGCGCGCGCAAACACTATGAAAGGTGCCCATCCATAGGGGCAGCGCCTGACTGCCCAGTAAAGTGGTCAAGCGCTCTTTCATTTCCCGCGCCGCTTTATTGGTAAAGGTAACGGCCAGAATTTCGGAAGGTTTAGCCAGTTGTTTTTTGATTAGATAGGCAATACGATAGGTCAGAGTTCTCGTTTTACCGCTACCGGCTCCGGCTATTATTAAAACCGGCCCATCCGTGGCCAACACCGCTTTTCGTTGTTCTTCATTTAATTCATTTAAAAAATCTTCCATTGATCTCAATTCCTATCAAAAACCGTAAATTTTTTTTCTGATTTTATTTAATTTTTGTTTTGCTTTTAAATGCTCGCGCGCCGTCACCGTAAAAACATGGCTGCCGTCCCCTCTGGCCACAAAATATAAATATTTTGTCTTTGCTGCAAATACCGTGGCCAAAATAGATTTTTTGCCGGGATTATTTATTGGCCCGGGAGGCAGTCCGGCGTATCGATAGGTGTTGTAAGGCGAATCGATTTTAAGGTCTTTATAGGTCAAACGCCTGGGACCGTCCGTAATAATAAACTGAATGGTGGGATCGGCCTGTAACCGCATGCCTCTTTTAAGCCGATTGAGGTAAACGGATGCAATGATCGGCCGCTCCTCGTCAATCATGGCTTCTCCTTCAACGATGGAAGCAAGCGTTACCACCTGATGGCGGTTAAATCCCATCTCCCGCATCTTTTGCTTTACGCTATCTGCTTCAAATATTTTTAGGGTCTGTTCGATTAAAAACCGGATCACCTGCTCCTCGCTCACCCCTTCGGCGAATACATAAGTATCTGGCAGCAAGTAGCCGGTTACATTTTTAGCAGGAATGCCGTACTCTTTCAGCAGCGTTGTATCTCTGGTCAGAGAGTCCAATATTTTGCGGTTCAAATTCAACGCCGAGCTGAGCTCGGCAAGAATCTTTTCCGTCGGCCATCCTTCGATGAGCGTAACCGAACGAAATTCAGGTTTGACGCGCGTTAAATAATTGGCCAGCTGCGGATAGGTTAATCCCATCGGTATTTTGAACCTACCGGACGGAATACGTGTTTCAATACCCAGTCCTCTGGCCCAGAAAACAAAAACCGGTGCGTTTTTAATCAATCCCTTTTTAGCCAGAGTATCTGCCACGGCCTGCAAGCTTGCTCCTTTCGGGATGACGATTTCCACCTTGCCGATCGTATCTGCCGGGATGTCCGGTAATGTAAAATATTTAATTACATCATATACCAGCAAAGGCAGTAAAAAAACGACAACGATAAGCGCTTTGTATTTATTCTTCATTTTTCTTTAACTTACGTTCCATTTCTTCACGTTCTAAACGCCGGGACTCATCAATGATGCGTTCGTAAATTCGACCGATTGCCTCTCCTGACAGCGGCCCCGGATTGCTTTTTTTAACGTTTTCGATCACCTGCTCTTCACGCTCCGGCACGTAAACGGGCAATCCTAACTTGCGTTTGATCTCACCAATCTGATTGGCATGGGTTGCGCGTTGATTCAGCAACCGCACAAGCTGTCGGTCAATAGCATCTATTTTGATCCTGAGTTCTTCAATTTCCTTGAATTGTTTTTGCAAACAGGCCTCCAACTCAGACAACTTTTGAACTTATTAAATTAGAAGAAAAGCCGATTAAAATCCAATATTTTTAATCGGAATCGAATTTTCAATCCCATTAAATTTTTTATGATTTCCTGTTTATTTTTGTTCTTTTGTCTTTTTGAAATGCAGAATTAACTTTTCTACAACCGGTTCCGTGGGTATTTGCAAACTTATGGGAATTTTCCGAGATTTGACGAGTGGAGGTCCGTTATTCTGAAACCTGAGGCTGAGTAGGGTCAAAAACTCTGTGTCCGATCCAGGCGCAATGATCGCTGGTTTACGATCCAGCCAATCCTTTGCGCTCTGGCTATGGCCTAAAAAAATCAGGTCAATTTCCGGAAACTTTTTTATAAACTCTGCCAGTCCGGCATCTTCACCGTGGAACAGGACCATCCGGAAATCGCTGCCTTGAACAGCCTGCCGGTAAACCCGTGCAAACTTTTCCTCGTTAAAGGAAAGACCTTTAACCGACTTTGAATACCAGAAGCTACTCTTATCGAGATAACTCAATAAAACAATTTTCTTTTTTCCGGCCGATATTTTTACCGAAGAATTTAAATTAAATCCGCTAATGTCGTAATTTGTAGCCAGAAATCTGAAAGAGGATTGTCGTAAAAGTGTAAGGGTGTATTCATTATCTTGTTGCATCTCCTGATCGGCCAGCATCAGGTAATCTGGCCGGAGCGCTTTATAAATATCTACAATCAATTTATTTAAAGCATTATATGGGTACGTATTGGTAAAGTCGCCGCCATCGATAAAAAGGAGACGGGGATTTTTTTTACGCAGCTCTTTTAACAAAAAGGCGATATGATCCAGACCGCCCAGCGGATTGCTGCCGCATCGACAATTTTCAAAAACGCCGCTGGCATTAGCCAGATAAACGATTTGTAAAGAGTCTTCTTCTGCTGCCGGCGCCTGCGCTAAAGATTGAGAGAAAAATAAAAAGAGCGAAAAAACAGCGATGCTTACTGTTTTACGAAAAAGTTTTAAATAAAAAAAATCTTTGAAAAAACAAGGTGGAACCTGGTGACGAAATCTATTCATAATACCTTAACAATCAAAGCGTTATTTATATGGGCATTGGGTCTTTTGCGCCTTCACTGTGGTTTAAGAAATCAAAGGTTTTTGACACATCATTAAAAAACATTCATCCCCTGCCCATGGACAGGGGATGAAATTTAAGCAGTTTTTAAAATGTCAATAGCCTGTTCAACCGATTCAGTAATGGTAAAGATGCTGATTAATCTGGTCATTTTAAAGAGCTGCTGAATGCGTTCGGGCACATTGGCCATAACCAGCCGGCCGTTATTGCTTTTGAGCGTATTAACGGCTCCGATAAAAATCCCCAGGCCGGAACTGTTCATCAACTCCAGCGCGCTCATGTCAATTACCAGTTTCGTTTTTCCGGCTTCAATCAACTCATGGATTTTGTCATTAATCTGTCCGGCTTCGGGGCCGCCCATGATTTTACCGGAAACTTGCAGGACAATGATGCCATCGATCTCATTGGATTGTACTTGCATCGATGATCCTTTTTTTAATTATGCTTTATGCCATTTCCAGTCAACCAGAATGGGGCTGGCGACAAAAATAGAGGAATACGTACCAATCCCAATTCCCACGATCAGCGCAAAAGCAAAGGTGCGCAGTACCTCGCCGCCAAAGAAATAAAGGACAACCACCACCATCAGCGTTGTACCGGAAGTTACCACGGTTCTGCTCAGCGTTTCATTGATGCTGCGATTAATAATCGTCGGCATCTCTTTACTGCCTCTTTTTATCGATTTTAAGTTTTCCCTGATTCGATCATAAACCACAATGGTATCGTTGAGAGAATAACCTACAATGGTTAGCAGAGCGGCGATAATGGGCGCTGAGATTTCAATATCGAAAAGAGAAAACACGCCCAGCGTAATGGTGATGTCATGCGCCAGAGCGGCGATGGCGCCAATCGAATACTTAAATTCAAAGCGCCACATAATATAAATGAGGATTAAGATCATCGACCATAGTATGGCCTTAATGGCATCCAGCACCAATTCATGACCAATTTTCGGGCCGACCTTTTCCACTCGCTCCACAATGTAGGGATTCTCAGGGATCTTTTCCGTAATTGATTTTTCAATCACCGTGGCTACTTCTTCATCGCTTTCCACAATTCCCACGCGAATTACCACTTCATTGGGGGCGCCAAAGTGTTTAATCTCAGCATCGCCAAATCCATGTTCAGCAATCGCTGAGCGAACCTTTTGAATTTCAATCGGTTTTTCAAACTTTAATTGAACCAGCGTTCCGCCTGTAAAGTCGATATTATAACGGGGACCGCCGTGTAAAATCAAGGAAACAATCGAAAGCGTAATTAAGCTTAAGCTGATGATATAAGCTATTTTCCTTACTTTAATAAATTGAATATTTGTTTTGCCAAAAAATCGCATTGTTCTTTGTTCTCCTGTTAATCCAGTTCAACCATCATTAAATACTTAAGCGTTTTACAGGACGCGTTTCCAGTACATAATCGAAAATCACACGCGTGACCACGATGGCTGTAAACAGACTGGAGAGAATACCGATCATTAATGTCAGGGCAAAGCCCTGAATCGGACCGGAGCCATACGTGTACAATACCAGCGCTGCGATAAAAGTGGTTACGTTGGCATCCACAATCGTAATAAACGCTTTCCCATATCCCACATCAATGGAAGCCCTGATGGTTTTTCCTTTTTCCAATTCTTCGCGAACTCTTTCAAATATTAACACGTTGGCATCTACAGCCATACCGATGGTTAAAATAATACCGGCAATGCCAGGCAGCGTTAAAGTGGCGTGGAAATAAGCCATAACCGCCATGATAAAAACGATGTTCAGGACCAGCGCCAGATCGGCAATCAGGCCTGATAATTTGTAATAAATAATCATAAAAATCATAACAATCACAAGACCCATAAATGCCGAAAACGTACCGGCGTTAATAGAATCCTGCCCCAGCGAAGGGCCAACAGTCCGTTCTTCCATAAATTTCACCGGAGCCGGCAGAGCGCCCGCTTTAAGAACAATACTTAAATCCTGCGCTTCTTCAATATTATCCAGGCCGGTAATCACGGCGCGACCGTTGGTAATTTTTACTCGTATTTCCGGAGCCAGATACACTTTGTTGTCAAGAACTATGGCCAGGCGTTTGCCGACATTGGCGCCTGTAACACGAGCAAAAGTGCGGGCGCCGGCATCGTTCAAAGTTAAAGATACCTCATACTGACCAAATGAAGAGGGATCATGGCTTCGTTGAGGATTGGCGTCGGTAATCGACTCGCCGGAAAGCTCAATATTTTTACGCACCAGGTATAAAGGAATGTACTGGCCGTTATAAACCGGTTTGGAACCCCATAAAAACTCGGCGCCTGTGGCCTCTTCCGCAATAATCCTTTGTACTTCCGGCATTTGAAGAATTTTCTGAAATTTAAATTGTTTGTCAGTCGGAACCAGAAACGTCTGTTTATCTCGCGGATTCAAGAAAAACAGGCCTTCTTCAAACAGGTAGGCATTCGAATCCTGTTGGGCAACCGCTTCTGTTTTCTTTTGTTCGGAATCGGCGGCAAACATCTTGTCCAAAGAAATCGCCTCATCTTTTGCCCCGGTGGTGTCTTGCTGCTCCACGCTGGCTGCGGTGGTATCGTAAGGATTAATTTTGGATTGAATGAAATTATTGATTTTTTCGGCCACGCGGGAACTTACCATATTGTCTTCTAAAAGGCGGAATTCCAGCAGCGCCGTACGGCCAATTAGTTTACGGACACGCGTGGGATCGGTAACGCCGGCCAGCTCCACAATAATGCGTCGATCGCCGACTTTCTGGATGGTCGGCTCGCTCACGCCAAATTCATCCACACGATTACGCAGAATCTCCAGAGCGCGGTCAACCGATTCATCAATCTGTTTACGCAAATACTTCAACACTTCGTCTCTGGTGCGATGATCCGGGCTGTAATAATAACGCGTGATGTTCCCGCCCTTTTCTTGCAGAAGCTCGTCAAAAACGGCTAAAAAATCTTCATCGCTTTTTTCAACGCGCTTTTCGGTTTCGAGAAGCGTCGTTGTAAACACGTCGTCCACATTCTTGGCCAGACGTTTCAGCAGCTCTTTCACATCCACTTCCAGAACCACATGCATGCCGCCCTGCAAATCGAGGCCCAGATTGATGGTTTTAGACTTGAGCTCAAAATACTCTTTTTGATTTTCTATTTTAAGCTTCTCTTTTTCGGCCTCGCTCATCATACTGAATTTAAAAGTTGGATAGAGAAAATATGCGGCAAGTAATAAAACAGCTGCAACAATAATAAACCGGTTTCGTGTCTTGCTCTTCATTTAAGCGAACTAACCTCCTGCTTAATTGAATCCTTGTTTTTTTGAAAATTAAAAGAGACTAAATTTAGGTTTTAACAACAATAAAGTCAATTAAAAATCTGTTTATCTTTCGCCACCCATGAAAGTCACCTGTCCATAGACGCCCGGGGGCTTTCATGGCGCAGACAATAATAAAATCCGCGTAAAAACGGTTTACGCCTCCAAATCCCTTACTCACAAGCTGGCTTTCCCTGTAAAAATTTACATGGCCGCATAGCCGCAACCATGAGATTTAAGTGAATTAAGCATAAAAGACTTTAAATCAAAATCTTTCTTTTTGACGCGGAATAGCCCATACGGTCTGCATCCTCATCATTTCTTAATAAAAGATAAGGAATGACCGTATTCGTAAGGTCGAAGCATGGCTCATTTAGATTGTACTAAAACAATGCTCACCGTCGCTTTAGTCATGGAAATCCTTCTTTCATAAACAAACGGTGGTAGGGATTTACCAGGCTGGCTTTCATCCTGACAGGTTTGAAATTCGGAACGACGCGCCTACAACCATTCAACTAATCAACCAATCAACTATTCCACTCTTATAATTTGAAACTCATCCGTCGGTTAAAATGCATTTTCAGGATAAAAATACCCTTAACATCATTTGCAATAAATCATTTAATTTCTTAATATTATTTAACTTGAGTTGAATTAATGGAGTTACTCAGGAAAAAGGATTTGACCATGCGAATGCTCGATTTAAAAAAGCAACTGCCGCTTCTTTATGGCAAAAACCGGGATGAACTAATATACCAGGAAACACGCTACCAGAAATTGGCTCAACTGTTCCGCAAGCAGTTTAATGAGGCGCCTCGGCACTGGTTCAGCACGCCGGGTAGAACGGAACTGGGAGGCAACCACACCGATCACAATCATGGACGGGTGCTGGCTGCCAGCGTGCACCTGGATGCCATCGCCGCCGTCAATCCCAGCGATGATCAGCAAGTGACCCTATTTTCCGAAGGTTATGACCAACCATTCGTAATCGATTTAAACAACCTTAATAAAGTTGAAGACGAAGTCGGCACCACTTCGGCGCTTTTGCGCGGCATTGCCTTTCGCATGCGAGAGCTGGGCTATCGAATCGGCGGTTTTAAGGCCTGCGTTGCCAGCAATGTTATGCCTGGCTCCGGTCTGAGTTCCTCGGCCACCATCGAAGTTTTGATTGGCACCATTTTTAACCATCTTTACAATAACGGCCAAATCGCCGCAGAAGAGGTGGCCAAAATCGGCCAGTTTGCCGAAAATGTGTACTTTGATAAGCCCTGCGGTTTAATGGATCAAATGGCCTGCGCCACCGGCGGCATCATCTACATCGATTTTAAGGAACCGCAGCGCCCTACCTTTCAAAAAATTGATTTCGATTTTGAACGGTACGATTATCGTTTGCTGGTGGTCAATACCGGCGGCAGTCATGCGGACCTTACTGCAGATTACGCTTCCATTCCCCACGAGATGAGACAGGTAGCCAGCGCGCTGGGCCAAAAGGTCTGCCGTGAAGTGGACGAAGACACCTTTTTCCGCGCTTTGCCCCAATTACGCAAAAAAGTCGGCGACCGTGCCGTTTTGCGCGCTTTCCATTTCATCCGCGAAAATCAACGCGTTTTAGAACAGGTAAAGGCTCTGCACGACAAAGACTTTGATCTGTTTCTGAAATTAATGAATGAATCCGGTAATTCATCTTTTAAATGGTTGCAAAATATTTTTACGTCCCAACAAATTAACGAGCAAAATCTGACCCTGGCCCTGGCGTTGACAGAAGACTATCTGGCTAAAGTCGGGCGCGGCGCCTGTCGCGTTCATGGCGGCGGATTTGCAGGCACCATTCAGGCCCTGCTACCCGTACAGGCCCTGGATGATTATATTGATAAAATGGAATATGTCTTTGGCAAGAACAGCGTGTCGCTTTTAAAAATCCGCTCGATTGGCACCCAGTATCTCAACCTCCTGATGGAATGAACGGCGTATTCGTCTTTCCGCGTCTCTTTAAATAAAAAGAGAGCCCAAAACAGCCATCTTGTGTTCCGGGCTCTCTTCACCGCAAAAGTTTGCACAGCCGTTCAGCGCACAAAGCAGGAGGGAGTTTTTATTTCTCCTGCGTGTGCAGAACCTCCAAAACTCATTTACATGACTGGCTCAAAACCGGAAGCGCATCCATCTCCTTTCGACTTTATTTTACCAGAAAACCGTGTACAAAACGGCCAGAATAATCATGATGGCGTAAGCGCTGATGTTAAAGGCCGAATCGGTTTTGAAGGTGGCTGCCGTCAGCGGAATGCCTTTGGGATCGTCCACATCGGGCGAGGTGGTTAAACTAACGCCCACAATGATGGCCATGGTAATAAATAAAGTATAAAACATCTGATCCATCCAGGGCAGATCCACCGCCGGCGTTTTTAAGAACAATGCCACAACAATAGATGAAATAACGCCGATAATGGCGCCTTTATTGGTCGTTTTCTTCCAGAATAAACCCATCAAAAACACCGCTAAAATACCGGGGCTGACCAGGCCGGTGTATTCTTGAATATACTGAAACATTTGCGGGATATTGCCCATCACCGGCGCCATAATAATGGCCACCACCAGTGCCGCAGCGGCGGTTAATCTTCCGATAAAAACAATTTGTTTTTCCGTGGCGTTTTTATTGATATAGGGCTTATAAATATCCATGGTAAAAATGGTAGAAGTCGAATTAAGCATGGATGCCAGCGAAGAAACAATGGCCGCCGTCAGGGCCGCCAGAACCAATCCTTTTAAACCGGTGGGGATAAACACACTGATCAACCAGGGATAGGCTTTATCAAAATTAATGGCGCCGTCGGGTTTTAAAAAGGCTTCTTTTACGCCGGGAATCAGCGCCGTACCTTCGGGCTGGGTGAACATGACATAAGCAATGATGCCAGGAATAACGACAAACAGAGGAATGATTAATTTTAAAAATCCGGCAAAGGCCAGCCCACGCTGCGCTTCTTTTAACGATTTGGCGGCCAGCGCTCTCTGGATGATGTACTGGTTAAATCCCCAGTAGTATAAATTGGCCACCCACATGCCGCCGATTAACACGGCAATTCCCGGTAAATTAAAAAACTCGGGATTATCACGGCTGAGGATCATGTGGAATTTATCGCCGGCCGTTTCGTAAATATGGGCCAGTCCGCGAAAAACGCCGCCTTCTGGCGTTACATGGTTTAAAGCCAGAATGGTGGTGATCAAACCGCCAACGACCAGCAGCGCCACCTGCAGCACATCGGTCCAGGCCACCGCAGAAAGGCCGCCATACAGCGAATAGGCCGCGGCAATAAAGGCCAGGCCTAAAATGGCATAGATGATCAGACTGCCGTCCCCGTTTCCGAGGATGGTATCGATGGCTTTGCCGCCTAAAAACAGAACAGAAGTCAGATTAACAAAGATGAACAGGGCGATCCAGAAAATGGCCAGGATGGTTTTGAGGTTTGTGCTGAATCGTTTTTCAATAAATTCCGGAATGGTATAGAGCTCTTTTTCAATAAAGATGGGCAGAAAAAATTTACCGACAATAATCAGCGTAATGGCCGCCATCCATTCGTAAGAGGCGATGGCCAGACCAATGGCAAACCCGGAGCCGGACATGCCGATAAATTGCTCCGCCGAAATATTGGCCGCAATCAGCGACGAACCGATGGCCCACCAGGGCAGAGCCTTACTGGCCAGAAAGTAATCTTCCGAATTCTTTTCATGCCCTTTTTTGGTTCTGGATACCCATAACCCCAGGAACACAATTCCAATAATGTACCCCAAAAAAATCACGTAATCCATTACAGCAAATCGCATGACAACTCCTCGTTAATTTTAGCCGTTCTATTCTTCTTTAAATATTTTTACCAGGGTTACGCCATGTTCCGGTATGATCGTGTCAAAGGTAGATTTGAAGCTGCCAAGATCTTTTTGCCGCCACAAATCTCGTATCTTACAGGGCGGTTCAACGCCCGCTGTTCTGAGATTCAACGAATAGGTTTTAGTCTCCTTACCGAGATTAAAAATTCCAATGGCCACATTGCCATCGGCCAATTCCTTTTTGTAAACATGAATATCGCCCGCTTTGATGATGGGAACCGCCTGCTTGCCCAGCGGGTCCTGATTGACGGCCAGCACTTCGTCGTTGGTCAGCAGATTAAGCGTAAAATCATCCAGCCGCTGCAAATCGCAGCCGAGTAATAGCGGCGCAGAGAGCAGAGCCCAGAGACTGATATGCGTGTATTGTTCATCGGGCGTTAATTTTGTGTAATGCAACTGATCGCCCCAGCCAACCCAACCGACCACCAGCATGTCCGGATCGTTCCAGTGTCCGGGCCCGGCATAGGGCGCCGCCTGCTCTTGATTAAAACCGATGGATGCCATACGTTCCCAGTCATCCCAGATATCGCCCGTTGTGCGCCACAAATTGCCGCCAACCCGGGCGCCCCACTCCCACACTTTGCCCAGACCATATTCACAGATGGAATAAACAATATCTCTGTCAACTTTCTGCAGGGCCTGATTCATCTTTTTGTAGGGAGGGATCAATTCCTCTGCGGAATGCAAATCCTTCATCATCTTGCGATAGGAACACAGATCGTATTTAAGAAAGTCCACGCCCCATCGAGCAAAGGTTTGGGCGTCCAGCTCTTCGTAACCGTAACTGGCGGTGTAGCCGCCGCAGGTCAAAGGGCCTGGCGAGGAGTAAATGCCCAATTTTAAGCCCAGGGCATGAATATCATCAGCCAGCCTTTTGATGTCCGGAAATTTTTTATTGGTGCGGATTTCTCCATTGGGATGGCGTTTGGCTTCATCGGAACTGCCGATAATCTCCCAGCCGTCGTCAATATTGACAAACTGCCAGCCATGATTGACCAGTCCTTTTTCCACAAAGGCCCTGGCCGCGGCATAAACGCGCTCCTGAGTTACGCTTAACCCCCACACGTTCCAGCTGTTCCAGCCCATGGGCGGGGTTAATGCAATTTGATTGCCGATTACAATCTTTAAAGTTGCCCTGTCTTCGCCAAGAGCATTACGCGCCGTAATTTTTACGTGATAAACGCCTTGTTGATCGACTTTACCCGAAATGATGCCGCTTTGCACGTCGAGTGTTAATCCGGAGGGCAGTCCCCGGGCCGTGATGCGTATGGGACGTTGGCCGCTCACAGGAATGCGAAACAAAAAGGGCTTGCCAGTGCGCTGACCGTAAACACGAGGATAATTAATTTGCGGTTGAGGCTTTTCCGGCGGCGTTAAAATGTAAGGCGCCCCTTCCTTAAATACTAAGGGCCGGTCGCTGTTTTCAAAACGGACGACATAATGAATGGTTGTGGAGCGTTTAATTTCCGGAAAGTCAAAAGTAATTTCCATACGACCTTTGGGTTTTAAATCCAGAGAATAGCTTTTAGAAAAAAGCTCCTTGCTTGCAATATTGTCAGTCGCGGTTATTTGCAGCGTTCCCTTTATCGGATATTTTCCGGCCGTATTGTGCAGAGCAATCTTCTTGTTCATTTTTTGATTCTGCACAGTAAAGAGCCCCTTATTCAGCTCAACACGCAGATACTGGCCGATGTACGGCATGGAAATCGACAGATTGCCTGAGTAGATTCCTCCCGGCCCGCCCCAGTTGTACACGCGGATGGCCAGCACGTTTTCCCTGTCCCACTGAATCCGCGCGTCGTCCACCGCCAAAGAATAATGCCGTTCCACATTCCAGAAAGAATTTTCCAGATCTTTAAAAGAGTCTTGCGCTTTGACATTCGGCCCTACATTTTTGCCATTTTCGCCGATCAAAGCGCCGTTTAAAAAAACCTGGTCAAAATCATCGATCTTTCCCAGATTAAAAATGAGGCTGTCTTTCAAAAAGGCGTTTTCTTTAAGCGAAGATGGAATGATCACTTTGATGCGATACCAGCCAAAGCCCGCTTTGGTTTGATAGCCCTGTTTATCCCAGCTTTTATCAACACGAATATTTTTCCAGTTAGAATCATCGTAATCTGGCCTGGCAAAGGCCAGATCGTCTTTGGGAAGAAACTTCCAGCCGCTATTAATTTGAATAGCGTCCTGCGTTGGACTTTGCCCGTACGTTAATACAGGGAATAAAAAGAGAAAAACTAAACTGAATATTTTTTTAGCGTCTCTCACGCTTGCCTTCCTAAAATTAATTGGCAGCACGTCAAACAAAATGTTTCTACCTTGTTTATTAAAAAATCCGTTTTAATTCAACATTTTTTTTAAACGGGTAAATTATTTTATCGAAAATTTGTAAATGGTTTTTGTATGATACTGTTCCCCGGGTCTTAAAATGGTAGAAGGGAACTCAGGATGGTTGGGCGAATCGGGAAAGTGCTGGGTTTCAAGACACAAGCCGTAGCGATGTTTGTACACTACCCCGCCTTTTCCCACAATACTGCCATCCAGAAAATTGCCCGAATAAAACTGCAGGCCGGGCTGGTCGGTGTAAATTTGCATGTAACGCCCGCTTTGCGGATCGTAGAGGGCGGCCTGAAGCTTTAAGGTTCCATCTGCCTGGTTTAATACCCAGTTGTGATCGTAGCCCCGGCCGTATTTTAATTGTTCGTCGGGATCGTTAATCCGCGCGCCGATGGCCGTGGGCTGACGAAAATCGAACGGCGTTCCTTCCACCGGACGCAGCTCGCCGGTGGGAATCAACGTACTGTCCACCGGCGTAAAATAATCGGCATTAATCCACAATTGATGTTCCAGAATGTCTCTTTTGCAATGGCCGGTTAAGTTGAAATAACCGTGGTGCGTTAAATTGACTGGCGTGGCCTTATCGGTTTGGGCGAAATATTCGATTTCCAGTTCATTATGGTTGGTTAAAGAATAAATCACCGCAACTTTTAAATTGCCCGGGTATCCCTCTTCGCCATCCGGGCTTAAATATGTTAGTTTTAAACGCACTTTGTCTTTTTCATGAATTGGTTCGGCGTTCCAGACCACTTTATCAAATCCCTTTATTCCGCCATGTAAATGGTTGGGGCCGTTGTTGGTGGCCAGCTGGTATTGCACGCCGTCCAGGGTAAATCTGCCTCTGGCAATGCGGTTTCCGTAGCGTCCCACAATGGCTCCGAAATAGGGCGAATCTTTCAGGTAATCGTCGAGTCTGTCGTAGCCCAGCACCACATCTTCGTACTTGCCGCTTTTATCTGGTACAAATAAAGACTGTACAATGGCGCCATAGTTGATGATTTTTATCTGCATTCCGTGAATATTTGAAAGCGTATAAAGATAAATTTCCTGTCCATCCTTTGTCCGGCCCCAATTTTCCTTTTTTACATCCAATTTGTGAATCTCCTTATCGTGTTTTTTACAACTACCTAAAGTTAAAAAGGAAACGATCAATATTATCCAACAAAGAATAGTCGTTGTATTTCTCATCGATTTTTCTCCTTCTTTATGACCCGTCGAGTTTTTTGTTGTTTTATCTGTATCGTAAAACGAACGACTTTTTTTCTGTGTTGTTGTTTTAATTCTTTCGTCTGCAAGGTAATATTCCTCCGGATTTATTTACAACCTTATCACAACTCTCTTCCTCACAAATTCCTTTGACGATTTTTCAAAAGATACTTTTATGGTAACCATTCCATCGTTATTAATATTTTCAATTTGGGCTCCATCGATTGACTTAATGGATTGATCAAATATTTTTAAAGCAAAGGTACCTGTTGAGCCGGCTTTCCCTTCAAGGTCAATAAAATAAGCTTTGTTTTTCAAAACGGCGTTGACGACCCGGTAGCCCTGTGATGTATCCCCTGGCCTGGGTTTTGGAAGGTAAGGGATAATCCCGATCCCATTGTGATGGTTTAATATTATTTCCGTTTCATTGGTTAATAAGAAATTGACGGGTTTTAGCAGCATGCGGTGCAGAGTCGTATCCAGCGCCACTTCCTGATGATTCAGCGCGACTCGGTCAATAATCATACCGGCGGGAATTTCGGGCGTTAACCAGATTTCGACGGGCTCGCCCTGCGCTAACCTCAGCTCAAATCGTGTTTGATTTTTCTGCCGCTCCATCTGTAATTCGACCACCGAATTCCCGATTCTTAGATTCTGTACCTTTACTTTATTCCAGTGTAATGGGAACCTGGGTTTTAAATCGGCCCGCTTTTCGGGGGCGTTGGGCCTCCAACCGACCATGCCGTGTATTGCCGGAGCAATGACATTGGTTTCAGACCAGCATTGATGAGGACAGACGCCGGCGGGTTCATAGGTCAGTCCATTCATCACCTCTTCTACGAAGCCCAGCGCCCAGTGTTTTTTAATATTCATATTGTTCATCAGGTGGCGAAATCCCTGCACCGAATTGCCATATTCATATTCAGCCAGGGCGGCCCAGCCCGTAAACAGAGGCCATACACTGCCGTAATGATAACCGCGTGGATCGAATAACGGCGAAGATGAACTGATAATTCTGATGCCCCAGTCTGTGGAAAAATCATTGCTTGCATAGCAGGAAAGCATATTTTTTACTTTTGATTCATCGAGCAAATCATAATACATGACCACCGCAGGTAAAACCGTTTTTTCAGGATTGTATTGACACGACTTTATTTTTCCATAATAAAAGAAATCATCTTTTTCGTTCCAGAAATCACGGTTTAATATGCGAATCACCTTTTCGGCGTCCGCTGCGTATCGACGGCTTAAGTCTTGCAATTTCAATTTTTTTGCTAAATAGGCAGCGTCTTTTAAGGTTTGCGCCCACAAGCCCGCCAGATAAAAAGTTGGATTGGCGCCCCACAGTTTGCCCCCTTCTACCCAACCGTGCCCCACATTTTTATTTTCAATGAGCATATCGCCGTCCGTGTCGGTAGAATAAAGAAAATCGATGGCCCGTTTAATATGGCTCCAGCTTTGTTGGATAAATGTCAGGTCTCCGGAAGCTTTTAAATAATGTGCGGCCAGAATAACATATAACGGCGTGGCGTCAGCGGCATCGTAATGCACCACGCCCGATGTGGAAACCTCATGAAAAATTTTACCGGATAAATCCTGATACTTCTGGAAAAATTGTAATTGATTTTTTACAAGTTCAAAATCACCGTAATTATCAATGGCAAATGAAGCCCAGGCGGCATCGCGTCCAAAATACCAGGCGTATCCCGGCCTTCCGCTATTTTTGTGCCCGCCGTCCCATCCACGGTCTGCCGTTCCAAACCCGGCAACCAATGCTTTTCCGAGCCTCGGCGTATGAGTGTAAAAACGATCGGTTCCAACCAATGCCCATTTCCACAGCCGATTAAATTCGCTATCCGGGCTTTCTATGATCACATAGTTCTGCAATAACTTCTGATAGTGTTCAACCATTTTTGCGTACTCGGCGCGCGGATTCTGATAGAAATCCCGGTAAGTTTGAATCGCTTCGGCACGCCCCTGGTCCGTACCAATTAGGAAATAGTTCATACTAAAATGATTACCAGCATTCAGTTTGTAAATTGCCGCATGATAAACCTGATTAAGGTCGCCTTTTATACCCTGGAGTTGATTTTTCTGAAAGAGAATATCTGAAAAAGCGCCATTACAATATTCCTCTGGTTTTACGTCTGCGCCAAACAAACAAAAGAACCTCCCTGTTCTGTCTTTGACCTGCAGAATACCCTGTGCTTGATCATATCCGTAAAATACGTCTCCCAGGGCATTTTCATCGTAAGGCCACATCCATCGTAAGTCGCTGCGTAATTTAATGAGAATTTGTACATCCCTGTCGCCGGATGCTGTGAGATGAATAATCGCTCCCGGTTTTTCCAGTGAGGCGAAAATAGTTTCTTTGATTTTTCCATAAGGCGTTTCATAAATACGCGTCATCGATTCGGGCCGTATTTCAATCTTCGGTGCGAAATCACTTAACCAGATCACCTCATTCTTAGTAATAAGTCCCATTTGAAAATCGCGCGCAATTCTAAAAGGATGGACCCATACTTCATCAATGCCGCCTTTTTCTTTGCCCATCACCAGGGCTCGGCGTCCTGCCAGATCGAAGAAGTTGGCGCTCGCTTTTTTTCGTACAAACTTTAAACCGCTTTCTGGCAGGTTTTGCAACGTTCTGTGCCCGACGTGAAGGCGGTCTTTTGATTTGGCATTAAATTGTTTCGCCAGGCATGCGCTAAATTCCCAGTACGTTCTCTCCCCTTTTAGCCGCCCTGACAAATACAAAAGCGTGTTTTCAATAAACTTTTCCAGCTTATATCTTAATCGGTTCTGAGGATCAAAGTTAACCATGGCGCCCACGGTTAGCAGATGGCTGCCATCCGTTTGATATTCAGTTATCAGCCGATTGCGGCCATGGACGGTGATATACGACTTTTCCACGGCCACCACCTTTCCTTCGGCGGGAAACTGGTCATTAAAATAGCCGATGCGCGTTAATTTCCTGTCTTCATTCAAATCCCACACAAAGGCACCGCCGAACAGGCCGCTAAAAATAGGGTGCCCCATCCAGCTCTGAAATCCCCTTTTGTCGAAATTCCAGTAATCTTTAACGTTAAGAATTTTAATGGCCGGTTTATTGGATTCAATACCGCATTCAGCAGGAATTAACGCGCCAAAATTTGTGCAGAGTAAATTTGCGCCATTATCATACCATTCCCGGATTTGACGAAAATGCTTCTCTTCCCAGCGCATATAGGCCTGAGAATCGGGGATATGGATCCAATAAATATCCAGCCGTCTTTTTTGTTGGGCAAGATTATTCAGAGTTACATGTTCTATCTGAAAGTGTGTTTTAGCTTGTAGCCAGTTCAATATTCTAATATCTTCTTCCGCTACATAATCGTCCGGCGTAACATAACCAATAGTGATTTGATTATGTTGACAGGAAACAAGGATGAATAGAAAAACGATTTTTAAAAGCGCGCTTAATTTTAAAAATAACCGCTTCATATCAATGGCTCTCTATTTTGAATTTAGCACTATAAAACTCAACGAGCTGCTGGGAAATTGGCAATTCTTAATTTCGTACAACCATAAGGCACTAACACAATTTCTTCTACAGGTTCATCATATTTTACAGGATACCAGAACGGACTGTAAGGAATCGGGCCGGTAATTCCTCCATACAATTTCCATTCGGGAATTTTTTTGGCTTTGGCGATTATTTTAACCGGCGCATTTTTGAGAGTCCAGGGTTGGTTTTTGACAGTAAACTCTTTAACAATGAAAGTTGTGTCGGGATGATCAACATAGTTTCTCAACAATCCATAATTCCAGGGATCTTTAGGCAGTACTTCATAGTCGGCATACGGTTCTTTGCCGCCAATTTTTTTCCACTCTTCGTTTAATCCCAGAGCAAAAACCAGCGGGCCGCGCTCCACGGCCGCAGACCTTTGAAACCAGTAAGAAATTCTTATTTTCATGGGTAAATACAGTTCCAGCACATCGCCTTTTTTCCAGCGGCGGGTTACTTTTGTAATCGATCCGGCTTGCGGTTTGCCGTACACTTTTCCGTTAACGAAAACCACTGCGTTATCGCACCATTCCGGTATGCGTAAATGAAATGGAAATGCCACGCCATTACTTTTTTTACAAATGAATTTTATCCTCTCTTTAAAAGGATAATCGGTTTCTTCCACAAACGTTACTTCCACATTGTCCGCCACTCTGGCGGTTACCTCCGACGGCGCATAAACCAGCGCCGCCAGACCATTATCCTGGGTGGCGTACCATAAATTCATTACATATTTGGGCCACCCTTGATGGTAGTTTGCGGTACAACATCCATATCCTGTTTCAAGCCCAAACAGAAGTTCGGTTTCGCCGTGTTTGGTGCTAAAATTATGCCATCCGCGGTCGCAAATAACCTGGTTGGCAAGCTGGTAATATTGTCGCGCGGTATGGCCCGGTTTAAGGAAGGCCGGAAGCGCATTTAAAGCCACACGTTCTAATATGTCGCCATATTCCGCATCGCCGGAAATTTGCAGCATTGTTTCAAGGCTGAACATATACTCAACTACCGTGCAGCTTTCGGTCCCCCTGACAGGATCTTTGCCGGCCAATAATTCATCGGCGGCCCACAGTCCATAAACCTGCCCGTGATGCTTCATTAACTTTTCGATACCGGTTTTAACCGCTTTAAGGTAGCGCTCATCTTTTGAATACTGGTACCATACTCCCGGTTGCTTAATGCCCATCGCCGTATTTACCCCGTGCCAGTTCCAATCCTGCGGATTTGCACTTTCGAAACGCTGTGTCCAATCCAGTGTTTGTTCAAAAATAATTTTTCCCAGGTCTAACAGAAAGGCATCTCCTGTGTGATTATACAACCAGTAAATGGAGGCCAGGTTTTCGCCGCCCCTGCTTTTGGCCCAGTGTGTCCAGTAATCGAGCGGCTTTTCTTTGATATTTTTCATCTGATATTGAAAATAGCGCCTCATAAAATCGAGCACGCGTTCATCTTGCGTGGCTTCATAATAGGTTTGCATTACTTTTAATACGATCATGTGCGGCCACCAGTCCTGTTTAACTTTTTCCTGCCAGGCCTGGCGTCTGCCCCATTTTGTATTGTCAAAAACACGTGTGCTATCCGGCAAAGGCCCGAAATATCCGTCTTCTTGTTGGTGCGTTAGAATGTATTCAATCCATTTTTTCGCCTTTTTAATTAACGTTTTATCTTTCAAAATATAGGCCAGGGGAACCAGTCCATCCAGCCAGTATGGGCCGCGCTCCCAGCCATCGCCGCTGCCGCCCAGCCAGCCATTATCGGGCCCAACGTCTCTCCAGACTTCATCAAGATGTCCGGTTAAACCGTTAGCGGCTAATTTTAATTGATATTCCAGCCAGCCTTTGGGTTTAATGCTTCCCACGGGCAGTGCAATATAGGCATTCTCCATTAAGGGTTCACGATTGGAGAGATAGTTTACATTTTTAGCATTGGTGATAGCAGGTAAGCTAATTAAAAGCGCCAGCGAAATGATGAGCACCGAATGCATGGTTAAATTTTTTACTAAATTCATTGTACTGCCCTCATTACTTAATTTACTCTATAGAGTTCTGCAAAATGCACATACATGTCATTTCGAATCCCGATTTATCGGGATGAGAAATCTTCTAACTTCAACAAAAACAAAAGATTTCTCGTCGCTCCGCTCCTCGAAATGACACTAAAATTTACATTTTGCAGAACTCTAAATTTACTCTAACCAATATGGATATCGCCATTTAACTGGCGATTTAACTTTTCTATTCGAACAGATTCCTCGACAACCTTTTAGCGATTTTTTTTCTCTCTTCCTGCATCAAATCCAGCCCGCCGAAATATTTTAAAACCCGGCAACATCGAGCAGCATCCTGTTTATGATTCCGGCCCAGATATACGTTTTGTGGTAGCCGCCCCACTGTTCATCGGGACTGTAAAATTCCCATAAATTATGATCTTTTTTCAAACAGGCGATCATATTTCTGGCATTGCGTTCAACCAGCTCTCTGGCTATCTTTTTGTAGCCATATTGAATTAAACCGTCCATAATCAAATAATTCCATTCCACCCATACCGGGCCGTTCCAGTATCCTTTGGGATTGTAATATGGGTCATCGGCGGCAAGCGAAGGCACGCCATATTTTCGCCAGAATTTGGAAGTATCGGTAAGCGCCTTTACCAGTTTTGCCGCCTGCTCCTCGCTTGCAATCCCGGCCCACATCGGTAAAAACCCGATTATTTCCTGGCGTTTTAGATCGTCTTTCGTTTTAAATGTAAAGTCATGGTCTTTTTTATCGACATGGTAATAGAAGCCCGTTTCATCATCCCAGAACGTTTTGTTGATAAGCTCCGCTCTTTTGTCCGCCTGTTCTTTCCAGCTTTGCGCTTCATCCTGGTAGCCCAATTCAGCGGCCATGGCGGCCAAAGAGTTGGCTTCTTTAACCAGCATACAATTGAGATCTAACGCTTCAAAATTCGACGGCCAGCCGACCTGATCCCACACGGCAACCAATCCGTCGCGTACGCATTCCAGCACGGCATGACCTCCCCATTCACACAAACCGTCCTGGTCTTTATCACGATTGGAAACATAAAAATTATAAAATCTTTTGCTGGACTCATACATCTCTTTAAGAAATTGTTTATCTTGCGTAATTTTATAAACTTCCCAGTTTTGCCAGGCATACCAGGGTGCCGAAGTTGTCAATTCGCCGTTATATTTTATAATTTCATCCAGGTAAGGCCCCGTTCGGTAATTGATATATCCATTATCGTATTGCCGTTCGCTGTAGATGCGCTGCGAATCCATGGCGCTGCGTGGATCCAATAAAGCATAAGCCACCATGGTCAGGCTTTCGTGGAAAACCTGACCGCCGTGTCCCCAGCCCCAGGTTGGTTCGCGAGAAAAAACATAGTAATTATAGTTGCACTTTCCTTCAGGAGGCAAAAACACCTGACGCATCATATTAAACGCGCTCCAATAAAGCAATTGTAGGTCATTATCTTCCATTGGCAAGGGAGGAACCCCGGCAAATAATTGTTCATTGGCAGCCCGATATTGATCCAGCTTTTCTTTCATCAACGACAAAGCCAGATGGTAGATTTTTTTTCTGTCTTTTTCATCCCTGGCAAAACCGCGTATGATGCGGATACGTTTCTTTTCGCCTTTGTTTAATTTGATTTGTTTTTGAAAGGAAACAATCCGCGCAAAATCTCTGGCGTTCGTTTTAATCTGTCCCTCTTTTTTTACGTCTGCTAAAAAGTCGCTTCCAGAAATATTGGTTAATTCATGTGTTGGCATACTCATTCGATTTTGCCTATCGATAGCTGTAACAACATAGCCGTAAATTGAACCATCTTTGAGATTTTTATCCGCATAGGAAGCGCGGTTTAAATTTTGGGCTATTAATTTATAAACGGCGTCCTGACCGTAATCTCGCCGGTAAACGTTGTAGCGCATGCCTTTTGCCTGATCCCAATACAAATGTATCTCTGAGCCGGTTTCACTTACTATTTTCCTGAAATTAGACGGCATGGGAGGTAAGTCGTTTTTCTTGAAAAAACCGTCCTGTCTTTTCGAACTTTGATCCTGTAATTGCTCCACCTTACCTTTGACCAGGGCGATTTCTCCGCTTTGGGGGCAAAATATTCGGATGGTGTATTCATCGCCGTTTTTTAATCCTGCAAAATTGCCCAATTCTATTCCGAAATAACCGTACGGTGAAATATTAGGATCGCTGTTTCCCCAGCGCGCTGCCCTTTCGGTGAGCAGTTTGCTGCGGTCGTTGTTCAATATAACCATCATTTTGGGGCCGGGGTTTTGATGCGTACAGCGTTTGTCAGGCGCATGCATCATTTTCCCCCAAACCAGATACTTTTGTTTTTTCTGTAAATCCACCTGAAGCGGAATATCGACATTTTCACCTTTAAATCCATAAAAGCTTTTCATCTGGTCAGGCGCATCAGAAATTAAAAAGAAATCATACACTTTATCCACATAAGGAATGTTGTGCGCTAATGTCCAGCTATCTGGCAGTTCTTCGTGGGTAAATGTAATGGTCTTTTTTTCCTGATTAAAGCCAACCTCGTTAAACACGCGGTAATCATTTCTCAGAAAAGGATAAAGTGTAAATTCCGCTGCAGAGGCGCCGGCATTAGTCAAAGTAATATCCTGAATGGCCAGTCGAGAGCTGTAAACCAAAAACGCAACATTTACCTTTACACCTTTTAAAGGATAATATTCATATTGAACCATATCCGGATAAGAAAGCGTAATGACTGGCGGTTTAAACATATCTTTTAACCGGTAAACAAAATTGGTATCGTTTTTAAAGGCCAGGCACCAATCGCCGGCCTTATCGGTTGTAAAATCAAGCCCTTTTTCCGGATCATAAAACTTGAAATGAAAGCCCTGGTCGAGGATGAACTCAGAACGCTCCATGGCCGCAGCATAGGTTGTGTACAGAGGAGTATCTTTTGTTGCCGACAAATTCGATAAGAAGGGGCGCTCTTTTTGCCCGAAGCAGGAATTGAAATGAATCATTATTAACAAAAGCAACGCCACACTTAAAATTTTCATACTTCCCTCATATTTTTTAACACATTACAAAATTCCGGCAAAAGTTAAATTTGCGCCGCCTCACCATTTTTATTTCAAAAGCAGCATCTTGCGTGTGATTTTGATTTCATCTGTTTCCATCTGGTAAAAATAAACGCCGTTGGGCGCCTGTTTTCCGGACTGATCCGTGCCATCCCAGCGAACCTGATAAACGCCAGCATTTTGTTCAGAGGCATTGACCAGTTTTTTTACCACCTGGCCCAATGCATTAAACACCGTGATTTTTACGCTGGAATTTTGGGGCAATGAATATCGAATAACCGTCGAAGGATTAAAGGGATTCGGAAAATTCTGCATTAAAGTAAAGGCAGTGGCTGGTTCTGTCGCTATTTTTTGTTCAATAGAAGTTGCGTCCACCAATTTTACATTTACAAATGAATAGGGTTCAAAGGCCGTGGCCCAGTTATCCCAGGACGACTGGACATTTTCGAACAAAAAACGCAGACCAATGGAATCGCCCTCTATAAACTTTAAGCCGGATCGATCGTTTTTAGGAACGACCATTTCCACAAAATATCCGGTTGTAGTCGTTTTGCAGAAGATTTGAAAATCAGACGGCTGAATAATTCTTCCAAAGTGGTTATAATATTTAGGATCATCGTCCCACATGGGGCCGCCTCCGCCCAGACTTTCGTGGTATTGAATCGCTTCATCCGTACAATCGAGGACGCGCGCTTCGCGGATGGCACCAGTATTGGGATAAAAGCTGATGCGGTAATTTTCTCTTCCGTGCCACCAGCCATTGGCGTTGCCGTCAATAAATACCGTGGGAATGGCGTACTGGTTCATATCAAAACCGATGTACAAATTGTTTTCATCCCAGCTTAAATAAATTTTACAGTTGAATGTCGTGACAGAGAAATTCATTTTATCCAGCAGCAGATGCCAGCCTTCTTCGATCGTTCCGTTTAAAACAGGCGAAAATTGAGGAATAAATTCGTGCACCGGATATAAAGGATAATAGTCGTCATTGTCTGCAATACCATCGTAATCGGTATCATTTTCCCGGGGATTTGCCCCCTGGAAATTACCGGCAATTATTTCCTGATAATCCGACATGCCGTCGTTATCACTGTCCTTTTGCAAGGAATCGCTATAAAAACGCACCTCGTCTAATGGCACTCGCAAATCATTGTCAGGAATCTCATCATTATCGATATCGTTTGCCTCGTAAATTTGTCCGCGATATCCTTCTAATGCCAGCCAGTTTTGAAAGGTACGATAGATCTTTGCCTGAAAGTCATACTCTTCTCCGCAGGCGACCGGAAATTGATACGGCAGATCGCCATGGTACATTTCAGGATTTCCATTATCGTTGTAAATGTCATCAACGGCGTGCTGAAATTCATGAACAAAAAGCCAGGGCAAACTGCACGTGATATCCGGATCATGGGTGGGATATGGCACGGATTTAAGACCTTTAGCCGCCGCCCAGCACACATGCGAAAATCCGGTGGAATTGGCTGGCCCCATAAAATTCCACGACGGCGTACCGTAACTCCAGAAACCGGAAGTGCCCGAAGAAATGCGAAAAATGGCATCGTATTGTAAATCTTGCACGCCGCGGGCATGAAGATCGTTTTCTAATTGCGTTAAACTATAATCATTGGGATTCGAATCAAGATAGTCGTCTATAATTAGATACGAAATATTTAAATTCATTTTCAGACCGGAATTCCGCCAGTAGAATAAGCGGCCCAATTCAATCATTTTTTTAATTTTTGGGATGTCTTCGGGCAAAATATCTCCGCCGCTGGTATTTGTGTAAAGCACCACCAACACGTCCAGGGTGGCAAATTTTACATATTTCTGAGGCATGTTGTCTGTGGTGGCCGAAAATTCGTCTGAGCCGCTCAGTTCATTGCCATGCAAATCACGGCTGCGGATTGCGTAATAATAGGTGGTATTCGGTTCAAGCCGCGTATCGGTAAAGCAGGTATCGCCAATGCCGAGGGAGGCGGTTGGCTGCGAGGGAAATGTTCCCCCTGCCTCTCTACGATACACATTGTAGCCCACAATGTCGCGATTACTTACCTGGTTCTCGCCTCTGAAATGGATTTCTACGGAAGTATTACGAGGAATAACGGAAATGATGTCAAGCGGCTGCATGGCAACAACTTCTTGACTGCGGGCGCTTAACAAACCTGCGGAATCTCTGGCCAGAACCATGTAGCCGAAAAGGCGATCGGATTCAGGGGTAGCATCAAGATAGACAGAATCGTTTTGCACCTCGGCTATTTTATAATACTGGTAGCGCGCCCGGCCGTCGCTCAAAAGATCATTAAGGTCTCTACGATAAACAAGATATGTTAAGTCTTCTTTCATTTTCCAGGTGATGCGCGTAGTGTTGCCCTCTGCCACGGCTTTTATGCCCTGCACGGGCGCCAGATAATCATCCGGAGAAGTTTGTAAAAACACATTCAAACCACTATAGGGCAACTCATCAATGCGATCTTTATCTCTTCCCTGTTCACCGCTGGCATTACAACTGAAAATAATGGTAAACGAATCGTTTACCGCAATTTGCGGATTCGTAAAATTACCCAGTTCAACGCCGATCATGCCGTCGCCGTTAATATTCGGCACACCGGGCGTCCAGCGCGGGCACTGATCGGTTAAAAGAACGCTGTCGGAATTATTCAGAAAGACGATAAAAGAGACATCGGGCGGCAAATGTTTGCACTGCGTTTGATCAGAATGATAAACAATACAGCGCCGGTAGGCATAGTCATCCACGCCTGGCTGAGCCATTAAAGGAGCCGCGCCCAATAATCCGACCATTAAAAACAGAGTTTTTATTTTCAACTTACGCAAAAGGTTGTTTCCCATTTTCTCTCCTTCAGTTTCAATTGTAATTTTGCAGCCATTGGCCTACTCTCCATGCAGTTTTGTTTTTCTTTTCTGGCAGTAATCAAAACGATAATCCTAAAGTTAATAAATTTCGATAGCCAATGATACCATAACTTGAAAAAGCGTAATCCATTTTAAGATTGAATCCTGCGATGTTCATTTTAAGCCCGCAGCCCAGCGCCCATTGTTCTTCGTCAAGCCCAAATTTGTAGCCGGCGCGCAGGGCAAAGGTGCGTTTATATTCGTACTCGGCGCCCACCCGAACTTTTTGCTCGGCGTCGGTTAACTTGATGGTCGTAAAGGAGAGGGTCATTAAATGTAAAGCGGTATGAATCGGCTCAATGGCAGCGCCGAACGAAAAATTAGTGGGAATGGCGTACTGCTCTTTCAGAAATTTTATTTCCGGCCCAAAGTTAACAATGGACATTCCGAAGCGAAAGCCGTGATAATCTGTTATAAAGAGAACGCCAAGATCTGTGGAAAAGGAATGCACGGCATATTTCCACATTTTAAGGTGTAAATAGTTAATGCCCAGCCCCAGAGCCGCATGATTGGTCAAAAACCTGGCAAAGCTCAGCCCCATGCGATAATTGCCCACATAAAACGTTTCGCCCGTGCCATCCGGCTTCAACGGCGTCCGCACCTGCATCTCATCGGATTGCAAACTGGTAAACGAGAGACATCCCACTCCCTTTCGAACGAAATTTTTGGCAACAGCCAGAGATTGAAAATTCATACCAGCAAACCAGGAAGAATAAGAAGCAAAAACATCTACAGACGGAATACGAGCCAAAGCAGCCGGATTGTAAAAAAAGGCATCCGCGCCCTGTGTTACGGCCGTATAAGCTTCGCCAACGGCCACCGCCCGGGCGCTTACACCAATCTTTAAAAACTGAGCCGAAGTGCTTCCCGGCCGTTTATATCCGCTACCTGTTAACACAGAAGTTAACAACAGCGTAAACAAAACCACGTAAGCCATTTTCTTTAACATTCTATTCCCTCGTTACTTAATAACCACAAATTTCCCTACCTGTACATTGCCGTTGTTCAAATCTTTAACTACAAACAAATAAACATCACTGGCTATGGCCTGCCCCACCTGCGAAACCAGATTCCACTCTTCATAACCACGTTTGGGATCGTTGTGCTCTAAAACCTTAACCAGCTCTCCAGACAGGGTAAAAATTTGGATCGTACACCGTTGCGGTAAATTGATGAACTGAACTTTACGATCCTGCTCCATCCATACCCGGCCCGGCGGCGGCGATTCCCATGGCGGGTTGTAACTGGTGTAATCTTCATTTCCCAGATAGGGATTTGGGACAACGGCTACCTTACCCACCGTTTCGGGCGGCGCAGGGCCCGGGCTCACCTCAACGATATTCTCCTGCAAACTGCTTTCCAGCTCCGTAATCCCCAGAACCGTATCGGGCAGCGAGAAGGAAGTAACGGAATAATAATAGGTAAAGTTGTTCAACAGACCTTCGTCGATAAACTCATGTTTTAAGCCGGTATTCGGACCGTAAAAATTATCTTCTTTATCAAACTGTGCCAGCAAGGTCCACGGGCCGCCATAACCCTGCGGGCTTTTGTAAATTCGATAACCTTCAAAGGGATGCTCCACATTATCTCCGCGATTGGGATCGTGGTAGTTTTCCGCATCCGGTTTCCAGGTTAAAATGACTTTGTGATTATCCGCCTTCACCTGTAAGGGAGGATTGGGCGGAGGCGATGGGACGGCAAAGTTCTTATTAATCAACCATTCGGCCAATTCTAAATTTTTATAGATTCCCTTTACTCCATTGCCCAGTAGTTGAACCACCGTAAAAAGCAACGTGTCGCCGGGCAGAATGGTGTAAGGCCCTTTCGTCAGCCAGAATTGACTGCCCACGGGGATGACCTGGTTTCTTTTAATCTCTCCCGAAGAGAGCCGGCGGTAAAGTTCCTGGTGATTGGAGGCGATCTCTCCCCAGCCGGAGTACCACAAAAACGTGGTTTTTATCTGGCCGCCATTATCCGGAGGGAAAATTTTGTAGGCGATGGGGCTATAGGCCAGGCCATCCACGCCGCCTTCAGCGTCCTGAGCAAAGGCCACGTCTTTTGTTTCATCGTACCAGGAAAAATCATCCAGCGCAAAATCCCAGCCCGGAAGGCGTTCGCCCACGTTGCCGTCGCAAAACCAGGCAAAATAGGCCTCCTCAAGCGTATCCACTTTACTCGTAATCCAGAATTGTAAAATAAGAAATTCATTAAAGGGCGCGAAACTCCAGACCATGGAACGTTGAATACATTCAATGTGCATGGGACGATGCCCGGTGATTTTAGTGTAAAAATCGTCCGAATATTTACACACGAAATCCTGATCGGAAATGCCCACGTAATCTGGCCAATAAGGATCATCAGGATCGCCGATATCTACCCGCTGTCCTCTTTTTACCACCCAAATTGTATCCCACGGGGCATCGGTCGGGTACATTTCATCGGCTTCATCCCACGAGTCCGACGAGGTAACCAGGGTATCGCCTTTCACGATGGCCGCCAGGGCAAATCCCGCCTCTCCCAGATGTTCTTCGCTGGAACCCAGGGGAAATTCGCAATAGATCAATCCAGGGTAACGAGATTGTTGCCGCCATAAAGCCCCCGTGTTTGTAACCACCTGTCGAAAGGCGCCCACATTATGCACTTTATAATCAATGGTAGGATTAACATCCTGCGCCAGCCCGGCGCCGGCCATAACCATTAGCAGAACGCTCGTACAAAAAATGATGTTTTTCATAGTAATCCACCAACTTTAAAATCCAAAATTTAATCCCAAAACAATTCGTCTTCCGGGCATAAACATGCGCGGATCTCTTAAACGTAATATCTCCATCCACGTGTAATAATATGGAAACGGATTATTCACGTCGCCGTAAACATAGGGCTTACCGGTCCAGGGATTAAATCCCCAGCCAGTATTCACATTGTTTCGATCAAACACGTTGGTAATATCCAGGGTTAATCCCACGTGCATTTTGCCAATGTTCCACTTCTTTTTAAAGCGCAAATCGGTATTGGCAATAAAAGGAGCGGTTTTAGAATTTGGCGGTACGTAAATTTCCGTACTTCCGGGTGTGTACGGATTGCCTGAACTGGCCGAGCTGTTGATGGTTAAACTCCAATTGCCCGGAATTTTAAGGCCGAAAACACGAAGCGCTTTATCCTTCGGAATATCAATCGTGAATTGTAATAACAACTGATGTCGTTTATCCCAGTCCAGGCGGTGTTCGCGAATGGGCAAGGGCAGGTTGGTTTGCGAACGCTGATACAATTCGAAGGGGGAAGAGGTATAGCCGTTAGCCCACTGCAAGGTGTAGGTCAAAATACCGCTGGTAAAGCCCGAATACCGTTTTTTCAGATTAATTTCAACACCACGCGCCCGCCCGTATCCCATATTTTGCGCCAGCCAGATGGGACGGCCTTTCTCCGGCTGTACCAGACCATTTACTACCGTATTAGAAATATCTTTGGAATATCCTTTTATATCGATGGCAAAATCGCTGCCTATTTGTTGGGCAAATCCAAATTCATAGGCCACCGTTTTTTGCGGATCTAAATCGGGATTGCCGCAAAAGGTATTGGAATACGGATCGCGGTACAAATTGTCGCTGCTGGGCATTTGCTGAAAATGTCCATACGAAAAGTACATCACGGTTTTAACCGAAACCGGGAACGATATGCCCAGACGCGGAGAAAAGTAGCCTTTAAACTTTCTTAAGTTCAACTTTAAGCCGGTTACGCGTTCCCAGCGTTCTCTGAAGCTCTCTTTTTCAACCGAAGAGCCGGGCATGATCCAGTCGTAACGTAAACCGGCATTAATAATCAAGCCCGAATTTTCCAGTTTATCCTGAATATACCATGCGCCCTGACTGGGAAAGGCCTTGAAATACCAGCGAAACAATCCGTACTCGGGAAAGGGACCCGGCGGCTGGGGAACGTAATCGGCACCGTTAAAAACGTATTGCCCATACGGCGTTAAATACCAGCCGCCCTGTTGAATGTTGGTGTACAGTAAATCTTTATACTGATATTCAATGCCCATTTTTACCAGATTCGATCTATTAATCTGGGAAGTGATATCAAACTTTGTAGTCAAGACTTTGGAAAGATCGTTACGGTAATCCGTATCCTGACCGATTTCCACAAATCCGTCGTGATTTAAATCTTCAAAAAAATTGGCCCCTCTGTAAACCCAATTTTTTGTTTTATCATTGTAAACCCAACGCCAGAAGGCATCGGGCGTTTTACCGTATAAAGAATAGTGATAACGAACCTGCAGATAACTTACGTGTACATTAAAAAAGGTACTCCGGCTAATGGTATTTTTAAAAGAGAGCACGAAATAATTATTGGTCGATTTGGCATCGCCCAGCGAATCGGGAATATTTTTACCTCCCCAGTCAAAGTTTGACCACCAGGAGTCATTTCGCTGGTAATTTAAGATCAGACGTTTGGTCGGCGAAAAATGGTGCGATATTTTTATATTAAACGTGTATTCATTGTATTGTTTGTCTTTTACATTAAAAAAGCCCAATAATCGTTTTACCTGCCTTGTTCTGTGATTGTTAAACTGCGTATTGGTGCGTTTAAAACTACCGGATACGAACAGGTAAGTGTTGGACAAAAATTTAAGTCCCAGCTCCGGTAACCATTTAGAAGTTAAAGGTTCCGGGCCTTCCAGATAAAATGAGCCGTACTCATATCCTTCCGAATTATTAAGCGTCACGGGCAAAAAGTCATCGTGTTTCAGAGTAAAATCGGCCTGGTAATGTTCGCCGCCCTCGCGCGTGATGACATTGATCACGCCGGACTGCGCTTCACCGTATTCCGCGCTGAATCCGCCGGTGAGCACTTCTATTTCTTCCACAGATTTAATATCAATATTTAATACACTGTGTCCGCCAAAGATGGGGTGGTTGACCGGCATGCCATCGACCTGAAATAAAACTTCACCGCCTCCGCCGCCGCGGATGTGAATGTTTTTGATGTTTTCATCCTGCGCTTTTAGCGTGTGGCCGCCGCCCACATTCAAAACAGGATTAACGGTAGCCACTATTGCGCCAGGAATAACCGAAAGGACATCCATTGCGTTCTCGGCGGCGGGAATGTTTTCAATTTCTGCTTTTGAGGAAGAGCGTTTACTGGAAGTTAAATCTCTTTGAATTAAGGGGCGCTCTGCAATGGTTACGATTTCTTCTCCTTCGAGAATGGTTTTGGTCAACTTAAAGACAACTTTAGTTGTTAAATCTACCCGCACTTCCACATTTTTCTTTACTTCTGTGGCATATCCGATCATGGAGGCTTTAATGGTGTAAATGCCGGGCGGCACCTGAATGATGTAATATTCGCCGTTTATATTGGTCGAAGCTCCCAGATTCATGCCCGGAATAAATACATTTACACCGGCAAGGGGTTCCCCGGTTTCCTTGTCGATCACAATTCCGGCAATTTTACCGGTTGTTCCGGCATGCGCGTAAAAAACCATCAAACACAATATTAAGATTGACCATAAAATATTTCTGGATTCTTTCAATGGTATGCCCTCTTCCTAAGTTCACAACAAATCTTCTAAAATTTTATTGGCCATTAGTTTTGCCTCGTCAGGATTTATGTACAGGATCGGAAACCCGAACAGAATGATGTCAAACGATGACCCCAGATAGCGGATGGCACAGGGGCGATCCTGGAAGACACTGCGGATGTTGTCGCTGGTGGTTTCCTTGCACTGAAAGCGATAGATGACGCGCGTAAATGCTCCGGGCGTAATAATGTTTACGTTGGTCAAACCGCCGAAATAGGGAAAATCGTTTATGGCACGAATCTCCTTATTCAGATGAATGTCCGGATATCCATTTCGACCTCGCGCCCAGGCAAAGGCGCCATCCACCGAAGGGCTTTCATTGGCGCCCACCACATGGAGATACTCGCTCAAAAACGATTCAGACTCATACACTTGGGGGAAACTGGCGCCCAGGTCAAAAGATTTAATAATGCGCCAGCCAGAAAGAACCAGTTTACCGCCCGCTTGCAGATATTCGATAATGTAATCTTTTTCGTTACCGATATTGTGCCGATCAAAATTATAGTCCGAATGCCATATTAATAATTTGTAACGCCCCAGGATGTGTTTGGGAGGCAGGCCGCTGGTAAAATAGTCAATCGTCGTATCAGGATTAAAAAGCTCGTTATAAAAGCTATCGACCTGAGCGTCGGTCGTAAATCCCGGCGTCTGGTCTCCTTCTTTCGTTTCATCGATTATCAGAATGTTTTTGTCAAAAGTAGGTTCAAACAACACGATCTGCACGGTGGCGGGTGTAGGGTCTACAATTCCCGTGTTATCTTTTGCCACCACTTCAATGACGTGTGTTCCGGTGAGAGGCAGAGCAAATTCATCGGGCGTTAATACCGCCATTGTATCTTCAAGCCATGTCCAGTCTCCCTGGCCATCTACCCGGTAGCCGTATTCAACCACCTCGCCATCTCTATCTTTGGAACCAAAAACAACCTTAATCCCCGTCCACCAGTCTGTTGTCTGAGGCAAAATAAACAGATCCTGATTTTCCTGGGGCGAAACGATATACGTTTCCGGACTATAAGCTTTTACCGTGTAAAATTCTTTTACCGCCGGAGTGGGGTCTTCGCCGCCCTCGTTGTCAATTGCTTTTACTTCAAAATGCTGAAAGTTCAATTCGTCCGAAGATTCAAATGCAATGGTCTTGCTTGTTAAGTTGGTGGTTACCCAGTCTGTTACAACCGTATCCCCTTTTGTCAGGTGGTAGGTAATGTAGCGGTATTTGTAAGAAGTAACGTAGCCATCCGAATCTTCGCCGTCCCAATGAATGGTTACATAGGCGTTGATGGTATCTCCGTCCACAGGTATATTGGCCACCGTTGTATTGGGTAATTTATTTGGATCTTTCGGTTTGGTGGAATAGGTACAACAGACGGCCAGAAACAGGCCGATTAACAGAATGGCAATTTTGTATAATTTGTTATTTTTTTTCATACTTCCAACCATTCCTATTTATTTATAAGCTCAAAACTTGGCGTAAAAATATAGGTATCGCGCCACCGCTTAATAGATTTGAACGCATTAAATTGTATGTAAATATTGTGCTCTTCATTCTCATCCGCAATAAACGGGCATTCCATGGTGATCAAAGGTTTATAGCCTTCTGGAATGTCGATGGGGAATGTAAGCCCGTGAATGGTAACCTCGTCCGGAGGATAAACAACGAACTCAATTCTTTGATATTGATTGGGCGGTATATGGCTTTCCACAATTTTTTGAGGAATAAATGAACCGCTCTGCCGTTCTAAAAGGTTGTATTCCGTCTCTTCATCCTTATATCCGCTAAAACTACTGAACAACTTGGCATAAATGCCTTCTTGCGAATAAACTTTCATTTGACTGATGGTAAGAGAGAAATCGTCTTTCGTGGTTACTGTGAGCGAATCGAAGCCAATCTGAATGGTTGTGTCTGCAGGGTTGGTAACCAGATAAATCCGCAAAACGGCCGGATCGGGGCTGGAACCTAAATGGTCGTTGCAGCACATCAACAGTAAAGCGCAAAAAATGCCACTCAAAAAGGTAAAAAGCCGTTTAAGTTTCATCAGATTGTTCACCTCTTTTAAATATGTTCCCATGCCATTTTAAAGCACTGGCAATTTAAAGAAACTGGCTTCCGGTCTTTCACCAACAGGCAGGCCGACCCACAGCCCTTGTGTAATTGTTTTCAGTCCTTTGCCCCGCTGGCCTGCGGGATTTTGACCGGAAAACCAGTTTCAAAGACCGGATCGTTACCAGCCATCAGCGCCGGTAACGATCCATGCTAAACTTTTACCTTAACAAGATCATCTTTTTAATGGCAGAAAATTCACCCGCTTTAATACGATAAAAATACACGCCGGATGGCAAAATCTTTCCGGAACGATCTCTACCATCCCAGGTAACGGAATGACTTCCCGCCGTCTTTTTGGAATTTACCAGAACGCGAACCTCTTCACCCAAAATATTATAAATAGTCAGCTCAACGTCGCTGGTTTTAGGAAGTTGATAGCTTATCGTCGTTGTCGGGTTAAAAGGATTCGGATAGTTCTGCGCCAGGCGGTATTTCACAGGAACTGAGGCCATATCTTCTTTATCCCGGATATCCGTTACAAATTCGTAATTCTGGATACGCAATTCATCGATGTAACCGTTTAAATAGCTATCGGATCCGCCGCCGCCAAAACCGACGAATAACGGAAAGCTGGTTTTATATTCATCCTTTAAGTCGCCTATGGGCATGGTATTTTCAAAAACGATTTGGTCCAGAGTGTCATGCACCACAAGGTAAGTATAATCGTATTCTTCATCATAGTAGAAATACATATGGTACCAGGTGTTTGGTTTAAAGATTCCCGGCTCGCTGGCGTTGTCGTAATAAGCGGAACCTGTGTAGTAACCCGCTAAAAAGGCATCGTCTGCGCGTACAAATCCATAGTAATTAGCCGTCCACCATGGATCGCCGCATTTCGACCAGATTCGTGGATTATTATTCCAGCTATCGCTTTTGCTCAAAATTTTAAAACAGGCTTCCACGCTGAATTTTTTACCCAGGTCTAATATGCTGGTATCGGCAAAGGTCACATAGGCGCCACCTTCTGCGCTGTTGTCCAGATACAATGCCTGTCCCATTCCCGGCCTGCTTTGCACAAACCCCACTTTATCTGACGAAGCAACGCCGTCCGGCAGGTTTCCGGAAGCATCGGACAGATCGCCATCAAAATGCGCGAGCAGAACCGTGTGCTCATCGGGCGTAAAAGGTTGCCACTTATACTCAAATTGTTTGGCGTAATTATAAATTTTAATCTCATCCATCAGGCCGTCAAAATACGGGCCGTAAGCATCGCCCGGCGCGTGACCGATATGCAATGCGCCTGAGGTGTAAATGGGCTTACCTAAGGCGACGCGCGATACTTTTTCAATGATCTTATCTTCAGCATCCAGAATGTAAAGGGTTGCCACCGTATCTTTAAAAACATAAGCAAGATGGTACCAGCTCCCCATGGTTAAAGCCGTGTCGCTGGTAAAGTTATTCCAGCCTCCGGGGTCGCAATAACTGCCAACTTCGATCTGCCCGGAAGCGGTGCCCTTGATTTCGTAATTGGGCATGTACCAGGTGGGCGAACCTTCTTTAATAATGAGCCTTAAATTTTGCTCCAGCTTGTTCGGCTTAATCCACATTTCCACCGTGAACTCATAGCAATCCATAAAAGGCGTGGGGTCGGCTGTAATATAACCGTTGCCGTCAGGATTAAATTTAGCGGCATATTGGCCGCTGACCGCATCGCTAACGTAAGAGACATCTCCGTTAATGGTACAGGTGGTGGCGTAGGGAGATTTGTCGATGGGCTGGCCGCTGCCTTCTTCAAAGTCAAGATAAAAGACCAGCGCTTTTTCTACAATAATGGCAAAGCTGTAATATTCTTCCGGCGCTTTTAGCGGATCAACCGCAACCTGGTCGTTATTATCGGTCGCTTCGATGTAAAATTTTATGGAGGTGCCGGGTTGCTGACCCGGAATAAAAGCGACAAACGTATCTCCAGCCGTATTGGTCATCGGGAGATCGATCCAGTCCTGACCGACATTATATTTTAGAACAACCGATTTCAGGCCATCGGCGTCTGTTACTATGGTTTTAACTTCATAGGGGCCTTCGGTATCCGTGGTGTTCTCCGGCACGGTCGTCCCGGTAATAATCGGTGGAATGGAAAATTCTCTGGCGATATTGCTAATTCTTACTTCATCAATAAAACCATCCAGCCACGAATTCCCGCCTCCGCCGCCTTCGCCAATGTGCAGCGGCCAGTCGCTAGTTGCAATGACATAAGAAGTATCTTCGATTGTACGATGCAACATGACCAGTAAATTACCGTCTTTATCGTGAATCAAAAGCTGTTCCGTACGCGGATAGACGTCGTGATTATAAATAAAGGCAATATGATACCATTTCATGGTCTCCACAAAATTAAAATCGAGCCTCAAATCGCCATTAAAAACCCAGCTTGAGTCTTGCGGATTAATGCCCATAAAACCGCCGCCGAAAATATAGGTATCGTTGTAACTATCTCCCATCAACCAGTAATTGGGAAACCACCAGCTATTAGGATAGGAGGAATTGACCGCATAAGGCTTGGCCAGAATTCGCGGAGCGCCCCGCCAGTCGCTCCAGCCTTCACCAAAAGTCAGGAAATAAACCCATGCTTCCAGCGTAAAAGAGCCCTGCAGATCCAGCGCCGCGGTATCGGGCACCAAAACGCGAGACGAATCGGATATAGCGCTGTTATTCAGATAGAGACACTTATCGAAGTTCGCAAGCCCCGGAACAAAACTGTAATCGCCATAGCCCGTACCGCCGGCCGTCTGGCCGGAAGCGTCGCTCAAATCGCCATCAAAGTGTAAAAGAAGAACTGTATGCTCATCCGGCGTGTACGGATTTAAAAAATCCACCTGAGCATACAGGGCATTTAAACCTGCTAAAAACATTAAAGCTACAAAAAGCAGTAAAATACGCTTCATAACTACACCCCTCCTTTTGAGGTTTAACATTTGAGTTACCTAAGACCCTGAAAAACTAAACACGACTTTTTTTCGCTCACCTCCTTTCCAATTTTTTTCAATCATCTCTGCACACGTTAGCAGAAACGTGCAAAAAAAAATCAGGCCGACTCCCTGACGATTAAACGCGTTTTAAGAACTTCTTTTACAAGGGAAACTTCTTCGACCTGGCTGTCTATCTGTTGCAGAAGCAGTTCAGCCGCCTTTTTTCCCATCTCATACGCCGGCTGATGTACGGTTGTAAGCGGCGGATGCACAAACGAAGAGATGGGGTTGTTGGAAAAACCGACGATGCCCATATCGTCCGGAATCTTGAGCCCTTTTTGTTTTAGAACGTCGTAGGCGCCAATGGCCACCGGATCGTTCACCGCAAAAATGGCATCCGGACGCTCCGTCAACTCGAGCAGGGCTTTCATTCCATTGCGCCCATCCTGCTCCTGCAAGCCGCCCCAGTACACATAGGCTTCATTGGGCGTAAGACCGTTATTCTTCAGGGCGTCCTTATACCCCAGGTACCGATTGCGGGCGATGTTCAAATTTTTACTTCCGGCCAGATGCCCTATCCTTTTATATCCTTTTTTGATTAAATATTCGGTCGCTTTATATGCGCCATCATAATCATCAACCACCACTTTACTGGCTTCAAGGTCTTCGCAAACGCGGTCAAAAAAGACGATTTTGCCGTCCTGCTCCATAAATTTTTTAAAGTGATCGGAACTGGTGGTGGTCTGCGAAATGGAAACCAATAGCCCCGAAACATGGCTGGAAATAAAAGCATTTAAGTTCAGGATTTCGCGCTCCATCTGTTCGTTCGATTGCGCCACAAGAATCACATACCCAGCCTCATAAGCCACCTCTTCTATGCCGCTGATGACGGCAGAAAAGAAATGGTGTTTTATCTCCGGCACAATAACGCCTATGCTATTGGATTTTTGTCGTTTCAGACTGCGAGCCAGGTAGTTGGGACGGTAATTCATTTGCTGTGCGGTTTCTTTCACCAGACGTTTGGTTTCTTCATTCACATCAGGGTGGTCACGCAGGGCGCGGGACACGGTGGTGTAATGCAGATTCAATTTAGCGGCAATGTCTTTAATGGTCGGATACGTTTTCAACGCTTTTTCCTCACACGTTTTCGCACACGTGTGCAATATAATTACAGATTTTTCCCTTGTCAAATAATTTTCGCCGTTTTCAGATAAAGTTTTTATCAAAAAAAACCGTCTCCTTTCTTTTGCCAGACCCGTTTTTACTTAGAAAGCTACTTTGTAGGAGTTTAGGAGTTTAGGAGTTTAGAGGTTTAGGGGGGTTGAGGTGGTTTTTGAACCTTGATTAATATGATTACAGGATTAACTTGATTTTTTTCACCTGTGAAGGGTTACTCTCAAATTTAAAACGAAATTTTATAGGCATAAAAAGCAAATCATGGTAATCACGAAATCAAGTAAATCAGGGTTCAAGATTGATTGGCCGCCGGCCTGCTACTCCTTTTCTCGCATTTGCCCGAAACTGGCCAGCGCAGGAATCACTTACACCGTTGGAAACAATCTTATAGGCTCAACTTCCCCTGGCAATTTAATTTTTAACATTCTTTGCGCTCTGTGGTCGCTTAAAATAATTTGTTTATTTATTTTCTGATTCCGTAGAACAGAGCCAACCAAAAAAATTATTTTTTTTTTTAAATATCTGTGAAATTTGCGTGGAAAATAATTACGACTTAATCCTCGCTCCGATCGTCGGCATCTATATTTTTCGGTGTAGCCCCCAGTAAATCTGAACGATCACGCCTGTTTTAAATAAAAATTCTAAAATTAACGGCGGTGGCTATTGAATTACATCGCACATTCCCCTAACTTTACGCCGATCAGAGAGAACCATGTTTTGCCTTTAACGGTCGCATCCGTTTTGGGCACATAGGCGCAATACGTAATCATCAAAATCTGAATGATTTTAAAGGACAGAAAATGATTGAGCAACTTAAACCTGGTCTGCCCCGCAAGTGGCTGTTGTTGTTTTCAGGAATAATATGGAGCGGTACCGGAATTATGCTAAATTTTTTTGCCCTGCGCTGGATGGTGGAATTTAACCTCAGCCAGATTATTTTTGTGATAACGGCAGGAATTCTACTCGGCAGCGCGATCGCCCGCTTCGGCTTTAGCATGGTGGCTAATAAAAACATCAAGCGTATTCTGGCTTATACCGGTCACGTTTGTGCATTTGCCTTTCAGGAATGGAAATCGTATGTGCTGATTGCCGTAATGATGACCATTGGGCTTTTTATGCGTACCACCGAGCTGATTCCTAAATTTCTGCTGGCTCCCCTTTATATGGGAATCGGTTTTGCCCTCTTTTTAGCCAGCTTTTTGTACTATCAGAGCTTTTTCAGGGAGCCAGCAAAATAACATTATCTCCTGTTCATTATCTCATCAAAATCATTTTTTGCGTTTTTGTAAACTTTTCTGACTGTAAAGTTACAAAATAAATTCCGGAAGACAGATTGACCGCATTCCATTTCATTTCATATTGTCCGCCCGAAATGGCCCCTTCGTACAAAACATCTACTAACTGTCCCATAGAATTGTAAACAGAAAGCTTAATGTGCTGTAATTCACTGTTTAGCGTTGGTACGTCAAAGCGAATGGTCGTTTCAGGATTGAAGGGATTGGGATAATTTTCATGTAGTGCAAATTCTTTTATGACTACAGCCCTTTGTTTAAAATCGATTCCCTTGGCATTCGGCGTGGCATTGACGGTGGAATGATAAGTAATAACGCCGTTCATATCACGGTCGGCAAGACGATAATAATAAGTAAAACCGTTATAAACGGCTCTATCGGTAAAGGCGTAATTCGTTTCCTTACTTGTTGAACCCTGCCCTTTGATTTCTGCAAACAGTTCAAAATTTTCCCCGTCCATACTCCGTTCCACTAAAAAGGCTTCGTTATTAACCTCAGAAGCAGTACTCCATTTTAAAGTTACAACGCCGTCGCCGGCTATTGCGTTGAATGAAGTCAATGCAACAGGAAGAGAAACATCGCCCCCTGAAAGCGGTTCATTACTAAGCGTAGTGTTAATTGTGCCAGCGACAAGAAAGATCGCTGCATTGTTTTGTACAACGCCTTGAATTACGCCGCTGGCATCCGTCGCCAGATCGCAAGTTACAAAATAGTATTTGGCGGTTGTCTGAAGGTCATCGGAAAAATCTGAAAAGCTGATGCTATTTCCGTCCCCAGGATCGTTAAGCACCGTAGCGCCCAACTGAATATCGGTTGAGGGATCAAATGAGGCATCCGTGCTGGACCATAATTTAAAATTACTGGCGCCCGATCGTGTGCCATTGAGAACAAAATTTGCCCCTACGAACCTGCTGCTGCCACTTTCTGTTGACAATGAAAAGCGACCGAAAGGCTGATTAATGGCGCCTGGCGTTAATCCTCCTGGTACATAATTACTCCCATTTGTAAAGATAACATTAACTGCCGGGTCCAGCGCATTCTTAATTTCATTAGCCGAAAGAACCCTATCCCAGACCTTCATGGAATAAATTTTTCCTCCGGTTGTCCATTCACTATTTGTCGCCTGATCATCATAGAAAAATCCAAACCTGCTGATCCCGCCTCCAACATTAAATGGCTCGCCTTCACCCTGGTCATTAAAAGAAAATTCTTCCGTAACCGTACCATCCGTATCTACCAAATAGGCGGTATATGTATCCGTTAACCCATCACGCGTAATAATGATGTCGTACATCGTATTGGCTAAAATCGTTTTGGTTCCAGAAGGAGATCCACTTCCAAAAAACTTTAGAACTCCATCCAAAAAATATAATCCATTATCACTGGCTTCATTCTTATAATCAATGATTTTTCTATAACCGGTTACCGTCTCGTATTCTACCCTTATGCCTACGGAATAATCCCCAATATTATCCAACGTTAGGTCTAATGTTAGTCCTCCACCCGGATTAGTATTTGCCGTCCACTGCCAATAGGTATAATCACCGCTGCCGCCAAATGTGGATGAAAATGTGTTGGGATACACGGATAAAGTGCCGTTGGATGTTTCATTATTTAAATTGCCGTTAAAATAGAAGACGGCGATGGGGTCGTTTGCAAATAGCCCATTCATAAAGAAAAGTAAAATCACAATATAAACAATGATACCTTTCATTTTTTTCTCCTTTTTTTTAAATAATTCATTTAAGATTACTTTTTTTTGAAAAATGCAGATTCTTCATCATTTTTTCCCTTCCCTTTTATCCTACTTTTATATTTTTTTAAATTTGCGCCAATTGTTCTGATTGTAAAGTTACAAAATAAATTCCGGAAGACAGATTGACCGCATTCCAATTCATTTCATATTGTCCGCCCGAAATGGCCCCTTCGTACAAAACATCTACTAATTGTTCCATAGAATTGTAAACAGAAAGCTTAATGTGCTGTAATTCACTGTTTAGCGTTGGTACGTCAAAGCGAATGGTCGTTTCAGGATTGAAGGGATTGGGATAATTTGCATGCAGTGCAAATTCTTTTATGACTACAGCCCTTTGTTTAAAATCGATTCCTTTGGCATTCGGCGTGGCATTGACGGTGGAATGATAAGTAATTACGCCGTTCATATCGCGGTCGGCAAGACGATAATAATAAGTAAAACCGTTATAAACGGCTCTATCCGTAAAGGCGTAATTCGTTACCTTACTTGTTGAACTTTGCCTTTTATTTTTTTGTAGCAGTTCAAAATTTTCGTCAACCGTATTGCGGTTAAAAAATAACGGCGGGCTGAGGAACGTTTTAAGGCTTAACCTGATCGATATGCAAAAAGATAGTATCATGGTTTTCGATTCATATTTTTATCAAAATTTATTTATTTTTGCGCTTCTGCAATTACCTTACATCTGAAAAGGAAATCCGTGCAGAAGTGGCAAGGCCAAAATATTTTGCTTCTTAATATATAAGTCGGTAACACATCTGTTTTTTAAAATTTTTCAGCTTTTTTTACAAAGAGCTTAACAAAAACCCATAAAATGGTTTGGGATATTTTGCAAAAGTATTTTTTGTGGAATGATAACTATTTCTGGGGGCTAACAAGAGTGTAAGAATGGAAGGGTTGGAAGGTTGGATGGTTGGATGGACACTGGGATGTCATTTTGAACGGAGCCACGCCAGGGAGGCTGTTGCATGGGGGGGAGGAATTAATGCTTATATTCTCCGATATTGATAATTTTTTCTCATTCTTAAGCGTTGGGCAAAATATAGAATTAAAAACGCCAAAATATTCTTTGAAAATAAAATTAATAGATCATCTTTTTCTTGTGATGCTGTTATAAACGCTGCTAAACGTTTCCCTAACATATTTTTAAATAGAACATTAATATTATGCCCAATACACATTAACGTAAATTCACTACGAACATTATTAAGACCAGATAAGGAAAATCCACGATAGCCTAAATTATGCTTCAAGTTACCAAAAACAGGTTCAACTGTCACCGAACGCTTTTTTAGTCGTTCCTGCGCCGCTGAAGTTTGTAACTTTTTCGCCATACGTTCGCAATAACTCTCATTAACTGAACGATGGATTTGCTTAACTTTCTTTTTACTGGAAATGCATAAATTAATTAAGGGACAATCCTGACAATCATTGGAACGATATACGATCCGTTCGCTATTTCTCTCAACTGGAAAAAGCTTCTTACCCGTCGGACATTCATAGTAATCTCCCTGTTCATGATACACAAAATCACTTCGTTTTAGTTTTCTTTCTTCTTTTTGCAATTCTTCCTTGGAGGTTGGTGTCTCCTTTATCGAACGATTGGATAACTGGGGATCGGCTATTACGGCATCAATCTGCTTTTCTTCCAATTCTTTTAGGTCTGTGCTATTGTGATAACCGGAATCGGCCGTGTAAGATCGCTTATCATCTGAACCAAGATTCTTCTCTACTTGTTCTTGAATCGGTATGAATTGACCCTGGTCGTTGGGCTGGCTTACGACTTCATGAGCTACTATTAAATGACTGGACATATCTACGCCTAATTGTGCGTTATAGCCCGGTCCATCCACCGAAGGCATCATGCGGGCATCCGGCTCTTTTACATTTATTTGATGTCTTGAACGGTGTTCTGATTTGAGCTGTTTCTTACGCTCTTTCAATTGGGCTTTACGTTCTAATATCTCTTTCTCTAAGCGCTCAAGCCGTTCTTTCTCCGCTCGAAGAGTTTCTAAATCTAATTCATCCGTGGCCCCCTGTTCTACAAAATTACAGCGCTGCATGTATTGCTTGATCTCTGCTCTTAACTTCTCTATACGTTTGTCTAATTGATCCTCAGTGTAGCCATGACGCTTACTGCTGTGCGCTTTGATTTTCGTGCCATCTATGGCTATCTGGTTGAAACTACTTATGCCTTCGGCCTGGGCAATTAAAAGTATCTCTACAAAATATTGGTCTAATAAATCCAAATGTGCCTTGCGAAAACGACTTAATGTACTATGATCCGGATGCTGATTCCCAGTGATATAAATGTAGCGCGTATCATATTTACACAATTCCTCCAGCTTACGGGTGCTGGTAATGCCGTTACTATAAGCATAAAACCATAAGGCAAGCATCATGTCTGGGGCATAAGAATCACCGCCTTGTGAACTATAACGGGAATAAAGTGCACTTAAATCAAGGCGCGAAACCAACTCCACTACAAATCGACTCTTTGGATCGTCTCTGGCAAAATCTTCCACACTATAGCCAAAGAGATTCATTTGTGAGCGATTATAAGTAATAAAACTCATGGAATTCCTTTGTTATTACTTGTTTTATCTGTCGCCCAGAATTTACAAATTTTTTGAATTTTACTCAAACTGAATTTGCAACAGCCTCCAGGGCAGGACGGAATGAAGGCCAGCCCTGGAAAAACATGCCAGGTTTAATGATTAAAGGTTCAAATAAAAGCGGCCATGCTTTTGCGGCTTTAATAAAGGTTGCTTGCACTGGTTGCCTGCACTGGTTGCTTGCACTGGTTGTCAGTTGTAATTTCGGTCTGCTGTACCCATCTCCCAGATTTTTATTCTGGGATTAGGCAAGAATCTTTCACAGGCTCTGAAAAGGATTTCGCTTCGACCGCGTCTTAATCCCTTCAAGCAGGTCATTCCTTTTCTACAAAAGGATCGGAACCGATTAAAACCAAAATCGGTTTCGATTTCGTCTTAATCCCTTCAAGCAGGTCATTCCTTTTCTACTTGTGCGTAGTTAAACAAAAAAGGAGGAGAAAAAATGAAAAAGTCTTAATCCCTTCAAGCAGGTCATTCCTTTTCTACATGGCTTTACGTCGGCTATTGGCCACGTTGACACTGCGTCTTAATCCCTTCAAGCAGGTCATTCCTTTTCTACCAATTTGCTACTGACGAGGAAATTAAAAGAGGCCTTGCTATGGTCTTAATCCCTTCAAGCAGGTCATTCCTTTTCTACGTGTCTGGTTTTTCTTAAGTGATGAAACATATCGTGGGGTTAGTCTTAATCCCTTCAAGCAGGTCATTCCTTTTCTACCCGGCTTGCCGAAGCGGTCGATTTTAACCCTATCAAAGCAGTCTTAATCCCTTCAAGCAGGTCATTCCTTTTCTACCCTATTATGTTTATATTGTGTTATCCCCAATCCCACTTCTGAGTCTTAATCCCTTCAAGCAGGTCATTCCTTTTTTACTATTATCCGGCCCAGCGCCTCAGCCCGGACCGTGAGTGGTTCAGTCTTAATCCCTTCAAGCAGGTCATTCCTTTTCTACCTAAAACATGCTCACGAGATTGTTAGAGTTACAGAACATAGAGGTCTTAATCCCTTCAAGCAGGTCATTCCTTTTCTACGTCTTCTATTTCGGGGAACTATTCCCCGATTGGGAAGACCTGTCTTAATCCCTTCAAGCAGGTCATTCCTTTTCTACACGTCAACCAAAAGGAGGTTTATTATGGATAAATTTATAGGTATTGTCTTAATCCCTTCAAGCAGGTCATTCCTTTTCTACGGGTCTTCTATTTCGGGGAACTATTCCCCGATTGGGAAGACCTGTCTTAATCCCTTCAAGCAGGTCATTCCTTTTCTACGAATTTTAACCTTGAGGAGAAAAGTCATGGAAAAAGTAATCGTGTCTTAATCCCTTCAAGCAGGTCATTCCTTTTCTACGTACGGACGGATCAATGATTATTTATTCTTAAAATTGGTCTTAATCCCTTCAAGCAGGTCATTCCTTTTCTACAGTACTTAGTGCTCAAGACCTATCCAAAGCATCAGCTGATTAGTCTTAATCCCTTCAAGCAGGTCATTCCTTTTCTACTGAATAAAGGAGCGACGAAATGAATACTATATATGATGGTCTTAATCCCTTCAAGCAGGTCATTCCTTTTCTACTGGATTCCTAAGAAGGCGATTGAGTCTATCCAAGAGACTGGTCTTAATCCCTTCAAGCAGGTCATTCCTTTTCTACAATTATTACCATTGTAAAAGGAGGCAAAAACGGATTACATGTCTTAATCCCTTCAAGCAGGTCATTCCTTTTCTACTGTTAGATCAAATCAAAAGAAGAGTAGAAAAAGGAAAATGGGTCTTAATCCCTTCAAGCAGGTCATTCCTTTTCTACTCCGGAAACCAGTCAGTCGCCATATAAAGCCCCAGCAGCCGTCTTAATCCCTTCAAGCAGGTCATTCCTTTTCTACAAAAGGAAAATGGTGGGACACCGTAATATTCTACAGCGGTGAGTCTTAATCCCTTCAAGCAGGTCATTCCTTTTCTACTATAGTGAAGAAAATGAATAAAGGAGCGACGAAATGAATACTAGTCTTAATCCCTTCAAGCAGGTCATTCCTTTTCTACTTTGAATCCGTTCTTAGACTTATTAATAAAATGATAATAGGTCTTAATCCCTTCAAGCAGGTCATTCCTTTTCTACCAGTTAGAATTATTGCAAAAAGGAGATCTTAATGGTAGGTCTTAATCCCTTCAAGCAGGTCATTCCTTTTCTACTGGCTTTACGTCCGTCGTAGAGCCTTCCCTTCTTTATCCTCGTCTTAATCCCTTCAAGCAGGTCATTCCTTTTCTACTCTACAGCGGTGATCCTAAGGTGTTTAATCCAGAAACTCAGTCTTAATCCCTTCAAGCAGGTCATTCCTTTTCTACTTAAAAGAAAAGGAGTAAAAGATGTTAGATCAAATCAAAAGGTCTTAATCCCTTCAAGCAGGTCATTCCTTTTCTACACAGAGAAAAATGCCGAAGCATTACGCAAGCTGGTTAAAAGGTCTTAATCCCTTCAAGCAGGTCATTCCTTTTCTACACGGTTATTAGTGGAAACTCAATTACTGCATGCAGAGAGGGAAGTCTTAATCCCTTCAAGCAGGTCATTCCTTTTCTACAAGGCAGCAATTTATGCTCGCAATGAGTTCGGAATGCGAAGCGGTCTTAATCCCTTCAAGCAGGTCATTCCTTTTCTACAAAAATAATTTACAAAGAATTTGAAAAGGGGGGAAAGTCTTAATCCCTTCAAGCAGGTCATTCCTTTTCTACTAAGTTCTGCCCAGAGTGCGGAGAACCACTGGCTTTTCACGGTCTTAATCCCTTCAAGCAGGTCATTCCTTTTCTACTATGTACTACTTAGTTTGTCTTTTTGTAGGCTTTCTTTTCGGTCTTAATCCCTTCAAGCAGGTCATTCCTTTTCTACTGCCGCAGTATAGCATTTAAAACCGCTTGGCATTCTGAAAAATGTCTTAATCCCTTCAAGCAGGTCATTCCTTTTCTACAAAGGTAACAAATTAGTTACTTACGCAGGGCTTTACCAGAGTCTTAATCCCTTCAAGCAGGTCATTCCTTTTCTACATTTTGGGAAGAAATAGACGATAACGAGCTCCCCAATTCCGGCGTCTTAATCCCTTCAAGCAGGTCATTCCTTTTCTACTCCGGCAGCCGCCAACCCGCTCATATCAGGGATTGACATAGCCTCGTACGCGAACCTTCTTTCTTTTCTCGTATCTTTTTATCCTATCCCCGCTCCACCTTCGCTTTTCTCAAAGCTACTCCCTTGTTTTCAAAGAACTTACAAAGCCTGCGCGAACCCCCTGCTAAATAGGCGCTTTTTACCTGTTACGCCCGGTTCGCGCAAATCTACTTTGATCTGTTTGCATAGCGCTTAAAGGCCTATGCCTTACGCAATGGAGCTCACTTCAATAAATATAGTATTCCTCGTTCGGTTCCTCGTCGTAACGTCCCTTACCGTATTTCTCTCGCTTCTGCCAGTCTGCCTCGCACAAATTAAAATAAACCACATAATCCTCATCCGCAATTATTTTTTGTATCTCTTTACGCAATTTCGAAATCTGTTCCGCCTCCACCTCCAGCTCAAATACCGATTTCTGCGCCCGCGTGCCGTAATTTTGTATCGTTTTTGCTACACGCCGCAAACGCTTTGCATCGCGTATGTCGTATAGTACCAGCCAATGACTCATAATATCTCAAAAGGCTCCAATTTTAATAGTTCGCCGTTCCCGTCGCTTAAAGGATGCTGCGCGCATTTATCGCACAACGGATAAATGAAAAAGGCGTCCTCTTTTTCGTCGATCAGCTTGCGCACCTCGCGCCGAATGTGTGCCATGCGCTGCGCATCCACGTCGCATTGAAAAAACGATTTTTGCACGCGCAAACCCTGGTCCTCCAAAAACCTGGCCACGCGCTGCAATCGCTTTCTTTCCGCAATATCGTAACACACCAGATAGATCATCGTATGCCAAATGGTTGGTAATACTGCTCTTCCCCGCTAATCACGCGCCGTAAATGACGCGCCTGATATCGAATGATCTGCTTGTAACTCATCCGCCGCTCGGCCCAGGGATGCATGATCTCTGTTTCCAGACGCTTCTCAAAATGCGTAATCACCCTGGTCAATCCTTTTTTGGTCAGCAAAATTCCCACGCTACTGCGCGGCAAAATCTGCGGCTCGTCGCCCTCTTTTACGATCTCCATCTCCAGCGGAAACTCGTCGTCGTCGCTCCGGAAATTCACCTCCCGAAAATCATCCTCGTCCAGAATCCCCAGGTTAAAAAGCGACGCGGTTAACATGTCCGACAACGGTACGCGAAACTCTTCCATCATGTCGAAAGCAAGCCCCACTTTGCCGTAATTGAGCGCGTGAAAAAAACTGGCGTAAGGATCCAGCCCCTCCGTTTCAAGCGCCGCTTCCACGCGGTTTTTGATCAGCGTGTACAAAAAGCTCAATACCGCATTCACATTGCTTTTTGGCGGATTCATGGAACGACCGGGAAAATCGGCCCAGTCAACCAAAAAAGCGTATTTGTAAATAGAAAAATAGAGCCGGGCCGCGCTACCCTCCAATCCGCGCAAACGTTCTTTACTATCCGCTTCCTGAACTTTTTTTAGCAGATCGTTCATCTGACCGATAGCCTGAGTAACCTCCGCCGCCTTGCGCTCGCGACGGATGCGCTGGGCAAAAACCAGTTGATTGCGAATCTTGCCCCCGGCAATGGCCCGCGCCATCTGCAAGCTAAATTTCTCGTCGTCCAGCAAACGGAACTGACGCAATCTTAAAAAGATATTCTTACCCCGGTTAAAGGTAATCTTTCCGTTGAATTTGCCGTTCTTGTTCAAAAACACCGTATCTATCTGATGGTGCATCAACAGTTTTAAGGCCGGGGTAGTAATGTCGATATTGCCGATCAAAACCAGTTGGTCCGTGCGGAAAGGGAAAATCACCCGTTGCGTGTTGTCCTCGTACTTCAACACCAGGGTTTGCCCGCTTTTGGTCAACCGCGCCCGATCGGCCGCTACATACACGGTGGACATAACCATACCTCGCTTGATGATACCATTTTTTTTAAACCGCCCTAACTGCTTTCACCGTTATGGTGGCCCAGCCCGGCGGCACACTCGGCAGATCGTTTTGTACGACTAAACGCCGCGTTTTCGGAAAATCCTCCGCCTCTCCTTTTCCCAGATTGTAAATACGGCGCACCATTTCCTTTTGTGCGGGCGTCAACCAGTCGCCGGTCATAAAGCGCCAGCCGCCGCCCCAGCTCAAACGAACCAGATACTCGTTTTCGGCAAATTTTCTTTCCAGAATGGAGCGTTCGTAAAACCGTTTCACTTCCCTGAACTCCATTTCCTCAAAAAAGTCCTTTTCGCCTTCCGCTAACTTCAAAAAATGGGCGTGCACCCGCGGCCAGAACTCATCCGCCGAAGGTAAAGAAAAGGGCGTGGGCTTAAATTTTTCGTGCTCCAGCAAAAAGCGGTCTAAAACAACCCTCGTTGTTTGCGACAAAGCGTCCGCGCCCAGCGCCTCCAGCACAATAGAAGTGGCCTGCCGCGCCCGCTCGCGCGACAAATTTTTACGCTCTTTGCCCAGCAGTTTAAAAGCGTAACCCTGGCGCGTGCGCGTTAAAATCTTAACCTGAAAAAGAGCCAGCTCTTCCTTTTCAAAAGCCGCATCCTCCACCTGCAGGGCGCGCAGCCAGTCGTTCTGAGGATGGTCGCCAAACAAATATTTTTCCACCTTTTGCGCCGCGTATTTATCCCTAACCTCTCTGCTCTGCGGTAAAAGGCGATCGATCTGCCTGGCGTCCGGCGCCTGCTCCAGCAAATAGCCCCACAGGGCGGTGCGCAGCGCGCCTTTAATCGAGCTGCCGGGAATCAGCGGAACGCCCAGCCCGCTGCGCAACTGACTTTTGATCTCATTTATATTAATAGAATCCACAGGCAACCGGTAGCGCACAAATTCATTGCTCTGCCAGCCCACCCTGCGGAAAAATTTGTACAACGACGGACCTTCCGTTTGCAGCTCTTTGAAATAGGCGTCTTTAATCGACGGATCGGCCTGTTCGATCTTCTTTTGCAGGCGGTGGCTATCGTAAACGGTTAGCAGGTTTTGAAATATTTCGAAATCGGCGTTGCGCAGGTAGTTCTTTCCGCTACCCACATGCACGGGTGTCAGGGTTTTTAGGCGACAGTCAAAAACGATTTTAGTGGAATTCATGGCGCCTCCTTTGCAATGATGGTGGGAATATCAAAGGCCCGGCCGTAGCGGTAAACGTTAAACGGCACGTCCGGCAGCGCGTCTTTTTGCAAAACCACAGGATTCGTTCCAGGAAAGCGCATCGCGCCCGCAGGCCGTTTAAAAAGCGAGCCCTCGCCAAACATCAGCGTCTGGCCTAGCCGTTTTCCGCGCGCCTGAAAATGGGCGGCGTATCCTTTGCGACGCGCCAGCTTAAAACGCGCGCCGGACTCCAACAGTTCTTCCACTTCCGTCGGTTGCGGAAAGTAAAGCGACAGGGTGGTAAAAAAGGCGCTTTGCTGCGGCGCGTCCAGTTCCATTTCAGCGCTTTCAAAACGGAAAAAGCCGCGCCCCACCGTACGATCGGAGCCCAGGCCTTCGTCGGCTAAAAGACGCAACGCCGCTTCAAAATGGCGTCGGGCGCGCTCGTCTTTAAATTCGGCCAGAAAAAAGAGGCCGGCCCCTTTAGCAAAGGTCATTTGCGAAAAGTAGAAAATTTGCCCCTCTGCGCCGCTGCCCGTAAAGCGGTCCACCGTCACGCGCGGCCGTTCGTAAATGCCAAACAAGGGGCCTTTTTGCAGTCCGTCAATCTCTTCCAGCGTTAAAAACTCTCGCTGCGTAGCGTAAAAATGCAGTTCTTTTAGCGCCGGCTGCCGCCCGTTGATCAGGGCCTCAAACAACTTTTGATCCACATATTTAATCTTTTTAAGATCTTTCAAGCGCCCCGGCTGCGTTTCATCCAGACCATCCAGCAAATAATCCAGCGCGCCCAGAGGCGGCGGAAAAAAAAGACGCTCCTTAAAAAAGGGAAAGGCCGAGCTAAGGTAAAAGGGCAAATCGTCAAAATCGAACGGCAGCCCCAGGGTAAAGTGCGCGCTAACCAGCGCCCCCCAAAGGGTGTCCGATGGCACGTAGGGCACCAGTTTTTCGGCGCCGATGCCCTCTTCGCCAATGCGCAGCGGCGTTTCAAAGGTTAAACGAAAAATGGCGTAGTTCATGGTCTATTCTCCCTTTAATTCTGCGGGAACCTCAAAGTCCATCTCTTTTTCCGTTCCGTTTTCCAGATAGGCTTTCCTATCTTTGTAGGTCAACTGCCGCACCGTAAAACACACCTTGCCGTAACCGCGCGTGCCGTTTCCGCCCAGGTAATCGTCCTGCACCAGCTTTAAGGCGTCAAACACCGTGTTTAACAATTCCTCCTCGTCGTCTTCTTCGTACACATTGACCACCATTTCCATCTCAAACAGCGCACCGGCCGGCACGCGTTCGATCTGGCGCGGATTAGCTTTGGAAGTCAGGCGATCGATGGTCACCTCGGTTTTGATCTCGGTAAAGGGCATGTCGGTGTTTTCGGCATCGGCCAGCGCGTCGGCATTGCTCAGATGCGCGTCGCGCACAATCAAACGCGTAGGCGTCGATTCCGTTTCCTTATCAGCCGAAACGCCAAACACCTTTCCAATGCGATGATTCACGTCTTTGCTCGGTAAATAATCGCCGTTTTTGATGTAGAACTGGCCTTCCAGCTTTTCCAGCAGGGAGCGCATTTTGCCTTTTAATGAAGAGCCGGGAATGTACGGTTCGTTGCTAATTGGATCGCGAATCACCACCGAATCCGCCCCGCCAATGGACATACCTAACGAAGAACCGCCAATGTGCAAACCGGTGCGGGCTTGAATTTCGCCGCGAATAAAGATCTTTTTGCTTAAAATTGCTTTGTTTTCAGCCATGGTCTTTATCTCCTTTATGGTTTGGATTTTTATTTTTTATCGATTAATTTCCGCCGTGCGCGCGGTGATAGGCCAGAATGGCTTCCACAATACGACAAAAGTTTTTAAAGTAATGCTCTTGCTTATCTTCTTCGGCGTTCATAATAAAATCAAGGCATTGATCCATCACCTTTTTAAACTCGCCGTAACCTCTGGAGCCCTGACGGGCCTGTCCATACGCCAGCAAAGGTTTAAGCATGTAAAATTTTGTTTTGGTATTCTTAAAACCTTTCATCTCAATTGTTTTAAGGGTGCTGTAAAAATTTCTGAACTGAGAACTAGTTAAGCGGCCGTTTTTCAGAACGCGTCCGAATTGATTCGCAAAATCCACAAATTCTTTACTGGCGCCGCCAATTTTAATCCAATCGGTTTTAAATGTTAATGGCTCCATAATTCCTCCTGCTGTTTTATCTGGTTAAATAATCTACCCATTGCGTTAAGGTCGGCAAAAGTTCGATGAAGGGGCGCGCGCCGGCTTTTTCCCGCTCATCGCCGGCCAAAAGGCGCATCAGCTCATCGATTAAGGGACTTAACGACCGGTTGCGCTCTTTAAAGCGCGTTAAGTCGTAAACCATGCGCCATAACCAGCGTTCGTGACGCGCCAGGTTTTTGATCTGCGCCGCGTTAAAGCTCTGGCGTTGCAGTTCCAGGTAGCGTTTCTGGTACTCTTCCACAATGCGCCACAGGTGATTGACCAGAGCGCGGTCGTACCGTCCGTCGGCTTTTTGAATGTTTTGCAGGATTTGCTCTTTAAGGTTTTCCAGTTCAAACCATTCATTCCAGCTTAAAGGCAAACCAAAGGCTGTAAAGGCGTTTTTGCTCAGCCCATGGACGCTAAATTTCTTGGCCGTCTCTTCGGCCTGCCCGGCGTATTCTGCGGATTTGTAGATGGGAAACTTGCCGCCAGTGATGGTCAGGCCGCCAGACATGGTAAAGGCCGGATTGTAACAGGTAAAGGCGGCAAACTTTTTGCGGATTTCCAGCGCTTTTTCCATAACCACATCCCAGGCGCCCACAATGAACAAATCGTCGCCGCCAGCGTACACAATGGCGCAACGCGCCGCTTCCTCATCCGCAATCAGCTGATTCAAATAGCCGCTAAAAAACAGGCTGAGCTGGCCGCTGAGGGTGGTCAGACGCGCCAGGGAGTAAAAATGGCCGTTTCCTTCGCCCTCTGCGCTTTTAACACGGTAATGGCGTAACCCCCTGCTAAAGATCATACCCAGGTTGTCCACATCCATGCGCAAAACGCCCAGCTTTTCGAAGCCCGTTTGACCGCGACCGGCAATTTCGTCAAAGGTGGCGTCCAGCTTGCGCGTGCCGCCGTAGTGTTTAAAACCAAGCTGAAAACGGGCCAGATCAGCCGCTCCCAGCCGTTCTTTGGGCAGGCGATTTTTGAACCATTCGTTTTCAAAAAGCGCGTCGTAACAGGTGTCGTTAAATTGAAATATCTGATCGCCGCTTTTCAACTTTTGCAACCATTCGGTATCCAGCTTCTGGTGTAAATAAATTCTTTTGCCCAAAAAGAGATCGAACTTGCTGCCGGCCTTTTTTTCGCGCGTCAGCACCAGATATCTGGCCTTTTTCAGTTGTTCGCCCTTTTTCAAAAGCTCAACGCACACCGGGCAAAGCTGCGCGTTGTTGATCGTTTTCAGTTCGCGCTCTTCGGCCTCGCCGTGGCAGGCGTCGCAGGTTTTCAAATCGCCTTTGCCAGGCCCGAAATAATCTTTGTATTTTTGACGGTTTTTCAACAGGGTAATAAACGGTTGCTGCGCCTGGCGCTGCAAACCGCGGTTCACCGCCTCCCATTTTTGCCACAGACGACCGTTTTTCAACATCAAATCATCGCCGCTCAGTTCGGTAAAGGCGCTGCGTAAATGGATCGCCCCGCTAAATTTGTCGAACAGGTCTTCGTTAACCGCCTGACTAACGCCCGTAATGGTTTCGATGGTTTGCGGCGTGTTGGGCAGCAGCAGGTAAAATTTTCCGCCGCTGGAATAGATGATGTTCACACGCGTCAGCCCCAGCGCCTCGGCAAAGTGTTCGGCTGCCAGATCGCTTAAAATCTGAATGTAAAACGAACGGCCCTTGAGCAGCGAATAGGCGCCTTTAGAAGAGATCTGGTAAATAAAGTTCTGAATACCGCCCAGGTCGCCGCTAAACAACAAAAATTTCTTTTGCGCGCGATTCTTAATCTTTTCTACGTCGTTCAGCGTGTTGTCCGCTTTGTGAAAAACGTACAGGCAACTGGCCAGCGCGGCCGTGGTTTTAGCGTGTTCAAACAGGCTAACGTCCGGGAAATCCCGTTTGCGCGTGGTGGAAGGTACCGCCCACCAGAACTTTTGCAGCAGAAAATACAGGGTGTCGATCTTTTGGTCGATATCGTGCCTGAGCAGTTTTTCAAATTCCGCATCGAACTGGCGGAACAGGGCCTGATAATCGTCTCTCAAATCAAGACTTTCCGGCGCCTCGCGCGGAAAGGCGTTCGCCTCGTCGGGTTGCAGGGCGCGCAGCGGTAAGTAATACCGCCCTTCGATGGCCTGGCCGTCATCCTCCAGAGCCACAAATTCGGTTACCGGTTTAAGCGGGGTTTTGAACTTTTGCGTCCCGCCTTCGCGCTCGTCTGCGGCGTACGAGGCCCGTTCCATGCCAGAAGACAGACGATCGGCCTCGGCAATCATCCATTCCATGGGACTGCTGTCCGATGGTTTGTGATGCATGGCCGCGTAGTTGAACCAGGGCGGCTGACGCGAACCGTCCCATTGAATCCGCGTCCTTAAAAATTTTTCGGTTGCCGCCGCGTGAGCCCATTGAAAACGCGCCGCTTCCGCGTCCGAAAAAGAAAACTCCTGCGGGCTTCCTCTCTCGGCAAACTTGCCCACGTCGTGCAGCAAACCGGCAAGCACAATGTCTTTAACCATGAACTTCTCCTTCCACAAAGGTGACTTTTATTTTGCCCAATCCAAAGCTGGTGTTTTTACCCACATGAAAAATTTCGGCGCCCTTTAACAAAGAAAGCGCCATAGCCGAGAATTGCCCCTCCACAGATAAAATGCCTACCACGCCGCCCAGACGCATCTGCCGCTTTTGCCGCGCCGACCAGCGCACGTAGTCCTTCCACTGCATCTGCGCGTTTTCAGAGAACACTTCGATCTGCGGAAAGGGCATGCGCACAAAATCTTTAGCGCCGTACGTTCCCACTAAAATCTCCATCCGCCGTTTGGCCGCCTGTAAAACATCTTCCACGCTCATCTCCTTTAAATACCTTCCATCTTTTTTAAAGCGTACAGGCGTCAAAAATTCCAAAAATAATTTGCCTTTTTTTATGGTTTCTTCTTCCAAAAGCTGCCAGTGGTAAGGGCCGCCAGGCAGATTTAGCTTTTCGTCCTTAAACGACGGCTGCCCGTTAATCTTCAGTTCGTCGATTTTGTAGCGCACCCTGTTTTTAAAAATGCCCGTTTCTCCTGCGCGAATAAAACTCCAGAAAATAATGGGAATGTATTCCGCCGCCTGGCCGATTAAAATCATTTTTAGATTCAAACGCTCCGTGGACTGGCTTTCCCCAACGTCGCTGGACATCACAAAGGGATGCGAGGCGAAATTGCGGCCGTACAGAACCGGATTGTCGCGCGTAACCGGCGATTCAAACACAAACGAGTAAGCGCATTTAAAACGCAGTGTGCACCTTTCGCACATCCTGGAGCGAAAGGGACAGATCAGATAAAAAAGCTCCTTGCCTAACAACGAACGAAAATAAAACACAGGATGTCTGTTAAAAATTACAGGTTTTTCGAAGTGCAAAGCCATTTCCATGGTTTGATACGCAAGTTGCCAGCTCATTTGCATGCTCCTATGTTTCAATTACAATAATTTGCAGGATTAAAATGATTAAACGAGTTACCGATTAAAAACAATCGATCAGAGGATTTTTATTAACAGCCAATCACAGTTTCACAGGTAAATAGAAGATACAAAAGATAGAATTGTTACGCAATATGCAGGTCTGCTTTTTCAAATGACGGCGGGGTGGACAGTCATTCCGGCCGGGCCCGGCGAAAGCCGGAATCCCTTGCAAAGTGGAAGGGACAGTCATTCCGGCCGAGCGCAGCGAGAGCCGGAATCCCTTGCAAAACTAAGGGGATTCCCGCTTGCGCAGGAATGACGTGGAAGGGTGGAAGGGATTCCCGCCTGCGCGGGAATGACGGCGGGGCGGACAGTCATTCCGGCCGAGCGCAGCGAGAGCCGGAACCCCTTGCAAAGTGGAAGGGACAGTCATTCCGGCCGAGCCCGGCGAGAGCCGGAATCCCATGCAAAACGAAGGGAATTCCCGCTTGCGCAGGAATGACGTGGAAGGGTGGAAGGGATTCCCGCCTGCGCGGGAATGACAGCGAGGCGGTCATTCCGGCCGGGCCCGGCGAAAGCCGGAATCCCCTGCCTCCCTGTAACCATACAATTGATGTTCTTCGATGTAGCGCCACACAGGCGGAGGCAACAGGCTGCGGCAGGGTAAACCCGTTTTGATGCGCTGGCGGATTAAAGAAGATGATATTTCAATTAGCGGAGCTTTAACAAACAAAAATTTTTCTTTCGGCAAATGTGCGGGCAGTTCACCCCCCGGCCGATCGTACACCACAAAGCGAGCCATTTTTAAAAGCGTTTTATACTCCCTCCAGCGGTGGAATTCGGCTAAATTATCGCCGCCAATGAAAAAATACAATTCTGCCAGGGGCCAGGTTTGCTTAAAGTAACTTAGCGTATCAATGGTGTAAGAAACGCCGCCGCGTCTGATTTCAACGTCCGAAAGGACAAAATGGGGAAAATCATCAAGAGCCCGCTGAACCATTTCCAGCCGGTGGAAAGCTGGTGTAATACGCTCTCTTTTTCCAAAAGGATGTTCGGCCACAGGGATGAAAATGACGCGCTCCAATCCGAGCTCGCTGGCGATCCATTCGGCAATGATCAGGTGGCCGTGATGGATGGGATCAAAGGTGCCACCAAACAGACCAAGCTTAGTTGCCAGAGCCGGAGAAGACCTGCTCATTTTTTTCCTCAGGGATTTTTTGCGATAATTTCTCCACCTTTTTCATCAGCGGGCTGCCCGGAAACTGATCCCTGAATTTCTCAATTTCTTTTTTAGCGGATTGAAAATCGCCCATCTCCACATAGGTTTCGATTTTACCGAGCATGGCGTCGTCAGCCCACTCCGTATCATAATAATCTTCCAGAACCTGATTGTAATAGATGATGGCCGCTTTGTATTCGTGCATTTTGCGGTAGATATCGGCGTTTTTAAATTCTTTTAAGGCCAATTTGGCGCGTAATTCGGCAATCTTTTTCAACGCCTCTTCTTTTAAAGGATGGGTGGGGTTGTCTTCGATAAAAAGCTGAAACTCGCGAATGGCTTTTAAGGTGTACTCCTGATCCAGCTCGGGTCTGGGCGAAAGCTGGTAGTAGCTATCCGCCATTTTGAACTGAGCCAGCGGCACCAATTTGCTCTTATTCATATTGGTGATCAGTTTTTCGTATTCAGCCGCAGCGATCAAATACTCCTTCATCATGTAATGCGATTCGGCCAGATAAAATTGAGCGCTATCGGCCACGCTGCTGCCGGGATAGCGCAGCGTAACCACCGTAAACTCGTTAGACGCTTCGTAATAATTTTCATCTTCAAACAGTTTTTTGGCGTAGTGAAAATACTGTTCCGCTGTCCAATCCGGCTGCGGACGGACTCCCGCGCAGCCAAACAATAAAGCCGCAATTAAAAGTAAAATCCCTTTTTTTAACAAGATCATTCCTCCGTCATTAACATCACTTTTCCCAATCGAGCTTAAACGCCAACGGTCTGAACAAGTTCAACATTTTATTTCATCAGATGCGCAGACTGTAAAACAAATAAATCAACGCGCTTACGCTTCCTACAATAATCGCCGGCTGCAAGTAACGCGTCCAGCGCGAATAACTGACCCACTGACCACGGGTAAATGTAAACGGACTCTCCTCCAACCCGTTGACCGTACGCCGGTTAATGGAATCGCTCCATGTCAGGTTAATCTCCCGGTACGCATTATTTTGCACGGCCGGTCCTTTTTCTACATAGGCTTTAAAGGAAAGTTCTATCTCGCGTCTGATGGTTTTACCGAATCCTAAAAACTGCCTGACCGATTCAAGGTAACGTATTTGCGGTTTAAACTCAAGGACGACCAGGGTAACCGCCTTTTTGGTTTCATCCACCGCAATTTGTTTTTGATTAAAATACTTGATCAACCGGCTTTTACAAAAAGCGCGCTGCTCGTCGTTCGGGCCTTCAAACTTAATTCTTAATGGTTTATCAGAAAAAAATTGTTCGAACTTTAACGAATCCAGTCCTCTGAAAAACAACGCTTCCAGCGCCTTTTCGTTGCTCACAGGACTTTGCGCGTTTGAGTTGAATGCGCAAAAAATAACGATTAAGAACATTTTTTTGAATAACCGCATAAGCATTAAGTTAAGAAATTATTTGTAATTAATGCAACATATTTTCGCAGGGGTAAAATTGTTTTTTTTGAATAGAGTAAGGAATTCGTCTAAAGAATGGAAGTGGCGCCCCACCGTCATTCCCGCGCAAGCGGGAATCCCATTCACCTTGCAAAGGATTCCCACTCACCTTTTTCAGGGCATACTCATCCGCAATTCGTAATTCGCAATTCGTAATTCGTAATTAATTTCAGCCCAGCGTAATTTCCTTACCTTCCTTCATGGAGCGGTAAAGGGCGTCAATAATTCGCATCGTTTCCACGGCGTCCCGGGCCGATGACATATTTTCTTCTTCTCCTTTAACCACATTAATAAAGTGCCGTACCTGACGCTCATAGGCGCGTAAATAGCGATCGCGCACTCTCTCTTCAGCAATAGGCGTTACGGTAACCAGATTGCCGTGCAAAACTTTTTGAATGCGCAGGGGATTTAAATAGGCCGAGCCGTTTTTGCCGAAAAGATGCTGATATTGAATATCATGATCCAGATGCAGATTCCAGCTCGTTTCGAACGTCATGCTCATGCCGTCGGCCGTTTCCAGAACGGCCAGCATCGAATCTTCCACTTCAAATTGCGGTTTAATATTGTAGCCGAACATGCGCACAGATCGGATTACAGGCTTGTTTAACAGGTAAAGGGCCATATCAATGAGCTGAATGCCCAGGTCCATCAAAACGCCGCCGCCGGCATACTGTTTTTGAGTTTCCCAGGTTAAAAGCGTTTCTCTGGTCCACTTTTTTAACCAGCCGGCCTTCAGATAAAACAGATCGCCCAGCTCCTTCTCGTTTAAAAATTCTTTTAACAACTGCACGTCATCCCGGAAGCGATTGTGCATTCCGACCACCACCGGCACCTTTGTTTTGGCCGACAATTCGGCGATGCGCTCGGCATCGGCGACATTTAAGGCGATGGGCTTTTCAATGAGCGCCGGAATCCCTTTTTGAAGCGCCATTAAGGCCATGGGATAATGGTAATGGTTGGTGGTACAGATGTGCAGGGCGTCGATCTCTTCTTTTTCGATCATTTCATCGAACAGATTGTACCAACGGGGGATTTTAAATTTGGAGAGAATGGCGGACATCTTTTTTTCATCCACATCGCAAACGGCCACAATCTCCACCTCTTCCATTTTTTTCAGAAATGGCAGATGCGCAATCTGAGCGATTTTACCCAGACCGACCACGGCTACCCGTAATTTTTTCATCGGTATCTCTCCTGCATTTTAATCTCTTAAAAAGGCCCTGAACTTGTTGGCATTCAAAATTTCAATGGCCTCGCTGGCTTGCTGATAATTATCAAACGAAATGCGAAAAACGCCGCCTTCTTTTTCGCGCACTTTTAACAATTCAATATCCCGGATATCGATTCCTCTGGCGGCCAGCGCATTGGACATACGCGCAATGGCGCCCGGCTGATCCTGAACGTAAACCAGCACATCGATCAAAGGATGCAAAAAGCCCTTGGAGGCTTTGGGTATCTGATTTCGGTAATAATTAGCCAGATGAAAATCCTCGGAAAGATCATCGATTTTCCGGTATTGTTTTTCAAACAGGTCGATCAGTTCTTTAATGGCTTTTTTAATATTATCCTGATTTCTTTCCAGAATATCTTTCCAGATGGCAAAATTGCTGCTGGCGATGCGCGTTAAATCCCGGAATCCGCCGGCCGCCAGGTCCAGAAACGGCTTTTCGGGATCGTTTTTTTTGCCCACCAGATTTACCAGATTCAGCGCGATTAACTGCGGCAGGTGACTGATCATGGCCATAATCTCATCATGCGCCTCAGGCGAAAGGATCAGCACGCGCGCCTTTATTTCATCCAGCAGGGGGATTAATTTTCCTTCGACCAGCGCTTTGTTTTCCTCATTAATGCCGGTGAGAACATACATGGCGTTTTCGTAAAGCAAAGGATTGGCCGCTTCCAGGCCGCTTTTTTCCGAGCCGGTCATCGGATGCCCGCCGACAAAAGCGCCGCTAAAATTAATTTCCCGAACAATATGGTGAACGTTTTGTTTGGTGCTGCCCACATCGGTCACCAGAGTTCGGCGGTCGATTGCGCCGTTCAACTCGCGCAATTGTTTTTCAATAATTTGTATGGGCGTGGCTAAAAAAACCAGATCGGCGCCGGCGCACTGGCCTGGCCATTCGCTTATAGTTCGGTCGATTATCTTTTTTTCGACCGCCTGTTTGGCCACCGACGGAAAATCGAAACCCCATATTTCGGCCTCGGGGCGTTTGTTTTTAATGGCCAGCGCCAGCGAGCTGCCCATCAGCCCAAGTCCGCTTATCACTATCTTCATCCAACATCCACGCCTGAATTTTCATTAATTTCAATTAGAATCTCTTTTATCGGCAATTTTACGGCCAATCACCTCTGCAATGACGCGAATTTGATCCATCAATTCTGCAAACTGTTGCGGATACAAAGATTGCGCGCCATCGGATAAGGCATGCTCCGGATCGTGATGCACCTCTACCATGATGCCGTCCGCGCCGGCCGCAATGGCTGCCCGGGCCATGGGAATGACCTTGTTACGTATCCCCGTCCCGTGCGAGGGGTCCGCAAAAACGGGCAAATGGCTCAATTTTTTGACCACCGGAATGGCCGAAAGATCCAGCGTATTTCTGGTGTAGGTTTCAAAGGTTCGTATGCCCCGCTCGCATAAAATCACGTTTTTGTTTCCGCCGGAAAGGATGTATTCAGCCGACATCAACCACTCTTCGATGGTGGCGGCAATACCGCGTTTTAAAAAGACCGGTTTTTTGGCTTTGCCCAGAGCGCGAATAAAAGAGAAGTTCTGCATGTTTCGGGCGCCCACCTGAATGATATCGGCGTATTCGCTTACCATGCCTATTTGATCTTTATCCATCACTTCGGTGATGACCAGCAGGCCGTATTTATCGGCTGCTTCCCGCAAAATTTTCAATCCTTCTTCGCCCAACCCCTGAAACGAGTAAGGAGACGTACGGGGCTTAAAGGCGCCGCCGCGCAAAATTTTTACGCCCGCACGGGCCACATGCTCGGCAATGATCATGGTCTGTTCTTTGTATTCCACCGAGCAGGGGCCGGCAATAACCACCACCTCGTCGCCGCCAATTTCCACCTCGCCTATTTTAATTACCGTATTTTCGTGTTGAAACTGCCGGCTGGTCATTTTATAAGGCACCGATATTCGATAGGCGTCTGCCACCCCCGGAAGAACTTTGAGATCGCGAATATCCAGTTTAGAGACGTCGCCAATGACGCCTAAAACAATATGCTCAACACCGGTTGATCTATGTACTGAGAATCCCCGCTCGTCGAGGAACTCGATAACGTGCTCTATCTGGCTTTCCGTTGCCTCTTTTTCCATCATGATAACCATAAGGTTCTCCTCCTAAAATTAACGAATCGAATCCAAATAATCCTGCAAAATAAAAACCGCCGCAATCTGATCGATTGTCTGGCGTTTTTTACTTGGTTTTTTACCCACACGATGCAAAACATCGTGTGCTCTTTTGGTGCTCAGACTCTCATCCACTTCAATAATCGGGATCGAAACATTTTTGCGTAATTTTTTGATTAAACGCAGAACTTCTTCTGTCTTTTTAGAGACATTTCCTTCCAGAGTATAAGGAACGCCGACGACAATTTTTGTGACGGACTGCTCAGATATGAGGTTTTGGATTTCTTCGACAAATAGTTTATAACCTTTCCAGGTTATGGTTTTTAAAGGATGGGCTAAAAAAGCCAGTTCATCGCTTACAGCAACACCCACCCTTTTGCTTCCAATATCCAGACCTAAAATTTTACCCATGTATCTTAAAAATCAGGCTTGTGTGTTCTCCTGATTATTGGTCTTCTTCTGGCGGCAGGGGTTCTTTAAGAACTTCTTTTAAAAGTTTCCCTGCCTTAAAATGGGTTTTTCGACGGGCAGGCACATAGATGATTTCGCCAGTGCGAGGATTTCTTGCTTTTGGTTTTGGCTTTGTTTTTTTCACTTCAAACACGCCAAAATCACGAATTTCTATTCTCACCTCCGGATCCGCTTCGCTGAGAATTTTGCGCAATACCGTAAAAACCGCATCCACAAATTTTTCGGCAGTATAAATTTTTTCATTTAATTCCTGCGCTGTCCTTTTGGCTACATCTTTTTTCGTAACCGTCTTCATAAAGCTTACCTCCAAATACCCATTAAACTTTTGAAATTATTAACTCTTACTTCTTCTGAAAATACAATTAATTCTTTTGCAAATCAAGATCAAAAGTTTAAAATTTATTAATTATATTGAATTTAACTTTTAATAGACGCTTTTTTTGCTTTATTCGTCGGAATTTGGCCTGAATTTAAAGGCGGATCAGGTCGCTCGAACTGAAATTTTAAAAATAAAAAATGCGCAAATCCGTCCCGCTCCTGCAGCTCTATGGATGGAGCCGCTAACCTTAACTAAGGCCGCAACCAAAATCAACCGTAACGCGCGCAAAGTATTTTCTCGCAGATTACAATCATCGCAGAAAATGAATAAACAAATTATTTTAAGCAACCACAGAGAGCAAAGAATGTTAAAAATTAAATTGCCAGGGGAAGTTGAGCGTTCGGAGTTATTTCCAACGGTGATAGATATTTCCCGGCTGTCCATTAACTCATAAATTTGAGTTTGTTAGGGCAGAACCGAGCCTCTTACACTCTTACACTATTATACTCTGACACTTTTTCTGCCCAACGGTGGCAGGCATTGCCCGGAGTGGCCCTCACCCCCTGGCCCCCTCTCCCAGAATAAAAGTCTGGGAGAGGGGGAAGTTGAGCGTTCAGAGTTATTTCCAACGGTGATAGATATTTCCAGGCTGTCCATTAGCTCATAAATTTGAATTTGTTAGGGCAGAACAGAGCCCCTTAAACTCTTACACTATTATACTCTTACACTTTTTCTGCCCAACGGTGGCAGGCATTGCCCGGAGTGGCCCTCACCCCCTGGCCCCCTCTCCCAGAATAAAAGTCTGGGAGAGGGGGAAGTTTAGCGTTCGGAGTTATTTCCAACGGTGATAGATATTTCCCGGCTGTCCATTAACTCATAAATTTGAGTTTGCTAGGGCAGAACCGAGCCCCTTAAACTCTTATACTCTTTCACTTTTTCTGCCCAACGGTGGCAGGCATTGCCCGGAGTGGCCCTCACCCCCTGGCCCTCTCTCCCAGAATAAAAGTCTGGGAGAGGGGGAAGTTGAGCGTTCAGAGTTATTTCCAACGGTGATAGATATTTCCAGGCTGTCCATTAGCTCATAAATTTGAATTTGTTAGGGCAGACCCGAGCCTCTTACACTCTTATACTCTGACACTTTTTCTGCCCAACAATGGCAGGCATTGCCCGGAGTGGCCCTCACCCCCTGGCCCCCTGATTTATTATAGTCAAATATTTTAATAATAAAGTTATTAACAATATGTTAATAACTGTAGAGGGTGTGGATATGTGGATAACTCATTTTTTACACACCTAACTCCTTTCTTTTTAATATGTTAATTATTGTGGATAACTTTTTCGCCTATTTTTTGAGATATTTTACCTTGTTCTACCCTGATATTCGAGAGTCTGTATTTTAACAGCTCTTATCTTACTTAATCGGAACTAAGGTAAATATGACGGGAAGCCTTTTTTTGCTCTCTTACCGAAGGTCATACTATCTGTATGCCTTTATGGGGGGGCCGAAGGTCTTCCCGCCATATCTCAAATTGTTGCTTTTAGGCTGCTTTATTTGATTTTTTATAGCCTTCTATGTAGAAACTATCATCTCTTACTAATGCAAAAATAATGGCTAATATCTTTCTGGATAACGCCGTTAAAGCCTTGGCGCTGGCCATCCCTTTCTCCTTATGTACCTGATAAACTTCTTGTAAGATACCTCTACTTGCATTGATGGCTATATAAAAAAGAGCTTTTCTTAATAAACTCCGACCGCGTTTGCTTATGTGATGTTTACCTTTATGTTGGCCAGAACTGACTTCATACAGGTTTAATCCCGCTATCTTCTCTAACTCACGATAACTTTTATATCTGCGGATATCTCCTAACTCTCCTATTAAAATGGCTGCGATTATGGGTCCTATCCCTTTTATGGATAATATGTTCCTGCTGTATGGCACTTCTTTTAAATAATTCTCTATCTCATCCTTTAGTGACTTTTGATAAGATTCTAAACGATCTATCTGATCAAGATGTATCTTGATCTCCATTACAATGGACCGGGTTCCTTCTTTGATGCCTCCGCTCATCTTAGCAGCTTCATATAAAGCAAGGGCCTTTTCTTCACCTAATCGGTTTTTACTTACTGACTTTATTAGCTCTGTTAGCTTTGTTAAGCCTAAATCCAATATGAATTGAGGTAAAGTATAATGAGCCAAAAGATAACGTGAAGTCTTTGTAGTTAAATCTCTCATGACCTGAGAGAATTCCGGAAATATCTTAAATAACTGTCCCTCAATTCGATTATAACTCCTTCGTAGATCTTCAAGTATTTTCTCTCTTAAATGAACCAATTCGCGTAATTCCGCAAAAATTCCCTCTGGGATGATTACTGTTAAATATTTGTTTAATTCTATTATATCTGCTATGACCTTTGGGTCTTTTTTATCTGTCTTATTGGGACTATTGTCCGTTAATTCTTTCAGGCGCTTGGTATGCATCGGATTTATTTGTACAATCTCATAGCCCCTTCGATGTAGATAATGAATGAGCGCAAGCCCATAGCTGCCAGTGGATTCCAGGCCAAATAAACAATTCTTAAGACCGGTCTTTGCTCTGAAGCTTTCTACTTTTTTTAAAAAATATTCGAATCCTTTACCTGTGTTAAAAAACTTAAACACTTCTAACTCCTGACCATCTTTTGTACGTGCATAACCGTAATTAAATTTTTTGCCTATATCCACTGTAACTAATAAGGTTTCTTCGTTGAATTTTCTCTCTTTTTTGTTTATTTTCCCCATGACTATGCTCCTTTCTTTTTTTTTAAATCAGCTTACAATTTAAGGAGTATAGTCTTTTCTTTCATCCTTTTGTTGACAACTATAATATAGTAAGCTCTCCCAGAATAAAAGTCTGGGAGAGGGGGAAGTTGAGCGTTCAGAGTTATTTCCAACGGTGTAAGTGATTCCTGCGCTGGCCAGTTTTGGGCAAATGCGAGAAGAGGAATGACAGGCCGGCGACCATTCAACTACTCAACCATCCAACTATTCAACCATTCAACCAATCCCGCCATGGTGCAACAGATGCTACGAAGGAAGTATTCTAATCCCCAGGCTCTTTTGCTTGCCGATTGTCAACGCTCATTCGATCAGTTTTTTCAACTCATCCAGCTTTTGCAGTGCTTGCAAGGGAGTCAGGTTGTTAATATCGACCTTTTTTAATTCCTGTTTCACCTTTTTGCCCGTTTCTTTTTCCTCTTTTTCCCGGTCGTCAAAAAGGCTTAGTTGATTGGCGTCGTACGTGCGTCCGCTGCGCCGCATGGCTAAACGCGGTTTGCGTGTGGTGGGCGAAAGTTCATTGGCTTCCAGATTGGTTAAAATCTCTTTAGCCCGGGCAATGAGCGGCGCGGGCAAACCGGCCATCTGCGCCACGTAAATCCCGTATGAGTTATCGGATCCGCCGGGTACGATCTTGCGTAAAAAGATCACCTGATCTTTCCACTCTTCCACCGCCACGTTGTAATTTTTGATGCGCGGATAAAGCAGCGCCAGCTCGGTCAGCTCATGGTAATGGGTGGCAAACAGGGTTTTACAGCGCAATCGCGGCTCGCGGTAAATGTATTCGGCCACGGCCCAGGCAATGGACAGGCCGTCAAATGTGCTGGTGCCGCGACCGATTTCATCGAGTAAAATAAGGCTGCGCGGCGTGGCGTTGTTCAAAATATTGGCCGTCTCGTTCATCTCTACCAGAAACGTGCTCTCGCCTGAGGCCAGGTTGTCGGAGGCGCCCACGCGCGTAAAGATTCGATCTACAATACCAATTCGCGCCTTTGCCGCCGGCACGTACGAACCGATCTGAGCCATCAGCACAATCAATCCCACCTGACGCAAAAAGGTAGATTTACCGGCCATATTAGGGCCGGTAATAATCCAGATTTGCTCCGAATCGGGATCCAGGTAGGCGTCGTTGGCGATAAAATCCTCGCCGGGCGGCAGGGTCTTCTCCACCACCGGATGGCGTCCTTCGCGAATTTCCAGCGCCCTGCTATCGTCTATTTCCGGCCGCACATAGTTGTTTTCGATGGCCGCTTGAGCTAAACTCAAAAAACAATCCAGCTCGGCGATCAACCGGCTGTTTAACTGAATGGGCTCCACGTAGCGGCCGACCTCTTCTCTAATTTCCTGAAACAGGCGGTATTCAAGTTCGTTGATCTTTTCTTCTGCGCCCAGAATTTTATCTTCCCACTCTTTCAGTTCCTGAGTGATAAAGCGCTCCGCATTGACCAGGGTCTGCTTTCGCACGTATTCTGGCGGAATTTTATCTTTATGCACGTTGGTCACTTCGATGTAATAACCAAACACCTTGTTGTAATTAACCTTCAGCGTCGAAATGCCGGTGCGCTCCCGTTCTCTTTGCTGATACGCCAGCAGCCAGTCCTTACCCTGTTCAGAAATGGCGCGCAGTTCATCCAGCTCGGCATGGTAGCCGGCCCGAATGATACCACCTTCCTGCAGGGTGATCGGCGGATTTTCCACAATGGCCCGATCAATTTTTTCGGTGAGCGAATCAAGAATTTGAAAAGATTGAAAGTGCGCTTTTAACGTGTCGCAGGTTGTTTGATCGATGATCGCTTTTATGGGCACAATTTGTTTTAACGACTGGCCGAGGTTCAGCACGTCGCGGGCATTGGCGCGATTGGTGACAATCTTCCCTAACAGGCGTTCCGTATCGAAAATCTGCTTCAATTCCGCAGCCAACTGCTCTCTTAATGGCGCATCACCTACCAATTCGCTAACAATGTCCAGCCGGTGATTGATCTCTTCCATGTCCAGCAGCGGTTGTTGAATCCACTGTTTAAATAGCCGGGCGCCCATGGGCGTTATGGTAAAATCGATGAAGTGCAACAGAGTATTGCGCACGCCGCCGCCGGAGATGGATTCAGAAATTTCCAGGTTTCGGCGCGTACTTTCATCGAGCACCATGTATCTGGAGAGATTGACGCGCTGTAAATGGATGAAATGTTCAAGACGCGTTTTGTAATTTTCTTGCAAATAATGGATGACCACGCCGGCCGCAATAATGCCAGCCTGCATGTCTTCCACGCCAAAGCCTTTTAATGAATGGGTTTTAAAATGTTGCAGCAATAACTCGTACATGTAGTTGCGATCAAAAAGCCAGTCCTCGCGTTTGGTCAACAGGGCATTGAGATGGTTGGCGATTAATGTTTGCAGGGCATCCAGCCGGGAGGCGGCCACCAAAATTTCGCGCGGCTGGTAACGAATAAGCTGCTCAAGCAGGTTTTGCGCAGGGAACTCTGCCACCAGAAAGCTGCCGGTAGAAACATCCGCCACAGCTATTCCACAGATATCTTCTTCCAGATGCACGGCCACCAGGTAATTGTTGGAACGGCTATCCAGCAGTTTGTCCGAAAGGGTGACGCCAGGCGAGGCGATTTCTACCACTTCCCGTTTTACCACGCCTTTAGCCGTTTTGGGGTCTTCTACCTGTTCGCAGATGGCAACGCGCAAACCGGCGTTTAATAGTTTCGGTAAATAATTGTCCAGCGCGTGGTACGGAAATCCGGCCAGCGGCACATCGGCCGTTTTGCCGTGCGCCCTTTTGGTTAATGCAATCCCCAGCGTTCTGGAAAGAATTTTGGCGTCTTCGTAAAAAGTTTCGTAAAAATCGCCCATACGGTAGAGCAGCAAAACGTCCTTGTAATCGGCCTTAATGCGCAGGTACTGCTCCATTAAAGGCGTGGTCTTATTTTCGTTTTTCTTTTTTCCCTTTTTCATAATCAATTAAATTTTAACTGGAATAATGGGTAAACTAAAGTAAAATGTACTCCCCTTCCCTGGTTCGCTTTCCAGCCAGACGCGACCGTTATGTAAAGAAATAATCTCTTTGCTAATAGCCAGTCCCAGGCCGGTTCCCTTTAACGAAGCATCCTTACCGGCCTCTGTTTGTTCGTATTTATTAAAAACTTTATCCTGCTCTTCGGGGGGAATGCCCACTCCCGTGTCTTTAACCGCCACATGAACGGCCATAATCTCTTCGTCGGTTAATTCGTTTTTCTCTTTGACCAGCCGGCTGGAAACGGTTACCTTGCCGCCTGGCCCGGTAAATTTGATGGCATTGCTCAGATAATTATTTAACACCTGTTCAATGCGCAGGCGGTCAAATTGCAAAAAGGAGATATTCTCGTCCAGATCCAATTCCATTTTTATATTCTTTTTGCGGGCCAGCATCTGGTAGTGTTTAAACACGGTTTCTATTAAGGCATTGATGGAATTGATCTCAATATTCAATTCAAAGCGTCCGGCTTCCAATTTGGAGGCGATCATGAAGTTGTCGATCAATTTAAGCACTTTATCCACATTTTCTTTGGCAATGCTCAAAAGTTCGGCCTGTTCAGAGGTTACATTGCCCACCACCTGATTGCGCACAATATCGATGTAGCCCTGAATGATGTTTAAAGGCGATCTCAGGTCGTGCACGATCATGGAATTAAAATCGGCTTTTAACTGTTCCAGCCTGCGTTGCGGCCTCAGGTCGGCCAGCACGCCGATAAAACCGGCTTTTTTAATGTTTTCGTAATAGGGCGTTAAATAAATGCGGAAGGGGATGTACTCGTTGTCATTGCTCATCAATTCAATTTCGATGCCGTCGCGCGAGAGCTTTTCCAGCTCTCTGGCGGACAGATTCTTTCGGGCCAGTTTGGAAATTTGATTTTCAAACTCAGCCCGTTTTTTCAGCGAACACAAATCATAAAAACTCTGGTCCAGCAGGGCGGTTTGATCTTTGTATTTTAAGATGGAAACCAGGCTTTTATTGATATAGATGATCTTTCCTTTAAAGTCGCAGGTTACCAGGCCCATGGTCATGGTTTCGGCCAACAGGCGGTATTTTTCTTCGGAATTTTTCAGATCGAGATAAAGCTTGGCGTTTTCCAGCACCACGGCCGCCTGGTTGGCAAAGTACTCCAGGCTGCGTACGCGATCCTCTCCGGGCCGGATGCGATCGACCGGATCGTTAACGGCAATGTAGCCCAGATGCCGGCCTTTACTGCGAATGGGAATGATCAGCCAGTCATCGTCATTCCATTCACGCCCTAAGGAGAGCTGAAACTGCAACTGGTCTTCCGGAGTGATGTTTTCTTTGCTCAGCTGATGATCATAGAAATAGGAATTGCTGATTCTAAACGATTTATTGATCAAACTCGTAAAAAATCCGTTCTGATTAGCAGCCTTTATCTTTTCATAAGAGGCCGGGGTAACGCCATAGTAGCAAACGTTGTTGATTTGACCGCTGTAGGGATCGACCTGATCGAGAATGACAATATTCCAGCCGAGCGTTCGGCGGATGGCAGTGGCAATTTTATTTAACAGCTCGTTAATATCGCTTTCCAGCGTCAGTTCTTTGCCCAGTTCAAAAATACGGTCCAGTTGCTTTAATGTTTTTTGCGCCTGTTTAACGATGCGGCTCTCTTCCAGCACGGCGGTGGCATTGGCTATTAACTCTTCGCTTTCCATGATCTGATCGGGAGCAAATTGATGATCTTCTCTGGCCGTAGCCACGATCATCAGGCCCTTTTTCTCGCTTCCGATTCTCAAGTTGTACAGAATGCCGCGTTTAAATTCTTTGCCGGTAACGTTTTTTAACATTTCTTTTACATCAGCAATCCCTGACTGATCAAAGTTGACCACATAGCTGGAAATATCCGAATCCAGAAACTTTTCAATGGTCGGGTAATCTTTTAACAGAATAATGGGCGGTTTTTCCTGTTGAATGGAGGGCGCGCTGCCATTCGGTTCAAAGAAGTACTGGGGATATAAAAACCTGAAGCCTTCGTGAAAATTAAAGAAGATGCTAATATCGCCATTCAAATGCTCAAGTAATTGCTGGTTTAAATGTCGGGCTACTTTGTCCTCGTTCATGCGTTTGAACAGGTAGCGGATTTCGGTGGTGTCGTCAGGCCGTTCGACAGTGGTCTCGCCTTTTAATATTTCCGATACGCGTGCCTTTTCAATATTCGAAACAAAAAGCAGTTCGTTAAATCGGTCCCGGCTCAACTCCGTATCATTCTTAATTCCTATGAGAATAAGGCCAAACACTTTCGATCCGATCTTCCATGGAAATTGGTAGTAGGTTCTTGCCGCAATTCCTATGGTTGACAAAAAATTAACAACATATTCATCCGATAATTTTTCGGCTTTTAAGTTGGGATGGGTTAAAAAATACTGCTGCCAGAACGGGATGCTCAACAGTTCATTTTTTATTTTGGTTTCCAATCGATTGCGCGATACTACGGCGCTGAATTCATAATCCTTTTTCTTAACGTCGTAAATAAAATGAACGAGATAATCGGGATCGATCACCAACTGAATAAAATGATTAATCGCTTCACCTAATTTATAAACGTCGTTGGTACTCAGGATGGAATATTGAAGTTCGACAATTTTTTGCAGATCCCACATTTTGCGCTCATAATTTAGGATTTTATCGCGCAATTCCATGTGGATCATAATCTTGATTTTTAATTCGCTAAAATTGGGCGTAAGATCGATGGTGTCGTCAATGCCCAGTTTTTTGATTTCCAGGCGTTCGAAAAGCTCCACATCCGGGATCATTACGATAATGGAAATCAATCGCCCTTCTTTTAATGATTTGATTTTCCTGATAATATCCTTGGCCGATGCGGTCAAAGCGGCGCCCCACAATATCAGATCCGGTTTCATAGATTTGGTAAGATTCAACACCTCTAACGTGTTGGGAGGAATAATGACGGAAAAACCGATCTCCTTAACCCATCTTGAACACTAAAACGGTTTAAGTTATTTAAAAACAACATGTCGTTCTTTTTTATTACCACTACAATATTTAAATTCTTATCTTTTTCATACCTAATGGCTTGGGCTTGATCTTAAATGCCTGCGCCATTAAATAATGGATCGCCTCCGGTTCGGTCGTATCTCTTATAACTAATAAATCTCCTTTCTGCGTTTTCATCTCCACGCTTACTCGCTGCTGTACGGAAAGTAATTCACGAATGGTTGTCCAGCGATGATAAACGCCTGCATCATGTAATTGTTTTTGAAGACTTATCAATACATGAAAGGCTAAAATCGAAATGAAAATATGCCCTTCAATGCGTTTATCCTTCTGGTGAAAATTAGGCCTTAAGCCTAATTCACTCTTCAACGAGCGAAATCCATCCTCCACATCCGTTAAACTGATGTAGAGCTGCCAAATCTCACGATCCGTTAAATCCAGACGACTCGTCCGTAAATAATACGTGCCGGAAAATCGATCATCCATCTTTTGCTCATCTTTTATCTTCCAGCTGATCTCTGTCACGATACCATTGTGATGCTCAACCGTAATATCATAAAAATAGGCCACCTTTGCATGACGTTCCTTTATGCGGCCAATGCGTTCTAAAACCTTGGGATATTTCTTCGTGCCTCGTTTCTTGTGCAAACTCTCCGCCGCATATTTCAACTCCGCCTCAAAGCGCTGCTGATGAAATTGTCGAATGGCTTCCTCTTTCTTTTGCCTTGAGGCGCTGCGACAGTATAAATAAAGCTCTTTATCCTTACGGTAAAGATAGGCTTCCACTTTATGGCGTTGATCGTGATTAATCTCTTTAAAAGCATTTTCTTCGATCTCGATTTCCGGTTTACTGCGTGAGACAACCAGATAGTCGTGTCCACGCTTTGTGATCAGTTGCAAGTTCTCTTCTGTGGCAATCCCGGCATCTAAAATAATCAATTTCCTGACTTTGCCGCCTATCGTATCCAGAATTTTAGACAAAGTCTCTGGTTCGGAAACATTGCCAGAGAAAAGACGACTCTCCTTGGGGAATCCATCCTCATCCAATACCAGGCCTAAAGTAACCAGGGGCATATCGTGACGCTTATCTTTACTACGTCCGCGAGCCTTGAGTTCACTGGTACGGCTACTCTCAAAATACGTATTGGTTAAATCGTACAGGATGATCTTTTCCTGCAAGGAAAATAACAGACGCTCTTGCTCTACTAAACCATTCTCGATTTTGTCCTTATGTTCTAATAATTGATCCGTAATTCGATAAAGTTTATTGTGAGAAAGTCTTGAAAGGTCTAACTCTAAAAGCTCATCGATGGCGCTTTGCTTTTTGACCCAGCGTAAGGTCGCCCATTCGCTTGAGGGGTGCACCAGGCGCCCAACGATCAACAGTTCGGCCAGTTTAATATCCTTCTCCTTAAAGCCCAGCTTTTTTAAAAGTTCATTGAACTTAAGCTTTCTTAACATCATCAAACTGATGTATTCGCCTCCTATACTGCGAGCATCTCTGAATTTGACAGAGCCCGTAAAAATGGTCTCGGTTTCCTGTGGGCTTTCTTTTTTTTCTACCTTTTCTTGTTTTAGTTTGTTTTGAATTAAAAGCGAGGCATAGCGCTGGGCTAATTGTTCAATTTGCTCATCCACTTCGATCAGTGAAGTTTGTCCGCTTATGATCTCTTCGATGCGATTGGCAAGTGTTTTCCATTGGTCTTTAGGAATGGTAAGCTTGCCCAGGTTGAGCAATTTTCTTTGTCTTGGGCCTTTTTCAGTACGATAGGATTCGACCAATTGATGGTAAACGAAGGTTTTATCGTACCCTTTATTCTTTTTTGTGACTTCTTTAATAAACATGTTCAAATATAATCATATCAGTCAATTAAGTCAAGGGGGAAACCAATATAGTATGGGGCACTACAACGACATCTCGAAAACTCGATCCAAAAAAACCAATAACTTACAAAAACCGAAGGTGGAAATTTGGTGATTTGGGCTTAAATTTTGTTCAAGATGGGTTAAGATAGCGGGCAATCCGCTCCTGAATGATGTTGTTGCGATGAATGATTAAGATTTTTTTCCGGCCACTCATATTTTTACCTTTGTAATTACAATTACCGATCTTTCTTCCACCTGAAGCGGCAAACACAAAGCGCTATTTTAAAGCATAGCATACATCAGAGCTGACGGCTTTTTCTATTACGCTGGTAAATGAGGTACATGCCCTCCAGATTGAGGTATTGATCCACATAATCGATGACCTCGGTGTACTCAACGATTTTTTTAGCCAGCCCGCCCGTCGCCACGACGACTGTTTTTTTTCCCAGCTCGTCTTTTAGTTTTTTGACGAATCCTTCAATCAAAAATACCGATCCCCAGAATATACCGCTTTGAATGCTTTCTTCGGTTGTTTGACCAATCATTTTTTCAGGAAACTCAAAATTCACTCTGGGTAGTTTAGCGGCTTTTAAATGTAACGCTTCGATCGAAGTTACAATTCCGGGCGAAATAATTCCCCCCTCGTAGTTGCCGTCGGCATCGATACAATCGATGGTGGTCGCCGTGCCAAAATCGACCACAATACAGGGTTTACCGTATTTGCTGATTCCGGCCACGGCGTTACACAACCGGTCGGCGCCCACCGCCGCCGGATTTTTGTAGAGCACCTTCATTCCCAGATCGATCGTAGCGTCAACGATCAGCGGCTCGTAGTTTAAGTAACGACGCGCAAAATATTGATACACCTCCGTTAAATCCGGCACCACCGAAGAGATGCAGACGCCGTAAATCGAGCTCAGATCTATTTTAGCATGTTCAAAAAAGTGGTGCAACAATACGGCCAGTTCGTCCTCGGTTCGCGCTCTTTCGGAAGCCAGCCGCCAGTGATTTACCAGTTTCTCTTTTTTAAAAAGGCCCACAACCGTGTGCGTATTGCCAATATCAAAAGCCAGAAGCATCTTTATGCCCACTAATAATTTCACCTGTAACCAGCGCATGTAGCTTGCCGGCCATATCCTCGTAAACCAGAAAGCCCGAGTCATTGATATCCCGCACTATGGCTTCCTGTTCTCCAAAAGGCGTTTCTAACAGCACCTTTTGCCCGAACTGATTACAACGCTGCTTCCATTCGTCTATGACCTGGCGGTACAGCGTCCGTTCAAATCGTTCATAATCCTTTTCAAAATTTTCCAGAAAGAGGCACAAAAAATCTTCTCGATCGATGTCCGCGCCGGTTAGTTCCTTTAAAGAGACGGCTAGGTCCCTGATGGCCGGGTCTCGCTCTTCTGGCATTTCGTTGAGATTAATTCCCACGCCCAGCACAAGGGCGACAATCTTTTTATCCTGCAAAATGGATTCGGCTAAAATACCGCTTAGTTTGCGATTATTAACCAGCAGGTCATTGGGCCACTTAAAACGAATATCCACAGGCGGCAAATTTTTGTTTTTGAGATACTGGTCAATGGTATTGGCCAGAATGATGGCAGAGGCCAGGGTTATTTTCTGGGCATATTCAATTTCCAGCTCGGGACGCAGCAAAATACTCAACAATAAATTTTTCCCTTTACTGGAGAACCATCTGCGCTCTTTTCGGCCCCGGCCGGCCGTCTGGAACTCGCTCAAAACCACCGTGCCTTCCGGCGCGCCATCGCGGGCCAGGCCTAACAGGTGGGCATTGGTCGAATCAATCACCTGAAAACAATATAGATTCCGCCCGAGAATCATTGTTTTTAATCTTGTTCTTACGATATCGCAATTTAACATTACTGGAATCCTGTCTGAATTAATTAAATAAGGTAATTCTTTACCAGAGCATCCTTCGTCCTTGAAGTCTTAAAAAGTAATAAAATTATTGACCAAAATCCAGTAAACGATTTGCTGCGATAAAAGATGGTTCCGAAGAACCATCTTTTAACTTAAAAGCTGCTTGGCGATGGTAATCAACTGCATGTTGGAGGTGCCTTCGTAAATGGTGCCGATTTTGGCGTCTCTGAACAGTTTTTCCACCGGATACTCTTTGGTAAAGCCATATCCGCCGAACAAGTCGATGGCCAACGAGGTAATTTTTTGCGCCACCTGCGAAGCAAAATATTTGGCCATGGCGGCTTCTTTAATAAACTTTTGTCCGGCGTCTTTTAATCGCGCGGCGTTGTACACCAGAAGTCTGGCTGCCTCCAGTTCGGTGGCCGCTTCAGCCAGCTGGAACTGCACGCCCTGAAATGTGGCGATGGCTTTGCCAAACTGCTCTCTTTCCTGAGTGTATTGAACGGCGGCGTCCAGCGCTCCCTGAGCAACGCCAATCATCTGAGCGCCAATGCCAATTCGGCCTTCATTTAAGGTTTCGATGGCTACTTTGTACCCTTTGCCCACTTCTCCCAGCACATTTTCTTTGGGCACCTTACAATTTTCTAAAATCAACTCGCAGGTGGACGAGGCGCGAATGCCCAATTTGTCTTCCTTTTTACCCACAGAAAAGCCTTCGAAATCGCGCTCGATAATAAACGCGTTAATTCCCTTGTAACCGGCTTCGGGATTGGCATTGGCAAAGACAATAAAAATTTCGGCTTCGGCGGCATTGGTAATCCATAACTTTTGACCGTTCAAAAGCCAGTAATCGCCTTTATCTTCGGCGCGGCACTTTAAAGCAAAAGCATCGCTGCCCGAACCGGCTTCGGAAAGAGCGTACGAACCAATTTTGGAGCTGCAGAGCTGGGGCAAATATTTTTCTTTGATTTGATCGCTTCCCCAGCGCAGGATGGCGTTGTTTACCAGAGTATTTTGAACGTCAATTACAATGGCTGCCGATGGATCCACCGCGCTTAACGCTTCCACTGCCAGAATGGCCATAAAAAAACTGGATTCCGCGCCGCCGAATTTTTCGGGGACTTCAATACCCATCAGCCCCATTTCAAAAAATTCTTTAATAATGGCCGAATCCATTTGTCCTTTTTCATCCATTTCCCGGGATAAAGGTTTAATCCGTTCTTCGGCGAAAGATTTTACGGAATCGAACAGCATCTGTTCATCTTCGCTCAGCATCGTCAACGGTTGAAAAGCAGAATTACTCATGGACTCCCCCTTTGTTAAGTCAATATGATCGTGACAAAATAAACTGCATCATAAATATAATACATTCAAATGAAAGTTTCACTCTTTTTGCGATATTTTCCGTATTTTTTTTAAGAAGGGCGAAGTTATTCTTTGGTTTGAAAGGCGGAAAGTTGTTTGACCAGCTTCCAGTCAAAACGTCCTTCTCCGAGATAACTATAGGTCACCTGATCCATTAATTTGGTGATAATCGATAACCCTAATCCATGATCGCGCAATATGTGTTCCTTGTTTTCAAAATCTATTTCCGAACCAATATTTTCTTCAAAAATGAACGAAACCGTGAAAGGATCCAAAATTTTGTAGGACACCAACCCGTCCAGCACCCTGTTCAGAGGATACTTTTTGCCCAACAAATAGGGAGGATACGGCGGGTAGTGAGATTCGGCCTGGAAGCCGGGCCCATAATCAAAAATGGAGATGACGATAAAGTTCATATCCATCTCAAACTGGAAGCGTACCATTTCATCAATCGCCGAGGTGTTGGAGTGGTTCACAATATTGATAAACACCTCATTAATCACCGCGCGTAAATGCTGGGCAATTTTTTTTCTCTCGTCCGGATCGATCATCAAATAATTGGATATCAGTTCGGAAAAATCTTCCACCATGTTCGTGTATTCAATTTTGCAGGGAACGTGAAAACGGACGATATCACCCATTTTGTGCTTCCATCCTTTGCAAGGTTAAGGGAAGGGTTATAATAAACTTTATCCACTCCCCCGGGTTAGACTCTACCGTGATTTTGCCGCCGTGAAGTTCAATAATGTTTTTTACGGTGTACAAACCGATACCCACATTATGCCGGCCCTGTAATTTAGTAAATCTTGAAAACTTTTCAAACAGATGCGGAATCTGTTCTTTCTGAACGCCCATTCCATAATTCAGAAAATAAATTTCCAGCGAGTCTTCCCCCTTATTAAAGTCGATCTCTATTTCGGAATCTTCGTCTCCGTATTGCAAGGCGTTCATGATCAGGTTTCGAAAAACCACCTGCAACAAGTGTAAATCGCCATTGTACAAAATTTTGTCGCTCTTTTTTAGTACGATCTTTTGATTTTTCTCTTTCAATTGCGGTTCAAACTCATTGATTAACGGCGTGATTACATCTTCCATAAAATCAAATATCTGGCGATTCAGGGATAATTTCCCTTCTTCGATTAAGGACATATTAAGCAGGGTGTCAACCATCGTAAACAGGTTTTTTGTCAGCCGATCGATGTTATCGATCATGGGGAGCAAGCGGTCGTAATCCTGGTTTTCCACTCTTTTTTTTAAAATCCGGTTATAACCGTAAATGGATGTTAAGGCATTTTTGAATTCATGGGTGACCACGCTAATCAGATCCTTATATTTTTGATTGACGACTCTCAACTGATGATGCATTTTGGCGTTTTCATTAAGCAGGGCGGCCTGTGTTCCAAATAAAATAAGCGCTTTGATCTTTTCTTTTAGCTTTTCATCAAAATTCTCAAGATTTTCGACCTGGATATCGATGGGCGGCAGTTCATCCAGCCGTTCTTCATATTCTTCTAAAATGGAAATCAACAATTCCTGGCTGTTTGGCATCTTTTTAATCAGATCCAGGCCTTTTCTGTAAAGCTCATCGTATTCTTTGACGTTTAATTTAATCTTGTTTAACATTTTAGACTCTATTTCGTTAAATATCTCGTCCTTTGCCATAAAGATTCCCACTGATTATTAAGTGTTAACCTTGTTATCGGCTATCCTTTTTTTTTAATTAGAAAAAAATAAGCGGCTTTCTGCGGGCTTTCATTCGAGCGGGCAGTCATTCCGGCCGAGCGCAGCGAGAGCCGGAATCCCCTGCAAGGTGAAAGGATTCCCGCTTGCGCGGGAATGACTGGTTGGCTTTCGCGGGAATGACTGGTGGGCAGCCGGAATCCCTTCCACCGGGAATTAATCCCTTCCGTCCATCGTTTTTCAATGTAAACATGCATCAAACCCACAAAGGAGGTAATAATGACGACATTAAATATATCCCGCGCCCCAAGATATTCCGAAGAGATGGTCAAACCATTACGCGAAGAAGTAACATCGGCAGGCGTGGAAGAGTGGCGTACAGCCGAAGAAATTGACCATGCACTGCAACAACCAGGTATCACGCTGGTGTTTATCAATTCGGTTTGCGGTTGCGCCGCCCGAAGCGCCAGACCAGCGCTCAAACTGGCCTTAGGCCATGACAAACTACCGGACCGAATTGGCACCTGTTTTGCCGGCGTCGATCTGGATGCGGTGGAAAGCGTACGCAAACGCATCAAAAACTATCCCGCCTCTTCGCCCTCCATCGCTCTTTTTAAAGACGGCGAACCGATTTACTTTATGCCGCGCCACCATATTGAAGGGAGCCCGGCGGAAGAAATAGCAGAAGACCTCAAAGAAATTTTTGACGTCTATTGCAAATAAATCGGTAACGGCATCAAGGTGTGTTAGACGGTACTATCGCATTTCATTTAAACTCCCCAAAGTTTACGGCTGCGGGGAGTTTTTTTTTAGCTGGATTGTATTCAGTGGTCGGCGCGCCTGCCTTTTTTTCGAGCCTTCTCGCGGTCAATCAATTCCACCCATCCGTCGCGCGTATTCTGCCGGCTATCCAGCTCGCGCGTAAACGGTTTGATATCCAGCACCGGCGTTCCATCCAGCAAATCAAGATCATTAACCCAAATTTTGTTGCCTTCGATTTTTTCCAGGCGAACCAGACTTAAACCGATATGGTTTGGACGCGCCGCAGAACGCGTGGCAAAAATGCCCTTCTCGCGGTCATGCAAATAGGGTTTGACTCTTAGTTTGGTTTCTTGTTTCAGATGCATGTGTACAATCAAAAAGATGTGCGAAAAATCTTCCAGTTTATCCAGGCCGTCAACGTATTCCGGCAAAACTTCCACATAACCTTTAAAACCACCAGCGTAGATGGGTTGTATGGGCGTTTTAGAAGGATCGCTATGCGGGCTATGCACATATCCGATTGGCGTGTAACAAATTTTTTCTATTTTTCCCTTCATTCATTCTCCAAAAATTGTTTAATAACAGCAGATACTCTTTTAAGCTGACAACCAATGGCCAGGTGACCGCAAGGATCATTGAGCGTAAACGTGCGAGCATTTATTAATTGTGCAAAGCGAACGGCCGCTTTGTGGTTTACCATGTGATCCGTTTCCACATTGATTATCAAAACTCTGGCTTTTACGCGCCGGGCAACCTTTTGCCAGTCGCCGTTTTCAATTTTGCTGATGTCGTGTTGCAGCATGGCTCTGGCCTGCGCTTCAAAGTTGCGATTGGTAAAAGTGGACGGTTCACCGTCGAATAACGCCTCAAAGCGCTGTTTAACAAAATCTACCGTCCAGTTTTCAACGATCCATTCGGGCGTTCTGGCGTTTAAGGCGATCAGGGCCTTGAGCAGAGCGCGAACCGAATCGGCAGGCACGCGGTACTTCCAGCCGATGTTTAAAATTTCCAGCGCCTGGCGCCACAAAAGAACATCATAGGAAGAAAACTGCGGGGTGCCCACATAAGGGACTGCCTTTTTCATGAAGTCGGGATAGCGCACCATCCATTCAAAGGTTTGCATGCCGCCCATGGAACCGCCGATCACCGCGAACAAATGGTTTATGTGTAAATGTTCGGTGAGCAAGCGGTATTGGGAACGCACCATATCCGTAATGGTAAACGACGGAAATTTTTCGTCTGGCTGTTCCGGGCTGTTAGACGGCGAGCTGGAAACGCCATTGCCCAGCGCATCCACCGCTATGATGAAGTAGCGAGTGCTGTCAATCAAACCTTCGGGCCCGATTAAGCGGCCCAGGTGCTCGCTGGTCCCGCCAAACCAGGTAGGAAACAAAATGGCGTTATCGCGGGCGGAATTCAAACGCCCGAATGTCCGGTAGCCTATTTTACAATTTTTGATGACCGCGCCGGATTCCAGTTTGAAATCGCCCAGATAGGCAAAACGCTGCTGACCGGCCATTAACAGGTTCAGGCCAAGAACCAGAAAAAGGCCAAACGCAATCAATCGATATCGAAGCATGACAATCACCTACTTGTTGAAAGGGTTCGTACGTTTTTTAAGTTTTAAGTGTTCCACAAAAACATCCTGAAAACCAGGATCGGAGGCCAGTTCTACAAATTGAACGCTCTGGCTAACAGATTTCAATTCCTCAAACCGCTGCCCATTCAGGATGGTTTGCCTAAGCCCCTCCAGAGAGGCATTGCCAATGAATTTAATTCGCTCTCCGGAAACGGCAGGAATGGCGCCCAGATGAATTAAACTTTCGGGGCGAATAAAATTTCCGAAGGCTCCGGCCACAAAAATCCGTTCGATCGCCGCTGGTTCAACCTGCAACTGCCGACAAAGCAGACACCAGGCGCTGCTGATTGCCCCGATGGCCAATTGAAATTCCCGCACATCCTGCTGGGTTAAAAAGATGTCCTGAAGCGCGCCTTCATCTGTGGAGACCAATAAAATTTGCGCAAGATTATTCTCCGCAAGCTGTATGCGCTGGCGCCAGAAGGCCCTGGGATGGTCGGCATCGATTAAGCCGTCTTCGGTGATGACCTTTTCTTCTGTCAGATAATGAATGATGTGAAACAAACCGCTGCCGCAAATTCCAGCCGGCGGTTCGTTTTCAATGGTTTGCCAGCGCATTCGATCTCCGTCGCGGCGAATCTCGATCAACGCGCCGGGAACGGCCCGCATTCCCTGAGAAATGTTTGCCCCCTCCAGGGCGGGGCCTGCCGGCGCCGATGCCGCAAGCGCCTCCGTCCCTTTTTGCAGGATCACTTCGCAGTTGGTTCCGATATCAATCAACAGGGCGGGGCCCTTCTCTCGGCCGGGCCTAACCGGAGCGGCCATCATTCCAGCCAGCGCATCGCCGCCCACAAAACCGCCGATCAGCGGAAAGCTAAAGACCGCGGGCAGGGTCAGCCTTCCCGGAAACAGGTTAAAAAAGAACTGCAAAAGCGCCTGGGAAACGGTGGGCTTAAACGGAAACAATCCCACATATCTGGGCGTAATTCCCCAGAATATTTGCGTCATTACCGTATTTCCGGCGAGCATCAGCAGGTAAATATTGGCGGGCGAAATTTGATGCTGCAGGCAAAGCTGTTCAATCACTTCGGTAAGTTTTTCATGAATTGCCTGTTTTAACGCGCTGAGCCGTTCAGCCCCCTGAGAGGCGTAACCGATTCTGGAGATCAAATCGGCGCCAAAAGAAATTTGCGGATTGGGGAAAACGGCATAATCCAGAGTCTGCCCTGTCCACAAATCGATGAGCAAAAGGCCTACCGTGGTTGTGCCCAGGTCAAGAGCCAGGGCAAAATTGCTGCTCTGCGTGTCGCCCGCTTCCACGTCGATCACCTGCGTCTGAAACAGAGTAACGGTCACCTCGCCCTGCCGCTGACGGATGGCAGAAGGGATCTTACTCAAAACCGCATGATAAATCGTAACTTCTGGTAATCCCGCCTCCTGCTCGAGATGATTTTTAAGTAAGTCAGCGTCGCTTTTTTCATTAAGTAAGCGGTCTAATGGCAGCTTAACATGCAATTTACGGACTAAAGGAGCGAATTCTGTTTGCTTGATTTGCGGCCGAGCGGATACGGCAAACGATTCTAATTTCAAAGAGTCGGGGACGAGCACCTGTGCATCGGCGCTGACTCTGGTCATGCACGCCAGGCGAACGCCTTTTTGCACTTCCTGGCTGGTTAAAAGGGTTTCTTCGATAATGACGGGCTGTGGCGCGCCCTTTACAAATTTGATCTTACATTTGCCGCAAATTCCGGCGCCGCCGCACGGCAACTGTAGCCGAATTCCGGCCCCGGCCAGAGCCTGCGCGAACACGCTGTTTTTTTTAACGGCTATTTCCACCTTCTCCGGCAGGAGTTTGAGAAAAACGATTCTTTCTGCGGCCATAATGTCCGACATGTTTTATTGGTCTTAATCTGTTGGCAGGCTTTCTCTGGAGTAATTTAAAACTTTTCTGACACGCCTGACCAGTTCCTGCAATTTAAATGGTTTTTGAACAAATTCAACGCTGTTTAAATCTGCGTCTTTTAAAATTTCAACATTGGAATAGCCGGAGATAAAAATAAATTTAACAAGAGGATTGGTTTTTAAAATTCGCAGATGGAACTCGATACCGTTTACGCGCGGCATTACAATATCGGAAACGATCAAATCGATCTGGTCTGCGCTGAGAGCAAAAATTTCCAGCGCTTCGGCGCCGTCCATGGCTTCCAGCACCCGATAGCCGTAATTATGTAATGTTTCCACGATCACCTGGCGCACCGTGGCGTCATCTTCTACCACCAGAATGGTTTCGTTTCCGCGCAGGTCATCAAACAAGATTAAATCGTCATCGTCATCTTTTTCCAGGATCACTTCCATCTTGTTGATCGTCGGGAAATAGATGGAAAAAGTGGTGCCCTGCCCCACCTGACTTTGCACGGTAATGTAACCATTGGCCTGCTTAACAATACCGTAAACGGTGGCCAGTCCCAGGCCGGTTCCCATGCCTTTTTCTTTGGTGGTAAAAAACGGTTCGAAAATATGTTTCAGGGTTTCTTTTTCGATTCCCACGCCCGTATCGGAGATGGTTAAAAGCACGTACTCTCCTTCTCTGAACTCCGGACGCTTGGCGCAATAAGCGGCATCCAGCGTCACATTGCGCGTTTCCAGGAAAAGCTTACCGCCGCGCGGCATGGCATCTTTGGCGTTAACGGCCATGTTTAAAATGATTTGTTCAATCTTGTTTTCGTCAAAACGAATGGCGCGCAAATCACTGGACAGACGCGTAACAATTTCAATATGCTCACCGATAATGCGCTGCACCATGGAGATCATGCCTTTGATCAACTGGTTCAGGTTGATGCTCCGCGTCTGGAACACCTGTTTGCGGCTGAATGCCAGCAACTGCGAGGTTAAATTGGAAGCTTTTTCGCCTGCCTGACGAATCTGGGCGATGTATTTGAACAACGGATCATCGGCCTTCATGCGCCGCGACAGCATATCGGCATAGCCGTTAATCACGGTTAAAATATTGTTGAAATCGTGCGCAATGCCGCCGGCCAGCATGCCAATGGCTTCCATCTTTTGCGAGTGCAGAAACTGCTCTTCGAGCTCTTTTTGGTGCGTTACGTCAATTTGCAGCCCCCACATCCATTGCAGCGCTCCGTCTTCAACATGGCCAAAATAAGAGTTATTGAAGTAGCTTTGTTTTTTATCGCCAGCCTTTTCCACGGTCTCTTTTAATTCCATGCGAAAGTCGTTTTGTACAAATTCTGTAAGGTTTTTCAGGCTCTTTTGATGGTCGATGCTGAAAACCGAAGGCGGCTGCCCGATAATCTCTTTTGCGCTTTTTTTACGGTACATCTTAACCAGAGCGTCGTTCACTTCAACAAATCTGCCTTCGTAAAAGATTTTTTTGGCGATCTCCCTGGCAGGCAATTTAACGGAAATTGGATTTTTGAATTCAACATACCAGATGCCTACCAGCGAATTCTGGATAAAATTCTGATATTGTAAGTTTTTCTTAAGCAGGGCGCGTTGCGTTTCTTTAATTTTCGTCAGGTCTTTGATAATAACCTGCACATATTTTTGCCCTCTGAGATCCAGTAATTCCAGGCGGGCTTCGGCCTCGATTTTTTGCCTGTCTTTGCTAAAAAAAGTGCAGTTAAACGATTTTTTGCGACCGGCATAAACGATTTCTAAAATATTTTTCAGAGTTTTTTCTTTATTTTGTGAACTGCCGGTTGTTCGAATTTTATGGCAAATATCGACAAAAGCTTTTCCCACTAAATTCTTTTTTTCGACTTTTAATAAGTTTAACGCCGTCTGGTTGCAATCAATGATTTTCGTCCGATCAAGTAAAAAGATTGCATCGCTGGCGTTTTCGAACAAAGCCCGGTATTTAATGTTCGACTTTAAAATTTCTTCTTCAAAATGCTTTTTTTGGGAGATATCACGCGTAACCGACAGGATAACACGTTGATCTTCGATATAAAAAGTGTGGGCGTTAATTTCCACAAAAACTTCTCGCCCGTCTTTTGTTAGATTAACGGTTTCGAGTGACAACCGCCCGCGCGAAATTAATTGCTGCATCAAATCGAGAATGCGTTCTCTTTCCAGCTTCGGCTTCAGGTCTAAAAAAGTCATCATTCTTAGCTCGCTTAACGAATAACCGGTTAACTCGCAGGCGGCCCGGTTGGCTTCAATACACCTTCCCGGGGTTAAATCTGAGTTCAGCTTCCACAGAAAGATGGCGTCGTTGGCTTTATTAAAAATCTCATAGAATAAATGGGGATATTTCTCCAGCAGGACATTGTTTTTTCTCTCTGGCGCAGCGGAACTCTCCACTTTTAAAAAATAGATATTGGAATGCGGGCTTTCCGCTGATCTGGTTTGTTCTGCAGATGGCGCAACTTTATGCCCGGCCTTCAGCGTTGCAATCTGTTTAAAAGCGTGATTGATGGATTCTATTAGTTGCGGAGCGTAATTCTTGATGGTACCCAGATAGGCCTTGTGCGATCCATTGGTTATAATATCCTTACCTTGATAAATGGTGTGCATTCGACTCCCGCGCAGCGCCACACAGGCTACAAAGTCGGTTTCGAAATCTCTTTCTATTAAATACTCTTCATTATCCAGCTGAATTTCCACCAGCCCGGTAAATGTTCCGATGGCTTTGTTTTCCGATCGAAATCGTTTTTTTTGCTCTTCGGTGAAACCAAAAATAATACCAAAAACGGCTTTATAAATTAGGAGAGCGGTCTGCTCTTTCGCATCAAATAAAACCGGGGAAAAATTCGCAGCATCGAAATTAAAACGAGCTTTTTCCGCTACACCTTTAAATCCGGTAATTTCTACGGATTTAATCCTCATATAATCCTTTCCATGGATTTAAAGGTCGCTGATTAAAACATCCATCCATGAAATGTAAAAAAACGTTCCTTCGTTTTTAACCCAAAGGTCAATTTAATCCTTCGTCATTTTCTTTTTAAATATAAGAACTTTATGCATAAATTTCTACTTAAACTGATTGAAAAATTTTAATTTAAATATTTTTGCCTCTTTTAAATTTTTAAGTTATTTTATTAGATTATAATTTTTGAAACTGAAAAGGCAGGATTTTATGCAGATTAAACCTAAAGAGTTTCTTTATGTGCCCAACCTTCTCAGTCTCCTTCGCCTGCTCCTGATATTACCGATTGCTTATTATATTCGATTCGATACGCCTTTTGCACACAACATGGTGATTATTCTTGTTTTGATTGCCGCCAGCACCGATTTTTTGGATGGATTCTTTAGCCGGCGTCTCAATCAGGTTACCGATCTGGGGCAAATTCTGGATCCGCTTGCAGATAAGATCGATCTTGGGATTGGCTTGATATTGCTGGTGATCTACCGTGATTTTCCCCTGCCGCTGGCGGTTTATTTAATTTATCGAGATATTCTAATCCTTATCCTGGGCGCCGCCTGCGCAAAAAAACTGGGGCATCCCACCCCGGCAAATTTCTGGGGCAAGTTAAATACCACCATTGTTTCGATAGCGGGCATCCTGTATTTAACGGGCTGGGCTCCGCTTGTGGCTAAAATAGCCATTGTTGCCAGTTACGGGGTCATTCTGGTTTCCGGTATTTCCTATGCGTTGCTCGGACAAAAAATTCTGTTCACAAATCGCTGGTCAAAGCTGATTTACTGGCTGGTTTTGTTTTTACTCACACTTTTTGTTGTGCTGAGTACCATTAATTACAAATTTGTTTAAAATGAATGAATCAAAACCCTTAATCATCGCCCATCGCGGCGCGAAAAATTTAGCGCCCGAAAACACCATTAAGGCTTGCGAATTGGCCCTGGAACACGGCGCTTCGGCTCTGGAAGTGGATTTACGGATGTGTGGCAGCGGCGAAATCGTTCTCTTTCATGACTATTGGTTGTGGCGACATTTCCGAAAAATTAAAGCGGTACGTAAAAGTCCGTTAAAAGAACTCAAGCAACTGCGTTTTAATCACATCGCCTACCGATACCAGGACAATATTTGCACTCTTTCCGAATTTCTGGCCCATTTTAAAAACACCGTGCCCATTAATCTTGATATTAAAAATCTATTTACCAACAATGTGCTGTTAATTCGGGCCATCGTTCACGATGTTAAACAGCACGACATGCAAGACCAGATATGGCTTTCGTCTTTTAGTCCCAATTTTTTACGCGTGATTAAAAAAGAATTCCCGGAAATCCGCACCGGCTATCTCTTTCGCAATTTTTCCCTGGTTCATCGTTACATCGATAAAATCGTTAAAGCCGACGCCTGGCATCCGCACTACCGCCTGGTTAGCGAACGCTTTTTGCAGATTTCCCGCCGTCTAAAAAAAGAAGTTTACATCTGGACGATTAAAGACGAACCGGTCTTTAAAGAAATGGTTAACCAGCATTTTAATGGCATCATCACCGATGTGCTGATCAAATAATTAGCGGAAACTTTTACCGGCAGTTTAAATTTACTAAACAATAGGACTGAAAATTTGAATGGATCATGTTTGTAAAACGCAGCAATTACATTCGAACACTGCAAATAAGTTTTATTATTGTACTCCTTGCTCTGGTGGTGTTATTCCGGCTGTTTCCACGATTCAATCGCATTTCATATACGCTGCCGGCCATTCAGATTGAAGAGCTGAAAATTCTGGAAATTCCCAGAACCGTCCAGCTTAAAAAGGCTTCGCCTCCGCCCTTAAAACCGGCGATCCCGGTGGCAGGCGAAGAGCTGGAGATGCTGGAAGAAGTGCCCATTGAATCTTCTGAACATCTGACGGCTAAGGGCCAGGTCTTGATGGGCGACGCGCCCTTAAGCGAAGACGATTTGCCCTTCATGCCCCGCCAGATCATAGAAGTTCTGCCTCAGGTGGATGATCTGCAGCTTAAAGGCAGTGTGGTTTTAAAGCTTTTAATTGACAAAAACGGCCGCATGAAAGACTACCGTGTGCTTTCCAATTCCACGCAAAATCCGTTAGCCGTGCGCAGAGTGTTGGCGGCCGCGCGCAAATCGCGCTGGGAAACCATCAGCCTGAACCAGAACAAGGTAGAATACTGGATCACCAAAACGTATCAGTTTAAATAAAGTTTTAACCTTCCCCGCCTGAGGCTCATTCGGACTTTATCCAAAAAATACAAATCTTTGATTCCCTAACCCGCGGCGAACGCTGGCAAAGTTGTCTTTTTTGCCCTGTTACTTTTTTCTAAGTTTAACGGCCGTACCGTAAACCAGAATTTCAGCCGCATTGCTCATAATGTAAGAAGTCGAAAAACGCACGTTAATCACAGCGTCTGCCCCACGGCTTGCAGCCATGGCCTTCATGCGGTCCAGGGCCTGTTCTCTGGATTCCGCCAGTAGTTTGGTGTATTCTTCAATTTCTCCGCCGATCAGGCCTTTTAAAACAGCTAAAATATCTCTGCCAATATTACGCGCACGAATCGTGTTTCCTTCGACCACGCCTAAAATTTCCACAATCTCATTTGCCGGAATTTCACTTGCTGTTGTAATGATCATCTAATTATCCTCCGATATTTGTCATGACGCCGAACCATTAACTTTTCTCGCAAAACAGAGACAAACAATACGATAAAACCAAACATCAAAAGTCCCATACCAATCCTCAAAACAAGCGGTTGAGAGGCATCTAAAAAGAACTCTTTCAAAACTTCGTAGCCTGCAAATGCCAATACAATAATTGCCCCCAGACTAAAAAGAATCCAGCCGATCCCCCGCTCAATACGATTATAAACCTGTTGCCAGTACTCGTCCCAGTACATTTCGGGCAGGGCGCGGAACTTCATTTTTTTGCTTTCCTCCTTTAGTTGATTAAAAGATGGCCATTCTGCCTGACAGTCAGGGCAGCTATTTAAATGTTCTAAAAACTCGGCCTTTTGTTTCTCATCTAATTCGCCGTCCAGATAGCCCATCATCAAAAAACGTGCCTGTTCACATTTCATAAATCGCCCTCAAATTGTTTTAGCTTTTTTAACAAACGCTTTCGGGCATAGTAAAGTCTTGACATCACACTGCCTATGGGTATTTGCAATGCATCGGCTATTTCCTGATACGAAAATTCATTAAATTCCTTCAAAACAATTATTTCCCGATCCTTCTCATCCAGCAGCGACAGAGCCTGCCAGATAATTTCGGCCCGTTCGTTTTTTTCAAAAACTTCGTCCGGAAAAGTTCCCTCCGCCTGAACCTGACGCTCCATGTCATCATCCATGGGCTGTTTTCGCCTGTGATGATTCACAAAATTAATGCAAAGGTTTTTTAAAATCCGATAAAACCAGCTGTAAAACGGCCGCCCGGGATCAAAATCCGCCAGCGATCGGTACGCCCGGTAAAACGCCTCCTGCGACAAATCCATCGCATCCTCGTGGTTTTTGACAAACATCAAGGCCATGTAATAGGCGCGTTCTTTGTATCGCTCAACAATGATCCGATACTTTTCTTTATCGCCTTCCAGACAGGCTTCAATCGCCTGCCGATCGCTTAGTTCGCTTTCTTTTAATTCTTCTTGCATCATATTACAATTCTGCCATTAATTTATTCATTCGGACGGAAATGTTTTTTACTGACGAATTATCCCGCCAGAGTAAATGACTGCGCCCACATGATCACGCTCTCCAGAAAAGCGGCAGGAGGTGAGGGCTATTGTAAACTTTTCCCTATTTTTTTTAATTTTCGCTTTTGAGACACCCTCAGAAAACTTCAAAATCCAATAAGACAATCCATCCTTTAAAGGATTTTTTTACTGGAATGGTAAAAAATACCTTTTTTAAGTGAACTCAATATTAAAACATTTAAGAGATTTTACCTTTTTAAAGAGACTCCTCTCTCCACTGCGTTCCAGATGAGAAAACGGCTCATGCTCAACCTAAGCCGCACTCATTCGTACACGCTCCCCGTGACTTCTATTAGTTTTATTTGTAAATTTACGAAAATAAAATAAATTCACAAAAAAGACAATAGTTAAAGAACACAGCAAACGGAATAGGAGGTACGATGTCTTTAACAGGAAGAATTGCCCTTGTAACCGGCGCCACCAGCGGAATTGGGAAAGCCACCGCCATCGCCCTGGCTCGTGAAGGAGCCAGCGTTATATTATTGGGCCGGCGCATTGAACGCCTGGAAGCCGTAGGCGAAGAGATAAAAAAACGTTTTAAAGCCAACTGGATTGCCTTACCTGTGGATGTACGCGATTTTGCAGCGGTTCAAACGGCGATTAACGGCCTGCCGGAATTCTGGAAAAATATTGACATTTTGATCAATAATGCCGGCCTGGCTTTCGGCCTTTCCCGATTGCATGAAGGCGAAGTGGAAGATTGGGAGGCAATGATCGATACGAATGTCAAAGGCTTACTCTACGTAACGCGCACCGTGGTACCGGGCATGGTAAAACGCGGTAAGGGCGATGTGGTTAACATTGGCTCCATTGCCGGACACGAGGTTTACCCTGGAGGTAATGTGTATTGCGCTACCAAACATGCGGTTGACGCTTTAACCAAAGGATTGCGCATCGACCTGGTGGATACGCCCATCCGTGTTTCTTCCGTGGATCCCGGTTTAGTAGAAACGGAATTTAGCATCGTCCGCTTTAAAGGAGACAAAGAAAAGGCCAAAAATGTGTACCGCGGCATGCAGCCTCTTACAGGCGAGGACATTGCAGAAACCATCGTCTTTATCGTCAGTCGTCCGCCGCACGTACAAATTGCAGATGTTGTCATCTTTCCCACGGCTCAGGCTTCGGCCACCATTGTACATAGAGAAGAGAATGGGTAAGCGTTTAGGAGTTTAGAGGTTTAGAGGTTTAGGGGTTGAATCGATCAAAGTCGGCGTGCAGAGCCCCTGGCCAATAAAGCAAAAGAATGTTTGTTGGCCGGTTTCGTCTGGCGCAGGAACTTGTTACTCCTTTTTGTGTTGAATAAAACGCTGTAACAATTTCATTGAAAGATTTTTTTGAACTTTTTGCGATCACTGTTTATTTTGTGAAAATGTTAATATTAAAAACCGGTCAGATTAAAAAACAGGAAAGGATAAAACCATGCCATTGATCGATGATATTTATGCACGGGAGATCTTAGATAGTCGTGGAAATCCCACCATTGAAGTGGAAGTACTGCTGGACGACGGCTCGTTAGGGCGCGCCGCGGTTCCCTCCGGCGCCTCCACCGGTGAAAATGAAGCCGTTGAATTACGCGACGGCGATCCTGCCCGCTACCTGGGCAAAGGCGTTTTGAAAGCCGTACAAAATGTAAACGACATCATTGCCGAAGAATTAATTGGCGTCGAAGCCACCGATCAGCCTTTTATTGACAGCCTGATGCTCAACCTTGATGGCACGCCGAACAAGAGTAAACTGGGCGCCAACGCCATTTTAGGCGTATCCATGGCCGTGGCTAAGGCCGCTGCCGACTCCGTGGGGCTGCCCCTCTTTCAGTATCTCGGCGGTGTAAACGGCAAAGTGCTGCCCGTTCCGATGATGAACATTCTGAATGGCGGCAAACATGCCGACAACAATGTAGATATTCAGGAGTTTATGATTGCTCCGGCCGGCGCCGAATCGTTCCGCGAAGCTTTGCGCATGGGCGCCGAAGTGTTCCATCATCTTAAAAAAGTACTCGGAAAACGCAACTACAACACGGCGGTTGGCGACGAAGGCGGATTTGCGCCCGATTTAAAGTCGAACCGCGAGGCGCTGGATTTGATCATCGAAGCCATCGAAGCAGCCGGCTACAAACCGGGCGAGCAGATCTTCATCTGCCTTGACCCCGCCTCCAGCGAATTTTACGACAAAGAGAAACAACGTTACATTCTGGCCTCGGAAAACAAGGAATTGACCAGCGCCGAAATGGTTGACTACTACGCCGATTGGGTTGAAAAATACCCCATCATCTCCATCGAAGACGGTCTGGCCGAAGACGACTGGGACGGCTGGAAAATTTTGAACCAGCGACTGGGCGGCAAAATTCAACTGGTTGGCGACGATATTTTTGTAACCAACACACAGTTGCTGGCCAAAGGCATTGACATGGATGTGGCCAATTCCATTTTGATCAAATTGAATCAGATCGGAACCGTTACCGAAACCCTGGACGCCATTGAAATGGCGCACAAGGCCGGCTGGACAGCCGTCGTTTCCCATCGCTCCGGCGAAACGGAAGACGCCACCATCGCCGACCTGGTTGTGGCCACCAACGCCGGTCAGATTAAAACCGGTTCTGCCTCGCGCAGCGACCGAATCGCCAAATACAATCAACTTTTAAGAATTGAAGACATCCTGGGCGAAAACGCCGTCTTTTTGGGACGCAAAGCTTTTAAACGCTAATTCAGAGGAGCCTGGCAGAAACTTTCTGCCAGGCTTTTAAAAATCATGAAAACTAAAAAAAGAAAACGCAACAAGACCACACCTAAAAACATTTTAAAAATCCTGATCGGGTTTTTTATTTTTGCCGTGGTCTATTTATTATTTTTTTCCGGACCACGCAGCGTTATCCAGTATTTTAAACAAACCACTTACAAAAAATCCCTGCAAAAAGAAATCCAGTCCCTCAAAAATGAAAAGCAATCTTTAAAAAAAGAAGCCGAACGCTTAAAAAACGACCTGGACTATATTGAAAAAATCGCCAGAGAAAAGTATAATATGAAAAAGAAAGACGAAAAGGTTTACAAAATTATCAAGGAAAAGTAACCATTAAAGGGATCGGATCACTGAAACCGCGATATTTTATCCTTTACTTTGTGCTTATTTTTGCGCTAAACTTGCGCTCTCAGGTGCCCGAAGTGCAACAGCTTAAATTGCCGGGACAGTTAACCACCGATTTTTACAAACAAATCAACACCTACAACTGGATCGGCACATTCTCCGCACAGAGTCAGGACACCTCAAATCTCAATTGGTTGGTGCGCGATCGTTTTCAGAGCAATTTATTGATTCCCGCCGAAGGCAAAAAAAAATGGAAAGACGAACACACCCTGGACGGTTTGATTTACTGGAAACGTAAGCGATTTAACGCCGGACTCTATTTTTACAGCTGGTATCAGAGCGACAAACAGGTGTCGCTAAACAATCAATTTGGCAATCATCGGCTGGGATTGTTTTTTGAAAACACCTTTTTGCAAAATATAAAACTCACGCCCTACCTGGGCTATCAGAACGCCAAAAATCGTTCGCATGTGGACTGGGGCTGGGACACCGGCGGCCGGCTGCACCTGGATCGATATCATTTTAACGCCTACACAGCCGATCTTAAAGCCAGCGCCAACCTCGATTTTTACCCGGAAAGGCAAAACAGAGAATACGATGTTAACGCTTACTTCACTTCCCGTTTTTCCAAATTTAGCATGGATTCCTTATTTGTTCGCTGGAATGATCTTTCCAAAGAATATTACGTTGCCGATTCCATTGAGCAGGTTACAATCAGCCAGCGAGAACTACAAAATAAATTGTATTACGATTTGAGCCCCACCAATCGATTGCTGGTACAAACGCGCCTGCAATCGCGAGAGATCTCGTACTTTAACGGCCGCTCCATCTTCCTTTTTGAAAATTATTTTCGCTACCTGCACTTAGGGCGTCGTTTAAATTTTTTATTAACCTTTCGCACCTCAGACGAAACCCAGGACAATGCCGGCACCGTGACCGACAGCCGCACCCGTCAAAGCGCTTTTAACGCCGATTTGAATTATTACATTAATCCAAAACACCGATTGATGTTTAACTTTGCCTACGTAAAATCCCAGTACGACACGCCCGATTCTGTGGTAAACAACGACGACCGCGACGAACAACGATTTGTTTTCAATATCCGTTATTCCTGGCAGATCAGTCCCGTGTTGACTCTGGATCTGCTGACTTACGCTTATCTTTTCCACCAGATTTACATCTACAAAGAACGCAGCGCCAGCAATAGCTGGAATCGCATTTACAAGTTAAATCCGCGCCTGCTTTACCAGTACGGTGCCGTTTCTAACCGACTGAGCACCGAAGTGCTGGCCAACTACACCGTTTACGACTTTGACCAACTATTCAGCGAACCCCGCAGTTTTGTCTTCCGCAAATACATCATTAGCGATTCTTTAATGATTCGCTATTACACCTTTCAATACCTGGGCGCTTATGCCCGGCTGGAATTGGAAGACAAAGGAACCTTTTTCAGTCAGGAATTTGCCCAGCAGGTTTTGCAATCGTATCAAACGGAATTTTTTACGCTCTTTTTAAGAAACACGCATTTTTTACTGTTTAAACTGGAAGTCGGTTTTACCTACTACCGCAGGCGACAGTGGCGTCATGTGCCAATCAAAACTTTAAACAGAACTTTGATTAACAAAGGGCCGTACGTGGAATTGAGCTACACGCTTATGCCGCGCATCAATTTTTTAGCCTCGCTCTCTTACCAGCAAGTGGATGACAGTCGTTTGCCAAATACCCGCTATCTTTCAGGAAAACTACGCCTAAATTATTATTTTTAAGACAGATACAAGAAATTTCTTTATGCAAAGGCGGTCCTTATTAATGACAGGCGATGGTGTCATTCCCGCGCAAGCCCACAGTCATTCCCGCGCAAGCGGGAATCCCTTCCACTCACCAACAGTCATTCCCGCGCACGCGGGAATCCCTCCCACCCTTCCACGTCATTCCCGCGTAAGAGGCTGTTGCAAATTCAGTTTGAGTAAAATTCAAAAAATTTGTAAATTCTGGGCGACAGATAAAACAAGTAATAACAAAGGAATTCCATGAGTTTTATTACTTATAATCGCTCACAAATGAATCTCTTTGGCTATAGTGTGGAAGATTTTGCCAGAGACGATCCAAAGAGTCGATTTGTAGTGGAGTTGGTTTCGCGCCTTGATTTAAGTGCACTTTATTCCCGTTATAGTTCACAAGGCGGTGATTCTTATGCCCCAGACATGATGCTTGCCTTATGGTTTTATGCTTATAGTAACGGCATTACCAGCACCCGTAAGCTGGAGGAATTGTGTAAATATGATACGCGCTACATTTATATCACTGGGAATCAGCATCCGGATCATAGTACATTAAGTCGTTTTCGCAAGGCACATTTGGATTTATTAGACCAATATTTTGTAGAGATACTTTTAATTGCCCAGGCCGAAGGCATAAGTAGTTTCAACCAGATAGCCATAGATGGCACGAAAATCAAAGCGCACAGCAGTAAGCGTCATGGCTACACTGAGGATCAATTAGACAAACGTATAGAGAAGTTAAGAGCAGAGATCAAGCAATACATGCAGCGCTGTAATTTTGTAGAACAGGGGGCCACGGATGAATTAGATTTAGAAACTCTTCGAGCGGAGAAAGAACGGCTTGAGCGCTTAGAGAAAGAGATATTAGAACGTAAAGCCCAATTGAAAGAGCGTAAGAAACAGCTCAAATCAGAACACCGTTCAAGACATCAAATAAATGTAAAAGAGCCGGATGCCCGCATGATGCCTTCGGTGGATGGACCGGGCTATAACGCACAATTAGGCGTAGATATGTCCAGTCATTTAATAGTAGCTCATGAAGTCGTAAGCCAGCCCAACGACCAGGGTCAATTCATACCGATTCAAGAACAAGTAGAGAAGAATCTTGGTTCAGATGATAAGCGATCTTACACGGCCGATTCCGGTTATCACAATAGCACAGACCTAAAAGAATTGGAAGAAAAGCAGATTGATGCCGTAATAGCCGATCCCCAGTTATCCAATCGTTCGATAAAGGAGACACCAACCTCCAAGGAAGAATTGCAAAAAGAAGAAAGAAAACTAAAACGAAGTGATTTTGTGTATCATGAACAGGGAGATTACTATGAATGTCCGACGGGTAAGAAGCTTTTTCCAGTTGAGAGAAATAGCGAACGGATCGTATATCGTTCCAATGATTGTCAGGATTGTCCCTTAATTAATTTATGCATTTCCAGTAAAAAGAAAGTTAAGCAAATCCATCGTTCAGTTAATGAGAGTTATTGCGAACGTATGGCGAAAAAGTTACAAACTTCAGCGGCGCAGGAACGACTAAAAAAGCGTTCGGTGACAGTTGAACCTGTTTTTGGTAACTTGAAGCATAATTTAGGCTATCGTGGATTTTCCTTATCTGGTCTTAATAATGTTCGTAGTGAATTTACGTTAATGTGTATTGGGCATAATATTAATGTTCTATTTAAAAATATGTTAGGGAAACGTTTAGCAGCGTTTATAACAGCATCACAAGAAAAAGATGATCTATTAATTTTATTTTCAAAGAATATTTTGGCGTTTTTAATTCTATATTTTGCCCAACGCTTAAGAATGAGAAAAAATTATCAATATCGGAGAATATAAGCATTAATTCCTCCCCCCCATGCAACAGCCTCGTAAGCGGGAATCCCCTCCTTTTCACATAATAAATATGTATTGAATTGAATATTTAAAATATGGCGCTTAATTTTTTAAAAAACAATGCATTAATTACATCAAAAAAGCGCACCGTTAGTATTGCTTTTAGTTTGCTTTGCTGCGTATATTGTACCGATCGCAATCAAGCAAACCTGACAAAATAAAGGAGGTTGAAATATGTCCAACGCCTATTTTAAAGTACCGACGCCGGTTAACGAACCGGTTTACGATTATGCCCCCGGAACGCCCGAACGCAAGGCTCTTAAAGATAAACTGGCAGAACTGCAGTCGCAGGAAATCGAAGTTCCGTTAATTATTGGCGGCAAAGAGATTTTTACCGGTCGTACGGCTGAGATGCGCACGCCGCACAATCACAAAATCAAGCTGGGCGTGTACCACAAGGCCACGGCCAAAGAGGTGCAAATGGCCATTGACGCCGCTCTGGAAGCGCGTAAAGCATGGGCCGAAATGCCCTGGGAAGACCGCGTGGCTATTTTCTTAAAAGCTGCTGACTTGCTGGCCGGCCCATGGCGCTACACATTGAATGCGGCCACCATGTTGGGGCAGTCTAAAACAGCCTACCAGAGCGAAATTGACGCCGTGGCCGAGTTAGTCGATTTCTGGCGTTTTAACACCTACTACATGGCCCGATTGATGGAAGAACAACCATACTCGCCCAGAGGGTTCTGGAATCGCATGGAATATCGGCCGCTGGAAGGTTTCATTTTTGCCGTAACGCCCTTTAACTTTACCTCAATCGCCGGCAACCTGCCCACCGCGCCGGCCATCGTGGGTAATGTGGCTCTGTGGAAACCGGCCTCCTCCGCGGTGTATTCCGCCTACTTTATCATGAAATTGCTACAGGAAGCCGGCTTACCCGACGGCGTGATCAACTTCATTCCTGGCAGCGGAGCGCAGGTAGGCGATCCGGTTCTGGAAAGCGAACATCTGGCAGGCATCCACTTTACCGGTTCTACCAACACCTTCCAGGCCATGTGGCGCAAGGTGGGCGAAAACATCCACAAAATGAAATACTACCCGCGCATCGTCGGCGAAACGGGCGGTAAAGACTTCATCTTTGTGCATCCATCAGCCAAAATCAAACCGCTGGTCGTGGCCACCATTCGCGGCGCCTTTGAGTATCAGGGACAAAAATGTTCGGCTGCCTCGCGCATGTACATTCCCGAATCGCTGTGGCCGGAGTTCAAAGAGATGTACATCGAAGAAGTGAAAAAGATCAAAATGGGCGAGCCCACCGATTTCCGCAACTTTATGACGGCCATTATCGACCGCGGCGCTTTTGAAACCATCACCTCGTACATCGATTACGCCCAGAAATCTGACGAAGCCGAAATCATTACCGGCGGTAAATACGACGACTCCAAAGGCTTTTTCATCGAACCGACGACCATCGTAACCACCAATCCCAGATTTAAAACCATGGAAGAAGAAATCTTTGGACCGGTGTTAACCATCTACGTTTACAAAGACGAGCAGTTCGAAGAAACCCTGGAACTGTGCGACAACACCTCGCCTTACGGATTAACCGGCGCCATCTGGGCCCAGGATCGCCAGGCATTGCGTATCATGTCCGACAAACTGCGCAACGCGGCCGGCAACTTTTACATCAACGACAAACCAACCGCGGCCGTTGTGGGCCAGCAGCCTTTTGGCGGCGCGCGTGCTTCCGGAACCAACGACAAAGCCGGCAGCTATCTGAACATGATCCGCTGGATGAACGTCCGTTCCATTAAAGAGACCATGGTCCCGCCAGAAGACTGGACTTACCCTTTTATGGGCGATAAGTAAACGTTTTCTGAAATCTGCCTGAACTAAAAACTCACTACACGCCTTTCTGGTATTATGGGAAAGGCGGTAGTGGGTTTTTCTTTTTTTTAAGCTCATCCCTCACTCCCATGCACAAGCATTTGTTATTATCTGCCAATATTCTTAATTTTGCAATGATTTGAATGATGAATCTTTTCATCGCTCTTTGGCGTAAATGTTGAACTCAGGTCCATTAAGCAGGATTGGAACGACAAATCAATGAAATTCCGGCTGATATTTCTGTTCGCATTTTTACTCATCGGTTATTTATCTGCACAAAACGCTTCATCAGATACCTTATCGGTGGAAGCCGGAGATTCCCTAAAAACCGACTCAACCATTACCAGGGATAAGGGCAGCGAATTAAAGGGACCGATCAAATACAAAGCGGAATTTATCGCCCTTTCCGACAGCGGAAATGTCATCGAACTGATCGGCGATGCGCAACTGAACTACCTGAACATGGAATTGAAAGCGGCCTACATTCGCCTCAATCAACGCCAAAAACTCCTCTTTGCTTCCGGTCTGGCCGATTCTCTGGCGCCGGACAGCACGCCTGTGGTGCGCGGTAAACCGATTTTTAAGGATGTGGGGCAGGATCCCATTACCGGCGACCAGATCGAATACAATTTTGAGACAAAGCGCGGTAAGGTGATCATGGGCAAAACACAGATGGAGCCCGGATTTTATCGCGGTCAGCGCATCTACCGCATTGCCGACAGCACTCTGCTGGTACAGGACGGCATTTTTACCTCCTGCGAATATATCGACCACCCGCACTTCTATTTTCAGAGCGAAAAAATCCGCGTTAAAATTAAAGATAAAATTGTTGCGCGCCCCATCACTTTTTACATTGCCGACATTCCGCTGGCCTGGTTTCCCTTTGGCATTTTCCCCAACAAACGCGGAAGGCATTCTGGCATTGTCATTCCCAAATATGGCGAAGGCGCATCCACCGGCCGTTTTTTGCGCAGCTTTGGTTACTACTGGGCGCCCAGCGACTATTTTGACGCCGCTTTTTTGATGGATTTTTACGACAAAATCGGTTTTGCCTATCGCACCAGTTTGCGTTACAATGTGCGCTACAAATTGAACGGGCGCTTCAATGGCGAGTATTTTCCGCGCGACCCGACCACGGGCCGCTCCGTTGAACGCTGGCGTTTTCGCTTTAACCACCGTCAGATCATCGATCCAACGATGAGTATTTCCGGCTCCGGTTCCTTTTCCAGCGACAAACAGTTCGCCCGGCAGCTTTCGCCGAATCAACAAGATCGTCTGAATCAAAACATTACCTCGCATTTAACCTTTTCTAAACGCTGGAAAAAAAGTCAGATCAGTTTAACGGTTAACGCCTCGCGCAACGAAAATTTACAAACGGGCAACACCTCTTACACTCTGCCCAATGTCAATGTTAATTTTCCCAACAAAACCCTTTATGAATTTTTAACAGGCAATAAATTGGGCGCTCAGCGCAAATGGTACCAGAATATCTATTTTAATTTAAGTTCGCAAATGGTGCGCCGCGGCTCCAGAGTTCTCCAGAGCGATAGCACATTCAAAACCACCTCTATCCAGGGCGCTCGTCACCAAATGGGCTTTTCGACCACGACCAAAATCTTTCGCTATTTCAATATTTCGCCTAATCTCAGCCTGACCGAGGACTGGGTGGATGAAATCGTGACGGCCCAATACGATCCGCAAAGTAAAACGATCATCGAAAAAAAGAAAAAACAATTTGCCGCACGGCACACCTTTAGCGCCGGAGTGGGCCTAAAAACCACTCTTTACGGTTTGTTTGAACCCAATATCGGCTCGCTGAAGTATATCCGGCACAAGCTGGATCCTTCCGTTTCTCTGCGCTACACGCCGGACTTTTCGTCGCCGTTTTTTGGTTATTTTACCAGAATTGACACCGGCGGCGTGATCACCAAAATCGATAAATTTAAAAATTCGCCTTACGGCGGAACGCCCACCTCGCGAACTCAGAGCCTGCGCATCAGCGTGAACAACTTTTTTCAGGGAAAACTGATCGATAAAGAAGGCAAAGAAAAGAAGATCGATCTGCTTACCGCCAATTTTTCTACCAGCTATAATTTTTTAGCGGATAGTCTAAAATGGGGAAATATCTCCGGCAACTTCCGCACACGCATTTTCGGGCGTTCGTTTAGCTTTAGAACGGTGCACACCCTGTATCAGCTTAACGCCAACAACCGCCGCGTTAACCGTTTTAATACTTTTCCGAAGTTGATCTATCTTAACACGTCGTATAATCTCAGAATTAGCGAAAAAACCTTCCAGAAAAAGAAAAAGTCAAAGGAAGAAACCAGACAGGCCGCCGCCGACTCGCTGGCCAGAGCTCTGAGCAGTGAAGGTATTCTGGAAAGCCAGGACATTCAATACGATGAAGAAGATTACATTAATCAGGCTAAAAAGGTCAACATCCCCTGGTCGCTGTCTTTTAATCTGAATTACACCTACGACCGTCTGCGCGACGCGGACAATCGTCACCGCATTGGACTCAGCTCCAGCGCCAGCATTCAATTGACCAAAAACTGGAAGATCAGCTGGAACGCCATTTTTGACGTTAAACAGCGTAAAATAGCCTCGCAAAACTTCAGCATTTACCGCGACCTGCACTGCTGGGAAATGTCCTTTAACTGGCAACCGGAAATCGGCTATTACTTTTTTCAGATTAACGTAAAGGCCAGCGCTCTGCAGGATATTAAAATCACCAAACGCCGGGCCACGCGTTTTAGTGGCTATTATTAATGCCTGTCTTTCCGGCCGAGCGTAGCGGGGGCGGAATCCCCTGCAAAGTGAAAGGGATTCCCGCGTGCGCGGGAATGACTGTTGGTGAGTGGAAGGGATTCCCGCTTGCGCGGGAATGACTGCCCGGTGTCATTCCGGCCGAGCCCTGCGAGAGCCGGAATCCCTGGCATGTTGGAAGGGATTCCCGCTTACGCGGGAATGACGTGGAAAGGTGAAAGGGATTCCCGCGTGCGCGGGAATGACTGGTGGTGAGTGAAAGGGATTCCCGCTTACGCGGGAATGACTGGTGGTGAGTGAAAGGGATTCCTGCTTGCGCGGGAATGACTGCCCGGTGTCATTCCGGCCGAGCCCTGCGAGAGCCGGAATCCCCGGCATGTTGGAAGGGATTCCCGCTTACGCGGGAATGACTGTCCGGTGTCATTCCGGCCGAGCCCTTCGAGAGCCGGAATCCCCGGCAAAGTGAATGGGATTCCCGCGTGCGCGGGAATGACTGTTGGTGAGTGGAAGGGATTCCCGCTTGCGCGGGAATGACTGCCCGGTGTCATTCCGGCCGAGCCCTGCGAGAGCCGGAATCCCCGGCAATGTGAAGGGGATTCCCGCGTGCGCGGGAATGACTGGTGGTGAGTGAAAGGGATTCCTGCTTGCGCGGGAATGACTTCCCGGTGTCATTCCGGCCGAGCCCTGCGAGAGCCGGAATCCCCGGCATGTTGGAAGGGATTCCCGCTTACGCGGGAATGACGTGGGGGATGGTGAATGGGATTCCCGCTTGCGCGGGAATGACTGTTGGTGAGTGGAAGGGATTCCCGCGTGCGCGGGAATGACTGGTGGGATGGTGAAAGGGATTCCCGCTTGCGCGGGAATGACGTGTGGGCAGCGGGAATGACGGTGGGGGGGCTTAATATTGCCCCTCGTTTAATTCCTGCAGTAACCGTTCGGCACGCGCCAGACGTTTGCGGTTCTTTTCCGTTTCAGGAAATTCGCTTCGTTTTTGCCAGATTTTCTCCGCGGCCCGCCTGGCCAGATCATTTTGCCCCATGCGTCTGTAAAGCTCGGCAATGCGCAATTGGCAATCCAGCCAGTGCGAGGGATTGGATTCGGGATGACGTTCGATCAATTTCAATAAATGTTGGTAGGCCTTAACGGCCTGCGGATAACCATGACGTTTATAATACACATGAGCGTAAGCCCACCACATAAATTGACTTTCTGGAAAGCGAGCAATCGCTTCTCTGGCGTATTGCAAAGCTTCGTCGTAATGTTTGTAATCGATTAAAATGTAGATTAACTGATGCATGGCCATATAGCGGCTGTTGGAAGAACTGCGCAAGGCGCGTTTAATATCTGCAATACCTTCTTCCCTTTGATCGGCTAAAAAGGGCAGCCACAGCACAAATTTCAACTTAGTGCTCCTCCAGTATTTGTAGGTTCCCAGGCCCAGATAGGCCTCGTACATGGCGCTGTCAATTTCCGTGCAGGCCGTCAAATCCTTAATGGCTTTAATACCATTTTCCAGCGCCTTTACCCACCGGCCGTTTTGCCCTTGAAAATAGGCCAGGTAGCCATACGCACTGCCCCGGTAAAAATAGTATTTTGCCAGCGCGCTGTCGCTTAAATCTTTTTGTTCCAGCCGCTCATTACTCTTTTTGATAATATAGGTTAAAAGGTGTTCAAATTTCCCGGCATCGTCGATATTTTCAAAATGCGTCATTTTGGAATTTAGAACCGAAGCCAGGTAAAAACAGGGGGAAATGGCGCTGTCGGTGCGCGCGATCCGCTCGTTCAAAAAATCTTCCGCTTTCTGAAAATAACCGTCAATCGTCCAGGCCATCACCTTTTCGATCCATGCGTCGTCGCTGGCCTGCAGACGAGCGGCAGACGACAGCGTTACGCTGAGCGCCAATAAAACGTTTAGGGCGAATTTCATCAACGCAGTACCGTTAGTTTGCCCATACGATTAAGCCCCTCGGCTTTAACACGGTAAAAATAAATGCCGGATGGCACCTGGCGGCCGCTGGCATTGCGCAAATTCCACTGTAGTGAATTCACAGCGCCGGCTTTTAGAGTAATGATTTTTTGTCCTAAAATATTAAAAATGGCGATTTCACTTCCGGGCGGCAAATGCAAAAAGGTGACGCCTTCGCCGCTTCCGGTTACTTTAACCGGATTGTCTTTAACGCTAATCGGCGCCAGGTCGATCTGGTAGGTCATGTTTGTCAGTTCCCGATCCGTACTGTTGGTCACAACCGCCACCAGCGGCAAATTACTGTGCTGCGTAAAAATTTGCCCCCTGCTAAAATCTGCCGGCTTTAACACGCGCTCGCCATCGGCAATATGGTTAAGCGTGCCGCCGCTTTCCGAGCAGCGTACTCTTGCCCAATACTCGCCGCTGGACTCCACGTAAAGCAGATTAAACCGCATGTGTAGCGGCAACAGCGGTTTTTCCAACCAGTCCGGCGCATATTTGATGCGAAACAGATTGAACAGTTGCGCATCCCTGAAAAAGCGTCCCGGCCGACTGTTGCTGCCGGTAAAGTAAAACCAGCTTGCGTATTCACCGTAACATTCGGCAAAGGAAGAGCCATACTGCCGAAGCGTGTGGTCAATGGCCTGTAAAGCCGGGTAAGCGATCATATTATCCCAGATGTCACGCAAGATCTGCACGCCAAATTTTTGCGTGAGCAGATGTAAAAACAGAGCGTTGGCGTACTCCGTGTTGCCATCGGCTTCGTCAAAGGCTTTTGTTTCCAGGTTGGGGATCAAACGATTAACGTACTGCACGTAGTCGTTAATCTGATCGTAAACGTAGTCTTCCATAAAGGTGGAAGTCATCTCCAGAAAAAACACGTCCGGATACACCAGATAACCGTTTTCCATACTCCAGCGGAACTGGTAGCCCAGCTGAATGGCGTGATGGAATTCGTGAGCCGCCGTTACCTTTAGTCCTTCCAGACCTTTGGTGGCAAAGATAGACGAAGCATAATCCCTGTGCAGTTCCAGATAACTCACGTAATTATTCCCCGGCAGGGCGGCAATATCTTGATTGATATCAAAACTGGTTAAACCGTAATATGCCATGGAAGAGAAGAACACCGGATAACTTTGCACGGGATTGCCATCGGCATCGGGCGGCGGCCGGAAGCCTAATTGATCGATTTCCACCTGCCACACATGATCCAGAATCACAGCGGCAGAATCGATGTAATCGGGAATGCCATTACCCAGGCTGTCTTTGGAGGGTACAGCGTGCATACCGGTCAAATCGTAATGCAAGGTAAAATGGCCGGACGGACTTTGCACCTGATACTGCCTGGTGGGCATGGGCAACAACGAGACGGCCAGTTGCTGTAAATCCTGCGGTAGCTGCTGAAAATGCGCTTGCAACAGAATTTGTTGACGAAAGGCGCATTTATGATCTGTAACCACCGGGGCGCCTTGCGTCCGATTTTTAATGTACTGTTCCAGTTCAGACAAAACATCGGCCCGGGCAAACGCCATGCCTAAAAGAGCGAAAATTAGAATCTTTACCAGTAACTTCATTTGTTTTTCTTCCTGAATACCACGCGCAGCGGAACGCCTTTAAAACCAAATCGTTCGCGCAATTTATTTTCCAGAAAACGCTTGTAACTATCCATAATTAAATCGGGATGGTTAGAAAAGAAGACAATCAACGGCGGATTGGCTCTGGCCTGGGTAACATAGTTGATTTTGATCTCTTTTCCGCGCACGGCCGGCGGCAGGGTGGTTTGCACCAGCGGTAAAAAAAATTCATTCAGTTCCGAAGTGGGAATGCGCTTTTTGCGCTCCTCGTAAACTTCCGTTGCCAGGTCCAGAGTTTTGTACAGACGTTGTTTTTCCAGCACCGAAACATAAATTTGCGGGATATAATTCAAATTTCCCAGCCGATCGTTGATCTCCGCCGTGTAGTATTCGATGGTCTTATGATCTTTGGCAATCAGATCCCATTTGTTCATTACCAGCACAATGCCTTTTTGCTGCCGGGCCGCTTCATTGAGCACCGTGATGTCGTGATGCGTCAGGCCTTCGTTCACATCCACCATGTACAGCACCACATCTGCCCGCTGCATGCTTTTGTAGGTGCGCACATTGCTGTAGAACAGCACGTTTTCTTTGATCCGTTTGCGCTTTTTTAAACCGGCCGTATCGATTAGCAGATATTTACGTTTTTTGTAATTCAAAAAAGAGTCGATAGGATCGCGCGTTGTTCCGGGAATATCGGTTACAATAGCGCGCGGCTGGGAGAGCAAGGTATTTACAAAGGACGATTTACCAACATTTTCCCTTCCGATAATGGCCAGCTTAATGTAATCTTCGTCCATATCGCGCGCCGGCACGGCCCGGATGTGTTCAATAATCAAATCGAGCAGATCGCCGCTGCGTTTACCCGTAATGGCCGAAACCGGAATAGGTTCGCCCAGGCCCAGGTTGTAAAATTGGCCGATTTCATATTCCCATTCAACTGAATCCACCTTATTTACCACCAAAAGGGTTTTTTTATTGCTCTGCAACAAAATACTGGCCAGGTCTTCGTCAATATCCGTAATGCCCGTTTTGGCGTCCACCACAAATAAAATCAAATCGGCTTCATCCACGGCAATTTCCACCTGTTCGCGCACTGCCAGGTCGATATGTTCATGGGTTTTGGGCAGATAGCCGCCCGTGTCAATCACGCCGATCTCCTGACCGTTCCATTCCAGCGTGTCATAATTGCGGTCGCGCGTTACGCCCGGTTGATCGTCCACAATGGCTTTACGGCGGCCAATAAGACGATTAAATAAGGTAGATTTTCCTACATTTGGTCTGCCGACAATGGCTACCAGAGGTGTTCCCATTTAAGCTCCTTGCTTTATTTCAGTGGAGGCGACAGCATCCATTACATCCACGATGTCTTCGATTTCTTCCTGATACACATGACACTTTTTACCCAGTTTCCGTTCCAGATCATCCACGGTCCAGTCGTCCAGAAATAAGCCGTCTTCATTTAAAACGCGCGGCGGCAAAAAAACCGCTTTGCCTAACGCGCGATCTTTTATCTGCCGGTAAATATCTTCGGCCACCAGTAAGCCGGAAACCTCGATGGCCGGCCCGTAAAAATGGTTAACGACCGGAATAAGATCGATCTCCAGATTTTCGATCTGATTTAAAGGGTTGACAATGTACTTCAACAAAGTTTGGTAGGCCAGAGTTCCGGTGATCCAGGTTAATTTTAACGGCCGCGCCAACCTACGGGGGAAACTCTTTTTCACCTCATTAAAACGGTCGATCATGTCGCGAAATTCGCCCACACCGTTTTCGATCTGATAAAAGGCGTCGTAGTAGTCGGCTTCGGGAATGGGCTGGCCAGACTTAATGAAAAATTCATCGGCCAGATAAATAAAATTGACGCCCAACTCCTGGCGGCATTGACGTCTTAACCGTTCCACGTGTTCAATTTCGTTCATCAACTCTTCCCGCGTGTGGATGCGCAACGGCGTCAAATGCTGCCGGTGTCGCGTAATCCCAACCGGCACGACAGCCACCGATCGGATTCCCGGAAAGAATCTCTTTAGATCTTCAACGGTTCGATCAAAAACCTGGCCGTCGTTGACTTCGGGTACCAGCACAATCTGCGCGTGCAATTCAATGCCGTTCTGCGTTAAAAAACGAATCTTTTCCAGCAAATGATCGTCGCGCTTGATGCCCAGTAAAAACTTTCGCACCTCCAGGTCTGTGGCATGGACCGAGATGTACAATGGACTGAGGCGCTGCTCTACAATGCGATCCAGATCTTTTTGCTTTAAGGTGGTCATGGTAACGTAATGGCCGTACAAAAACGAATACCGATAGTCTTCGTCTTTAAAATAGAGCGCTTTGCGCATGCCCTTTGGATTCTGGTAAACAAAACAAAAAACGCAATTGTTACCACACGACATTAACTTCATCTCTTCCAGCTCAAGCCCCAGGTCTTCATCGGCGTCTTTTTCAATTTCGAACAGCACCTCTTCATCGCTCTGCCGGATCAGCATCTCCAGCTCTTCATCGGCCTGGTAAAAACGGTAATCAAGCCGGTCATTGATTTCGTGCCCGTTAATGGAAAGCAATTGATCGCCGGCCTGAATGCCCAGTTCCGCGGCAATGCTACCGGGAACAATATTTATGATCTTAACCAAATTTACTCCTTGCTATGTTTTTAAATTCTGTGAATTTACAGAGAAGGACAGCTAAAAGCAAGCAAGCGGCAATTTGCCAGACGCCTTTGCCGAACTAAATTTGATTAATCTCGTTCAATGCTGTAATTTAAATATTTTGTCAGGCATAAAATAATGAACCGGAGGCATTTGTCAAGTTTCGCAATACATTTAAGCAGGTCGAAAACGGAATGTTTGCCGCAAAAACGCCTTCTCTATCTGCTGTTTTTCTCAAGAGAAAACGCATACAGAAATTTTAAAAGGCAAATGAAGCTTCTATTCAAAAGTTTGGAGGCTCACTGCAAACTTTTCTGCCGTCGATTGGCGCAGGCTTCATCCAATGACGTTTGTTTGCCTGTCAAATGCGCTTAAGTCAATAAATACACATTCGAATGGTTCTATTTTCCCATTACGAATGTTTCTCGTTCACTTTAATGGAGGTCTTTTATGTTTAAATTTTTCAATTATTTGCTTGTAGTGATGATGCTGGCCGTTTTATGGAATTGTTCCGGAAACAGCGGCGGTAAACTCAGCGGCAAAATAATCGGCGCCAACGGCGAACCGCTGGCCATTGCCCATATCCATGTGGCGGAAGCTGGCGGCAATGTATTTAAGCCGTTGAAATCCGTGCAAACCAATGAAGACGGCACCTTTACCATCGATCTGCCCAGAGCGCAGTATCTGTCCATCCTGGTTACGGCGCCCTACCACGAACCGCTGGAATTACCTCTGGCCCGCAGCAACGATCACCAATCGCTTGAAATCGATTTTCAATTGCAGGGCCATCAATACCTGCCGGAATTTAATCGCGTAAAAATAACCGGCGACTGGATTGACTTCAGTTTTGCCGAAGCGCCATTGATGAACAAAAACGAAGACGGCACTTTCAGCTTACAGGTTCCGGTACACGCCGACACGCTGGCCTACCAGCTCATCGGCTTGATTCCCAACGAACAAAGTATTAACGGCACGCAGCAGGATTACATGGTTTACGACGGCCAGGGAGACTATAAGTCGGTTATTAAGACCACGGATTCCACGGTTACCGTTACCTTTGATCCGCAAAAACTGCCTCGTTTTTACAATCGCGCCCTGCCAACAGCCCTGGTAAAAAAAGGCAACGCCATTACGCAGCAAATTCTGGATGCGGCTTTAATGATTCATCGCACCATGATGGCCTGGAACGAGCAGCGGCAGCGTTACGCGCAATTAACCGGCACCGATCGCGGTTTTCGTTTTAATTTCAGCGAGCTGGATTCTGTGTTAAACGCGCTGGAAAAAACAGCCTCTTCCGACAAAGTTAAAAAGTACATCACCTTTCAACGCGTGTTACTTACGCAATACGGCATGGCCTCGCCCGACACATTGCTTCAATACCTGGGCAACAATCTGACCATGACCGATCCGTTGTGGTCGTTTAATCCGCAAATCATGCCCTTTGTTTACGAACGCACCATGGGCGTTGAAAAGGCCCTGGCCGCCCTGGAAGAGGCCCTGCCTCAAATCGAAAGTAAAAACACCCGCGCCTTTGTGTTGATCCATCTGGGGATGCGCGCCAAATACATGCGTAATAACGAAAAAGTTACCTGGGTTTATAATCAATTAAAAGAAGGATATGAAGACATTCCCATTGTCAAATACTATATCGCGCAATTTAATCCGGAAATGGGCATCTCCGTGGGAAAACAGATTCCCGATTTCAAAGTTAAAAATCTGGACACCGGCGAAGAAATCACCAAAGAAAGCTTAAAAGGCAAATTTGTTTTACTGGACTTCTGGGCTACCTGGTGCGCGCCCTGCATAAGTGAAATGCCAGCCATGCATCAGGCTTACGAACGTTTTAAAGACAAAAACTTTGTCATCTTAAGCCTGTCGTTTGATCGCAAAATAGAAGATCTCTACAAATTCCGTAAGGGTCAGTGGAAAATGCCCTGGCTTCATGCGTATCTGGACAATTCCATCAGAGATCAGATTGCGCAAAAGTTTGAAGTAAGCGGTATTCCCAAACCGATTCTGGTCAGTCCGGAAGGCGTAATTGTTGCCATGGAAGCGGATTTACGCGGGCAAAATCTGGAAAAGACTTTAAGCAAATTTATTCAGTAATAAAGGTCAGAAAAATATTCTGTAAAATAGCCGCAATCTTTTCAGGTTGTGGCTATTTTTTTGTTTGCCGGATGGCGTTAATTAACTGATCGGTCAAATCTTCAGCGGTTTGCACAATGTCCATTATTTGCACGCCGGTCAATTGGTCGAAATGTATTCCCGCCATAACGCAAACGTTGGTTTGTAAGGCTTTACTCAACCTTCGGGCAATGGGGAAAATCAGCACATCTTCCTGGTGACCGGGCAAACCGATAAGCGAGACACTGCTTTTTTTATGATCGGCTCCATAACACATCCCGACGGCAACCGCACCCAAATGAGCCTCGCCGCCGCTGATGGCGACAATAAGGTCTTCTCCCATAAAAAAAGCATTTAGTTCTACTTCATTTTTTCTGAAAACGAACGGTTTGTTGAACATTTTGTTGTATCTCGTATTGTTGAATCACTCCCAATTTAAATAAAAAATGGGCCAAACGCACAGATTTATTCTTCCAGGTGTCTGGCAATTTCTGCCACCAGCTTTTGAATCACCTCCTGTTTGCCGCCTTCAATCCGGCAGCCGGCGGCCCGGGCATGTCCCCCGCCGTCAAACGCTTTGGCCACTTTGTTCACATCCACATGGCATTTGGAACGCAAACTGATTTTATGGTAGTTCGGTTTAATTTCGCGAATAAACAATCCGATCTTTCCGCCGCGCACCGCCACGCTGTAATTGGTTAATTCTTCAATTTCATGCTGATTGCTGTGCAGAATATCGTTGCGATCCAGATAAATAACCGCCACCTTTCCATCGAGATAGGTTTCCATGGTGTACAACCCTTTTCCGATGGTGTGCAGCGCCTGTAAACTGTTTTCAAAAAAGATGATGTTGTTTATTTCCGAAGGATTGACGCCAATGGCCACCATTCTGGAGCAAATGAATAGATCGCGCGCCGTGGTGTTGGAAAAGGAAAAACGACCGGTGTCATAAACGATCCCCGTGTAAATAGCCTTGGCCATTTCCAGATCAATTTCAACGCCGGAAGCCTCAATGATTTCGTAAACCATGGCCGTGGTCGAAGAGGCGACTTCATCCACCCACTCCAACTGCCCCATCTCATCTTCCTGTGGATGGTGATCGATGCGCGCCACGTGCTCTTTGGCAGGCAACAGTTCACTGGCCGCGCCCAGACGCAAATAACCCGGAACATCCAGAATGATGGCCGATTCTATTTTAATTTCTGAAGGATCGATATCTTTGTAATGTTTGATCTCTTTAAACGGTTCTAAATATTCAAATCGCACATCTAAGTTTTTGTCGGTAAAAATCATGTGGGAGGTCTTGCCCAGTTTTTTTAAAAACAGGTAGGTGGCAATTACCGCGGCAATGGCGTCGCCGTCGGCATTAATGTGCCCGGACAACATAAAATGATCGCGCGCCTCAATAAAAGCAAGAAATTTCTTAACGATTTGTCTGTAATCTTCAGGTATTTGCAAGTGATTTCCTCCTTAAAAAAGAGAGAAATATAAGAAATTAAGAGATAGATGCCAACCTTTTTTTGTTTCTTTTGATTCTGTAATCGCTGCCTGTAAGTAATATGAAAAAGGTTCACCATCTGCTGGTTTTTTCGCGCTGCGGATGGTAGAGCGCTGCCAGGGCAGTAATATGCCAATGTCACAACGCTATCACGCAGCGCGCACCGCTTCTGCCCTTTATTCTTATTCGGTCAAAAAATTCTGGCGACGGCTGAAAGGATTCTTATTTTTTTTGATGCTTTAAAAACCAGTGGTAGAGTTCCGGGTTATCATACGTCTGGCTCCAGGAATCATGCCCTGCTTCGGGGTAGATGGTAAACTTAACTTCGGCGCCGGCTTTTTCCAGCGCTTCCACCATTTCCTGCGAACGCTGCAGGGGAATAACCGGATCCCTGGCGCCGTGAAATACCCAGACGGGGATGTCTTTTAATTTAGCGGCCTCCAGAGGATTCCCCCATCCACAGATAGGCGCAATGGCTGCAAACCGATCGGGACGCAAAATAGCCCAGGCCCAGGTGCCAAATCCGCCCATGCTCAAACCAGTGAGGTAAATGCGTGACCGGTCCACCGGCAGTTCGTTTAAAAGGACGTCCAGCCAGGCGTCAAGCTCTTCCACATTCCACCAGCGATCTAAAGGACATTGCGGCGCGACAAGAATAAAAGGGAATTGTCTGCCCTGCTCCACCAGCTTCGGCGGCCCATGGCGTTTGACCAGTTCTAAATCGTTTCCCCGTTCGCCGGCGCCATGCAGAAAGATCATTAACGGCCATTTCTTGCTTTCCTTCTCGAAATCTTGCGGCAGGTACAGCAAATAATTCATTTCCACTGTCTTCACAATGGTTGTTTTTAAAAATTTTTTCTGCAGAAGATCGCTGCCCTGTTTTGTAGTTTTAGTCTGCATGGCGCACCCCATGAATAAAAAGAATAAGGATATTAACGCTACATGATAACAAGGTTTCCATCCCATTTTTATCCCTCTTCATAGAAAGATTCGATGATATCCTTGTAATTTTGTTCCACCACACGGCGTTTGATTTTGAGGCTTGGCGTCAATTCGTTGCGTTCTTGAGAAAACGGCTCGGCAAGCAGGGCAAATTTTTTGACCTTTTCGAAGCGGGCAAAGCCCTCCTGCAGGCGTTCGATCTCTTCTTCGTACAACTTCAACACCTGATCATTCTTTAACAAAGACTCCATAGAGTCGAAATCTATTTTATTCGATTTTGCCCATTCTTTCAAAATTTCGTAGGCGGGAACAACTAATGCGGAAACAAACTTCCGTTTGTCGCCCACCAGACAGACCTCTTCGATGTATTTGCTGGTTTTTAATTTGTGCTCGATGGGCGCCGGCGCGATGTTTTTGCCGCCCGACGTTACAATAATATTTTTCTTGCGATCGGTTAAAAACAAATAATTTTCCTCGTCCAGATAGCCGATGTCGCCGGTATGCAGCCAGCCCTCGTCGTCGATTACCTCTTTGGTGATGTCCGGTTTATTGTAATATCCCTTCATTAAAAGCGGCCCGCTGACCAGCACCTCGCCGTCATCCGCAATTTTGACCTTTATGCCGTCGATCGGTTTGCCGCAGGAACCGTAACGCACCTCCCCGGGAGGCGTTAAGGCAATGATCAGATGCGTTTCGGTCATGCCATAGCCCTCGATTATAGGCAGGCCGATGGCTTCGAAGATTTTTAATGTTTCTACAGACAGCGGCGCGCCGCCGGCAATGGGATGGCGAAATCTTCCGCCCAATTTGGCTTTAACCTTGTTGAACACCAGCTTTTCGGCCAATCGGTAGCGACGTTCCAGCCACTTGTTTACCTTGCCCGCTCGCCGTTTTTCATGATATTCCAGGCCGGTGCCAATGGACCAATAGAAGATATTGCGCGCCAGGGCAGAACTTTGTTCGGCTTTTTCCTGCATGGCGTTGGCAATCTTTTCGTACAGACGGGGAACGCTGACCATGATGGTTGGCCGGGCAACGGCGATGTCTTCCACCACCGTGTCGATACCGCGCGCATAGTGGATGGTTGCGCCCCTGTAAATGGGGCACCAGTGGCCGGCCAGCCGCTCGTACAAATGACTTAACGGTAAAAAGGAAAGAAACACATCATCGGCGCGCAGCCTCAGCCGGGCTTCCGACTGCACGATATCGAACACAAAACCGCGATGACAGAGCATCACGCCTTTTGGTTCTCCGGTGGTGCCAGAGGTGTACACCAGACTGCACAGTTCTTCGGGATCGATGGTTTCCATGGATTCTTCAAAAGCGTTTGGAAACGATTGGGCATGAACGGCCCCTTCTTGTAGCAGTTTATCAAAGGTTGCCACGCCGGTCAGTGGTTCGTAAGTAAAAATCATCTCCAGCGACGGCACTTCTTTTTTAATAGCCGTGATTTTATCGTACTGCAAGGCATTTTGCACAAAAATGGCTTTTACTTTTGCATCGTTCAGAATGTAGGCAATTTGCTGGGGCATTAAGGTTGGATAAATGGGAACCACAACGCCGCGCAAACCGAAAACGGCAAAATCGGTTACCGGCCACTCCGGCAAATTTTCGGAAAGGATGGCAATGCGATCGCCGGGCTGCAAACCGCGAGCCATTAAGCCGTGCGCCAAAAGACGAACTTTTTCGCCTACTTCCCGGTAACTCCACGTTTGCCAGTGATGATCGCGATAAAAGATAAAAAGATCTTTTTTCGGATATTGATTAATGGAATTAAATAAAATGTGTAACACACTTTTAAACATAACCCTGCCCTTTCCCGATTTAATAATTTTCAATTTACATTTTTTGAGTCGCTAAAACAAATCAGGATGGTAAGGCAGTGGAACGCTGGCAGGAGGAAAGAGAGAAAGAGTGTAAAAGATAAATGATGGAATGATTGATTTAAAAATCCCGGAGGGATCAAATGAGAATAAGAGGGTGTCTCAAAACTTCATTTGTTGGGCGCTTTCCTTTAATCATAAAAACGCATGTATCCAGTCCCAAAAATTCCAGACATGATGAAAGAAATTTTCCTCACCAAACGCCCCCTCTCCCGGATTAGTATTTTTGGAGAGGGGGAGTGAGGGCCTGCTGGCAATTCAACCCAGGGCTGTTTGCTCTTTCAGTCCTGACGGCCCGGGAAGGCATTTTATTCTTTAACTCGCTCCAGATATTTGCCGTCTCTTGTGTCGATACGGACAATCTCGCCTTCTTCGATAAAAGGCGGCACCTGCACTTTTAAGCCAGTTTCTAACACAGCGGGTTTGTAAGACGAGGTAACCGTAGCCGTCTTCAAAGTCGGTTCTGTTTCCACCACTCTCAAATCCACCGACAGTGGAAGTTCGACGCCAATCGGCTGATTCTTGTAAAAATTTACATCCACCACCGTATTGGGCAACAGATAGTAGATCGCATCGCCCAAAAATTCTTTGTGCATGGGAATCTGTTCAAAGGTCTCCTGATCCATGAAAATAAGATCGTCGCCTTCGTCGTAAATGTATTCCATTTTACGCGTTTCCAGCTCCGCTTTTTCCACACTTTCATCCGGTCGATAGCGTTTTTCGGCATTCTGGCCAGTCTGGATGTGTTTCATTTTGGTTTGCACAACCGCCTGCCCTTTACCCGGCGTAATGTGCGTTACCTCCGTCAAAACATAAAGATCGTTATTAAACAAGATAATGTTACCTTTGCGCAATTGAATTGCCTTAAGCTTCATTCAATCCTCCTGTTTTTAATTTGTATTCCTTAAATTTTTTAACATCCATACTAAATTTATAGTTTTTGCTCTGCTCTTCAACAAAATGTTTGTATTCTCTGGACTCGAACAGATTTTTCAGATCCGAAAAGAGGGGCACCATCTGTTCGCCGATTATCCACTCCATCGGTTTTTGCGTCGTTTCGTCGATCACCGCGCCCCACTCAATCGCCCATGATATCTCATAAACTGAGTAGGCTTTTAAATCGCGGCACAAAGCGACAAAACGCGCCTGAATTTTTGGATCCAGATAATAAAAGATTCTGGAATAAAGATAGGCATTATGAAAATGATCCGGCGTATTTAACAACCCCGCTAAATTTAGACGCCAGGCCGTTATAATCAAAATTTCTACCGCTCGTGAAGCCATGCCCAGCCCCGGAAAATGTTGCCCGGGCAGGCGCGGTTTTTCCCGCGTAAACTTTTGATCCGGATTTTGCATGCATAGCCACTCTATGGCCAGAGTCTCGAAAACCCTACCGTTGAGATGCGTGCGGAAGGGCATCTGGATTTCAATCATCTTTTTACGCAGCACCACTTCAATGAGCAAACGATCCGCCTTTTTTTCCCGGTCGTAAATTGCCAGACGATGGATGTACGGATCGCTGGTATCCATATCAAAGATCAGTTTTTTAAAACCTTTTTTGTTTAATTCTTTTGTGATCTCATAGCGATCGAGCGCGGTTTCGATCCCCTTTCTGGAATAGAATCCCAGGAACAGTCCTTCGGAACGTTGCCCGATATTGACCTCAAACAGATCTTTTTCGGAAAAAAAGCTATCGGAGTCATCTAACTTTTGCAGATCGGCGATCCGCAATCTTTTGGCAATCCTCCAATATCTTTTAGGAATTTTAAAACTCATAATTTATCTCTTATTTTTTAAACAGTAAGCAATAAAATCGTAATACACTTCCCAGCTATCTTTTCCGTAACCGCCTCCGGCCAGAACAATCAGCGGAATTCTTCGATCGCGCACTAAACGGTAAACAAAGAGATTCCGTTCCAGAATTCCCTGGCGCGTTAGTTTCATGTCGCCTATGGCGTCTTTTTCATACACATCCGATCCGGCAACATAAAACACAACCTGCGGTTTAAAGGATTCCAGCACAGGCGGCAGTTCTTTTTCCAGAATGGTCATGTAAGTAGCGTCATCGCAGGCATGCGGCAGTAGAATATCCAGATTATGCGGACGGTCGATCTCCACCCACGTATCGCCATGCATAGAAAAGGTAAATACATCGGCATCATCCTTAAAGTACAGCAGCGTTCCGTTACCCTGATGGTAATCGAGATCAATTACCATAAAACGTTTAGCGCGTTGGAGTTGCCGGAATTTTTCGATGGCAATGGCAATATCGTTAACCAGACAAAAGCCTTCCGCTTTATCCGGATGCGCATGATGGTAACCGCCGCCCAGATTAAAGGTGGGCACATTATTTTTTAAAGCGTAGGCCGTTGCCAGCAAGGTGCCGCCGGTAACCGCACGGTAATATTCCAGAATAGATTCATAAAACAGGTTCACCGCATCCAGTTTTAGAATATTGCTAACATACTGCGGATTCTGCAGTTTTCTTAAATATTCATCTGTGTGAACCAGACGTAATTCTTCGTATTTGCACAAATAGGGACGCAAAATATTTTTACGCGTGAGCAATTTTTCTTCAACCAACTTATCGCGAATTTTTTTAAAACGCATGATGTCAAACGTTTGATGATCGCCCACGGAAGGCAATCCGTAAATATAATCGGAAGAGTACACCACGCGGGCATATTCTTTACGAAGCAAATTCAGGATTTTCAAATCTCGCCTGCCCAGTTTTCGTTAAACATGCGTACAATGGCATCCGGATGGGAAGTTAATTTTAGAATTTTCAAAAGTTTTACATACGCCGCTTCCACGGTCATCTGCCCGATGCTCTGCGCTCCGGCTTCCAGCGCCTGCCGCCCGCATTCATACAGCGAAAGGTCCACCCTGCCCTGGATGGATTGCGTGCCGATAAAAACCGGAATATCGCGCTTCATCGCAGCCTTGATGAAAGACAACCAGTCGGGCTCAGGAAATGGCAGGTTGCCAGAACCAAAGCCTAATAATAAAAGCGCCTTAATGTTCTGATCGAATAAAGAATAAAAATATCCGGGCGACATGGACGGCTGAATGGTCAGCACAACCGCCTGCGGATAAAATCCCGGCAGATGAAAAACAGGGCCTTCGCTCTGCAATAATCGCGAATGATCGATATCGATGGTCACGCCAATTTCACCAAGCGGAGGAAAATTGGGCGACTCAAAGGCGTGGTAACTTTTGACGCTGATCTTTTTGGTGCGATTGCCGCGAAAAATACGCTGATTAAAAACGATCAAAACCTCTCTCAAATCCATGGTCGAAAGTTCGACGGCATCAATCAAATTTAAACGCGCATCCGACCGATATTGCGAAAGCGGCCTTTGCGATCCGGTTAAGATGACGGGCTTGTTCAAATTTCGCAGCGAAAATGACAACGCCGAAGCTGTGTATGTCATGGTATCCGTGCCATGAATGATTACAAATCCATCGTACCTATCCCAGTGCTCGTAAATTAATTGGCTCAACAAATCCCATTCCTCTATGCCCACGTTGGAACTGTCTTTGTTGAATGGCGTCAGCACGTCGATCTCAGCCAGGCGCGATATTTCGGGCACCATATTGATGATATGGTTCTGCACCCTGGCTGGAGCCAGAGTTTGATCCGGTTCCACCGGCACCATGCCAAACGTACCGCCGGTGTGAATAAGTAAGATTTTTTTCATCTCTTTTCCATTTTCAGATTAATTCATTAAAAAACTTAATTTAAGTGGAAATGATAGATCAGATCAAATAATTGTTTTCCGCCAGCGTTTAAATCGCCCCCGATTCGTATTCCCCTTTTAACGGAAACTCTTGTTTTAATTAACAACAATGGCTGCAAAAGAGGCAAAAAATATTTTAGATTAAAAATAGTTTTTGTTTCTCTTAATCGCCCTCGCCCTTCGATCCCTTTCTCCCAGAACAAAGTCTGGGTAGAAGGGGAAATTGAGCATTAGTTGTTATTTCCAACGGTGTAAGTGATTCCTGCGTTGGCCAGTTTCGCGCAAAAGCAGGAAGAAATGCCAGGCCGGTGACCAATCAATTTTGAACCATGATTTACTTGATTTCTGGATTTTCATGATTTGCTTTTTGTGTCTACAAAATTTCGCCTTAAAATTAAGCGTAAACGTTCACTAGTAAAAAAAGTCAAGTTAATCCTGTAATCATATTAATCAAGGTTCAAAAACTATCTCTAAACATCCAAGGCAGTACAGCCGCAACCAAAATCAACCGTAACGTGCGCAAAGTAATTTTCTCGCAGATTACGCCAATAATCGCAGAAAAAGATTAAACAAATTATTTTGAGAGAAAAGTTAAGCAAAGCGGCACAATTGCTCCCGGGGGTGTCCCAAAAGAGAAATTAAATGTATAATTTTTTAAAATCATGAAAAATCTTACATTAGCCCTCACCCCCTGCCCCCCTCTCCCGAAAATCGGGAGAGGGGGAATTAAAGGGGGTGAGGGAAAGAAAAAATTTATAAAAATACATTGTCTTTGACTTTTGGGACACCCCCGGGCTGCCACGCAAGTGGTGACCTTCGTCAGGGGATGAGTTTTAAAAGCAGCGTAAAAATTTTCGCACGCTAAGGCACCAGATCTTGCGAAAGAAGTATCCTAAAAACACGGGACAGAAAAAAAATCGAGGCTCAGCTAGAGCGGTGTTATGGCATTTTGTTAAAAGATTGCCCACTACAATAGGTTAATAAGCCACCACCACCGTAGTTTTAGCTTCCTGTAAAATACCATTGGCGTCGTCGATCATCTGGGCAAAAACGATGTAAATGCCCATGCGCATCCTCTTTTTGTGCGCGTCTCGCCCGTCCCATACAATCGCCACATCCTGCCCGCTAAACTGATTTTCCGTCAACGAACACACCTGCCGCCCCAGCATGTCAAAAATCAACACACGCACACGCGCCGTTTGCGCCGGAACCTGCAGCGAAAGCACCGTAAAATCTTCGTGCCCGTCGCCATCCGGCGAAAAGGGATTGGGCTGCGCCTCTAATTTTAATTGGGTATGGCGTACACTGGAAAAAATCGAATTTTGTTTACCTGGCGTTCCGTTTTTAACGCACGGCGCCCAATTGCGCCCCAGCCGTGCATCCAGTTGCGGATTAATACGCTCCAGAGAAGGTTTGCGGTATTCTTCGCCCATCAACCAATCCACGGTGTATGGCGCTTGCTCTACCCAGCCGCCCCACGGTGGAATCAAAAAAATCACATCCTCATCATTATTTAAATGCGGAAACCCCTGCCCCACATAAACCACGGAATCAGGCAGATCGTAAATCTTAAAAATGGCTGAGTCGGCGGCAACAACCATGTAAGAACGAGCGGGCAGAACTAAATTCCGATCAATGACAAGCGTATCTTTTAAATCGGCAATGGCCCAGTTGTTAAGTAAAATCTTTTGATCTGAATCGTTGTACAGTTCGATCCACTCCGGTTCTTCTTCCTGCGTCAAAAACTTGATTTCGTTGATAACCAGCGCCTGTTGGGTATCCATTACCACCAATTTTTGCATGGCCTGATTATTGCGCGCATTCTGATCCAAATCGCTCAACAGCTCCGCTATCAAACTCAGCTCGCCGCTCATTTCCATGCGCATTTCAAAAAGCAGGCTATCGCCCTGGCCGGGGTCCAGCCCGACTTCAAGCTGCCGCTCAAAAACAATCGGTTCCAGAATTTCCAGCTTCTGGTTGCCGTTTAAGTCCAGAAAGCAGCGAAACGTCGCTCGGGCATGGAATGCCTGGGTTCCGGCGTTAAAGTATTTCAGTTTTACCTGAACAATCTGCCCCTTTTGAAGCATGGACTGCGGCAAAACCGTAAGACCTTCGCCAGCAAAAGCCAGGTCAAAATCCCGCGGCGAAACCGAGTTTTTGAACCCCGGCGTGCCGCCGACCGTTATACTGTTTGCCCAGTTGCCCTCAACTTGTGCGCTGCACAAAATGATCTTTTCGTCGGAATAACCCGGCGAGTTATCCACCGAATAGCGGTACGCGTCGATCTCCCGTCCGCCGGCATCAATCAGCGTCAACCTTTCCGGCCTGGTATTTGCCAGGCCTCCACTTCCAAATGCGCCGTCGCTGATTTTAAGAATAAGCGCCTCTGGTGGAATGATTGAATCGTAGGTGGTGGAATTTTCGAAGTAGCTGCCGTCCAGAATGACCGCAAACTGGCCGGGATGTAACAACAAACCATAACCGGCATCCTCTAAATCATCTGTGCCCGTGCTGTCGCTGAACTGCCAGCCCGTTAAATCTACCGCTTCGCTCGAACAGTTGTACAGTTCCACGAACTCGTCGTGGTAATCTGCGCCCTGCACATCAAACATCACCTCACTGATCACCACCTGGGCGCGTAATGTTGGCCATGAAAGAAAAACCAGCAACAATGTGGCAACCCCCGGCAAGCATCCGGGCAAGAATCCATTTTTCAGGACTTTAATGTACGGCACACTCATGTCATAAATTTAATAATAATCGCAGATAAAACAATGGCGAACGCAATTTGGCGCGATTGTCCAGGTCATTGAACATGGTTGAAAAAGTTTCTTGCAAATGTGGATTGGAATTGATTCGCTTAATAACAAAGTTGAACAGCCAGCGAATACGCACCAGCTTCTGGAGCGTGGCGCTTAAACTCAACTCGCTCCACATGCGATCGTACACCTCAGCATCGTAGCGTTTTAAAGCTCTGGCAGAAAAATCGCCCGCTTCCAGAAATTGCGGAATCAATCGGGCGGCGATGCGCGCGCTGAACATGGCGTTGCCAATGCCCTCGCCCGTAAAAGGATCGATTAAAGAACCGGCATCGCCTACAAGCAAATAATTATCGCCCGATAACGGGTGTTTTACCGTTCCCAGCGGCAGGCCCCAGCCCTTAATTGGATCGATCATCCGGGCATTTTTAAAGCGTTCTTTAATGGTCGGATTATTTTCGATGGCGCTCAACATAATCTTTTTAATATTGAGCTTTCGCTTTTTAATATCGCTGGACAAAATGCCCACGCCCACATTGGCCTGGTTATTGGGCAACGGAAATATCCAGAAATAACCGGGTAAACACTCTTCCAGAAAATGCAATTCGATAAAATTTTGCGGATGCAGGTCGGCCACATTTTCATAGTAGGCGCGCAGACCGGCGTAATAATAGGGACGCTGCATTCTGTAGCCCGCTAATTGACGGGCCACAACGGAACGATCGCCTTCGGCGGCCACAAGCAGTCGCGTGCGCGCTGTTAGCGCCTTGCCGTTTTGCGTTAAGTGCAAAATGAGCGCCTGCCCTTCTCGCTCCACCTTTTTCAGCTCGGTTCTTAAAAAAACTTTTGCAATAGAATGATCTATTTTAGAAAAGAGGAATTGATCAAAATGAATGCGTTTGCTGATGAACCCCGGCGCGCGTTCGGGGAGCGATTGATTAATCCTGAACGGCAAATCAATGGCCTCCCCGTTTGGCGCCACAAAACGCACGCCCCAACTATCTAAAAAATGCGCCTCATCGGCTTGCATTTCTTCGATCCATTTCGGATTCAACTCTTCGAGCACGCCGACCACCTTGCCGCTTAAACCGTCGCCGCAAATTTTATCGCGCGGGAATTCGGCTTTATCGATGATCACATGGGCAATATTTTGTTTGGCCAGAAAGAGAGAGGCGGTACTTCCCGCAGGTCCTGCGCCCACAATGGCAATATCTGTATCGAATAACATGATCTTTAACTCCGTAACTTGTTCTGGTTTTGTTTCATATTAACATCGCTTCGGGGATGAAAGGTCTGGTATTCCTGCATCAAAAAGGTTCGATCGATGTGCGTGTAAATTTGCGTGGTGCTGATATCGGCATGGCCCAACATCTCCTGCACAGCGCGTAAATCGGCGCCCCGCTCCAGAAGATGGGTGGCAAACGAGTGGCGGAAAGTGTGCGGATGGATTTCCTTACGGATTCCGGCGCGCTCAACATATTGTTTGAGAATTTTCCAGAACCCCATCCTGCTCAGGGCGCCGCCGCGGACATTTAAAAAGAGGACGCCCTGCGAACGGTTGTAACGATCTAAGGTGGGCCTTGAACGATCGATGTACCTTTGAATCCAGTTCAGAGCCGTACGCGCCACAGGCACCAGCCGTTCTTTGCGCCCCTTACCGAAAATACGTACGAATTCTTCCTTCCAATAAATGTCGTTTAAGGTCAGATTAAGTAATTCAGAAACGCGCAGTCCGCAGGCGTAAATGGTTTCCAGCATGGCGCGGTCTCGCAGGCCAAGATAATGTTTCACATCCGGCATTTCAATTAATTTTCGCACTTCCTCATAGCTCAGAACAGAGGGCAAACGACGGGCTAACTTTGGCCGGTCAATGGTTTCCGTGGGGTCCGCTTCCATGTAATTTTCGGCCAGTAAAAAACGATAAAAGCCGCGGATGGATGAAAGATTGCGCGCCACACTGCTGGCTGAAAGCCCCATTTCGCTGAGCAGCTGAATTAGGCGTTGCACATGCGCCGGTTTTACTCTGGTGGGCGAATCCACTCCCACCGTTTTTAAATAGGTTAAAAATCGCCGTACGTCGCGCAGGTAGGCATCAATGGAATTGTCTGTTAAATTTTGTTCAAATAAAAGATAAGATTTATACTGTTGGAAAAGATCATTCATCCCGGGATTCTTTTTTATTTTCGTCCAGCAGCGGTTCGGTTAACGACAGAGCCAGTCCGGAAAGCATCACCTCCGGGGCCAGTTTTTCAAAATCTCCGGAAAGCAGTTCGCGCTCTACATTCGTAAAGATAGAGCAAGCGGCCTGCTTTTCAACCACAATGCCAGAAAGCCGACCGTTGTATTCCGCAAAGAAGGTTACCTCCCCCAAAAAGTCGCTGGCTACAAATCCATCACAAAAATGAAGCTGGGCATGGGTATTATTGGTGTAAATAGAGACCAGATTACCCGTCCGATGCCCTATTTTAATCTGGGGGTAGATTTCAATACTCAATTTGCGGTGTTCTACCGGATTCATCAGAACAGCGCGGTATTGATTGCCGCGTTTTGCAAATTTTGTTTCGAGTACCTTTTCTATTTCGGCCAGTTTTTTTTCATCAAACTTAAATTTCATAATCCACTCCAAATTGCCTTTTTGCTACGCCCACAATTTACGCAAAATTTTCCAACAAGTTGGTAATTTTTAACGGGGAACGATAAAAAAACGGCTCGCCGTATTCAACGCCAATCAAATTGCCATAAAACCTGGCGCGCACTTCAATCGATTGCCAGAACTTAGCCGTGCTGATGTATGTTTCTTGCTGTCCGTCGCTCTTTTCACCGGAATAAAATTGACTTTTGTAAGCGCGCAGCCCCATTAACTTGGTCTTAAAAAATTCGCTGATGTCCACAATAAAAGTAGGTTGTTCCACATGATGGCTGAAATAATAGATAATGCCTTTAGGACGATGCGCTTTCTGCCCGTCTTCAATTCTGACCAGACCGGCGTAAAAACAGCTCTCTGTAATCAACTTTGAAGCATGTTCATGATCCGGATGACGATCCTGCTCGTAAGGCGCAAGAACCAGTTTCGGCTGAAACTTACGTACGAAATAGATAATCTTTTGTCTGTTTTCCGGATTCAATGCGATGTTACCGTCAGAGATGCCGACATTTTCACGAATATGCACCCCTAAAGTAGCAGCGGCAACTTGCGATTCTTTATGACGCAGTTTAGCGTTACCGCGCGTTCCCAACTCGCCGCGCGTCAAATCCACGATACCCACGCGACAGCCCTGATCGACCAACCGCGCTATGGTTCCGCCGCAAAACAGCTCCACATCGTCGGGGTGTGTGCCAAAAGCCAGTACGTCTAACTTCATCGAATTGTTCATCGAATAAACGCGCCTTTTTTGCTGAATATTTTTATATTAATAGCAAGTATATGGAATTTTTAAAAAAAAGACAACAGTCATTTGTGCAGAAAAGATATCCTGATAGGAGCAATGTTTTTGCAAGTTGTGTAAAAAGTAGAAAAAAAATGACCACAAAATACGCAATGAATTAAAAACGGCGCCTTAATCAATCTTCAGCTTTGATCTTGCTTTTCATCGCATCGCTCTTTACTTTTTTTAAGTGTCTTAAAACCGAGCTGATTTTCAGAAAATAATCATCATAATCAAGCGCCTTTTCCAGATAGTAGATGGCCTTATCAAGATCACAATAGAGATAAAGCATGCCAATCATCAAGGCCTCACGCGGATTTATTCCTGCTTTCTGCTCCGTATTTTCCCACTCCTTTACCATCTGCGGGCATGGGCAATCATCCCAGTAAGGATCGGTATTAATAATGATGCCCGGATCTTGCTGCACCAATTCAAAGAACAGTTCGAATGCCTCTTCCAATCGCCCCACGGCACAGTAACAAATAATCATCTTTTTTTGAATGGCCACATGATGATTACCGCGCGCTACCTCTTTTTCAAAAATGGGCAGGGCCAGATCAAATCTTCTTGCAATAAAATATCTGTTCGCTAACATCTCTGACATGGTTCACCTCTGACAAAAAATGGTCAAAAATCATGCCACACGAAAAATGTCGGTGGTATCAAGTATTTACCTCTTTTCCGCATAAAATAACTGAAACAATTTATTCATCATTGAAACAATTGGTTTAGGTAAATGAAACACTTCAAGTCTCCAGCAAACCGTATTGCCTCATCTTGCGCCACAAAGTCGTACGCCCCATCCCCAGAATTTCTGCCGCTTTCGATCGATTCCACTTAACCTTTTCCAGAGTATGGCGAATGATCTGCGGCTCTGAAGTTTCTGGTAGGGATTGACTTTTGAATGTTTCAGCGCTTTCGCCAAGGCATTTGGTATTTAACCGAACATTGGGAGGCAATTTGGAAGCGTGAATGATATTCCCTTTTGTTCGGGCAAAAGCGTATTCGATGGTGTTTTCCAGCTCGCGCACATTGCCAGGCCAGGCATAACTTAACAATAAGTCCATGGCTTCGTCATCAATCTCTTTAATTTTTTTGCCGGTAAGCAGTGAAAACTTCTGCATAAAATAGCGCACCAGATGCGGAATGTCGCATTTGCGTTCGCGCAATGGCGGCGCATAAATGGGAATCACATTCAAGCGGTAATACAGGTCCTCTCTAAAGCGTCCTGCCATCATCTCTTTGCGAATGTCTTTATTGGTTGCGGCAATAATGCGCACGTTCACCTTGCGCGTCACCGATTCTCCCACGCGCTCAAACGTGCCCTCCTGCAAAACACGCAGCAGATGGACCTGCATTTGCAAAGGCATTTCGGCAATTTCATCCAGGAAAATGGTTCCGCCGTCTGCCATTTCAAACCTTCCTACGCGATCTTTCACGGCGTCTGTAAAGGCGCCCTTTACATGGCCAAACAATTCGCTGGCCAGAAGGTCGGGAGGAAAAACCGAACAGTTCACTTTAATAAAAGGTTTGTCTCTGCGCTTGCTGGTTTTTTGAATGGCGTTGGCGATGAGCTCCTTACCCGTACCCGACTCTCCCTGGATTAAAACGCTGGAATCGGAGTCCGCCACCTCTTCGATTAAATCGTAAATCTCCTGCATCGATTTGTGCGTGCCAATGATGCCATGAAAATTGGTGCGTGAAAATAAATTCTTGTGGATTTCTTCCAGATGAGTTATGTCGCGAAAACTGATCACACCGCCGATCGGTTCGCCGTTTTCTTCGCGCAGAACGGCTGCGTTTAGCTGAACTTTAAGTCTTCGACCGGAAGCATGGGTCATTTCGTTTTCTAAATCGAATACATTCTTGTTATCCTCAAGCACCTTTTGAATCGGACATTCGCCTAAACAGCGTACCGTCCGGAAAACATTCTTACAAAAATCTCCCAGAACTTTTTCTCGCTTAATGCCCAACAACCGTTCGGCCGCACGATTTATGGTCTGCACGCGAAAATCCTTATCAACTGTAAAAAGGCCTTCGCCTAATGAATCCAGAATGACTTCGGTAAATTTTCCGTTTTGAATTTTGGACCTCATGTTTCACCTCTATGAAACATTTGAAATAATTTGTTTCAAAATTTAAATAAGCTTTTTTTTAAATACAAATAATTTTGAGAAACATTTCCCATTACTAAATAAATCCGGAAGAAGGGAGGTGTTTAAGAGTGTATGAGGTTATTAATTGAATGGTGAATGATTGATTTAATAATCCCTGAGGGATGATATGATTATAGCGAAACCGTTTCAACGGTTTAAGCAATGTACATTGGAACACTATTCTTCAGAAACAGGCTCTTTCCTTCCATTCAGAACGCCTACCTCTCTGCCACAAATCCCGAACACTGCTGAAAAAAAACTACCCACAGGCGAACGTCCCCCTCTCCCACACTTTTATTCTGGGAGAGGGAGAATGAGAGGTTGGGTGCTACTACAGGAAACAAGAAACTATTTTTAATTTTAGACATTCTTTGCGCCCTTTGTGACTTCTTTGTGCGCTCTGTGATTACTTAAATCCCTGTGAAAATGTTTTTGGTTGCGGCTGTGCTGCCATAGTTAAAGAAATAAGAGAAAGTAAAAAGGCAGGCCGCAATCATCAGCTCTGGCGCACAAAAGACGCACATGGGAATGTAGGCGCTATCACTGAAGATTTTCTTCCTTTTTGCCATTTCAAAGATTTTGTTTTCGGCGTTAATGCTTTGCGTCACATCGCGATTACGTAAAAAAAACGTAATATAACACTTTAAATCAAATTCAAATGAAAACATCTCAGGTTAAATAGTTATTAGAGGAGGAGTTTATGATTGATTTAGCAAAGGGCATTGAACTATTTGAAAAGGGCAAGATAAACCAGGCAGAAAAACATTTTAAGAATATATTGGAAAAGCAAAAAGAAAATCCGGAAGTCCATTTTTATCTGGGGAGAATTGCCTTTCAAAAAGATCAATACGACGCCGCCATTTCATATTTTGAAAAAGCGATTGAGTATAACCCCGAAGAAGCCCGCTATCACGAAATGTATGGCGAAACCCTGGGCTTAAAGGCGCAACAGGCGGGCATGATTAAAGGCGCCATGATGCTGCGCAAGGTAAAAGCCGCCTTTGAAAAAGCGCTGTCCCTTAATCCGGAGAGCCTGATGGCCAGAGAAGGCCTGTTCATGATTAACCTGTTTGCACCCGGCGTGGCCGGCGGCGACGAAAAAAAAGCCATGGAATTGTTTGAGTTGATTAAAAAACAAAATGCCACGCACGGACACATGGCACAGGCTTTAATTCACCTTAAAAACAACCGCCTGGAAGAAGCAGAAAAAGAATTCGAGCTGGCCGTGCGTCAAAACGGCAATGATCGTGAGATATTGATGCGCAGCGCAAGATTTTTCTTGCAACGAAAAAAATACGATAGAGTGCTTGAAATTGCCGATCTTTACATTCAACACTTCCCGGACGATCCCCGCGGTTACCAGTTAAAGGGCGAAGCCTATTTAAGTGAGGACAATGCAGACGAAGCATTGAACTGGTTTAACCTGGCCATTGAAAAGGATGACCTGTTCTTTAACGCCTATTTTCACCGCGCTAAAGTATTTTTAGCCAAAGGTAAGTCCGAAATGGCTCAAAAAGACGTCGATTTCATTTTAAACCATCCCGAAGCTTCGAAAGAGTTTAAGGAACGGGCTAAAAAATTAATGAAGTGACCTTATGGGCCTGCCCCATAGGTTAAAATTTGCAAAACGTTTTTACGTTATCGTTCAACTTGATCGACTTCCTCCTTTATGAAAAAGAGGGGGAGGTTGAGTATATATTTAAAAAACCCATCTTTTCCTGCCCTCTTCCTTTCTAAAAAAAGGAAAAGGGCGTTTTACTCTTTTCTGGAGATTTCCTTATACACGCTTTTTTTCTGGCTTTGCACGTTCTGTTTCGCTAACTTTCAGCCATGATGAAATTTAACTCGTTATTGGCCGTCGCTTTGTTTATTTGGTTTTACTTCTGCGGGCCTCAATTGGCTTTTGCGGACTTTGTGCAGAGCGTGCATATCAAAGGAGAAATTCCCGTCCCGGAAAAGCAGCTGTTAAAAACGTTAGAGATGAACAGCGGTTCGGTCTTTTCGCCTTCTCTGTTGGCGCACAAAGAAAAAGAACTCCTCCGTTATTTGATGCGCAGGGGATACCTGCAGGCGCGCGTTGATTCGGTAAGCGTACACAGTGCGGCTGGGGATTCTACGCGTAAGATTATTACCTTTTTTGTGAACGGCGGGCCTGAGTTCCGCATGCGCAAAACAGTCGTTAAAAGCGATTCCATTGCTGCCACAGAATATGAGAAGGTCATGGAACTTAAAACGGGGCGCCTGTTTGATCAGGATGTTCTGCAGAAAGACTTAAAAAGCATGCTGCGTCTGGCCGCCGACCGCGGCCACCCTTTTGCTCAGGTGGAGGTAGAAAAGATTAATACAGAAAGCGCTAACGGCAGGGGCGAGGTGGATTTACAGATTAGAATAAGAGAAGACCGGACGATTTTCATCAAAGATGTTGTTTTTAACGGCTTGCATTACACCCGGCCAGAAGTCGTTTTAAGACAAATCCTTTTTAAGCCGGGCATGCGCTTTAGTCAGAGCTGGCTGAATAAAATCGAAGAACGCATTCAAAGACTTCAATTATTTGAACAAATAAGCCCGCCGATGATGGCGCGTGTGGCCGAAGACAGCGTTTTGATCATCATGAAACTGGAAGAAGGCAGCGCCACCTCGTTCGACGGCGTGGTGGGTTATGTGCCGCCGCCGGCCAACGACACCAATGCCCGCGGCTATTTAACCGGATTGATCGAACTTTCGTTCAGAAACTTACTGGGCAGCGGCCGTAAGTTTAAAATCTTCTGGGAAAAAACAGACCGCCTTTCGGAAAATTTCAACTTTAAATATCTGGAACCCTGGCTGCTCAATTATCCCATCGACGCCGGCCTGGGATTCAGTCGTGAAGTTCGCGATACGCTGTACATTGCCTACGACCTGCAAACCACCACTCAATTTAACTTTAACGAGATGTTTTCTCTTTTTATTAATTTTAATCGTCATTCGGTCAATCCGGATTCTCTGGCCTCGTACGAGCTGGGCCTGGCTAAAAACCGAACGTACGGACTGGAAATCGGCATTCGATACGACACGCGCGATTATCCGTTCAATCCGCGGGCGGGTGTTTTTTATCAGAGCAGCTACACATACGGCCTTAAGCAAAATCTGGGCCCTGCTGCGCTCATTGAACGCGACAGCTTACAGAAAAGAGTTGGCCTGAACAGTCTGAGTTTGCAGGTCGAATGGTATCGCCAGCTCTTTAAACTTCAGGTAATCGCCCTGCAATTCCATTTAAAAAGGATTAAAGGATCGCATTTACAATTGAGCGACTATTTCTGGTTCGGCGGCAGCGGCTCGGTGCGGGGCTATCGGGAGCGGCAATTTAACGGTTACCTGGTAAGCTGGTTAAATGTGGAATATCGTTTTATTACCGGCCGTAATGCCAGAGTGTTTTTATTTACAGACTTCGGTTATTACAAAACCATCATTCAAAACATGGAACGGGAAACTTCGATCAGAGGTATGGGGATTGGATTGAGGTTTAAAACGCCAATGGGCATTATGGGCGTGGACTACGGTCTGGCGCAGGGCGAAAGCTTTCGACAGGGGAAAATACATGTGCGTCTGACCAGCCAGTTTTAAACAACCATTTTTTGGCAGTTTGATGTCGATTTCGTAAATTATTCTTTTTCAGACGATGGAGCGAAAGGGAGAAAGTCGCGGTGGAACAGGAAGAACCACGAATCGAAGGCCTTAAAGCTTTCTGGAATACCTTAAAAATCCGCTTTTATGAAGTTTCCGATAAAGTGATTCATGCGGTTAATATTTCGCTGTTTTTTGTGAGCATAGCGGCTTTGGTTAGCCTGGCGCTGGAATATGGCTTTTACATCTCTCCGCAAATGGAACAAATTATCGAACGCGTCAACATTGTTATTGTGCTCTATTATGTGTTGCAGTACTTTGTTAAACTGCTTTTTACGTTAGAAAAGCTGGAGTACATCCGCACGCACTGGTTCGAAAGCGCCCTGGTGCTTTTAATCATTACAGAAGCCAGCCTGGTATTGCACGAATTGGGCCTGTCGCAGTTTCAAAATTACCTTGTGGATCTTAACGTTAAAGCTTTAACGCGTTTGACAATTGTGGGCGCCCAGGTGGTGATTATTTTGACCATCATCAGCGGCGCGGTGCGCTTAAATCGCAGAATTGCCTATTTGCGTTTTCATCCGGCGCAGACGTTGATGCTAAGTTTTTTTATTGTCATCGTTCTGGGCACTCTGCTTTTAAAGCTGCCCAGAGCCGTGGCTCCCGGTCATCAGTTAAGCTGGCTGGATTCTCTGTTCACGGCCACCAGCGCCACCTGTGTTACCGGCCTGATTGTGGTGGACACGGGAACGCACTTTTCCATGTTGGGCCAGTTGATTATTCTCACCTTAATTCAGATTGGCGGGCTGGGCATTATGACCATCTCCAGCTTTTTTGCCCTGTTTTTAGGGCGGGGGATGGCCATCCGCGAACGCATCATGCTGCAGGAGATGTTAAACGTGGAGCGGCTGGACGCCATCACGCGGCTGGTGAAAGGCGTTATTTTAATCACCTTTTTAATGGAAGCGCTTGGCGTTGTGTTGCTGTTTTTTAGCTGGGATCTGCCGCAGTGGAGTGTCGGGCAGCGCCTCTACCATTCGGTCTTCCATTCCGTGTCGGCCTTTTGCAACGCGGGCTTTTCACTTAACAGCGATTCGCTGATGTCATTTAATCAAAATTATCCGGTGATGCTGACCATTGCCCTGCTGATCATCGTCGGCGGCCTGGGCTTTGTGGTGATGATCGACTTAACGCGCGGGCGAATTTTCGAATATTCACCTAAAAAAAGGGTGCATCGTTATTCCGTCCATACGCGCCTGGTTTTAATCATTACGGGCGTACTGCTGATTGCAGGGACCGTTTTGTTTTTACTCATTGAACCGTTTGAAGGGAGCTGGACTTTTAAAGCGCTCAACGCCTTTTTCTGTTCGGTGACGGCGCGAACAGCCGGCTTTAACACGGTGGATATTGGCCATTTAACCACTTCTTCGGCGCTGCTTTTAATGCTTTTGATGTTCATCGGCGCCTCGCCGGGCTCAACCGGCGGCGGCATTAAAACCACCACGCTGGGCATTTTGATTGCCAGTTTTATTTCTATCATTCGCGGAAAGACGCGCATCGAATTGTTCAGGCGTAGCATCTCGTTTACCATTTTGAATCGTGCGCTGGTCGTCTTTGCCTTTGCCATTTCGTTCATCATGCTCTCTTCTTTTTTGTTGAGCCTGACCGAACAGGCGGATTTTTTAAATCTATTGTTTGAAGAAATTTCGGCCTTTGGCACGGTGGGACTTTCCAGGGGCATCACGGCTGGTCTGAGCAGCTGGGGAAAACTGATTATAATCGTATCCATGTTTGTAGGGCGCGTGGGCGTTTTAACGCTGGCCTTTGCCATTACCACGCCACGCGAACACTTACGCGTGGAATATCCGGAAGAAAAAAATGTAATGGTTGGATAAGAAAATAAGAGAGGTAAAAATGAATAAATTTTTGATTATTGGTCTGGGGATTTTCGGCCGGGAGCTGGCCGTCAGCCTGATTGAAAAAGGGGCGGAGGTGATTGCCGTGGATCAAAAGATGGAGCTGGTGGAAGAGATTCAGGATCAGGTCACCTATGCCATTCGTCTGGATGCCATGGACGAGCGGGCGTTAAGCAGCATTGGCCTGGAAGAGATTGATGTGGGCGTGGTTTGTATTGGCGAGGACTTTGAGTCGAATTTGTTAGCTGCGGTGCATTTAAAGAATTTTGGCGTTAAAACAGTCATCGCTCGCGCCTCTAATCCGACACAGGAAAAGATATTAAAGGCCGTTGGCGTGGACCTGGTCATCACACCGGAAATGGAAGCCGCCGAGCGCCTGTCATATCGCTTAATGCATCAAGGTCTGTTAGATGTGACCTTTATTGGCGGTGGAACAGTGGCCGCTAAAATAAAAGTCCCCGAGGTTTTTGTGGGCAAGACGCCGGCCGAATTACAGTTGCGCTCTAAGTTTGGCGTGAATTTAATCGCCATCCACACTCCGCAGCTCAGCAAAGATGGCCGACAGTTACCGCCCATTGTCAACAACAATCCCGACGCCAACACGGTTTTTAAAGAGGGGGACATTATGGTGTTGATTGGCAGCCATCGCGACTTGCAGAAGATTTCCCGACTGCAGAACAAGTAGTGGTTGTAGGCAAAAGGGGCGGAATCCAAATGACAGGCGGACGATGAAGGGGATTCTTCACTCCGCTGCTGCCCCGTTTAGAATGACAGGCTGATGTACATTCAACCATTCAACCAATTAACCATCCTCCCCCGCTCTAGAGCATAATACTTTTAAAGAAAACATTCCAAAAAAGTCTAATATTTTTTGAAATAAAATAAATAATTCATTATCTTGAAATAGATTTAATCCTTTTAGTTTCGCCAAAAATTTTATTTTATAGAAAAGTTAGCTCTAAAAAAGGTGGCATGTCATTTCGAACGAAGAGAGAAATCTTATAACTCCAATGAAAACAATCTATTTTTTGAAGGATATTCTTACTGGAATCGCAAAAAAATACCTGTTTAGAGTGAACTTATAGAATATTTTTCATTTTTTTATAAAAATAAGATGGAGGATTTTATGTTTTCTCTAAGAATGCTTATTTTAACAATTTTTTCTTTTTTTATTTTACACTCCTGTGGTGGGACAAACAAACTGGGCGTTAAAGATATCATGGAAAAGGCCAGTCTCACGGAGCTCCCAACTCAGGATGACTTTCCCGATGATGGCGGAGTCATTCTGTATGAAAATTTCTATGACCGGTTGTATCTGAATTCCAATTATGATGTAAGAGTGGAAAAGCAAGTTCAACGGGCAATCATCTATTTTAATGATAAGGCGGAAGCGTGGACTCATCATGTAATCTACTTAGACGATCAATCCATATTACTGGATTTTACGGCTTACACGCAGAAACCAAATGGTGAAATCATCTATTTAACAAAAGAAGATTTACATCCAACCCACGTGAATGAAAGTTTGCAAAAGGTTTCTCACGAAAAATCTTTACGATTTGTTTTTCCTGGCGTTGAGCCAGGAGCCATTTTATACTATGGTTACACCATCAATCGCAAAGGCTTTTTTTCGGGAGATTATTGGTTTATTGAATCGGGCCTGCCTAAAATTTACAGCAGATTTAATTTTGAAATTCCGAGAATCTTTTTCCGCTACAATTATGACTGGAATTACTCTTCTTTCAATTTTGCCATAGAAGAGCCCACGGTTTACAAAAACATTGTTAATCAAAAATCACGTAAAGATGCCAGCATCATAGTTTACTGGGAAAGGCGGGACATTCCCGCACTGGAAAAAGAGCCATTTTCACCGCCATATTTTGATATAGCCAAATATGTTAGTGTTGACCTAAAATATGATAGCTGGAATGAACTGGGTAAATTTTATTACCATTTGATTAAAGACTATGTAAACCATTCGGATCATGGGGCGGTTAAAAAACTCTCTGATGAGATTTGCGCAGGCGCTACTACTCAGCGTGAAAAAATTGACAGAATATTTCAGTATGCGCAAAGGGAGTTTCGTTACCTGGCTTTTGATTTTGGGGAAAGCGGAATTATTCCTCATACTTTTTCGGAGATTGTCAGAAACAAATAAGGCGATTGCAAAGATATGTCCATTCTACAGATCAACCTGTTGAAAGCTCAGGGCATAAAAGCATTTCCTGCGCTGGTGGCGACAAAATCACGAACGCTGGACAAACCATTTTTTATTTCATTAAAGAATTTCGATCACATGATTGTTTATGTACAGGCAGACAGCGGCAAAGTATTCTGGTTAGATGCTACTGGCGACATCTGTCCATTAGGTGAAATTTATCCTTCAATCGAAGGTCAGCATGCTCTGGTATTGTTTGATAAGGGCAAGGCAAAATTTAAACGTATCCCTCCAAGCAAATGTACAGATAATGTTATAAGAAGAATTGTTAACCTGACTCTGGACGGTAATCAAAAAATTTCTGGCAATGCAAAGATTACTTACCAGGGAAATCCTAATATCAGAATACGTAGCCGCTTGCGAGAAGCCAGCGACGAAGATTTTAACAAGTTTATCAAAAGCTATGTTAACTCACATGCCGGCGATATTGCCATTTCTAATCTTCATTATGATGATCCATCTCATTTTGAACACGAAATGCATATCGAATTTGAACTCAGTAAAGATAATTTTGGCAGCAAATTAAATAAATTGGTTGTTTTTAATCCCGCTATTTTTAAGGTGGAATCAGATTTAAACAAACTGGTTGATGAAGAACGTAAACACGCCATTTACCTTGGCACTCCTGTAACCATAGTGGACGAAGTTCATATCCGTTTTGATCCGACTCAATATAATGTGGAGGGCCTGTTTAAAACCATCAGTTGTTTTAAACCTTTTGGTTCCTTCTTGTGTAAAGTGAAAAAGGCAGAAGAAGGTCATATTGTTTACCAGCGTACTTACAAATTATCTAAAGGTCTTATTCCGAAACAGGCCTATTCGGATTTAAAAGAGTTAGAAAAAAGTATCGCATACGCTTCAGAACAAAATTTGGCATTGAAGAAACTTTAGATCACACATCAGATAAAGGGGGGGGATGGTTAATAAATATGATGGCTCGGGGCAGCGCCCCGGGCCATTTTTTCACCGCAGCATTGAGCGTTCTGAAAGAGCGCTCCGTTTTTCTCTTATTTCAGAACGGAAATGTAATGTTTCAGATGGAATTGGATTTTTCTATGCAGACGGGGAATGAAGTAAAACCTTGACTATTTTTTCTCAACAAAAAACGAAATCGTAAGCTTTAGTTCATCGTCTGGATGCCTCATCATCTCTATTCGATGCCCTATTTTCAATTTGTTTTCTTTTCAGGCTAATTCCATATTTTTTAAATTTTTTGTACATGTTCGAGCGGTCGACGCCTAATATTCTGGCTGTTCGTTGAACATTCCAGTTGTTTTGTTCCAGCATGTACGAGAGATATTTATATTCAAAGGTTTCCAGCGCCTGATGCAAATTCAAATAGGAAAAATGTTCGCTGTCCAGTATTTTATTCCAGAATTCCGGGTTGATATGGTTAATGCGTAAATAGTCATCCATATTAATTTCTTCATTTTCGGCAAAGACCACTAATCGCTCAATCGTATTTTCCAATTCTCGCACATTTCCTGGCCATGGACGATTTTTTAGAACAGATTCTACTAAATGGTGCACACGTAAAACAGGTTTATTAAGTTCTTTACTATATTTCTGCAAAAAGTAGTAGGTTAAAGGTAAAATATCCTCCTTGCGCTCTCTTAAAGGGGGGATATGGATATGAATGACATTTAAGCGGTAATACAGGTCTTCGCGAAATGCTCCCTTTTTAATCATCTTTTCAATATTCTTATTGGTGGCGGCAATAACGCGTACATCAATGGTTTGTGGAAAGGGCTCGCCAATAACCTGAATTTTCTTTTCTTGCAAAACATTGAGCAGCTTAGCCTGCATGTTAACATCCATATCGCCAATTTCATCTAAAAAGATCGTGCCTCCATCGGCAGCCAGAAACTTCCCTTTTTGATCTTTAATAGCGCCAGTAAAGGTGCCTTTTTTGTGACCGAACAATTCGCTTTCCAATAATTCTGAAGGAATGGCGGCGCAATTGGTGATGATAAACGGTTTGGACTTTCGCGCGCTCTGGTAATGAATGGCCCTGGCCACCAGCCCCTTACCCGTACCGCTTTCACCGGTAATCAACACCTTGCTTTCAACCTCGGCTGCTCTCCGGATCATTTTTAGAACCCAGCGAATGGCGGAACTCACGCCAATAATCTGAAAATTCTTTTGCAGCTCGCGATAAAAAAATTGATTTTCTTCTAACAACCGAAACTTATCTATGGCATTTTGGATGGTATTTAATAGACGGCTGCTCTCGACTGGCTTTTCAATAAAATCATAAGCCCCAATTTTAAGCGCCTCCACGGCAATATTGATCGTGCTCTCTCCTGAAATCATAATAACAGGAATCGAGCTATTTTCTTTGCGGATGGCTTTTAACACATCAATACCACTCATGGCCGGCATTTTAACATCTAATAGCACACAGTGAAAAACCTGATCGGAAATAAGTTGAAATACCTGAGTGGGATTGCCGATGGTTTGCACGTTATATCCATGAGTTTCTAAAAATCGTTTGGTAGTGCGCAAAAAAATCGGATCATTGTCCACAATCAATACTTTGCTGGATTGCATTATTCCCTTTCCAGGCTTAATTTAAATCTTTTTCGCTCACTTCTCTTTTTAATGGCAACAAAATACGAAACGTTGTACCTAAATTCTGTGCACTAAAGACCTTTATTTCACCTCCATGATCCTCTATTATCTTTTTTACGATGGTCAGCCCCATACCACTTCCTTCTTTTTTATCCGTAAAATCGGGATCAAAAATATACATTAGTTTTTCCTTCGTGATTCCCATACCGTTATCTATTACTTCAATCTCGCAATAACGCTGGGGCTTTTGAGAGACTTCATCTTCAATTAATGAGCTGCGAATTATAATTTTTCCATTTTCGCCAAGAGCATCTAAAGCATTTTTAATCAAATTGTTGAATACCAATTCCAGCTGTTGGGGATCAAAATAAAAAGGGGGCATTTCCTCTTCAAACTCTACTTCGATCGTAAAGTTATTTTTCCAATAAGCTTCAAAATGGGCAATACTTTTATTAATACATTGATGAATATCGGATAACTGAAATCTGGGTTTTTCCAGATTAACAAATTTCAAGAAATTACGCACAATGTTGGTAATACGTTTGACTTCATGACTCAGGATATCAAGGTCTTCAATTAAAATATTCTTAGGAGGCATGGTATGCTTCTCGAGAGAATCTTTAACCGTTCGAACGCCAACTTCAATATTTGATAAGGGGGTTTTAATATCATGGGCTAATTTTTTGATGGTATTGGTCCAGATTTTGGTGCGTTCATCTACACCATCCGTTTCTTTTTCCAACACTTCCATATAATAGCCAACGACACACCCAGGCCATCCGCGGATTGGCGATATCGCAATGGCGCTCGCATTGCCATTTATGGATATTGATCGTTTAACTTCATTTTTCTCTTTCATAGCTTCCTCTAATAAAGCAAGGAGCTGCGCGTGATTTTCCAGTTGTGATTTAATGGGTTTTCCTTTTTCAAATACTTCTTTTAAATTGAGTTTCTTAAAAAACGCCATATTGTGTAACAACACTCTTCCCCTGTCGTCCGTTATTAATATTCCCAATTGGTTGATTTTTTGAATGATCGAATGCGCATTCCATCGTACAACGAATTGAATCCCGTTAGAATTTAGAAAATGCAAAAATAATACCAAGCCTATCCATAAGCCCAGGGCCAACAAAAACTTTCTATTTTTGTACAGGGGATAAGCCATGAAAGTATAAAATGCCCGGCTCCCATCCGTCGATAGATGTATTTTTTTGTTGTTTTCCTTTCCATCTGCTTCGATGGAAACCAGGGGCAAAGTTTTACCTACGTTGGTCACACTTTGAGCCAATAAGTTTAAATTTTTATCGAATACTAACAGCCGAAACGGTATGGTAGCCAGCAGCTCTTTTTGTCCGTCGTGATCCAGATCGACCACCGTGTAAAAAGAAATACGATCCTTAAATTGTTTCTCACAAAGTAATTTAAAATGTTTATTGAAACAGAGCACTTTATTATGTTGATCTACAATAATAAATAGGACGGAATCATCCTGAAAACGAAAAAGATACGGAGTCCATTTATTGGCTATGGGAATCTCAAGCGATTTTAAAATTTTACCCTTTATATTTATTTTTAACAATCTGGCGGGTTCGTTGCTTTTACCGGTATCGCTGGCAAAGCCTAAAATGTATCGTTCATCGCCGTCTCTAACCCCCATACCCCTGAACGATGAGGTAAATCCGTATAACTTAATAGGTTGAAACAATGGTTGTAGTCTATCATCAAAAGCAAAAATCCAACTATAAAAGTCCGACTGGGGCGCTTCAGACGGGAAATTAGCGCCGGCATAGGTAGAGGCAATGATCTCTTTTTTCCCATCGCCATCCAAATCAAAAAAATCCATCCCCATTAATGCGGCATTAGTTTCATATTGATGAACGATCCTCTTTTGCTTAAAATCATAGACATAGATGCCTCTGGGGGAAAGACTATATCCGGACACCAGGGTAAAAACCAATTCTACCTGACCGTCATTATTTAGATCGACCACGGCGTGATGATTATAATAAATGTCCCAGGGTAATCCAATACTTTGAAGACTACGCTTTAAAAGGAATGATCGCTGAATAATAAATTTACCATGATTGTTTTCAGAATTTTTTACGTCGATGACCGTTAAAAACAACGAATCATTCTGTTGAATAAACAGAATGAGTTCATCAAAGTTATCACGATTCACATCGCCAAAATCAATCCACTGTTTTCTTAAATCTCTTTCAAAAGAACAAAAACCCGTAATAACCCATTCATTGATAATGGCGCCCGTATGTTTAATGACAATGATATGGCTGTGATTAATTTGTGGATTATACAAGGCCTGAATAACTTCGCTGTAGCCATCTTTATCAAAGTCGTGGTACAATTCAAGCATTCGATTTGCCGGATAATAGGTTGCTTCCAATTTATAATGCAAGGTTTTGCTGGCTATAAAATATACGATGAAGCCAGTGATAAGCACGGTGGGAATGGCAATCATCCTGAAAATAAAGTGCACAGAATGATTACGCAAAAAACTAACCATCATACGCGCCCCAATTTTATTTTCAATGACTCAAGGGAGTTTAACAATGTTGTTTTTCTACCACAGTAGAAATTTAAAAAAAATGGCAAAAATTGCCATTTTTTTTCAAAACGCCTTGAATTTGCGTCCCTTTTAATGTGGCATGCTTTTTGAAAATATTATATAAAACAGGGATGTTGGTTGAGATAAATCACAGATTTTAAATTTATAAAACTAATAAAAGGTGTAAAAAATATGCGGCGGATTGCCCTAATTTTGTCTGCCTATTTACTACTTGCATCTTGTTCTAAAAATCCAGGCGAGCCTGCAGATTCTGATGTGATCGTGCTAAATAACGATGTTACCATTCTCGAGGAGAGTGAACAAAACCTCATTGAATATGTTTCGTCTGAGAGAGATACAATAAAATTTAATTATTCCTCCTCATTATTAAAACGTTTTAAAAAGGAACATTTTATCATCGGTCAATGGCAGGCTGGTTTTGCTGTGAAAATAACAGAAATCAATTTAGAAAACGGGCAGATTGTTTTAATCACCCGTCCGGCTTCCTTAACAGAAATATTTGAAAAATGTAAAGTAGACACAACCCTCCACCTCAGTCCGCAACAAGTGCAAAAAATTGAAACGCTTCGTAAGGGACTTCAGGTAGAACAGCCTTATGATGATCTATTTCAGGTAGAGATTAATGATGTTACTCTTTATGATTTAGATGGAGATGAATATACTACTCATGATCAATTAAAAGCGTCCGGCCACTATTCCTTTGGTATCGACTTAGATTTTAAGCTTAACATTGATAATTTCCAGCTTACTTACTTATTATTTAAATCGACCATAACACAAACCGGACAGTTGGACCTTTATCAAAATGTTAGCCTTCTGGATTATGAAAATAGAGTGGATCTGGTAAAGTATTACTTATCGCCGATTACAGTCACCGTTGGGCCGGTTCCTGTGGTCATTCAACCTGTTGTCCGTTTTGTGGTTGGTGCAGAAGCTAAATTTGATGTGCAGGTAACTTCAACTTTAATAAGACAGGAGAGTTTTACTTCCGGATTAGAATTTAAAAATGGTGTCTGGCAACAAATATCTAAAGCAGATAATCGTTTTGATTTTGAGCCACCGTCCTTATCGGCCAGCGGCCTTTTAAAAGGATATGCAGGGCCGCAGGTAGATTTAATGCTTTATGGCCTATTAGGCCCCTACATGTTGGTTGATCCTTATCTGGAATTAGAAGCAGATATCCGGCAAACGCCATGGTGGGCATTGAACGCAGGATTGGAAGTTGGCGTGGGAGTACATCTGGAACTATTTGACCAAACCCTGGCAGATGTTTTTTATCCTAAGGTAATTGATTTAAAAGAAACCGTTGCTTCCGCAACCACAGGGCCGCCGGAAGACAATACGCAACCCAGATTAATTGCCTATTATCCATTTAACGGCAATGCCAAGGATGAAAGCGGTTTCGGCAATGACGGAACCGTGTATGGCGCATCATTAACGAGTGATCGGTTTGGTAATGTCAATAGCGCCTATCGTTTTGATGGTTATAATGATTATATTGAAATCCCCAATTACGTGATGAACAACCTGTCAAAAGGTACGTTTTCGGCATGGATTAAAATGACTGAAATAAACCGACAAAATGGAATTATTGATAAAACAGAAACGTACAATACAAATTATTTCCAACTAATTGTCCATGATAATAATCAACTCCGCTTAAATATAGATGTACACTATGGCGAAACGTTACGACTTTATTCAAATAGTATGTTAGATAAGAATACCTGGTATCATGTTGTGGTAACCTGGGATGGAAATTACTGGCGGATTTATCTTAACGGTAAGTTGGATGCTCAAGCTACACGTGATCGTACCGTACCTGATGCTACACGTCCCATACTCATCGGGAAAGTGGATGGTAATAGAAGCCCAATGAAAGGCGCAATTGATGACATTCGAATTTATAATTATGTGTTATCGGATAATGAAATAAACAATTTGTATCATGAGAACGGCTGGTAAGCTTTAATACTTTAAAAACAACTTACTATTCAATTAAATAGGAGGAAGTATTAATGCGTTTCAAGAATTTATTGATGGTAGTAATCATAGGACTTGGTTTAACTCATGCTCTGGCAACAGAAACACGTGTTGGATCACTGGGAGGCACGGGATTTTTTATCAGGGATGAAACCAATATTTTCTATTTCCCGGCAACGATTAATCAATATCCTGGACTGGTCATTGGCGAACTACGAGCTAAAGGCGTTGACGATAGCTATTCTTTTGGCATTCATCTACCACTTACTAACGGTACTTTTGGAATCTACTTGAATGTACCCACTTACATCAATCCACCTGATTTTGCCAGCTGGGAACATGTACAAATGGCAAGAAAAATGATGCTTTTTTATGGTAGAAGGTTAAATACGCTCAATGTTGGATTTCACTTATCTTATTTATACGATAAATTTGATGGCGGCGATGATGGTGGTAAAGAATACAGCCTTTATCTCAGCTTTGGCGCAGGTATTTCCAGTGAACGGTTTGATATCGGTTTACGAGCAGAGTTCCCTCGAATGCGCCAAGAATATGATCGTGATAATACCACCTGGAGTGGATTCGGAATCGGACTGTTTGGAAGATATTTTCAAGAAATAAATCAAAAACTGACGTTTATACCCGCTCTCCACATCTTTTTAGAGCCGACCTCCATCATATCTAATGAAAAAGACCAGAGTTTAGACATGAACACGTTTAGATTAGGCTTTGGGCTGGGGGCCAAATACCAGGTCAACGAAAACAATTTTGTCATAATAGGAACCGAAATATTGGGTTATGATCGTCTCTTTTTTTCTTCTGAGTCAATCGATTCGACTAAAACTTCCATTGTTTTCCCGGGTATTTATGCTGGCATTGAATCCAGCCTAAAACGTTGGCTAAAAGTACGAGTCGGCGCAATACAAGTCTTTAAACGAGAAAGCCAATCGGAGGAACTTAATTCGCAAAGTTTTGAGAAAACAGCATATTATAGCGGGTTTAAAATGACGTTTGGCCTTGGCATTCTACTGGGAAATTTTCGTTTGGATGCTACTTTCAATGAAAGCTTATTATTTGAAGGGCCCAATATCCTGAACGGTTCCAATGTTCCACTGGCAAATAAAATTTCATTAACCTATTTATTTTAGAATAAAATGCGGGAGGTGAATCATGCTTAATAGAAACTATTTGATCATATTGGCAGCGGTTTCATTGTTGATTTTTGCCTGTGGGCAGAGCGGTTTGAATAATCCTGTTGGCGTGTTAGGGGGCAGCAATGAAGGTTACGGGAATAAAATCGATTTTTCTGGCAACGATGGTGAGTTTGATTTGCCCGCTGATGGAAATGAATTAATTGGTACATGGAGATCCTATCAAGCCGATATGGGAGGATATATTTATCTGACTTTTTATTCTGACGGTAAATATGAATTTGAAGTGGAAGTCTATGAAAGTCGCCAGATATTTGACCGGGGTAGTTATGAAGTGAATGGAAACACCATCACCTTTTATTCGGACTCCGGGCCTGTTAACCATTCAGAATATTACATTGAAGGAAATAATCTATATTTAGACGGCGAGAAATTTACGCGGGTTTAAGTTCAATTATCAAATTTAGGAGGATTCCATCATGCGTTTACTCAAAATAGCTACCATTATCCTATTTTTATCTTCAATATTTGCCGGTCAACTTTTGGCCCAGAGCGGGCCGGCCTGGCTGCAACAGGGGAATTTACAGTATGCCGATAAAATATGGGCATTTTTGGAAATTCCTAATACAAACATCATTTTTGCAGGCGGGCGCTCCGACAGAGATGAAGCCGGAATATGGAAAAGTACTAATGGTGGGCAAACCTGGGAACAGAAACTTCGAAAATGGTACTCCAGTGAAGGCGTGAGACAATTTGCTTTTGACGAATCTAGAAATCTTATTTTTGCCTGTATTTCAAACGTTAACGGTGGGTATGACCTTGAGTGGAAAACCATTTATTATTCCGATGATCTGGGAGAAACATGGAAATATATTTACCATCCAGCACAACTTGGTTACCGGGCAGGTGCTCATTCCATTGTTCTTTTAAATAATAAATTGTACGTCGCTTTTGAAGACAGACACCCTGAAAATGGCAATGATTACCAGTACATTTATTCGGCTGATTTACTAAGATTAGACATCTCTAATGCCAATTCGGATTACTGGTACTGGGAACATTGTATGCATTATCCGGAACTCGACTATATTATGCGGTTAAGTGTGAAGGATAATAAAATTTATGTATTTGGCAAAGATAAAGAAACCGATGGTATTCGCATTTTTATCTATAATACGGAAACCATGGGAAAAACCGCATCTAATCTCGGTACCATTCAAGAAAATGAAAAAACAATTAAACTTTTAAAACAACAGCAAGCGGCATTTAATGAAGAACAGACTAGCGGTACAACTCCAGAAAATATTGGAGGAGAAGTACGATGAAAACCAAGCAATGGTTGTTCATACTGTTTTTGACTGTGCAAGTTGGCTTTGCACAGGAGCCGCCCGGATGGGTAAATACAGGCAATTTGCAAGACGCAACGTTTTTAAAGGATTTCTTACAATTGCCATGGAATCCGGACATCGTTCTGGCATGCGGTGCGGATAGAACCGGCAGTTACCACGCAGGCCTCTGGAAAAGTAATGATAAAGCGCAAAGCTGGGAATATAAATTTTGGGTTGGCGAAAGCTATGATTATTTCACTGAGATGAGGCTGGATTCGTCAAAATATCGCATCTGGTTGGTAGGAAAGTTAACCTATTCAACCCTCCAGCATGGGCTTTACTACTCCATGGATGATGGAGAAAACTGGACATCCGTAGATTATCCGGACGCCATAGAGAATATTGGTGATGGCTATGCCATAGGAATTGTTAATTCACACATTTATTATGGTGGCACAAGCAATAACAGCACGCAAATAAAGCTTTACCGATATAATACCTCAAGTAGCAACCCCGGTGACTGGGCTTGGGAATATGTTAACACTTTTCAAGATGCAGATGGAATTCCGCATATTTTCACCGAAGGTAACTATGCCTATCCCTGTGTCAGAGCCAATGATCGTACGAAAATCAAAATCTATAAAGTTGACGATGCTTCTAAGAATATCCAATTTATTTCTACAGTAAATTTAACCTTTGTACAAGATTTTATAAAGAATAAAGGTGATTATTTTATTGCCGGTGACTCGGCCGGGATAGCACGAATTTATAAATCGGCCGATCTAATTAACTGGACCAAAGTGGGCGAATGGATGCCCGGCGGTGATAACACTTATGTGGAATCGGTTCTATTTTATAATGATACTTTGTTTGCTTCAATGAGAATTACGAATGAAAATTTAACGATATACAAATCTCCTGATAAAGGTGGTTCGTGGATTGGTTGTTATAATCCCGCCGGCGTCAATAATTCTTTTAAATTACGCCTGATAGACAATGAAATGTGGGTGGCCACTGGCCATGATTATGGTGATATTTTTAAAGCGACGTGGAATGTCCAGACAGGTGGGGATTATCAGTATGGGCCGACGTACGTTTTCACTTCGCGCTTAAACGGAAATGACCTTTATTTTACGACAAATTACAAATATGGAGAAGTTTACAAAAAAAGCGGAACATCGCCAGCGGAAAAATTTGCTACTTTTGCCGATGCCAACCAATGCTTTAGTATTGAATGGGATCAGGATACTATCTTAGTCGCGACTGATGGAGGGAACTTAGTTAAACGAAGCGATGATGGCGGTTCAACATGGAAAGACACATTTAAACCACAGGGCGCTTCGGATGCGCTATCATTAAAAAAACTTGAGAGCGGACAGCTTATCTTAGGCACCGATTGGTATGGCGATGTTTTTCTTTCTACCAATCGCTTTGCTACTGGCGGAACTTACTTATATGGCCCCACTTTTGTCTATAAGTCCCGGAACCACAACGATCTGATCTATTTTACAACCGATTACACAAACGGCGAAATATATACAGTTGATACAACGGCTAACGTTTCACTCTGGAAAAATTTTAGTGATGCCACTTTAGCAACGGATTTATTATGGGAAAGCGATACGATTTTTGTTGCGCTTGACGCGCCCAATTTGATTAAAAAAAGCACCGATGGCGGGAATAGTTGGGAAGATGTTTTTAAACCGCAGGGCGCCAGTCATGTGCTTTCAATGATAAAAACAATAAATAAAAAGATGTTTATTGGCACCGATTGGTTAGGCGACGTTTTCCTGGCTACCGACCGTTACGAAACAGGTGGAACCTATCTATATGGCCCGAATTATGTTTTTGATATTAAGTTTTGTGGCGAAACAGGCTATATCGCAACTAATTATGATAATGGAGAGATATGGAAAACGGAAGACGGGGGCGTAAACTGGGCCAATCTTACAAAATATCTCCAACCATGGTCTCAAGTATTTTCACTGGTGACCTTCGGGAATACCATTTATGCCGGTACGGATTACAATGGGGATGTTTACAAGTCTGAAGATGGCGGCCAATCTTGGGTTGCCACTGGAGATTTATTAAATGCCTCCGAAGTACTAAGCCTGCATTTAAGTACCGATGCCCAAAGAAACAAAATATTTGCCGGAACAGGTTGGTATGGCGATGTATTTATTTCGGACGAGGAGGTGATGACGCTTGAGGCGCCGGAGATTGTTCTTGAGCCAAAATTTACGCAGGGAACCAATAATACCGTTTACTGTCGGAACAATGGAAGCGATGGCTATCAATTCGAAATGGCTTCTGATTCTATGTTTAACGATATTCTCAAACGAAGTCCGGTGACAACGGATACTTTTTACACCTTCACCAATTTGTATGATGGCAAAACATATTATTATCGTGTATATGGCCGTAACTGTAGCTACTCCAGCAAGGCTTCATCTACCACTTTTTCTACACAGGATGCTAAAGCGCCTAAAATCTATGCAGAATCTCCAACCAATCGAACATGGATAAATGACAGTCAGCCGGAAATACTGGCTCATTTGAAAGACGATGGAATCGGCGTTGATACTACGGCGGTAACTATGATGGTTGATAGCATCTCGGTGCAACCGCAGGTAATCACTCCAACTAAAATAAAGTATGATCCACCTGCATCTTTGAAACAAGGTTGGCACACGGTAATTGTAACCGCCAAAGATTACTTTGATCAGAGTTCCGAGTTTTCCTGGCAGTTTGCGGTCGATGTGGAGAAACCGACCATTCCGAAACTAATTTCGCCAACGGATAGCGCTATTTTAGCGACCCAATCCGTAACTTTCCATTGGCAAACATCAATCGATACGCTTTCGGGTGTAAAATATTATATGCTGCAATATTCCATCGATCCGAACTTCAAAAATCAGGTGGACACGGTCATAACGGTTCAGACTAACTATTCTGCCACATTAAACGATACAACGTATTACTGGAAAGTAACAGTTTTTGATTCGGCAGGCAATTCACGCAATAGCAATGTTTGGCGCGTAATTATAGACGCCCACGCTCCGGACGTTCCTGTTTTACACCAACCGGTTAAAGGTGTGTGGTTAGCTTCAAACAATGTCCTCTTTAGTTGGGATGCCGTATCCAAACAGACAGAAGTCGATGGTAATGATTTTTCAGACCAAAACGAAAAAATATTATCTACTGCTGTACAATATATTATTAAAGTAAATAAAGACACTTCTATTATAATCCAGGATACGGTTTCGGTTAATGAATATCAAACCAGATTAATAGAAGGAAAATATTACTGGCAGGTATTGGCTTTTGATGAAGCGCAAAATGAATCGGGTTGGACGGAAGTTGATTCTTTTGGCGTGGATCTTACACCGCCGGTTATCGATTCAGTTACCGTACTTCAGGATACCGCCAACTATTTTGGGCCTTTTGAAATAAGCGCGATTGTTTCTGATTCCATCGGGGAAATCGACACCACACTGCTCATTTATCGATTCGATTCTGAACCATTCGACACAACGGGCATGCACTTTGAAAGCAGTGTATTTAAAGGAACAATTCCCAGCAGCGACTCAACAGAACACCAAATCAGCTATTTCGTAATCACTCGAGACAAAGTTGGGCAAAGCGCAGTAAGTGATACCATTATTTTTAACACGTTAATTACAGGAATTAATGATATTGTCACTAATATTCCTGAACAATTTGTGATAAAGAATTTATGGCCCAATCCTACCAACGGCGCTTTGCGTTTACGTTTTGGCTTACCAAAGGCTTCTCATGCAATAGTGGAAATTTATAACGTGCTGGGCCAACGTATCTGGAGCAAAGAGCAAAACTATCAAGCTGGGTGGCATGAACTTCAGATTCCTGCAGATTTCCCAAGCGGCCAATATTTTATTCGTTTAAAAACAAAGATGGGTGAAAGAACAGTTAAAGGGATTATCATCAAATAATTTTTTAGAGCTTGCCGTTTTTTCTGGCAAGCTCTTTTTATCCTTATAAAAATTCTTTTGTGCTATTAAAAATAAATGCTTGCTTAATTATGATGAATGATCATTCTATTGTGCTAAATGTTTATACACTTAGGTGTTACATCTGCTCTAAACTATTTAAAATATTGTGAGGCAAAATGGATAAGAATAGACGACAAGCCGGGAAAGTTCAACTTACACTATTTTTCAATAGAAATTTATTCATAAGGGGGCGTTGGAATGAGGAAATGTTTGATAAGGTTTTTTGTGAAAACTTTTGTTCAGATACTCAAACATCGCACACAATATGTACTGTTCCTTTCATTATTTTGGTTTGTTTTTTTCTCAACGCCATGCTTAGCGCAATTTAGTTACGAACAGTTTCTTGTTTCAGATTTAGCTGATTTTCAATTAGTCCAGAATGCCACGCTTGAAGGAACTAAGATTAGATTAACTTTAAATAGTGGCGGACAGGTTGGCGCTTTATGGTATAAAATAAAACAACAAATTGATGAAGGTTTTGAAACAGAATTTACTTTTCAGATAACAGATATTGGTGGATGGGGCGGCGGCGATGGGTTTGCCTTCGTCATCCAGAATTATACGTTAGATGCAATCGGTGAAGGCGGTGGAGATATAGGGTATACGGGAATTCCGAATTGCGTGGCTATCGAATTTGACACGTGGGCAAACTCTGGCGATCCCAATAGTAATCATATTGCTGTTCATACACAAGGTACATCTGCAAATACCAGTGATAAAAGCGCCTTAATAGGCTACACAACAGATATTGCACCGCTTGATGATGGAGCACTTCATCATGTAAAGATTGCCTATACTCCCCCATTATTAGAGATTTACCTGGATTCATTAAATAGCGCGCCGGCACTCTCGGTTACGCTTGATTTATCAGATACACTGCAACTGGATGAAGGTAGAGCATGGATTGGCTTTACTGCGGGCACAGGCGCTGCTTACGAAAAACACTATATTCTTTCCTGGAAATATGTACCGGCCAGTTCCGTGGGGATACAAGAAAAATTGCAAAATCAGATTCCTCGCCAATTTGCCTTACTACAAAACTATCCCAATCCCTTCAACCCCACTACCATCATCACTTACGAATTACCCAAAACCAGTAGGGTTTCATTAACCATTTACAACCTGCTCGGTCAAAAAGTGCGCACATTGATTAACACGCACCAACCCGCCGGCCAGTACCAGGTACAATGGGATGGTAAAGATGATTTTGGCAATCCGCTGGCCAGCGGAATTTATTTGTACGAATTAAAAGCACGAACCGTTTTGAAGGAAAATTTTATTCAGGTGAAAAAGCTGGTATTCATAAAATAAATAGGAGGTGTGAGATGAAAAAATTTTTTAACCTTGTATTACTAACTCTGTTCTTAAGTTTTCTATTTTCCTGCGCTACAGTTAAAGAAGCGAAAAAAGAATCAATCCCTGTAAATGTTAAAGAATTAAAACAAACTAATAAAAATCAATGAAGAAAGGGGGATTAAAATGAAAAGAGCATTGGTTTATTTGACTTTGCAAATTATTCTTTTCTCTTTGTTCAGTTGTGCCTCACAAATGAGACCCGTTTTGGTTCAGGATTATTATGAAGAATTTGGAGGAAAAAACCTAATAGTGAATGTAAAGATGAAAAATCTGGATTACGACGGAAAAACTGTTTACGGAGTGCCGAGTGAACAACATGAGAATGTTTTTGCAGTATTATTTAAAAGTAAAGACGAAAGCTCGAATTATGATACAAACTATGGGAATACAATTACAATTGAAAAAAATCATATTGAAATGGTAAAAAATAGTAATGAAAAAAAGGCGGCCATTTCAGTTGAAAAATACTTTTACACCAAATTGTCCCCTCTCGGTTGTATTTTTGCCACTTTAAATTCTTTACCTTGTACCTACTATTTCGACGAGCTTAGGATTACTAAAGACGAGAAAGGAAAATGGGGTGGTAACAAAATTGGAATGGATTTTATTCATAAAAAAGAAATTCACGAGAAAATTTTTATTACCAATATAGGAAATGCACCTACTAAAACGCCCTTTATTGTAGTTGAAACATTGCCTGACTTTTTAAAATTTAAATCTGCAAAATATATCAAAAAGAACTGCGTTCAAAACGTAACTTATGATATTCATGAAATTGGAAATAAGCAAGTGCTAATTTTCAAAATCTATCCTAATTCTAAAAAAGGATTTAATTCGAATGATCAAATATCAATTTTGCTTGATCTACAGCCTCTTCCAGAAAACTTAAACACATAATTGTAGAATAATAAATAAGGCCATTGATAAGATTAGACTCCGTTTAAAGAACAGATATGTTAAAAGCGAATTTTCCCCAGAAGGCTCAGCCCCTTCTGGGGAAAATTTAATGTTTAAATGTTTTTTGACCCGAATAAAGTAATTTTTAGGTAGTTTAAATAAAACAATAGGCCCATTGAAATAAAATTCGATAATGATACCTTTTCAGAGTGGACTCGTATCTTTTAATAAAATTATTTTGTTCTGGCTCCTCCAGGTTAAGGGAGGGAATATTGTTTCAAAAGAAAAATGAAGTTGGAGTGTTTACTAATGAAAAGAATTCTTTTGTTTGTTTTAGGATATTTTCTATTGGTGCTCTCTTTTTCTGTTGTTTATGCAGATGAATTACATGATGCTGCTAAAGAGGGAGATATAGAGAAAGTAAAACAATTAATAACACAAGGAGCAGATATCAATGCAACTCATGATGGTTATACGCCATTGCATATTGCCGTTCAAGAAGGACATAAAGAAGTAGTGGAATTGCTAATTTCCAGAGGCGCTGTTGTAAATATAAAAAATAATGATGGCTATACACCATTGCATTTAGCTTCCTATAAGGGTTACAAAGAAATTGCAAATCTATTAATTTCCAACGAGGCAGATGTGAACGCAAAAAGTAATAGTCATTTTACACCTTTACATTTTGCGGCGCAGGAAGGTTATAATGATATTTGTGAACTATTAATCGCTGCCGGGGCTAATATTCATGCCAAAAATATTGACGGAGCAACCCCGTTACATGTGGCAGCCTTAAATGGGCAAACACCGATTTGTGAGTTGCTTCTTATACACGGGGCTAATGTTAATGATGAAGATGAAAAGGATAGCAGCCCTTTATTTTATGCCATATATAATAATAATTATGAAACGGCAAAGCTATTGATTGAAAAAGGAGCCAATGTAGATATATCTGATGACTCCGGATGGACGTTGTTACACAATGCTGTTTTTTATCAGGATATATCGGCGTTTGATCTATTGCTTGCTCATGGCGCAAACCCAAATTTAAAAACAGATGAAGGAATGACACCACTCCATCTGGCCTGTAAATACGATGAACTTTATATGGTAAAAAAATTAATTGAAAAGGGGGCAGATGTAAATGTCAGATGTAAAAATTTTGAAACGATTAGTAGTTGGTCTCCCTTGCATTTTGCTGCCGAGGCTGGTGATCCAGCAGTTTGTGAGCTGTTAATAAAACATGGAGCTGATGTTAACGCCCGGGATTCTTCCATTATAGAAGGCACGAAAGGCCAAACGCCGCTACATGTTGCGGCAAATATGAAGAATATTGAAGTATGTAAAGTATTGATTAAGCAAGGGGCAGATTTAAGTTTAATAGGACAACACCACGTTGCAGAGATAAACGGTACCCCCCTGCATTTTGCTGTGCGTGCCAACGATACGGAAATCTGCTCTTTACTGATCGAAAAAGGAGCTAAAGTGGATGCGCCAAATCAATACGGTGAAACGCCCTTAGTATATTTTTTCATTTTTGCAGATAATGATGAATCGGATATTCCATCATTGCTTATAAAAAAAGGAGCTAATGTGAACGCAAAGGATGAAGAGGGTAATACCCCATTACATATGGCAGTAGAAATGGGGTCGTCAAAATACTGCCAATTACTCTTGAAGGCTGGCGCGGATGTAAATATTCAAAATAAAAAAGGGATAACTCCTATCGACTTAGCCAGTGAATATGGTAAAGATGCAATAATTAAGCTTTTAACTCAAGGCCAAAATGATTAAAATGCTCGGAGGACAATAAAAATGTTTTATTTAAGAGGCATTACATTGCTCCTAATATTTTTAGGCTGTATTACCGCTTGTTTTGATAAAAAATCCACTAATCCTCAAGACGATAATATCCCACGAAAGACTATTCAGGGAACTATTAAATTACCCAATGATGATCTGATAAAAGTGAAAAATTTACGGATTGTTCATTACCTCGGGGAGTATCCATTAGAAGGGAATAGCTTTCAGATGGATGTTTATGCTTCTAATAAACAGCAAGTCTTTTTCGTTGCAGATTTACAAAACCAACCTTACTTATTGGGTATTTTGGATACTACAGAAATCATATTAAATTTCAGCGCTGCTTCAACGGCCAAAGCCCTTGCTTTAATAACGCCCTTTTGCTGGGGAACAACCTATGAAACGCGTAAATTATTTTTGCAAAAAATAGAATTAAATCCCCGGTACAGCCAACTGGTGAATTTGATTAATCAAAATTTAATAGAACAAAAAACTTTAAGCCTGGAACAACAACCAGAAGTTTTTCAAATAGCCTTTTTACTGGCAGAAGAAATTTATAAATCAATAATTCCTCAGAATAAAATTGAACGACAAGATAAAGATGTTCCCTGGATTGAAGGGACCACGCCCGTTATGAAATTTTTCAACCCGAAAACTGTTTATTATGGAGCAGGCATCTATTACATTCGAAATAATGGGGAGACCAATTGGGAACATCCCGATAAAACTGCACTAATAGAAGCAAAATCCGGTTTAATAGATTTCTGGAATCTTTCTTTAATGCCACCTGCTGAGACTGAGGTAGAAGTAGAAATACATCAACAATACCATGTCGTTTTACACAAAGGCACAGGTATAGGATTAGACCTTGAGACCTGGCAATCAGATACACCACAGGGAATTGGCGCAAGAGCAAATGTGGGCCAGGCCATTTTACATATTGTTGATTTAATTCCCGGCACCATCATCCCGACGAGTATAAGCTTTGGAGGATTAGCAAATATCTCGATAGATGTAAGAGACCTGAAAGACCTTGGTATGGCAGCCTATGAAGGGGATGCATGGGGATTTGCCTCAAAGGTTGCCTTTATTATCGGCGATAATGCTGAGGAGATCGGTCTGTGGTTGTGGGAAGAAGGCGTTCGCGGCGCAGCGTCGAGTTCCGAATTCTGGGGACTCCTGGGTGATGTGGCTGGCGATGTGTCTTTAGTTGGAGACCTTTTAGATAAAGGACCTTTCATCTATGATCTTTTGACAGCCCCTGTTGTGCTCTACTATGATATCTGTATTTCTAATAACGCCTTTGTGGAATGCGGTACGCTAAATCCGCCCGTCGCCAACTTTACCATAAGCCCCCCCTCAGGAGATATTGGCACTGCTTTTGTACTGGACGCCTCCACTTCCACCGATATGGAAACGCCAGTCGATAGGCTGGAGGTCCGCTGGGATATTTACAACGACGGTATTTTTGAAACTAACTGGTCCACCAATAAAATCTTTCGCGTTTCTTTTGAAGAAAGAGGAATCAAAGAAATTTATTTGGAAGTACGGGATGAGGACGGATTGATATCGAATGTAATTCGAAAATTAAACGTTTCTGGCGGTTTTGCTTCGGGAAAACATATTTTGATTTTTAGAGATGTACTGCCCTGGAATAATGTAAGAATAGAAGATTTTTTAAATTATCACGGTTATACAGAAGGTAGTGGCTTGGGTGAATATTCTATCCATAATAGCGCTGAAATGGCCTCTATCAATCTTAAACCGGGGTACGATTTTGTTATTATTTCCAATTCTCAAGACCAGAATTTTTACAACACCTATGCTCAGTGGAATGTTAAATTCTCCGATTTTGTTTATAAAGGCGGAAGTATGTTGTGGGAAGCGTGCGACAATGGATGGTATAACAACGACCCTTTTAATAATATTGGCGGCGATATGGCTGTTGCAGGCGTAGTAATCCCGGGGAATATCTCCAATAATTTTGAATTAGACAACTATAATTATCTTACAGGGATTAGTTCACCGCTAACAACAGGCTTGCCAGACCCTCTTTTCGGAAATTTTGCCTCCCATCAGTCCTTTTCACATCTGCCGGAAAATGCTGTAATTTATACCGTGAATAGCTATAATAATGCAACATTGATTGAATATCAATTTGGGGACGGCTTTATGTTAGTTACGGGCCAACCTTTAGAACACGCTTATTTTCATGGATACTCCATCGGCGAACTACTTCCCAGAGTAGTTGCCTACGTCCTTGGCGTTGAAAATCAAACGACAAACACGTTCAGAAAAAAAACACCGGATCAACATCCAAGTTCTATTCCATACTCTGTAACAAACAGAAAATGAAATAGAACTTTGAATAACAATAAATTTAAAGGACCTGCGCTTTATTATTTTCGGCGCAACATTCGATTTAAAATGTTTCGTTTTGGGCAAAGCGCCTTTTAAATTGGCAGGACTGTGGCGGTAGTAAGCAGCCATAATTAAAAACGGCTATGAATTCAGTCCATTTAATTTTTTTCACAAGAAACCTTTCTATGGTAGAATTTTTTTTGTAGCTTACTCCCGCCAACACTTTTTTCATAAATTGTGAAATATCAGCGCGGTTTGGCAGCCGACGTCAAATATGGGCTATGAATGTTTGGAAATTCGTTACCTCCAGCCGGTTGGGATCAATGCCAGGAGGCGGATATTCTCTTCTCCGGCAGTCGTTATTGCAATAGCCGGTTTTTTCTAAAGTTACAATATGGCGTTTTAACACGTTCAACCAATGAGGGAGTAAACCAATGAAATTTCAAAATTACTTTAAATTTGTCTTCCTGACCCTGCTCTTTACCCTTTTTATCGCCCTGCCCTTTCTGCAGGCCCAAACGGCTTCCACCATTACCATCCTCATCGATCCCGGGCATGGCGGGAAGGATCCCGGCTACGTATGGTCGGCTGATGTTCAGGAAAAAAATATCGCCATGCTATATGCGCAGGAACTTGCCCGACAATTACAAAATCAGGGCTTTGCCACGCACTTCACCCACCAATCAGCCGATTCATTTGTCAGGCTTGAAAAGCGTGTAAAAAAAATCGATCAAGCACGGGCCGATGCGTTCATAACCATCCACCTCAATCCCACTACTGCCGATAGCCAGACCGTCGAGCTGCTGATCAGCGACCAGGACACAACCAGCGCCCAACTACCCCGTTCTTTGCAAGCTGCCCTGATTGAACAGAATATTAACACCAGTATTTCGAAAGCAAAATTATTTGTTCTCCGCTATGCCACTGCTCCGGCGGTGATGGTCAATTTGCGCTGCGGGAAAAGTGCCAAAAGCGTAAGCCACTGGCAAAACGCCACTCGCCGCAAACAAATTTGTCAGGCGCTGGCTCTGGGACTAACACGCTTTTTCCACGAAAATCCCGTTCGCTGAGTAGTAACTATTCATCGGTACGTATCGAAACGAGCGTGCGTGATAAAAAGATATCTCCTCTGCCGGACAGATTCGAAATGACATCCCCCTGCTCGTTGAGCAACCTATTAATTGACAATAAATATCGCACAGACCAGATTTAATCCTTGTAATAAATCGCAAATATATGAGTTCAGTATAAAAACCACGAATTTCACGAATGGACACGAATATATTTTATGTAATTTAAATAAAAAACAATAGCTGCACTTAAATGAAGTTCGATACTAATACCTTTTTAGGATACTTCCTCTGGAAGATCTAACTTAAAAGCATTTGAAAATTTTTGTGCTGCCAAAATGGTTAATTAGTTGAATGGTTGAATGGTTAGTCTGTCATTTCAAATCTATTTCTGTAAAGGTGGTGAATTCCTGCCACTGTTGGAAAAGGGAAAGGTGTGTAACAGTTTAAATGGCCTCCGCTCTGTCCTTACTGATTCCAATTTATGGGTTAAGGGAGCGCAGTCGATGGAAGTTCCTTCACAATCAACGGTTGCTTCGACTTCGCTCAGCAACCGTAATCCCCCACCGAGGAAAATTCGCTCCCTGAGCGGAGTCGAAGGGAGCGGAGCCGAAGGGGAGCAAAGTCGATGGAAGTTCCTTCACAATCAACGGTTGCTTCGACTTCGCTCAGCAACCGTAATCCCCCACCGAAGAAAAAACCGCTCCCTGAGCGGAGCCGAAGGGAGCGTAGTCGAAGGGAGCGGGATAAACTCTGAGATTACAAATACTAAACGCTATTTATTCACCTGAAAAGTACGATCGCCTTTTTCAAAAAAGTTGACGATCTGGCGGGCGGCAGCCAATCCGGCATTAATATTCGCTTCCGCCGTCTGAGCGCCCATCTTTTTAGGCGTAAAAAAGTAGCGTCCTTCATATTTTTCTGCAATTTCTGCAGCGCAGTCGGGCGCAATATCCGAGATGTACTTAAAATCTTCTCGCTCGGCAAACATCTTCAACAGGCCTTCTTCATCGATAATTTCCTTACGGGCCGTATTCACCAGCACAGCGTTATGCGGCATACGCGACAACAACTCAAAATTAATGGACTTCATTGTTTTTTCATTGGCCGGTATGTGCAGCGAAACATATTGACATTTTTCGTACAATGCTTCAACCGATTTAACCGGCGTAACGCCTTCTTTTGAAATTTCTTCATCAGAAATAAAAGGATCAAAGGCAAACAATTCCATACCAAAACCGCTGGCAATCTGAGCCACGCGTTTGCCCACGTGCCCAAAAGCGTGGATCCCCAGCGTTTTCCCTTTAAGTTCCGTGCCAGGCTTGCCGTTGAACTGATTGCGCGCCAGGTAAACCATCATTCCCAGAGCCAGTTCGGCAACCGCATTGGAGTTTTGACCGGGCGTGTTCATCACCACAATTCCCCGCTCCGTGGCCGCCTGCAGATCAATATTATCGTACCCTGCCCCGGCCCTGACCACAATTTTCAGATGCGGCGCTGCTTCCATAATACCTTTGTGGATTTTATCGCTGCGTACGATCAGAGCATCGGCATCGGAAACCGCCTCTTTCAACTGCTCTTCCGAATCATACTTTTCCAGCAAGGCAAATTCATAACCAGCATCTTCAATAATCTTTTTGATTTGCTCAACGGCCACGGGGGCAAACGGCTTTACTGTCGCGACTAAAACTTTGGGCATGTTTTATTCTCCTACTTTTTGATTAACCAGTCTTTGTCGAAATGAAAATTATCACATATTTTTTTAAAACACAATAGTTTTTGACGAATTCTTTGAAGAAATCGGGATCAGAGTAAAAAGCTTCATATCCGCCAGCGAAACAGTTCCCATAAAAAACACGTTAGCGCCTTTTACGGGAGTTTCTCAACGCAATTCATCCAAAATAAGCTGCGGCTGCACCAACATCTTTTTGAATTTCTGGATGACCACACTGCCCGGTTTCGCGCCGCGCGGCTTTTTAACGTCAAATACTCTGCAATAGTGAACGGCGACCTTCTTTGCATTACGCATTTTCGAAAAATAGGCGGCCAATTGCGCCGCTTCCTTTATGCTTTGTTTATCCGCTTCAACCTCTGTCTCGCCGCAACGTAAAATCACGTGACTGCCGGGAAAACCGTGTACATGGAACCATAAATCGTTGCCATGGCTCTCTTTAAAAGTTAATTGGTCGTTGGTCGCGTCGTCCATTCCCACCCAGATATCCAGGCCGGAAGTAGAACGGAATTTTTTAACTTTCATTGGCCTTCTTCCAATTTCACATCAAACTTTTGTCCGTAAAATTGTTTCACGGCCTTTTCAATCTTATTGTAAAATTTTTCGATATCTTCTTTACGGTTTTTACTGTCCTGCAACACGGCCTCAAATTTCGTCGTTTGCTTAAAAATAGAACGTTCAAACGGCAAAATTTTCTGCAGAATGCCGCTGCCTTCTTTGTTCCACAAAACGGGCAGATTAAGATAATAAGGGCCGTTTCCTCGCCTGATCGGAAAGCATTTTTCTTTTAGCGCCAGCGAAGCCTCACACAATGGCGCGTTGCGGTCTGCCCCCGGTTTTAACAACAATGGTATGTCGTCCATATTTTCCACCCACAACGGCAGGCTGACGCCGGTCAATGGAAATCCCAGAATGGTCCACATTAAACTTTTGGCTGGATCCTCGCCGCTCTCAACGCCCCGTACCAATACAACCGAAACCGAACTCTTACGCGGAATAAAATCACGAAACGACACAAACGATTGATCACTGGCAGTCAAATCGACTCCGGTCAAAGCGTGTTTTAAACAGCGGCTTACCCGGCTTAAAATATATTCCGCATCCAGTTGATTGCCGATCGCCGCCTGTTTAAATAACTGTTCCGCCATTTGATAGCGAATATAGCCATATCCCGCATCCGGCTTGCCGCTAAAGGAAAAGTTGGTGCGAATCAAATAACCCTCCGGCGCCACAAGCGAATCATTCGCATCAAATTTCTGGTAAGCAAAATTACCGGTTTCGTAATATGCGGCGCCGCCCTGCGCATCGATCACGCCAAAATTGGCTTCAACGCCCAACGGCTTTGGCAATGAATCCAACAAACGTTCAAAATCCTCCAGCGTGGCACAAAGCCTGAGCGCCATTTTCATCAGCTCGCCTTCACGGTCTTTAATGGCGGTGGTGTCCTCTGCCGTCTTCAGGTTGTAGGATGCGGAATTCATGATGGCAAATCCGCTTTCATTAACGCCGGCCCACACCTCTTTGCCCGTGCTGTCGCTGGCGTTTACCAGTCCAAAATAGCGAAATCGTCCGTCCGCAAACAAGCGAATCACATTCTGTTCATGGCCCGAATCGCGGTGTTTCCACAGCCGCGGCCTGCCATCCGGTGTGGCCCGGCCAGAAACAATGGCCGTGGTGCAGGGCAATACCAATAATGGAATGAGCCAGAACAATGCAAACCATTTAACCGTTTTAAACTGCATAACACCCTCGCATTTTTTATTTCAAAGATTGTTTTCACCGCAGCGCAGATTTTCCCTGATTTTCTGCTTGCCTGCCTTTGAAATTGGTCACGTTATTTGACCAGAATCAACTTGCCGTTGTGCAACGTTTTGCCCTCTTCTGCTGTTATTAATTGAAAGAAATACATTCCGCCTGACAAATTTCTGCCCCGCCCATCGCGGCCGTCCCACGTCACTCGTTGCCTGCCAGCCGCCAGCGCTTTTTTCAGCCCCAGAACCTGTTGCCCCAATACATTAAAGATACGCAGTTCAACCGTCGTATTGCGCGACAACTGAAACTCAAAAACAGTGCGGTTATTAAACGGATTGGGGTACTGTTTGATAAAGCGGAACCTTTCGGGAAGGACATCGGCCGCTTGGTCGATGGCCAATGGCTGGCTAAAATAGTTGAGAACGGCCGCGGCCAGGTCCTGCCGTTTTTGCAAGGGATAAATGGTTTCGAAAGGCACGGTCAAATAAAGCAATCGGCTTTCCCGGGTGGATGCGCCAAAAGTGCCTTTGTAATAGACAGCCGCTCCGCCATTGCTTACATCCACCCCAGAAAAGACCAGACCAGCCTGAGCCCCGCCGAGGGGTCGAATGGCATCCGGCCAGTCCACGTCGTACGTTCCATAACTCCCGTTGTCAAATTCTAAAGCGCCCAGCGAGGCAAAGATGGAGCCGGCAAGTCCTTCAAGGGAATAGTAAGTAGCCTTTCTGCCCAACGGCGCGTCGCTGACATATTCCGCTTTCAAATAATTCTGGTAAAAATCGCGATCGTCTTGCGAGCCCTTCTCCACCAGGTCATAACCGATTTCCGATCCGGAAATGAAAAAATTCCCGCCGTTTTCAAGATAGCGTCGGATGCGCTGCTTTTCCGTTTCGTTCAGCGTAAAATCGGCCTGACTCTCATCGCCGCACATCCAGTCAATCATTTTAAAAGAATCGAGCTGGCAAATATTCTGAACAACCGCTTCGTTGGTGGCTGAGGCAAGGGCCTGTCCTCTGCCCCAAAAGGCCTTTGCGTGCTGAATTAAATAGGCAAACGTATTTTGATTCTGATCGTTGCGCTCAAAGCCATCCACCAACAACATGGGATTCAGCCGTGAACAGGTAGCCGCCAGCACGCCGGAAAACGAACTGCTGCCTCGGGCATTAAAACTGCGCACTTTTAAAAAATAGAGGTCGTTAAGGGCCAGATTTTCAAGCGTCATCTGATTGTTCGAAGAAGACTTAGCCAGCGTAAAATTCTGGCCATCCGTGCTTAAATAGACCTCGTAGCCCTGTGCGCCGTACACCGTTTCAAATTCTACCCGTAATTGACCGATCTCATCGCCAGCCTGAACAAAAATGGCCGACGGCGCGACGGGCTGCGGCGCGCTTTGCGGCAAATAGCGCTGACGCAACAAATTCCACAGCTCCTGCCGGCCATCGTCATAGCCCAGCGCCCACATGCCCACGCCGCGTAAATTTTTGCTATCGGCCAGATCATATTTTAAAGCAAGGCTGCGAGCGTCGTCAAACCACACTTGATACCACTGGCTGCCAATCTGGTAGCAAAACCACGGCGTTTGACTGCTGGAATGCCATAGACGGCCATAGTTTTGCGCTTCTTTTTCCGCCGGAGAAAACTTTGCGCTGCCCATGAATTCCGTTGTAGAGGCGCCGGCTTGCGGGCCTGGGGTCTTCCAACGATGGCCATAGTAAGGCAGGCCCAAAATCAACTTTTGCGGATTTTCATTGGTTACCGAAGCGTACTGCACTGTGACGGTATTGGTAATATTGTAGCTGCCGCCGCTCAACGGAGCGTTGGCGCCCGTAGTGGAGCTCCAGCTTCCGGCAAAAGCGTAGCCCATAATAAAAACGTAATCGCAGGATTTTGCCAGGCCTTTTAAATCCCATCCGCCCCAGTTCACGGCCGGACCGGCAAAGGAAATTTCGGCGTCAGGAAAATCATTTTTAATCGATGCAGAAAGATCCGCCATAAAACCGTTTAGCAGCGAACCGCGGTCGGCGGTGTACAATCCTTCAAAATCGATATTAACGCCGTCCAGATTGTATTGATTTAAAAGCGCCTTCAGATTGGAGAAGAAATTTTGTTTAGCCTGCTGGTTGGTAAGTAAGTTGTGGATGTCGTCGGCGTTAAAATTAACAGCCGTTAAAATGATCTTTACGCCGTGGGCATGCGCCGCATTGATTACATCCGTCCACGGCCAGTAAGAGGGCTTTGAAATGGCTCCGCTTGCAGAAACGGTAAAATCAAAGGCGGCAATGTGCGTCAGTAAATCGTACTGCAAAAACGCGCGCGTCGAAAGGTATTGCCAGTCGGGCAAATAACCAAATACGGCCACGGAGGGCTTTTGCACGCTCATGCTCTTTGCCAGACGAATAATTCCTCTGCCTGTTGAATCGAATAACGACGGTTGTTTGGGCAGTGAACGATGTAATTCATATTCCAGCTGATGAATCGATTTACTATCGACGCCCGGCTGAGCGAAAAGCGTCGCGCTCCATGCCAATAAGCTAAGAAACAAAATCCATTTTACTTGCATGTTCCTCACAGTCTGTTTTTTAGATAAAAAGTTTTTTAAAAATAACAGAAAAATTTAATAATTCAAATTCAATTTTATTGGGTGAGGATGAAATTTGGCCTGGAAAATGGTACATAAAAATGCCGGTTTTGCATTTTTTGAGTTCGCTCTAAAAAAGGTGATTTATTGTTTCTAAAAGAAAGAGAAATCTTATAACTCCTATTAAAACAATCTAAACGGTAGGCTCGAAAAAACTTTTTTAAAAAAAATGACGTTGCCTTATTGCAACATTGTTCAGCTAAAATGTTGCAATAATGTAACACCGTTCGATCCAGAATTTATTAAATACCGTCCAATTTATTGAAAAATCAAAGAAAATTTAAATATCGATAAATGGCACAATAGTTGCAACCTAATTATAAAATCATAAAAACCTTTGACACAACCGTTTTAACAAATTGGAGGTTATCATGAAAATTTTAGTTACGTTATTTATGGGAATTCTGTTGAGTTCAGTACTGTTTTTAGGCTGTGGGCAGGATGGTGAAGACGGAAAAGCCTATCTCTCTTTTACCTGGGATTGGTATGTTGACAGCTATACGGATAATAATCCAGGAGTTCCCTCCACAATTCATGAATATACCGATTATGAGGTTGCCCCTGGAACCTATTACTATGAGTATTACTGTTCAGATGGTCTGGGAAATTACTGGGGCTATGAAGGAACATACAAAATAACCATTAATAAAGGTGAAAAAGGCGGATTTTTAGTGGACGGAGAGGATGGTGAAGATAATTACTTCAGAATGACTTTGAGTGGATCAGGACCAAGTATGTCGTTAAATAAATCAATAAAAATTTCTGAAAAAAAATCATCTTTAACACCTGTTAAAAATTTGGCTCTACTGGGATTCCTGTGGAAAAAGGTCTAATTTACCAAGAAAGAAAAGTATTGCTATCCTAAAATTTTCAAATTTTCTAAAGCCTCTACCAACTGTTTTTATCTCCTGTATCTTGCCGTTCAACCATTCGGCTACTGAATTATCTATCTGATATCTTATATAGTTTAATAAGCCATCTGAATGAGCAATGAGCATTTTTGCTACTTTAATCATTTTATTTAAAGAACGTCCCTTAATATCCTGATACCATTCCGCAAAAAAGAATTTCGCATCATTTATTGTTTCACTCCTAAAGAATTCTTTGAAGTTCTCTTTGGCCGCCCAAGCCTGGGAAGTGATAAGGTTAAGTTCTTGAATTTTTCTGAAACGCGATAATTGCTTGTCCGTCATATTTTCCGGATTCTTTAAAAATAAATATTTACTTTTCACTAAGGTTTTATCATTAGATTTTTGTAATTTACGGGCTTCCTCTCGTCTGGTTTTATCCACTCCATCATTTAAATACTTCATTATATGAAATTTGTCATGCACTATGGAAGCATTGGGAAGCTCCTTTTGAACAGCTTTAATAAAAGCTTTCCACATATCCATACTGACCGCTTTGAGGCCCTCCTTTTGTTTCTCTGTTAATCCCTTGTTTATTAAGGAACTGGCAGAGCTTGTTGTGCGACCTTCACTTACATCTATTACACGTCTTCTTTCACTATCGGATAATACGCTTACATAAGTATGACCTCTTTTCATACTCTTCTCATCTATCCCGATATATTTAATGTCCTCTTCCGTTCGGCGTGATAGCCCGCGTTCCACTGCTTTGCTCATTATATGATGAAGCATATCAAAGCTGATCCGTAAAAATTGTGCCGTTTTGCTCTGGTTTTTGGAGGCCAGTAATAACTCAATAGCAAAACGTTCAAATAATAAAGTCGTTCGACTCGACTTTTCTGCCCAAGGAACTTTGATCGTTTTTACTCCGTGTTCCTTGCATTTAATGCGGGGAACTTTGCAGACAATATAGGTCTTCATTTGGCATGTATCCAAATGCCGCCAACGACGTTTTTCGCGATGATCATAAATATCATATTCCACTTCGCATTCGGGACAAAAACCTTTTTTTGACTTATAGATAATCTCTATTTCTACTTCCTCATTCGCAATATCTAAGTCAACTTTAGACACTTCCCAGGGATGCGAAAGTCCCAAAATCTGTTTAAATAATTCTTTATCTTTCATAAACTCAATCTAAGGATTATTTTTGTTTTTCACAAAAATCCCAGTAGAGCCAAAAATTTTAATAGCAATGACTATAAAAAATTATATGTGGGCGACGAAATTATAGAAACGATATATTCAAATAACGGAAAAATGGTAATACGGAAAAAAATGTTTAAATGGATAAAAAATTAGCCTGAACATTTTATCAATACTATAAACCCAGCCAGGGAAGTAACCAGCGCCTTATTTAACATTATAAAGTTTACTTCCCTGGCCGGATTGCAAAAGTTAAGAAAATTTTTTTATTTTTCACACATCCCAGCTGAGCCAATATTTATATATTACCACATCGTTGCATTGTCACTTTTTATGTTGCAGGCATACAACATTTATATTTTTTTGTTGCTTTTTGACAACATTATTTGCTTTATTTTTTAAATTTGCGTATATATATTTACATAATCGAAAATGCAAAAAACTTTAACGCAAGAAAACAGTACAAAAGGGAATTGGACTTTTCTAAATATCAGGTTCTGTATCCTTTAATAATTAAGTTTAATGGAATAAACTGTTTGGCTTAATGGAACCAGAGAAATATACTGACCAAAAAAAACGCATAACTCTGCACAGGATTTACTTTCTTTCCGCTGTGCTGGCAATTCTTATCGCCTTTTTAACCATGCAGGCGCTTAAGCCTTTTTTTGCGCCCAACCGCGTCCAGATCGATAAAAAAACTTTCTTTAAACAAAAAATCGGAGAATTTTATTATAATGACTTCGATCACGACGGCTTTAGCGAGCATGTAATATTTAAAACCATTCCGGAATGGTCGGAAATTGGCGTTAAATATTACAATTCAAAAGATATGCTGGTCGATCAGTGGAATTTCTCCGAACGCTGGATACATAAGGCGGTTTTTTTTGCCGATTTTGATAATGATTCATACGATGAAATCTATTTTTTTACTCAAGGCAACGATTCGATCTTTCTTTACAGTTTTGATCCTCGCTTTACCAATCAATTTTTAATCTATCGCCAATTTATTGTCCGGGCGCCTGAACCAAATCCCCATCCGCAAAAAGCCTGGGATGTGCAAAATGTTGATGCGGTTTTTTATGATTCCGACCATGACGGCTACCAGGAAATGTTCATCAACATAATGACCGGGCATAGTCTTCAGCCGCGTCGCATATTCAAGTTCGACATTAAACGCCGGCGCATTGTGGCAAAATCGCCCCTCATGGGCGCCTATGGGGGAAAATTAAGATTATTTGATTTGGACGGCGACAAAACGCCGGAACTGTTCTTTCAGGCTAGCTACGCTCCAAACAACTACGCCCCCCAATCCATCCCCTATCCCGATAATCAAAGCTGGCTGATGGTTTTTAATCTCGATCTGCAATTTGCTTTTGAGCCCATTCCCTTCCCCCCGGCTTTTTCAGTTAATTATTATACCATTTTCCAAACCAACGTTCAAACCTATATAGCTGCTTGCAAAACATATATAGGCAAACTGGATGTACAGCCTGCTCTGTACCTGTTCACTCCGGACGGTCAATTAATTCGCGAACGTAAATTGGTTTCAGAAAATCACTGGACTGTTTTTGGCTTGCCTTTTGACAATCCCCGCCATCTTTATGTATGCAATTTTAATGGCAATCTTTATGAATTGGATCATAATCTCAAAACCGTCAAAACGATTAAGCCACCTTATGCCATATATGCAATTATAGATCAAATGGATTATGACAATGATCTTCAGGATGAATACCTGGCTAGCGGCGCATCCGGCATTCTGATGATTATCGAACCGGATTTTGAAGAAATAACGGTAATCCCTGAAGAAATTAACTATGGCTATGCAACCATTTACTCGGTGTGTAAACGCGGAAAAGCAGAAACCGATTTAATCTTTCAAACCGACTCTTTGGTTTATGCCGTGCAGTACAAACACAATCCATGGTACGTATTTCGTTATCCGATAGAGATAGGGATGGCGTTTGTTTTATTTTTTGTTATCACCGGATTGTTATTTCAGGCGCAGCGTTTTTCTTCTTCAATACAAATGCGTCGGCAATTATTCCATTTTTCGCCTATCGGATTTTTATTGCTGGATTTTAAGGGACGATTGCGAAGTGTGAATAGTAAATTTGAACAAACTTTAAAACTTTCAGCGCCTTTATCGCCAGGCGTTCATTTTAGCGAAGCATTGCAAGAGCGGCCTCAAATTGTTTCATTTATTCAGCATCTAATACACAGCCAGAAATTAAAGGAAAGAGAATTCCGGTTATTTCTGCCCGATGGCAACACGCAGTTTTTGTTACGCGGGTTTGTTCATAAAGGCCTGCTTGGTACGCCTTCTGGATATTTAATCGAAGTGGTGCCCTTAAACAATGAACAATCGGAGCGAAAACTACAATTGTGGAGCAAAACAATCCAGAAGATGGCCCACGATATCAAAACGCCGCTTTCTACCGTTCAATTGCTTGTGCAAACAGCGCGCATCCGACTTTCAAAACACCCACAAAATCAGGCTGATGAAATCGGGAAAGATCTGGACACGGCCAGTCAACAGTTATCGCGCATCCGCGAAATGGCCAAACAATTTTTGCGTTTTACCAATCTGGAAAGGCCTAACTTACAACGCGTCTCCCTTCGTTCGTTACTGGAACATACTTTACAGCGCTTTTCTTTTTATCTGGATGAAGATTTACATATTGAATGGGAGCTGGATGAACAGCACGATCAGATTTTTGTGGATCCAACGCTCATAGAAATGGTTTTTCAGATCATTATCGAAAATGCCATTGACGCCATGAACGGGAAAGGCACCATTTTGATTACTTCCAATCTCGTGGAAAATATTGAAGAAAATTTTAAAAAATACATTGAAATCGAATTCATTGATAACGGTCCCGGCATGGACAAAGACATATTAAAACATATCTTCGATCCCTTTTTCACTACCAAAGAGAACGGCACAGGTATGGGGCTGACCCTGGCCCGTAAAATTATTGAAGACCATTTGGGGAAAATCAGTGTTTTTTCGGAATCAGGAAAATCTACAGTAATTCGCATTACCATACCCTATCGAGAGGAAACCTATGGCATTTAAAGTTTTCCTGATCGATGATGACGTGGTTTATTTAAAATCATTGAAAGAGTTTCTCGAAGTAAACAACTTTCAGGCTGAGATTTCTTCTAATCCGCGCAAGGCGGTTGCAACGTTTCAAAATAAGGAATTCGATTGCGTTTTACTCGATTTAAAAATGCCGGGATTGGATGGTATCCAATTACTGGAAAAATTTCTGGAAATCCGGACGGATGTTCCGATTATTATGGTTTCCGGAGAAGGAACCATTCCCCTGGCCATTAAAGCCATACGTATGGGCGCTTATGATTTTATTGAAAAATCAGATGATCCTAACCGTATTTTAATCACTTTAAGTAATGCTATCGAAAAACGAAAACTATTTCTGGAAAAATCCGTTTTAAAAGCTCAAATTGACGAAACCTATTCCATCGTCGGCCAAAGCGAAGCCATTCAGAAAATCTTAGATAAAATAGAGATGGTAGCCAGAAGCAACGCCAAAGTATTAATCACCGGCGAAAGCGGCACCGGCAAGGAATTAGTAGCCCGCGCCATTCATAACAATAGTTTGCGAGCCGGCAAACCGTTTGTTAAAATCAACTGCGCAGCCATCCCATCCATGCTTCTGGAAAGCGAACTGTTCGGACACAAAAAGGGGGCGTTTACCGGGGCGCATCAGGATTACAAAGGCAAATTTCTGGTTGCCGACGGAGGTACGCTCTTTTTAGATGAAATCGGAGATATGAGTCCGGAGCTGCAGGCCAAACTGTTAAGAGTATTAGAAAACAATGAGGTAGAGGTAATCGGTAACCCCTTACCAATCAAAGTGGATGTGCGATTGATTGCCGCTACCAACCAGAATCTTCCACAATTGATCCGCGATGGAAAATTTCGCGAAGACCTTTTCCATCGTTTAAACGTCATTCAGGTTCACATTCCCCCATTACGCGAGCGTCCGGAAGATATCCCGCCTCTTGCGGATCATTTTATCAAGATGTTTGCCCAAACCTATAACAAACCGGTTCGGGGAATTAGCGAACAGGCCTTGCAAATTTTAAAACAAAATGAGTGGACGGGAAATATCAGAGAATTGCGAAATGTTATTGAAAAGGTGATTGTTTTGACCGATAAAGAAATTATTGACGCGCAGGAAATTAACGAGGCTTTGGGCAGCGCGCCAACAGCCCAACGCCTTTCTTTCTCCAACGGCAAAAGCCTGAAAAAAGCGCTGGAAGAATACGAAAAGTTTTATATTGAACAAACATTAAAACAACATTCCTGGAAAATTCTGGATTCTGCCAAAGCCCTGGACATTGATCGAACGGCCCTGTTCAGAAAGATGCGTAAATTTGGCATCCAGAAAGATGACTACGTTCGTTCGTAGAGTAAGAGTTGATTGGATACAGGCTTCTGCCATTCCGTGGATCGTCTCCCATCCTTGCCCTGTGATTTCAAGCATCCCACACCGGTGGGAGACGAGAAATCTTTTTCCTTGTTCAACGGGCACCTTTACCGCTCCCCTTGGACTGCGCTCCCTTCGACTCCGCTCAGGGAGCGGGAGTACAGTTGCCGAGAGAACTCGAAAACCGGTTGCTGAGCGAAGTCGAAGCAACCGTTGATCGTGAAGGGACTTCCTTCGACTACGCTCAGGGAGCGGGAGTACAGTTGCCGAGAGAACTCGAAAACCGGTTGCTGAGCGAAGTCGAAGCAACCGTTGATCGTGAAGGGACTTCCTTCGACTACGCTCAGGGAGCGGGAGTACGGTTACTGAGCGAAGTCGAAAACCGGTTGCTGAGCGAAGTCGAAGCAACCGTTGATCGTGAAGGGACTTCCTTCGACTACGCTCAGGGAGCGGGAGTACGGTTACTGAGCGAAGTCGAAAACCGGTTGCTGAGCGAAGTCGAAGCAACCGTTGATCGTGAAGGGACTTCCTTCGACTCCGATCAGGGAGCGGGAGTACGGTTACTGAACGTAGTCGAAAACCGGTTGCTGAGCGAAGTCAAAGCAACCGTTGATCGTGAAGGGACTTCCTTCGACTACGCTCAGGGAGCGGGAGTAAGGTTACTGAGCGTAGTCGAAAACCGGTTGCTGAGCGAAGTCGAAGCAACCTTTGATCGTGAAGGAACTTCCTTCGACTCCGCTCAGGGAGCGGGAGTACGGTTGCTGAACGTAGTCGGAAACCGGTTGCTGAGCGAAGTCGAAGCAACCGTTGATCGTGAAGGGACTTCCATCGACTTTGCTCCCCTTCGGCTCCGCTCCCTTCGGCTCCGCTCAGGGAGCGGTTTTTCCATCGGTGGGGGATTACGGTTGCTGAGCGAAGTCGAAAACCGGTTGCTGAGCGAAGTCGAAGCAACCGTTGATTGTGAAAAGACTCCCTTCGACTGCGCTCCCTTCGACTACGCTCAGGGAGCGGATTGTTTGTAGTCCCGCAGCGACGATAAATCTTTTCCCTGTCCACCACTTCTCCCTTGCATCCTTTTGCATAATTCCTTTATTTTGTTATGTTCGTTCAAAAAAAAATGGAATTACTATGAAAGTCAAAATTCTAAAAAAAGAACGCCTGCTCGATGACTTTTTTAAAGTGGACAGCGCCGAACTGATTCACGAAAAATTTGACGGAACGCTCTCGCCGGTCGTTCGCCGCTTAAACCTGGAGCGCGGCCAGGCCGTCGCCGTGCTGATTCATCTAACAGACCGCGACTCTCTGGTGCTCATTCGTCAATTCCGCTACGCCGTTTACGAGGCCGGGGAGGATGGCTGGATCGATGAAATTGTGGCCGGCGTGTTGGACGATGAATCGCCTGAAGCCTGCGCCCGCCGCGAATGTCTGGAAGAAGCAGGCTACGAGCTGGAACGCCTTGAACACATGGCCACCATTTACGTCAGTCCGGGCATTACCACCGAACGGATTCATATCTTCATCGGCTACACCGATTCCACAAAAAGGATCAATGACGGCGGCGGCCTGGACAGCGAAAACGAAGACATTCAAGTTGTTGAATGGACGAGAGAAGAAGCCTTTAAAAAATTGATGAACAAAGAGATTGAAGATGGCAAAACGCTGTTGGCTGTCCAGCATTTTTTTCTTAACGATCTGCTGAAACGGCGCGGCTAACCGGTTTCCGTTTAAGACGGCAACGGCTGATGCGGTTTCAGAAATTTTAGGGGCCGCCCGTAAAGGGTTTTAGCTACAGCCTGTAAAAATTTAATCGCCCAAATAAAAATAATACAGCCCAATTGCCCTTTTCTTATGTAAAAATTTTCCCTATATTTCGCCCTGACTTTTGAGAGGGGTAACTGGTTTAATCTTTGGTTAGAGGGAAAACAGCATGACTGTAATGGGAAAGGTGCATCCAAACCTGCTGGATGCCATTGGCAACACGCCTTTAGTAAAACTTAATTTTGTAACCCAAGGTTTAAAGGCCAACATCTTCGCCAAGCTGGAGTTCATGAATCCGGGCGGAAGCATTAAAGACCGCATTGCGCGCTACATGATCGAAAAAGCCGAACAGAGCGGGCGAATAAAACCGGGCGACACAATCATCGAGAACTCTTCCGGCAATACGGCCATCGGTCTGGCCATGGTGGCCATCCAGAAAGGCTACAAGTGTAAGATCGTCATTCGCGACACCACCAGTCCGGAAAAGATCCGCATGTTGCAGCATTTAGGAGCCGAAACGATTTTGGTGGACGCTTCTCTACCGCCGGAAGATGAAAAGTCCTACAACCATTTCGCCGAACATCTGGCAAAACGCACGCCCAACGCCTATTATGTGGATCAACACAACAATCTGGACAACAACGAAGCGCACTACAAAACCACCGGCCCGGAAATCTGGCAGCAGCTTTCAGGAAAGATCGATTACCTGGTTTGCGGCATTGGCACGGGCGGCACCTTGTTTGGCGCCGGTCGCTATCTAAAAGAAAAGAATCCGCAAATCAAATTAATCGGCATCGATCCGCAGGGTTCGGTTTTTTACCACTACTTCAAACACCATAAAAAGGTTCGGCCCGCTCCCTACCGTCTGGAAGGCCTGGGCGACGAATTTATCTTAAAAACCGTTGAATTCGAACTGCTGGACGACATGCTTCAGGTGGACGACGAAACGGCTTTTGACTACAGCCGACGCCTGGCGCGCGAAGAGGGCATAATCGCCGGCGGCTCCAGCGGCGCTAATTTATACGGCGCGCTGGAAATTGCCCGCAAGATCGATCGCGAAGTGAATATCGTTACCATCTTCCCCGATTCGGGCTTTCGCTATTTAAGTAGTATTTTTGTTTGAAAGTATGAACGTGTTCATTAAAACCGCCCTGAAAATGGGCCTGAATGTTTTAACGGATTTTCCGCTTGCGCCCCTGACCACCTTTGGCATTGGGGGGCCGGCAAAGTATTACCTTAAAGTCCACACAGCGCAGCAGTTGATGGACGCCATGCGCCTGGCCCGGCAGTTCGATCTTCCTTTTAAAGTACTGGGCCAGGCCAGTAATGTGCTCATCTCCGACGCGGGATACAACGGATTAATCATTCACAATCATTCCGCGCATTTTGAAGAACTGCCCGCCGCCGATGATTTAAAACCGCCCGTTTTTCCCCGCTTCCCCGAATTGTTTGAAGTAAACGCGAAAGACTGCCGACCGCTGCTGCTCAGGATCGCTTCCGGCATGCGCCTGAGCGCGCTGATCCGTGCCATGCACCGCCAGAACATGCTGGGGCTGGAATGGTTTGCCGGTATTCCGGCCACCACAGGCGGCGCGCTTTACATGAACGCGCACGGCGGCCCCTGTTTTTTCGGAGATTTTGTCCACTCAGCGCGATTATTCGACGGCCGGCAGGTGAAAAGCGTCGATGCTTCTTATTTCCGCTTTGCTTACGATTACAGCATTTTGCACCAGACGGGGGAAATTGTGCTGGACGTTGTGCTTTACGGATGGCAAGGGCCCGTTGACAGGGCAAAACAATTTTACAAATGGTGGGCATCGCAAAAACGCATTCAGCCCCAGACTTCGGCCGGATGCATCTTCCAGAATCTCGACGAACAAGATCGGCAGCGCTTAAACCTGCCCACGTCTTCCGTGGGATATTTTATCGACCGCGTGCTGGGCGTAAAAGGTGTGCGCAAGGGCGGCGCCATAATCTCCAACGCCCACGCCGCTTTTATTGAAAATACAGGAAAGGCCCGCGCCTCAGACGTGCTGTTTTTAATCAATCTAATTAAAAACGAAGCGCTTAACAAAACCGGCGTGCGTTTGAAACTGGAAATTGAATTAATCGGCTTTGATGAAATGTAGTTTTTTAACGATAAAGGGAGCAAAATGGCCAGATTTTTAATTACAGGCGAACAACAACTACAGGGCGAAATAAAAACGGCAGGCAATAAAAACGCCGCGCTGCCTATCATCGCCGCCACCTTGTTGACCGAAGAAAGCTGTATCCTGCGCAACATGCCGGAAATTCGGGACGTGCATGCCATGCTCGCCTTGCTCAAAAGCGTTGGTAAAAAGGTGGAACGCCTGAAACCCAATGTTTACCGAATTAACGGGCAGGTCAACAACCAACAACTGCCCTATGAGATGGGCACCAATTTACGGGCTTCGGTTCTTTTTCTGGGCGGTTTGCTGCCGGTCACGGGCGAGGTTCGCCTGCCTCCGCCGGGTGGCTGCGTGATTGGCCGACGAAATCTGGATGCGCATTTTGATGTGGCCGCTTCTTTTGGCGCGCAAGTTGAATTTGACGAGAGTGTTTACGTTTTTCGCGCATCGGGCGTTCTTCCCGCGCATATCTGGTTGCGCGAGGCTTCGGTTACGGCAACGGCCAACGCGCTGTTGATCGCCGCCAGAACCGCCGGGCAAACCGTCATCGAAAACGCCGCTTCCGAACCGCACATTGGCGATTTGTGCAATGTTCTGACTAAAATGGGCGCGCAGATCGAAGGCATCGGCTCCAACAAATTACGAATCATCGGCCGTGAGCGCCTAACAGGCTTTGAGCACGATATCGTGCCCGACCACATCGAAGCCGGAACCTTTGCCATTACCGCGGCCTGTCTGCAAAGCGAGCTGGTTATCCACGACGCCCTGCAGGAACACCTGCGTATGATCGCCTTTCACTTACAGCAGATGAATGTCGATCTGCAATTCATTGATAACAGAACTCTGCACATCAAGCCGTCAAAGTTAATTTCGAAGACCGGCAAAGTGCAGGTGGGGCTGTGGCCCGGCTTCCCCACCGATTTAATGAGTCCGATGATTGTGCTGGCCACCCAGGCGCAGGGCATGACGCTCTGCCACGACTGGATGTACGAATCGCGCATGTTTTTTGTCGATAAGCTTTCCATTATGGGCGCCAACACCATCTTGTGCGATCCACACCGCGTGATTGTGCACGGCCCATCCCCTTTAAAAGGGCAGGAACTAAGCAGCCCGGATATCCGCGCTGGCATTGCCTTGCTCATCGCCGCCATGGCCGCCAGAGGCCAGAGCGTGATCGATCGTATTGAACTGATTGACCGCGGTTACGAAAACATCGACGTCAGGTTGAACAAAATCGGCGCCGACATCCAAAGAGTGGATTAAGACACGCGGAACAAAACGTTGTTTTAGCAAGGAGATTTTCCCTTTTGCCGGAGGCTGCGACTGCCGAATGAGCGAGGTTGCTGTTTTTTTCAATTAGATTGTATTTCCAGGGCCGCAAAGCCGCAACCAAAAACGAACCACCAAGAGCGCAAAGAGTGTTAAAAATTTAAAATAGTTTTAATTGCCCTCACCCTCTTGATCTCCTTTTTCAAGAATAAAAGTCTGGGAGAGGGGAACGCTGAAAGTGGACAGTTGCCATTCAACCATTCAACTAATCAACTATTCAACCAATCCAGCAGCACAAAAATTTTCGCACGCTAATGCATTACATTTTTTGAAGGAAGTATTCTAAATTTAGCAAGAGGCAGCGGCCGGTAAATCTATGTCTTGCGGGCGGGCTGCACAGATCAGGGGATTCTTCGCTTGGCGAAGAATCCCATTCAAGCGACCTAAAAAATTAAAAGCGGGCTGAACCTCGCCTTTCTCTTAATAATCATACTCCATATCGTAATATCGCGGATCCAGACGGTAGTCGCCAAAACCGGTGTAATCCACAAACAAAAACGTCTTGCGCAGCGTGTAGTACTGCCATATCTCGTAAGGCGGACTATCGATTTCAAACGGATGGCGCTCAATATCGTCGGGAAAGCCAAATTTAATTAAAATGCGCCCGCGATCGGTCTCCCAGCCATCCTGGGTCATGGTCGAAAAATAGGTGTTGGCGTAGTTGACGCGCTTGAAATATTCGTCCTTCAACTCGTTTTTAGCCGTGGTCGGATCCGGATCGCGCTCCTTCCAGTAGCGTTCAAAAAAAGCCTTCTTTTCTTCCAGCGAAGCATTTAAGTATTTTTTTAAAGTGTCCGCGTTTAAGATGTAAGACATCTGATGCAGAGCCAGGTCGATATCTTCTTCTGTGCTGGGAACCGTTGACCAGAAGAAAGAAAAGCTCTGCGAAACCTGCGCTTTTTTGTTGCCAACGATGGCTTCTACGGTGAGTAAATATTTATTCCGTTTCAGGCGTTCTCTTTTTAACGTGAATAATTGTGAAAAGATATGGTTTTGTGGTATCACCGTGATCATGCTGTCGATCTCAACAATTTTCTTTTTACTGCGCCGTTTTTCGCCTTTAAAAATGTAGCGCAGGGTTACCGGTTGGCCAATCTGTTTTACGTAAACATCATAATAAACGTAAAAAATGCCGGCCTTTACCGTAAAGTTGTTGCTGAAGGTCGGTTCATAATCGACTACCTGCCCGCTGGAATCCTGAGTCACACTCTGTAAAAAGAGCAAACTGCCCAGCGCAACGGGTTTATCGCTAAACTCCTTAAAAGTAAATTTGATTTTACGCTTGGCCGATTTATTGGTGATTAAATCCGTGGCTTTAGCCAGCAACGAATATTCTCCCGGCGGCAATTTAAATTCTTCTTTCAGAACCACCGCCTCTTCCCGGCTGTTGGTCAAATCAAACGAAGGCACGTTGATTTTGCGGTTAACGGTGCGCATCATAACCACATTTTCGTTCTGATCATAAATAGCAAATAGCATTTCGAACTGCGTGTCAAAACCGCTGGTATCGCTTTTGATAAAAGTTAAATCATCGTACAGATGGCTGGACATGATCAGCAGACGATGGTGTTTTAAATCCGCATCGAAACGATGCTGGTAGGTAAGCTCAAAAAAGGGCAGGCCTACCCCGCTCTGCTGGTTGGTTCCCATATACTGGGCAAAGGCGGCGCCGCTAACAAAACCTAACAAAAGGACGATTAAAGAAACTTTAAATTTCATCTTTTTTCTCAAACTCTAATTCCAACATATCCTGTTAAAAATACAAAAATATTGGCCAATTGTAAAATCTTAACTTCATATTTTAGCGTACAATTCATATTCCGTGGCGTCAACAATCTCAACTTGCGCAAAATGGCCCACCGCCAGTTCTGCTCCGGACGGATTCAAAATAATCACTTCATTGTCAATTTCCGGGGCGTCCTGGTAGGTGCGCGCCAGATAAAAGTTCATTTCCGCATTGTATTCGTCGATCAGCACGGAATACTTTTGGCCGATCAACCGCTGATTTTTTTCCTGCGAGATTTCTCTTTGCAGCTCCATCAATTGTTCCTGCCGCTCGCGCGCCGTCTGTTCCGGCACTTTATCCGTCAGCTCAAAGGCCGCGGTGCCCTCTTCATCAGAATACAAAAAGGAGCCCAGCCGATCGAATCGGAAGGCCTCGACAAACTGCAGCAACTCCTGAAAGTCCTCTTCCCGCTCGCCGGGATGGCCGACAATCACCGTCGTCCTGAACGTCATATCGGGCACCAGTTTTCTGGCCGTTTGCAGAATATTTTCAATGGACTCCCGCGTTTCGGCGCGCCGCATCTTTTGCAAAACGTTTTGGCTCACATGTTGTATGGGCAGATCGAGATAGTGTAGCAATTTTTTACTCTCGCGCATCCAGTGCAGCACTTCCATGGGAAAATTGGTCGGATACCAGTAAAGAACTCTGATCCATTCAATGCCCTCCACTTCTTCCAGTCGTTGGAGCAATTCTACAATACTCTGCTTTCCGTAAAGATCCTTACCGTAATAGGAAGTATCCTGCGAAACGATGATCAGCTCTTTGGCGCCGTTGGCGGCCAGCACGCGGGCTTCTTCCACCAGCTGCTCCATGGGTTTGCTGCGGTGTTTTCCGCGGATGGCGGGAATGGCGCAAAAAGCGCAGGTGTGGTTACAACCTTCCGAAATTTTTAAATAGGCGTAATGGCGGGGCGTGGTTATTAAACGCGAACGGTACAGGGTATCCATGGCGGCGTGTCCCCGACCCAGGGCTTTCAAAATCTCCGTGTACTCTTCCGTACCGAAAATGGCGTCCACCTCGGGGATTTCCTGCTCGATCTCTTTACGGTAACGCTGGGTCAAACAACCAGCCACAAACACCTTTTTGTGCGGATCGTTTTTCTTGAGTTCCAGCGCTTCTAAAATGGCCTGGATGGATTCTTCCTTGGCGTCATTGATGAATCCGCAGGTATTGATGATTAAAACGTCCGCTTCTTCTGGCGTTTGTCCGATCTCAAATTGATTGATTTTTAACAACCCCAGCAAATTTTCGGAATCGACAATATTTTTGGGGCAGCCTAACGTGGTAACATGAATCTTTTTCATTCTTTTGCAAACAACCCTTCTAAAAATTCCTGTGGATTAAACAGTTCAAAATCGGTCATTTTTTCGCCCAGGCCGATGTATTTGACCGGAATGCCCAGCTGGCGTTTAATGGATAGCACCACACCGCCCCTGGCCGTTCCGTCCAGTTTGGTTAAAAAGATGGAATTGACTTTAACCGCTTTCACGAACTCCCGGGCCTGATTGACGGCGTTTTGTCCGTTGCCGGCGTCGATCACCAGAATGACCTCGTGGGGCGCGCCGGGAATTTGTTTATCGATCACGCGGTAGATTTTACTCAACTCGCTCATCAAATTCACCTTGGTGTGCAGACGTCCGGCCGTGTCAATAATCACATAATCTACATTCCGCGCTTTAGCCGCCGTTAGCGCGTCGAACACCACGGCCGCCGGATCGGCGCCCGGTTGATGTTTGATAATCTCACAGCCCAGACGCTGCGCCCAGATATCCAGTTGTTCGATGGCCGCCGCCCGAAAGGTATCGGCCGCAGCCAGCAACACGTTTTTGCCCTGCTGCTTGTAATGGTGCGCCAGCTTGGCGATGGAAGTGGTTTTACCCGTGCCGTTTACGCCCACCACCAATACCACATAAGGCCTGTGCGTTACCGATTCTTCCGGCGGAGCCAGCAACTGCCGACTCAACTCTTCTTTCAAAATCTTTTGCAGGTCTTCGGGAGATTCCGCCTTTTGCCGTTTGGCCTGCTGACGCAAATGCTCGATGATCTCCATGGTCGTATCCACGCCCACATCGCCGGTGATTAATATCTCTTCAATCTCTTCCAATAAATCTTCATCGATTTTTTTATGCGCGCTGAACACATTGTTCAGTTTGGAAAAAACATTTTCTCTGGTTTTCTTTAATCCCTGTTTAATTTTCCCTAACACCGACTGTCAACTCCTTTCCTTAATTAAAAGACCGTTTAACCCATTTAAAGAAAAAAAGATTCCCTGTTAACCTTTCCCCTGAAAGTTAGGATAATCGAATTGAAAACGCGCTTTAAAATACCAGCGCGTAAAATAAAAACCGGCCGCCATTAACGCAAAATAAAATGGAATTTTTAAACACACAGCCAGCGCAAAAAACAAGATGCTGAATTTAGTGGCCCGGATGGTAGCCGAAACCTCGGGCAGCCGCAGCGTCCACACAAAAAAAGGCAACGCTGGCGCCACCATGATTAGCGCCAGCCGATCTTGCAAAACAACGGCGCTGATTAAGCCTGCCAGATAAAAAAGAAAGGCAACGTACACTATGGTTTTAATGCCAAACTGCACAGCCAGCGTTTTTTTACCGGCCGCCCGATCTCCCTCCACATCGGGCAGTGTGGTGTAAAAATAAAGAGCCGTGTTAAACAACAAATAGGGCAGCGCATCCAGCAATAATACGCAGGAAAACTGTTGATGAACGGCCAGCCAGCCCAGACAAAAGGCCAGAAAGCCCATGGCCATGTTGGCCCACAAACTCCACCAGGGTTTATCCTTAAAACGAAAAGGCTTAAAGTTGTACAAATAACCGGTAATCACAATAAATATCAGGATGGTAGCAAAAATACGCCAATCAACAGCCAGCGCAAGAACCAGCGACAGAGCGAGCAGTACAATCACTTCCACCACGGCGTTTTTGCGAGGAATGTGGCCTTTTGAAATCAAAAACAATTTATTATTTTTCAAATCCGATTCCACGTCGGCCAGCTGGTTTAGCAAAAAACTTCCGCCCATGGCCAGCGCAAAAGAGACGAATAAAACAGCCAGCAGGCCAAAATCCAGCTCGCTCCATTCTGACGGGGTTAAGGCCCAGCGATGCTTGAACACGATCAAATATCCGGCCAGCAAGGTGGACCATCCCGGGTAAAAGAGCATGGGACGCAAGACAAAAAAATAGTCCAGATAGTTAAGCCACTTAGTTTGCTTGTTTGCGCTTTTCAATTTTTCAGTTCACTTTCTGTTTCCAACAAACCCAATACAAGGTGACGATTTTCCGCGGAAATTCTTCCACGTTTGTGTTCAGAGTTCTTTTATTGACCTTTTGATGATCAAACATTCCACCTCTAAACCACTAAACTCCTAAACCTCTAAACCTTCTTTTAAACCATTTCCTCAACCAACGGCGTTCGGCCTTTCCAGTACTGGTCCTCACTCCAGGCGGATGTGGTTGGAATAAATCCAGGGTCGATTTTCCACATGCGCTTCCACTCGGTAAACGCCCCTTTCCTTGCCTTTAAATTCCAGATTTCGACCTGTTTTTTGGGCCAGGGTTTTGCCATTATGGATAAACAGCACGCTGGCTTCCTTGGGCAGTTCAACCTTAAAGACGGTGTCCGGTTCAAAAATCAGGCCCTCGCCCATGGTGGCCTGACCATGAACGTTTTCGGCAAAAAAGGAAAACGTACTGGCATCGCCCAGATAGACATGAGAAATAAAACAGCGCGCTTGTTTGATGGCGCGGTAAATCTTTTTTAACGCATGACGGTAATCTTCATTTTTTTTAATGGGCTCAGCGGTTAACACATGCGTGCGGATGGTTCTGAAAGAGACCTTGTAGCGAAACACCCTGATGGAGAACGGCCCCCATAACTGATGTAAATAGCCATGGGCGTCCACCCCGCCGATGCCCACGACCTTTCGTTTCAGATTGAGTCGATCCCAGCGTTTCAATGTTTCCGGCTTTGGCGAGATAATGGAACGGCGCGGTTGCCAGATGCGCCACAACTTGTTAAAATGCGTCAGACCTTCCATCCATTCCGACATCTGGTTCCATATTTCGATGCCATGAAACAGTTCCGAATCCCAAAGGGTCCAGGGATAGGGTTTGTATTTGGCAATGTGCCGGCGTTTTTCATCCGGATGGGCGATAATTCCCAATCCGCCCGCCTGATGTACGCGCTTCAGATATTCTTTGGCCGACAGATGGGGCCCCAGTTCTTCATCGACATCAAAAACCAGATAATGATTTTTATCCTGCGCGTCGTTCACCTCGCTGCCAATACCAACCAGCACGTTGCCATACCACCCTTCAAAGCCTTCGCGTTTGCCGCGCAACGTATTGTGATCGGTAATGAGCAAAAAATCCACATCCAGCTCGTGGGCGATCTGAGCGATTTCCGGGATGGGACGCGTGCCGTCGCTAAAGACCGAATGCACATGAATAATGCCGTTGTAGCGAAAGTACGTTGACTTATTTAAGCTCAAGAATCAGCCTCCCCAGCGCCGTTCCCAGACAATCGGCTGTCAGGTCTTTCCAGGAAAAAAAGTTGTTTGGCTGTCTGGAATCGCGTAACTCTTTGGTCACGCCAAGCGAGATGGAAAAGCCGATGGCCCAGGCGCGGCTACGTCCTTTATTGAAATCAAACTGCTGTTCCAGCGTTTTAGCCGAAGCAATGGTAGCCATCATGCTCCCTAAAAAATGCAACCCTTTGTCCGGCGCAATCCAGTAGTCTTTGATCGCCGGCTTTTGCAGTTTAACAGAATCCGCCGGCACAGGCTGTGCGCCATGTACCTTTAAAGGCCATAAAAAGAGAATTATGAATCCTGCCGTTAAAAAACTAAAACTTAATTTGCGCATGGAACCCCACAAATCTTAAATCCACCACGGGCACAACGGTTAACTTCATGGCCTGGTCAAACTTGTACAAATAAGCGCTGGCGTAAGCGTCGGCAACGGTCAACAAATAGGCCGCCCCCAGATACCAGCTAAACTTAGAACGTTCATCGCGATATTTGGTCTCCCGCGTCGAACGATAGTTGATGTCGGCCTGATGGGCGCGGAAGGCCAGATAAAGATCTGTTAGCGCAAAGGCCAATCCCTTTAAATAGGACTCTGTGTAAACCTGTCCCCAGCCGGGCACCATGGCGGAACGCAGGGCGGCGCCGCGCGGCGATTTTAACGGTTTGTCTGAGAACAAACCACCCTGCCAGCCGGTGGGTCTTTTACGAAAAGAGACGTCGGCCGCGTCGAGTACGTTGACCAGATGAACAAAAAGAGCGGCGTTTAAATTCCAGCGAAACGCATGGTAATGGCGCCGGGCTTTTCCCTTATTGTAATGGTAAAGATGAAAAAAGGCATTGTAGTAAAAATGCAAACTGCCAAAATAAAAAACGGCGCCTTCCCACAGGCGCTCCTGATTGACCTGCCCCCAGCCGGGCAGCAGCGCGGATTTAAGCGTTGTGGTGTACGGATTTAAAGAGCGGCTGGAATCCGCAAATTCGCTTTGCGCAAAGAGACTTTGCGCAGCTGCCAGCCAGCATGCCAGCAAAAGAACGCCCCACATCATTCGCTTCGGCAATATCAATCTCTTCATCAACAAATAATTTCCAACCCACGAGGAATGATTTCAATGTCCAATTTCTGCACGCTTAACGAAAACAGTTCGCCGTCCACATGAACGCCAAACGGCTGGCGCGATTCCACACGTAAATGATCGGTGCGGTGCATCTCCACTCGCGGGTCTTCTTTGTGCGTGCCGCTATAAACTTTTATTAAATTCCTAAGAATGGAAACCGTCGGCATATTTTGAATAAGACACAGGTCAAACAGGCTGTCGTCGATCTCCGCATCGGGCGTTAAATAAAAACCGCCGCCCATGGAAACGCCGTTGCCCACCGAGATCATAAAGTAATCATCAATCTTAACCGAACCGTTAAAACTAAGTTCAAGCGGAACCGGTTTGTATTTCATTAACGTGCGTAAAACCGAGTACAGGTAAATGGCATTGCCGCGCAATCGTTTGACGCCCAGACTGGTGTGCACCACCCAGGCGTCAAAGCCGATACCCACGCCGTTGTGAAAATAACGTTCGTTGGCCTTGCCAATGTCCACTTTTCTCTTTCGGCCTTTTAACAGAACCTCCAGCGCCTGGTCAAAATCGAAAGGGATGTTAACTGCCCGGGCAAAGTCGTTGCCGCTGCCCACCGGAATTAATCCGAGCGCCGTACCGCTTTCCACCACTCCGTTGAGCACTTCGTTCATGGTGCCGTCGCCGCCCACGGCCACCACAACCGAATGAGACCTGGCGCCGCGTTCGGCAAGTTCAATGGCGTGCCCGGGCCTTTCTGTCCACACCATTTCGAAATTAATACTCAGCCGGCTCAAACGTTCTGCCAGGCGCTGTCCTAAAACTTTGCCTCTGCCCCGGCCGGAAACGGGATTTACAATAAAATAATAGTTCACCTGCTATCCTATTTTTTTTCTGCAATACAATCCACTTCGATTAAAACGTCTTTGGGCAGGCGGGCCACTTCCACGGTCGATCGCGCCGGCACGGCCTTGCCAAAATAGGCGGCGTAAATTTCATTGACCTTTGAAAAGTCGTTCATGTCTTTCAAAAAAATGGTCGTCTTGACCACATGATCCAGATCGGAGCCTGCAGCCTCAAGAACGGCTTTTAAATTTTCGAACACCTGCTTTGCCTGCTCAACCACACCGCCTTCAATGAGCGCGTTGGTTTGCGGATCGATGGCAATCTGACCCGATGTAAAGATCAGCCCGCCGGACTCCATGGCCTGCGAATAAGGGCCGATGGGCGCCGGCGCTTTATCGGTTTTAATGGCTTTCATAAATCGTTTCCTCCGTTTTAAACAGAACATAAATAGAAACAAGAAAATACCAAAGGTTAGGTAACGAGTCAATACTTTGTGATTGATGATCTGAATGTCCACCAAAATTTGGAGAATAACAAAATCTTTGCTAAATACGATTATCAACTTACCCCCTAACTCCGGCCATTCCAGCATGATGGGTGGGGTTATCTTGCCTTCTCTTTGAAAAAAGCAAGGAGGTGAAATAAGGGTGTGAATTTTTCAGAAACAAACCTCTCTAATGCTTTAAATATCATATGATTAAAGTCTTCCCCGCCCGATGAATCAGCGGGCTATTCTCAATCGTGTCTGACGGGACGGATTCATTGGCGGTACGTAATGTAAAGTTTTTGTAGGATATGTCAAATTCTTGTTGGAGTAAAAATTAAATCCCGAAGGGATTGTTGAGAATAACGCGGCAGTTCACTGCCGGGAAAAGGGAAACCACACAAAATGTAAAAATGTCCCGTAGGGACATCTGAATTTTCATCCCGCCAGTTTCAACCGTCTCTACGGAACGGGATTGTGGCTTGCGGTGGTTAATTCTTCCCGCCGTTGAAACGACGGGCTATTCTCAATCGTCTCTGACGGGACGGATTCATTGGCGGTACGTAGTGTGAAGTTTTTGTAGATATGTCGAATTCTCGTTTGACATAAATTAAATCCCGTAGGGATAATTGAGAATAACGCGGCAGTTTACTGCCGGGGAAAGGGAAACCACACAAAATGTAAAAATGTCCCGTAGGGACATCTGAATTTTCATCCCGCCAGTTTCAACCGTCTCTACGGGACGGGATTGGGGTTGGTGCGGTTCATCATCCCCGCCGTTGAAACGACGGGCTATTCTCAATCGTCCCTGACGGGACGAAATTAATTTGACGTTTCGAGTGTAAAATTCCTGTAGATGTGTCGAATTCTCGTCTGGCATAAATTAAATCCCGTAGGGATAATTGAGAATAACGCGGCAGTTCACTGCCGGGAAACGGGAAACCACACAAATGTAAAAATGTCCCGGAGGGACATCTGAATTTCCATCCCGCCAGGTTCAGCCGTCCCTACCGGACGGTATTTAGGTTTAGGGATCGTCTTCCCCGCCGATGAATCAGCGGGCTATTCTCAAACGTCCCTACGGGACTGGATTGAGTTTGGTGCGGTTCATCATCCCTGCCGTTGAAACGACGGGCTATTTTCAAATGTCCCTGACGGGACGGAAATTTTTAGAAAAATCCCGTAGGGATTGTTGAGAATAACGCGGCAGTTCACTGCCAGGAAACGGGAAATAACACAAATGTAAAAATGTCCCGGAGGGACAATTGAATTACCATTACGCCAGGTTTCAGCCTTCCCTACGGGACGGATTCATTGGCGGTACGTAATGTGAAATTTTTGTAGATATGGCAAATTCTTGTTGGAGTAAAAATAAAATCCCGTAGGGATTGTTGAGAATAACGCGGCAGTTCACTGCCGGGAAAAGGCAAACCACACAAAATGTAAAAATGTCCCGGAGGGACATCTGAATTTCCATCCCGCCAGGTTCAGCCGTCCCTACCGGACGGTATTTAGGTTTAGGATCGTCTTCCCCGCCGATGAATCAGCGGGCTATTCTCATTCGTCCCTACGGGACTGGATTGGGTTTAGTGCGATTCATCATCCCCGCCGTTGAAACGACGGGCTATTGTCAATCGTCCCTGACGGGACGGGTTTGGTTGGTGTTGGGATGGCACATTGTTCCCGCCATTGAGATGACGGGCTATTGTCAAACCAGTTTTAAAAATTCGGAAATGGTGGATTTTAATTCAAAAAAATTTGACAGGGGTTGATTTTGTTTCTTATATTTTTAATGTTTGAAAATTTGCAAAAGTTGGAAACAAAATGAGTCCTGGCGAAAAAATCAAACAAGAAATGCTGCAGGAATTTGGGCACGCCTACCAGGCCTTCGGTTTGAATAAACTGATGGGCTTTGTGGTGGCTCTGCTTATCTTCTCGTCTGAGCCGCTTTCCCTGGATGAAATCACCGAACAACTGGGCATGAGCAAAGGCCCGATCAGCCAGATTACGCGCCGCCTGCTGGACCACAACCTCATTCGACGCGTCTGGAAGCCCGGCGAACGCAAGAATTATTTTGAGATTCAACCGGAAATTTTCGGCTCCGCCTTTCGCAATAATTTTGAATTAATTAAAAACAACCTGCGCATTGCCCGTCAACTAAAAAAAGAAGTTGAAGCCGCTAACGATCCTTCTCTGCAAACGCTGCATGTCCGACTGAAAGAAATGGAAACCTTCTACGATCTAATGTGCAGGCATTTTCAATCTTTTCTGGAAGAATGGAAAAAAGAACGGGAAAAAATTTATCAGGATCACGCATAAGATGAGTTGAAAATGTTTTTCTCACCAAATGGCGAGGTGTTTTATTTTGTATTTAAGTTTTGGATATTTTCAAATGTTTGAAACTTTGAAAGGATATTGCCATGAATCGCCTGCAAAGCAAAATCGCCATCATTACCGGCGGCGCAAGCGGCATTGGCCTGGCGGCCGTTAAAAAATTTTTAAACGAAGGCGCCACGGTCATTGTATGGGATGTGCAAACTCAAACGGTGGAAGCAATCATTAAAGAACAGCCCGACTACCAGCGGCGGTTGCAGGCCATGGTTGTGGACGTTGCCGATCTGCAGGCGGTGCAACGGGCTGCCGAAGAAGTTTTTAAACGTTTTGGCCGCATCGACATTTTGATAAACAACGCCGGCATTACACGCGATGCCACTCTTTTAAAAATGACGGCAGAGCAATGGCAACAGGTGATTGACGTTAATCTCACGGGCGTGTTCAACTGCAGCAAGGCCGTTGCCCCCTACATGGTTCAACAACAGGCCGGCAAAATCATCAACACCAGTTCGGTGGTTGGGCTGTACGGAAATTTTGGCCAGACCAACTACGTGGCGGCCAAATCCGGGGTTATTGGCATGACCCGGGTCTGGGCACGCGAGCTGGGACGTAAAGGCATTACGGTAAACGCCGTGGCACCGGGCTTTATCGCCACGGAAATGACGCAAAAGGTGCCGCCCAACATTCTGGAAAACATTAAAGAAAAAACGCCCCTCAAGCGTCTGGGACAACCGGAAGATATTGCCAATGCCTACTGTTTCCTTGCTTCGGACGAGGCTGACTTTATCAACGGCGCCGTGCTCAGTGTGGACGGCGGATTAATTCTTTAAACAGATGGGATGATTCATGCGAAATGCTTTCATTGCCTCCAGCGCCATGTACGTTCCGGAACGTGTTTTGCCCAACGCCTATTTTAACGCGCTACTGGGCGAAGACGTGGATACGTGGCTTAAAGAAAACGTGGAAATTTACGAACGACGCTGGTGTGCGGAAAACGAATCCACCGCCGATTTATGTGTGGCCGCCGCGCAAAAAGCCCTGCAGCAGAGAGGCTTATCGGCCGGCGAGCTCGATTTGATTATCGTGGCCACGGACACGCCCGAATACATTTCGCCCTCCACGGCTTCGGTGGTGCAATACCGGCTGGGAGCAGCCAAAGCCGGCACCTTCGACATCAATACGGCCTGCGCCGGTTTTGTTACCGGGCTGGACATGGCGGCCAAATACATTCAGTCGGATCAACGCTACAACCATATTCTGGTCATTGGTGCCTATGCCATGAGCAAGTATCTGGATTTAACCGATAAAAAGACCGTAACCCTATTTGCCGACGGGGCCGGGGCGGTGGTTTTGCAGGCGGAAGAAAATACCGATCGCGGCTATTTAACCAGTCTTTTGCACACCGAAGGGCAATACCACGACTGGATGGGCATTTACGCCGGCGGCACGCATCAGCCTGTCTCCCCGGAGGCCCTGAAGAACAAAGACCATCTGTTGAAGTTTGTGCGAAAATTTCCCAAAGAGCTGAATCCTCGCATCTGGAGTCGGATGATTGAACAAATGGCGCGTGCCTTAAGCATTTCGGTGAACGAGGTGGATTTCTTTCTTTTTACGCAGATCAACATCAACAGCATCCGGCAGACGCTCGACCGTTTGAACATCCCGCACGACCGCACTCACACCATCATGCACTATTACGGCTACACCGGTTCGGCCTGTATTCCCATGGCCTTGAGCGAAGCTCTGGAACAAAAAAAGATCAAAGCGGGAGACACCGTCTTTTTTATTAGCTCTGGCGGCGGACTGGCTTTTGCCAGCGCGGCTTTTAAATTTTAAAAAGGAGAACAGACCATGAGCGGCAGTCAGTACACGTTAGTGGCTGTTTTAATCTACGCCATTGGCATCGGGCTTCTGGCTTTGCTGGCGCGGCGCAAGGGACAGTCGCTGGAAAGTTTTGCCATCGGCGGGCGCAAGGACAATCCCTTTTTTATCGGACTTTCGCTGGCGGCCAATATGACCAGCGCGGCTACCTTTGTGATTAATCCCGGGCTGGTCTATTTGTACGGCTTTTCCGGATTTTTGGGCTATGCCGTGGCCGCACCGGCCGGCATTTTTCTGGGGCTCATTGTGATGAGTAAAAAATTCCGCCAGATGGGAGAAGCCCGGAATGCGCTGACCATTCCGCAATGGATCGGGCAGCGCTTTAACAACGAAGGAATGACGCGCTTTTTTGCCGTACTTTCTTTTCTGCAAATTACTTTTATTGTGCTGATTGCCGTGGGCCTGACCATTGTGCTGTCCAGAGTGCTTCAGGCGCCTTACCCGCTCATTCTCTTTCTTGTGCTGGCTTTTACTCTTTCTTACATCGTCATTGGCGGTGCTTCCATTCATATTCTTACCAACTCCTACCAGGGCATCATCATGAGCGTTGTGGCTGTGCTGCTCATCATTTCCGGCCCGCTTTTTGGGCATCTTTCACTGATCGAAATTTTCCAGACTTTAAAAAACATCGATCCCAATCTGGTGCGGCCGACCAATCCAAACAGCCTGCTTTTTCGCGATCTGTTCGAGGTTTTTATCGCCAATTTTCTGGTGGGCGTGGCCATCATCTGTCAGCCGCACATTTTGTCCAAAGCGCTTTACCTGCGTTCGGACAAAGACGTAAACGCCTATCTTTTAACCGTGGTTGTTGTGGGCTCGCTTTACTTTTTTGTGCTGTTTAGCGGTCTGTACGCGCGCGTCTTTTTGCACGGCCCGCTTTTGCCGCCCGATCAATCCATGGCTGCCTATATTAACCAAATTTTTCCGCCGCCCGTGCTGGCTTTAGTAACGCTGGGCATTTTAGCGGCCGGCTTTTCGACCCTGGAGGGATTGTTCATCGCCCTGTCTACCATTTTCTCCATCGACCTGCTCAAATCGTTTTTGCAGAAAAGGTTTGCCTTCAATGAATCCGTGGTCGAACAAAAGACGTTGCTGGGCACGCGCGTCTTTCTGATCGTTCTGGCGGTTGTTGTTTACTTTTTGTCGGTCTGGCAGATCGAGCATCCGTCGCTTTCGGTTGCCATCTTTGCCCAGAATGGGGTTTACGGTTTATTTGTGGCCACCTTCTGGCCCATTTTTACGGGGCTCTTTCTACCGCGCATTAAAGCCTGGGTGCCCTTCTGGGCCGGGGCGCTTGGGCTGGTGGTGCATTTTGGCATGTACTACGGAAAGATTACCCATTATCACACCAATCCCGGTGTTTGCGCGGCCATCGCTCTGCTGGTCGGCGGGCTGTTTGTGCTTGTGTTCTATCGCGCAGGAGGGAAATCATGATTGGCTGTGACTGGATAGGCCGTTGGGCGTTTTACGCTCCTGACAAAATGGCTTTGAAGGAATATGAGAGCGGGCGGACGCTGACCTATCGGAAACTGAATGCCCTGGCCAATCACGCGGCTCATTTCCTGAAAAAAGATTATGGAATTACCAGGGGCGATCGTCTGGCCGTTCTGGCGGAGAATTGTCTGGAATACTTCATCCTATTTTCAGCCGCTCAGAAAGCCGGTTTTATTTTAGTCCCGCTGAACTACCGTCTGGCTCCGGCTGAGCTGGACTTTATGCTTCAGGACGCCATGCCTTTGCTGACCATTTCGGAAAAAAAATTCACAGAGAAAGTTTCGCGTTCAGTACAAACCATCCTGCTTCTGGAAGAACTGCAGGAAATGCTGTGGTCAAAGGCGGAAATTAAGGCCGAGCCTTTTCCGCAGGCGCCCATAAAAGCCGACGACCCACTGTTTATTCTGTACACCTCCGGAACCACCGGCACGCCCAAAGGCGCCCTTTACACGCACAAGATGCTTTTCTGGAACGCCGTTAACACCGAAATGCGGCTGGACATTACCTCCGCCGACCGTTCTGTAAGCTGTACGCCCCTGTTCCATACCGGCGGCTGGAATGTGATTCCCACGCCATTTTTGCATCGCGGCGCCTACTTTTGCTTGATGAAAACATTCGAACCGGCCGTGGTCAATCAGCTTTTGCAAGAAGAGAAAGCCACCATGTTCATGGGCGTGCCGACCATGCTGCGCCTGATGGCTGACGCCGAAAACTTTGAGCGCACGGATTTCAGCAGCCTACGTTTTTTTGTCATCGGCGGCGAACCCATGCCCCTGCCGCTCATTGACCGCTGGCACAATAAAGGGGTTCCGGTGCGTCAGGGGTACGGCTTAACCGAATGCGGGCCCAGTATCACCAGCTTACATCAGGACGACGCCATTCGCAAACGCGGTTCCATCGGCACGTTAAATTTTTACATCGAAAAGCGTATCATCGACGAAGCAGGCAACGATGTTCCGCCCGGCAATGTGGGCGAGCTGTTGTTAAAAGGCCCGGTTATTACGCCCGGCTACTGGCAAAATCCCGAAGCCACTAAAAAGGCCTTCACCAACGGCTGGTTCCATACCGGCGATCTTGTTAAACAGGATGCAGAAGGTTATCTGTACATCGTGGATCGCAAAAAGAACATGTACATCTCCGGCGGAGAGAATGTGTATCCCGCGGAAGTCGAAAAGGTGCTTTACCAGCATCCGGCGGTCAGCGAAGCGGCCATCATTGGCGTTCCGGACAAAAAATGGGGAGAAGTGGGCATGGCCTTTGTGGTTCTAAAGGAAAAGGCAAACGTAACGGATCAGGAATTGATCGCTTTTTGCCAGGAAAGGCTGGCCCGATTTAAAATCCCAAAATATTTCAAATTTATTAAAGAAATTCCCAAAAGCGATACTGGTAAAATTGATCGTAAAGCTTTAAAACGTTTAACCCAATTTAAGGAGGATTACCCATGAAGCGTTATTTAAACTGGTTATTGGTTGCCGTGCTGAGCAGCGCCTTCATTATGTCGGCCTGTTCCAAAAGCGACAGCGGCACCAATAATGACAAAGAGCAATTGCCCATTGTGGGTAGCTGGCTCTCCGAAGGACAGAATGTTGCGCCATTGTTGCTGGGGTTAGGTATTGTTAAGATTGAAGCGCAGTTTAATGACGACAACACTTACACCGTGGTAAGTTACGACACTTCCAATGCCATGGTTACCTACGAAGGTACGTATACTGCGGAAAAGAGCGACGTGGACAACATTTACAACATCACCATTAATCAATCCAAGCCAACTGCTTTAACCAGTGTGGGCATTTTTATGGTAGATGAAACGAAAGATCCGCGTGAGATGACCTACGAAATCGTCCAGACCCAACCGGACATTGGCGCCACCCCGCCCACGCCAAAAGACGGCTTTGGCAGCACCAATGGCGGCGCTCTTGGCACCTGGAATGTACAAAAATATGTAGAAGTAAAATAGGGCTACAGCTTGCAACGGCCTTCGTCTGATTCGAAGGCCGTTTTTTCTAACCATGTTTCCCTAACGTGTGAGGGATGGATCATGAAGACGTTGTGTTTCTTTTTAATTTTTTCCCTGTTCTCCCTGCTCGGGGCGCAAAATTTCTGGAATACGCCGCCTACCAGCGTTCCCAAAAAGCCGGTAAAAGAGCTGACTTTTATCGCCTATTTTTTTAATAAAGCCGTGCTGAACAATATTTACGCGCGCAATGATTTTTTAAAGGGCCAGGTGGTTGGGCGACTTTTTGGCGGAAACACCACCAACACCTCTTCCGCTGAATCGTTTTATTTTGAACAGCGTTTATTACCTTTTTTTATCTACCAGCCTAAATTGTTTGACGGACGGGCCATCTTACGCGCCAGCTTTGAAATCGACTGGACCTGGGGCGACGCTTCCTATGGCGTGGGTGGTAATTTTGGTTCGGCATTTTCCGCCGATCAGGTGAATCTTCAAACCCAGAATGTGGAGTTAGAACTCATTCCGCGCAAGGGCTGGGCCGTCAATTTAGGTTTGCAAAGGCTGTTTGACACGCCGTACAATCCATACCGCACCTTTTTTGAAACCATGACGCTAACCGGTTACCGGCTGGCTTTTTGGGGCAGCGACGCCGTGGGCATCAGCGTTCGGCATGACCGCGATTATTCCCGCTTTAAAGCTGGATACTACCAGCTTTACGAAAATAATATCGAACAGAAAGACGACGTGGTTTTATGGGAATTAATGGCTGAAAAAGATTTGACCCCAACCTGGCGTCAGGGCGTTTCATTATGGTATGTGCAGGATCGCGCTTCCGGCGAAGGCGGAGTTTCCATTCTGGGCCAGGGATTGAATAGCCTTTTAAACGATTACAACGGCGTTTTTCGTTTTAACACCATTGGCTCGCAAAAGTACAAAGCCGATATCTTCTGGCTGGGCACATTCTGGAATCGGAATGCGGAATACAAACTGGACCGCCTGGCGCTTGGCGGCTTTGCCGTTGCCAATCTTGGGAAGGTACAAATTCAAACCGCAGACGGCTGGCAAAAATTAGCGGACATCGCCGGGTTTGCCGCCAACTTCCGCTGCGGTTACCGCTACGGGCAAACGCGCCGGGATGTTTTTGAAGCGGATATTTTACTCTCCTCCGGCGATGATAACGGTCTGCAGGATAAAAAATACCAGGGCGTAATCACGGGCAACACCTGGGGCTCGCCCGGGGCCATTTTTATCAGCAGCGGTAGTTACCTGCTCTTTCCGCATGGGAACGTCGTTAACCGCTATCTGGCGCTCGTACCCGATCTTTCAAATATGGGACGCGGATTACTCGGCGGCACGCTCAATTTTCACCGGGCGTTTATTCCCAACAAATTGTACGGTAAGGCAGGGCTGGCTGTTGGTTCGGCTTTTTCCGCTCCTACCGGCGGCGGCAATTTAATCGGGTACGAAGCCAATGCCATGCTTGGCTACCAGGCCGGCGTTTTTATGAACACTGAATTGCACGCAGCCCACGCCTGGCTGGGCGATTTCTACAAAAGCCGTCAGGTCAATGGCGATCAGCCTGGCAAACCACACAACCCATGGACCGTTTTTCTGGCCTTTAAATGGCTGATGTTCTAAAGAGAGGTGCGTCATGAAAAAAGCGTTTATATTTTGGAGTTTAATATTGCTTTTAACCGCCTGTATGCAACCTTACAAAGGTTTAAAACCCATGGAATTTTCTGAGCTTAGCTATCCCTTTCCCGTCCGGTACCAGCAATTAGCCAATCAGATTAACCTGGCTTATATGGAGCTTGGAACCGAAGGCCCGGCGCTGATTTTTATTCATGGCCTGGGCAGTTACGCTCCGGCCTGGAAAAAGAACCTGCCGGAACTAAGCAAAATAGCCCGTTGCTTTGCCGTCGATTTACCCGGCTATGGAAAATCCAGCAAAAGCGCGTATCCCTTTACCATGGAATTTTACGCCGATGTCATCAAAGAATTTGCCGCGGCCAAACAATTGTCCAGGGTGATCATTGTGGGGCATTCCATGGGCGGACAGATTGGCATGGTCATGGCGCTGAAATATCCGCAACTGGTTTCCGGACTGGTGCTGATTGATCCTGCGGGCTTCGAAGCTTTTACGCCCGGCGAAAAGCAGTGGTTTAAAGAGGTAATGAGCGTCGATCTGGTAAAAAATACGCCGGTACAAACCATTCGCGCCAACGTAGTGGCGAACTTTTACAACCTGCCCAAAGACGCGGAGTTCATGATCACCGACCGCATCGCCCTGCGGCAGGCCGGGGATTTTGAATGGTACTGCTATGCCGTTTCGCGTTCCGTGGCCGGCATGGTCGATCAACCCGTTCTCGATAAGCTGGATAAAATCATGCAGCCCACGCTCATCATATTCGGAAAAAACGACAACCTGATTCCCAATCCTTATTTACATGGCGGGAAAACGGAAGATATTGCGCGCCTGGGTAAGGAAAAGATCGCCAACAGTCAATTGCTACTTATCCCTAACTGTGGACACTTCGCGCAGTTCGAAAAGGCACAGGAGGTTAATAAGGCCATTAAGCAATTTCTCAATCAATGGAAACAAGACTGACGCTGCGGCTTCTTATTCAGTCCTTTTTCTTTGTAGAAAATTAGAGTAAGGTGAGTTTTCCCTGCAAAACCGATCTGTCTCATCCTGTCACTCTGAACGGAACGCCAGTTAGGGGCGCGTGAATTCGGGACGTAAATCCCGATCATCGCAACGGAGCGAAGAATTTTCTTGTTGTTTTCGGAATGCTTCGGGCCTGTTCCAAAATTTGAACTTCACTCAACATTTTTACATTATTGTGTACGCTCTAAAAAAGGCGAGCTATCATTTCTGAGGGTGTCTCAAAAGCGACATCAAATGAATATTTCATTGTCTTTGACTTTTGGGACAGCCCCAGAACCCTTTTAACTCCAACAAAAACAATCTCACTATGAAAATGTTTTCTTACTGGAATAAAAAAAAATATCTTTTTAGCGCTAACTCTTAACTTTTTCGAACAAATTCCGTAAATTTGGGTAACACAATTCAAATCTGATCAAAAACTAAGGGAACTTACACATGAATGAAAAAAACTTAATGACTTTTTATGCCACCACCATATTGGGAGTCCGCCACAATGGGCAGGTAGCGCTGGCCGGCGACGGTCAGGTAACCCTGGGCAACACCATAATGAAACATTCCGCCACCAAGATTCGTCGTTTGTACAATGATAAAATTTTAGCCGGTTTTGCCGGCGCGGCCGCCGACGCCTTTACGCTGTTTGAGCGTTTCGATCAAAAACTGGAGCAGTACTCCGGCAATTTGCCCAAAGCGGCGGTAGAACTGGCCAAGGACTGGCGCTCTGACAAATACCTGCGCCGTCTGGAAGCGCTGCTGGCGGTATTGGATCAAAAATACACCTTTATCATCTCCGGCACGGGCGATATCATTGAACCGGACGACGGCATCGCAGCCATCGGCTCCGGCGGGCCCTATGCACTGGCAGCCGCCCGCAGTCTGGTACGCCATTCTGATCTGAGCGCCGAGCAAATCGCCCGAGAAGCGCTTAAAGTCGCCAGTGAAATTTGCATCTACACTAACGACCAAATTCGCGTGGAGGTATTGTAATGGATACGATTAAAAACCAGAAGCTATATGACGAAACCATCCGGTTAATGGCTGAATTGACGCCCAAGGCCATCGTAAAAGAACTGGACAAATACATCATCGGACAGGACAAGGCCAAGAAGATGGTGGCCATTGCCCTGCGCAACCGCTGGCGCCGTCAACAGGTGCGCCCGGAGCTGCGCGAAGAGATCATGCCCAATAATATCATTTTAATCGGCCCCACGGGTGTGGGGAAAACGGAAATTAGTCGTCGTCTGGCCAGACTTTCCAACGCTCCCTTTTTAAAGGTCGAAGCCTCAAAGTTTACCGAGGTCGGTTACGTGGGGCGCGATGTGGAATCCATGATCCGCGATCTGGTGGAAATTGGCGTTCAAATGGTGCGTGAAGAAAAGACTAAAGAGGTGGAGGCCAAAGCGCGCGAACAGGCCATTGAACGCGTGCTTGATCTGCTGCTTCCTCCCATCAGTCAGCGTCCTAAACCGGTCGGTGAAATGGAAGAGAGCGACGAACTGGAGTTACGCCACCAACGCACCCGCGAAAAACTGCGTTCCCAATTGCTGGCCGGTCAGCTGGACGATCGCATGGTAGAAATTGACACGCCGGCCGATTCGACGCCCATGATGCAGATCTTTTCGCCCATGGGCATCGAAGAGATGGGCTTGAATATTCAGGAACTGTTTGGCGGCCTGATGCCCAAAAAGATGAAAAAGCGTAAAACCACGGTTTCGGAAGCCGTAAAAATCCTTACCCAACAGGAAGCGCAGAAACTGATCGACATGGAAGAGGTGGTGCGCATTGCCGTGCACCGTGTGGAAAATTCCGGCATTATTTTTCTGGATGAAATTGACAAAATCGCCGGCCCGTCCAGCGGCAAACACGGTCCGGATGTCTCGCGCGAAGGAGTTCAGCGCGATTTACTGCCAGTGGTAGAAGGCACCTCCGTTCTCACCAAATACGGCATGGTTAAAACCGATCACATTCTGTTCATTGCGGCCGGCGCCTTTCATGTGAGCAAGCCGTCGGATTTAATACCTGAATTGCAGGGACGTTTTCCCATCCGCGTTGAGCTGAACAGCCTTACAGAAGATGACTTTGTGCGCATATTAACCGAGCCTAAAAACGCTCTTATCACTCAATATCAGGCCATGTTAGAAACCGAAGGCGTAAAACTGACCTTTACGGATGAGGCCATTCGTGAAATAGCCCGCATCGCAACGGTGGTAAATTCTCGCGCTGAAAACATCGGCGCCCGGCGTTTACACACCATCCTTTCTACTCTGCTGGAGGAGATTCTGTTTGAAATTCCCGAGAAAAAGCAGGAAGAGCTGGTCATCGACAAAGAAATGGTCAGCAAAACTCTGGAAGCCATCGTAGAGGACGAAGACCTGAGCCGGTATATTCTTTAAGCAGAGAAGGTCTTGTAGAGGAAGGACGCCGGCTTCCGACCAACAACACAGCGCGACGCACGTTAGTTATTTAGACCTGATAGTATTATCCAGATGAGGGAATAGTGTAAATGACATAAACAATGAGGAATTACGAAAGAGTAAACTTTAAGTAGAAGTTTCAACAAAAACCACCTTGAAAAGCCGATATTTTTTGTAATTATAAGATTTCTCTCTCCGGCCAGAAAGCGGGAGAGAGAAATGACCAATTGCCGTTTTTGAAGAAATCTTACGAAGCTCGTTGTAAAATCCCCCATTCCCTGCCCATGGTTGTCTGATTATTTTCTATGTTGCGCCTGGTCTTTTTTTAACCTAACTTTATCCTAAAACACGAACACAGGTACGATTGTCCAATGCCAAAAGATTACGCCGATGTCGATTACGCCAGCTTAACCACCGGCGATCGCAATCCAATTAAACGCCATTTACAAAAACTGCGTTTGCAGCACAGTTTACGCGCCTTAAAAAATGTACAAAAGAATTTTAACGGCGCCATCCTGGATTTTGGCGCAGGAAACGGCGAACTGTGTAAACAGATCAGCCTGCGCCTCCCCCATTGTACAATAGTGTGCTACGAACCTTCCGCTAAACTGCGCAGGCAGGCGGTTGAAAACACGCAAAATTTTCCCAACATTACCGTGATCGGCAACCTGAAAGACAGCCCGGTGGCTACCTTTGATTTTATCTTTTGCCTGGAAGTATTCGAACATCTGCCCGACCAGCCCATGGAATCAGCCCTGAGCAACCTGCGATCTCTTTTGAAAAAAGAGGGAAAACTGATCATCGGCGTGCCCAACGAACTGTACCTGCCCGCGCTGCTTAAAGGTAGTTTGCGCCTCATGCGTCGTTACGGCGAGGTGGACGCCCGACCGCTCAATATTCTAAAGGCTTTTGTCGGTCAGCCACCCCAAACACGAGAAATCGTTGCTTTTGACGGACTGCCTTACATCTTGCGTCACATGGGCTTTGATTATCGTACATTCCGAAAAAAAATCTTAAATCATTTTCAGATCAAACGCTCTTACGGCAGCCCGCTCCCCTTTTTGCCGATAGGCTTGAACTTTGAAGTGTATTTTATCTGTCAACACAAAGCGGAGTAAACAGTGGAATTGAAATATCAAAATCACGTCAAACACTACCAGATTGATGCCCGGTATTTTGATTATTTTTCTTCGAACAAGTTTTTGGAGGACGAAATTGCCAGACGCTACCAGGCAATCGTTCACCTTTTAAAACCCACAGTCGGACAAAAAATTCTGGAAATTGGTAGCGGCGGCGGGCAACTTTTAAAACATTTACCGGCTGCCGATTTTTTTTACGTTCCGCTGGATCTGGCCTTAAGCAATCTTAAAAAGATCAAACAGCAATACACCCAAAAAAATCTGCCGGTTACAGGCGATGTTTTTGCCCTGCCTTTTCGCGCAAAATCATTTGATATCGTCATCATGGCCGAAGTGCTGGAGCATCTGGATCGTCCGCTCATTGCTTTAAAGGAGTGTCATCGGGTGTTAAAACAAGGCGGCCGACTGGTCCTTTCTGTTCCATATAAAGAAGTGATCCCATATTACATCTGCATCCATTGCAATAACCCAACGCCCAAAAACGGGCACCTCCATTCGTTCGATTTAACCAAATTGGAAGAATGGACTCAAAATGCCGGATTTGTTGCCCTTAAGTCCTCCAGATTCCTTAACAAAGCGTTCAATCGCCTGCACTTGAGCCTGGCCTTAAAAAATTTTCCATTTCCAATATGGAAACGGATTGACGGATTTTTTAATTTTTTGATTGACAGGCCCACTTCCCTAATTCTTCTTTGCAGGAAAAACAGCGAATGAACGAATTTGAGCGCAAGGCATTTAAATAGGAATATAAAATATTCTGAAACTGTTTAAAAATCAGGCAATAACACGTTTTTTTACAGAGAATACAGCACATGCAAAATAAATATCAAACAACAGATTGGTTGCCGACCACCGTAAAAGAGGCGCAGCAACGCGGCTGGGATGAACTGGACGTGATTCTCTTTTCCGGCGACGCCTATCCCATCTTGAACACTAAAACGGCTTAAGTTATTTAAAAACAACATGTCGTTCTTTTTTATTACCACTACAATATTTAAATTCTTATCTTTTTCATACCTAATGGCTTGGGCTTGATCTTAAATGCCTGCGCCATTAAATAATGGATCGCCTCCGGTTCGGTCGTATCTCTTATAACTAATAAATCTCCTTTCTGCGTTTTCATCTCCACGCTTACTCGCTGCTGTACGGAAAGTAATTCACGAATGGTTGTCCAGCGATGATAAACGCCTGCATCATGTAATTGTTTTTGAAGACTTATCAATACATGAAAGGCTAAAATCGAAATGAAAATATGCCCTTCAATGCGTTTATCCTTCTGGTGAAAATTAGGCCTTAAGCCTAATTCACTCTTCAACGAGCGAAATCCATCCTCCACATCCGTTAAACTGATGTAGAGCTGCCAAATCTCACGATCCGTTAAATCCAGACGACTCGTCCGTAAATAATACGTGCCGGAAAATCGATCATCCATCTTTTGCTCATCTTTTATCTTCCAGCTGATCTCTGTCACGATACCATTGTGATGCTCAACCGTAATATCATAAAAATAGGCCACCTTTGCATGACGTTCCTTTATGCGGCCAATGCGTTCTAAAACCTTGGGATATTTCTTCGTGCCTCGTTTCTTGTGCAAACTCTCCGCCGCATATTTCAACTCCGCCTCAAAGCGCTGCTGATGAAATTGTCGAATGGCTTCCTCTTTCTTTTGCCTTGAGGCGCTGCGACAGTATAAATAAAGCTCTTTATCCTTACGGTAAAGATAGGCTTCCACTTTATGGCGTTGATCGTGATTAATCTCTTTAAAAGCATTTTCTTCGATCTCGATTTCCGGTTTACTGCGTGAGACAACCAGATAGTCGTGTCCACGCTTTGTGATCAGTTGCAAGTTCTCTTCTGTGGCAATCCCGGCATCTAAAATAATCAATTTCCTGACTTTGCCGCCTATCGTATCCAGAATTTTAGACAAAGTCTCTGGTTCGGAAACATTGCCAGAGAAAAGACGACTCTCCTTGGGGAATCCATCCTCATCCAATACCAGGCCTAAAGTAACCAGGGGCATATCGTGACGCTTATCTTTACTACGTCCGCGAGCCTTGAGTTCACTGGTACGGCTACTCTCAAAATACGTATTGGTTAAATCGTACAGGATGATCTTTTCCTGCAAGGAAAATAACAGACGCTCTTGCTCTACTAAACCATTCTCGATTTTGTCCTTATGTTCTAATAATTGATCCGTAATTCGATAAAGTTTATTGTGAGAAAGTCTTGAAAGGTCTAACTCTAAAAGCTCATCGATGGCGCTTTGCTTTTTGACCCAGCGTAAGGTCGCCCATTCGCTTGAGGGGTGCACCAGGCGCCCAACGATCAACAGTTCGGCCAGTTTAATATCCTTCTCCTTAAAGCCCAGCTTTTTTAAAAGTTCATTGAACTTAAGCTTTCTTAACATCATCAAACTGATGTATTCGCCTCCTATACTGCGAGCATCTCTGAATTTGACAGAGCCCGTAAAAATGGTCTCGGTTTCCTGTGGGCTTTCTTTTTTTTCTACCTTTTCTTGTTTTAGTTTGTTTTGAATTAAAAGCGAGGCATAGCGCTGGGCTAATTGTTCAATTTGCTCATCCACTTCGATCAGTGAAGTTTGTCCGCTTATGATCTCTTCGATGCGATTGGCAAGTGTTTTCCATTGGTCTTTAGGAATGGTAAGCTTGCCCAGGTTGAGCAATTTTCTTTGTCTTGGGCCTTTTTCAGTACGATAGGATTCGACCAATTGATGGTAAACGAAGGTTTTATCGTACCCTTTATTCTTTTTTGTGACTTCTTTAATAAACATGTTCAAATATAATCATATCAGTCAATTAAGTCAAGGGGGAAACCAATATAGTATGGGGCACTACAACGACATCTCGAAAACTCGATCCAAAAAAACCAATAACTTACAAAAACCGAAGGTGGAAATTTGGTGATTTGGGCTTAAATTTTGTTCAAGATGGGCTATGTGGATCATCCTGCCTTTGGCACGGCGGTTATCGGGCGCCTTATTGAAACCGAAGGGTTGCGCGTGGCCATTGTGCCTCAGCCCAACTGGCGCGACGACCTGCGCGATTTTAAGAAGTTTGGTCGGCCACGACTGTTTTTTGCCGTTACAGCCGGGGTAATGGATTCCATGGTCAACCATTACACGGCGCGCAAACGTCGCCGCTCAAACGATGCTTACACGCCTGGCGGTGTACCCGGCTTTCGCCCCGATTATCCCACCATTGTGTACACCAGCATTCTAAAAGAGCTTTTCCCTGAAGTTCCGGTGGTGATTGGCGGCGTGGAAGCCTCACTCAGACGCCTTACGCATTACGATTACTGGGCCGATCGCCTTCGCCCTTCCATTTTGTTCGATTCCGGAGCGGATTTACTGATTTACGGCATGGGCGAACAGCCTCTACGTGAATTACTGCGTTTGCTCAAAAAAGGCGTACCCTTCCACACGCTTAAAACCATTCGTCAGACAGCCATTTTGTTAGACAGCCGCCAGCCGCCGCCAAAGGTAAAAAAATGGAACACGCTGGAATTGGCCTCTTTTGAAACCTGCTTAAAGGATAAAAAGGCCTTTGCCCGTAATTTTAAATTCATTGAAAAAGAATCCAATACGCTGGAGCCGGGAACGGTTCTGCTACAAAAAACAGCCAATAAAACGGTTTGGGTCAATCCGCCTTTTCCGGTTATGAGCGAAAAAGAAATGGACTACATTTTCGACCTGCCTTACACGCGATTGCCGCATCCTAAATACAAGCGGCGCGGCCCCATTCCGGCTTACGAGATGATTCGTCATTCCATCAACATGCATCGCGGTTGCTTTGGCGGCTGCAGCTTTTGCACCATCTCCGCGCATCAGGGTAAGTTCATCGCCAGCCGTTCGAAAGAATCGATTTTAAAAGAAGCCAGAGCCATCACGCAAATGCCTGATTTTAAAGGCTACATCAGCGATATGGGCGGGCCGTCGGCTAATATGTATCGGATGGCGGGTATTGATCTGGATTTGTGCAAACAATGTAAGCGCGCCTCCTGCATTTTTCCCAATATCTGTTTCAACTTGAACATCGACCATCGTCCGATGATCGACATCTATCGTTCTGTTGCGCAAATTCCGGGAGTCAAAAAAGCCTTTGTCAGCAGCGGCATTCGCTATGACCTGCTGGTAAGCGATCAAAAAGCGTTCGATAAAAAGTACGGCCTGAGCGCCTATCTGGAGCAGGTGGTTCTACACCACGTTTCCGGACGTTTGAAGGTGGCGCCCGAACACACCTCAGAGCGTGTGCTGCGCATCATGCGCAAACCATCGTTTAAAACGTTTTTTGCCTTTAAGAAAAAATTTGACGCCATCAATCGCAAATACCGATTAAAACAGCAATTGATTCCTTATTTTATTTCCAGCCATCCGGGCAGCGCTCTGGAAGACATGGCGGAACTGGCTGCCATAACCAAAGAGCTGGGATTTCATCTGGAACAGGTTCAGGATTTTACGCCCACGCCGATGACGTTGGCGACCGTGATTTATTACAGCGGTTACCATCCTTACACCCTGCAAAAAGTGTACACAGCGCACACTATAGAGGAGAAAACGGAACAGAATCGCTTTTTTTTCTGGTACAAAAAGGAAAACAGAGGCTGGATCAGAAAGCAATTAAGCCGTATGCGGCGGCCTTATCTGTTAAAGAAATTATTGGGATAAACATTTTTGCCGCCTGGCTGAAAGAATTTTCAATTATTTGACGTCAGGCCAAACCATCGAACATCCTATTGGCTTTAATATTTGTTGATGATCAGAAAAAAACATTCTTCCTGCCGGTAGTTTGCTCTGTAATGTTTCAGCGGGCTTGTTTCTGTCAAATCATGGAGTCTGTTAAAACGGGAAGAAGCGCGCACCTTAATGTGAATGCTGTAGGAATAGCAGAAAAGACGGAACAACCAGGCCGCCGGGGAATTGATCGGTTTGCTTAATACCTGTTCAGATAGGTGGAGGCCAGAGGTTCATTCCCGCTTTTATGACCGCGCCTGTAAATTTTTGTTGCATCGCATATTACGATTCTGCCCAGAGAACGTTGATGACCTTTACGCCGTGATCCTTGCATTTTATTCCTGGCATCTCGCAGATTACGTAATTCTTCATCTGGCAGGTATCTAAATAGTGCCATCTCTTTCTTCCGTGGTAAAAATAGATATCATATTCTCAACCATATTCAAGACAGGGGCTTTTTTGAGTTGTAAATAATTTCAATATCTACTTCTTCTTTTTCGACATGTAATTCAACGTTTGCCACTTGCCAGGGACTCGGAAGACCCAGTATCTGTTTGTATAATTCTTTATCTTTCATAATTTCAATCTAAACATTATTTCTATTTTTTTTCAAGAATAGAAATAGTGCCATTAAAATTAATGCCCGTTCCTTTGTGCTAATGAAATTTAGAAAACGTACTGAGCCTCGTTCTTTGAATGAGTGTGGTTATAAAATAAAAGCACGCTGTGCTGAGTGTCGGTTAAGCAACTCAGGCAAAAATATACTTACGTGTAGGGCTGGAATTTGATTTTTACTATTTTAAAAAGAAAGTGGTTTTAGTTTGACTTTAAAAGCTCTTATTTTTAAAATGATAAAACGTTAGCGACCTTTCTGTGGCAGGTAAAATTAAACTTTATTGCAACCAAACGTTCAACCAGACGCCCAGAGGTCAGGGCTGGTTAATCTTATCGTTGAGCGGCCAATAAGATAAAAGGGAAAATATGGCAAACAAAAAACAAAACGGCGCCAATCTGGTCTTTGAAAACAAACTCTGGGAGATGGCCGATAAGCTGCGCGGTCACATGGACGTATCGGAATATAAGCATGTGGTACTGGGGTTGATCTTCTCCAAGTACATTTCCGATGCCTTTCAGTAGAAATACGAGGAGCTCAAAGGCCGACAGGAAACCGATTACACCGACCCGTAAGACCGCGCGACGAGTATCTGGCCGACAACATCTTCTGGGTGCCTCCCGAGGCCAGATGGAGCACCTGCGGGAAGACAGGCACCCGCAATTTATGCAACCTATGTAGAGGGGATTCTTATATGGAAAATGGCCAACTAACCTGGATCACCAATTTTATCTGGAACATTGCCGATGATGTGCTGCGTGACCTGTACGTTCGCGGCAAATATCGCGATGTTATCCTGCCTATGACGGTGATTCGCCGCTTTGATGCAGTGCTGGAGCCGACCAAACAAGCGGTGTTGCAAATGAAGGAAAATTTAGACCAGGCAGGCATTACCAATCAGGACGGCCCATTGCGCCAGGCAGCCGGACAGGCTTTTTACAATACTTCCCCTTTTACCCTGCGAGATTTAAAAAACCGTGCCAGTCGCCAACAACTGGAAGCAGACTTCCGCGCCTATCTGGACGGCTTCTCGCCTAATGTGCAGGAGATCATCGACAATTTTGAATTTCGTAATCAAATTCCCCGCCTTTCCAGAGCTGATGCTCTGGGAACACTGATCGAAAAATTTCTTGATCCGGCCATCAATCTGAGCCCCTATCCCGTCTTGAACAGCGATGGTTCGGTGCGCCTGCCGGGATTGGACAACCACGCCATGGGCACCATCTTTGAGGAACTGGTGCGCCGCTTTAATGAGGAAAACAACGAGGAAGCCGGCGAGCACTGGACGCCCCGCGATGTGGTAAAGCTGATGGCCCGGCTGATCTTTTTGCCTATTGCTGACCAGATCGAATCGGGAACCTATCTGCTCTACGACGGCGCCTGCGGTACCGGGGGCATGTTGACCGTAGCCGAAGATACCATGAAGCAACTGGCAACGGAACATGGGAAACAGGTCACTACGCATCTCTATGGTCAGGAAATTAATGCGGAAACCTATGCCATCTGCAAAGCGGATTTGCTTATCAAAGGGGAAGGTGAGGAAGCAGAAAACATTGTGGGGGGACCGGAATATTCCACCCTTTCCAATGACGCCTTTCCGCACCTGAAATTTGATTTCATGCTCAGCAATCCCCCTTACGGCAAAAGCTGGAAGAGCGACCTGGAGCGCATGGGCGGCAAGCAGGGCATCAAAGACCCGCGCTTTGTGGTGAATCATCGGGGAGAGGAGCTATCCCTGATAACGCGCACCAGCGATGGGCAGATGCTGTTTCTGGCCAATATGGTCAGCAAAATGAAGCACGATACCCCACTGGGCAGCCGCATCGCCGAGGTGCACAACGGCTCATCCCTATTTACCGGAGACGCCGGCCAGGGGGAGAGCAACATCCGGCGCTACATCATCGAAAATGACTGGCTGGAAGCCATCGTTGCCCTGCCGCTAAACATGTTCTACAACACCGGCATCGCCACCTACATCTGGGTGCTTTCCAACCGGAAACCGGAACAGCGCAAAGGCAAAGTGCAACTCATCGACGCCACGCAGTGGTACCAACCGTTGCGCAAGAACCTGGGCAAGAAGAATTGTGAGCTTTCGGAAGATGATATTCAACGCATCGTGGATGTCTTTCTGAAATTTGAAGAGAGCGAACAATCGAAGATTTTTCCCAACAAAGCCTTCGGCTACTGGAAGGTGATTGTGGAGCGCCCCCTGCGTTTGCGCGCGGACTTATCGGAAGTAAAACTGAACCGCTTTGCCCAACTGTGCAAGGAGCAGCAGCAAAGCGGTTTGGGCACCTTTATGAAAAGCGTTGCAAAAATTATGGGCGCCGGACCGCATCGGAATTACAATCTTTTTCTGGAAAAATTGACCCAACTGGCGAAAGAGGCAGGTATCAAGCTCAACGGCAAACAACTGAAACTGATCCGGGATCATCTTTGTGAGCGGGATGAACAGGCCGAACCCGTAATCCGGAAAATCCACCAAGCCGGAACCAAAGCCGATCCGCTCCATGGATTGGTTGAAATCGATCTTCATGGAAAAGCGCGGGTGGTGGAATATGAGCCGGACAGCGAATTGCGCGACAGCGAGCAGGTGCCTTTGCTGGAAGACGGCGGGATCGATGCCTTTTTGAAACGAGAGGTACTGCCCTACGCCCCGGACGCCTGGTATGATCCGAGCAAAGTGAAAATCGGCTATGAAATCAATTTCAACCGCTATTTTTACAAACCCAAACCCCTGCGCAGCCTGGAAGAAATCCGCGCCGATTTGCTGGCCGTGGAGAAAGAGGCCGAGGGACTGTTGGATGAGATTTTGGGAGGAAAAGAAGAATGAACGAAATTCAGGGTATAGCGAGAACTATCCGCGAATTGCTTAAAGGTGTAAAATATTCCATTGATTACTATCAACGGGAATATCGATGGGGAACGAAACAGGTTCTTGAATTACTCAATGACTTGACCAGCAAATTTCTCGAAGGTTACCAACCTGAGCACAAACGAGAACAGGTCGAAAAGTATCCCCACTATTTCCTTGGTTCAATTATCATAAGTAGCAAAGACGCAGGTAAGTTCATTGTAGATGGACAACAAAGGTTAACATCAATTACTCTCCTCTTGATTTTACTGAGGAACCTGCAACAAAATCGAAATGATAAAGTTTATATTGATGATTTAATCTATTCAGAAAAATTTGGAAAGAAATCGTTTAATTTAGTAGTGCCAGAACGCGAAGCCTGTTTAACTGCATTGTTTGAAGGGAAATCATTTGATTCAAACGGCATGTCAGAATCTGTTATCAATATTTACAATAGATATCAGGACCTTGAAGAACATTTTCCCGAAGAATTACGTAACCATGCATTACCATATTTCATTGATTGGCTACTGGAAAATGTACACATGGTAGAAATTACTGCTTATTCTGATGAAGATGCTTACACGATTTTCGAAACAATGAATGACCGGGGGCTTTCACTCACTCCAACAGAAATGCTGAAGGGTTATCTTTTAGCAAATCTTATTGAAGAAAAACGGGATGAAAGTAACCGACTATGGAAAAAACGAATTGAAGAAATAACGGAGTGGGGAAAAGATGTAGAATCCGATTTTTTTAAAAATTGGTTACGTTCCCAATATGCTCAAAAAATTCGAGAGAGGAAAAAAGGGGCGAAACCAGAAGACTTTGACCGTATTGGGACAGAATATCACCGCTGGATTAGGGAAAATAGCAAAAATATTGGTCTCACTTCAAGCGATGATTTTTACAATTTTATTCATCGAAACTTTAACTTCTTTATCCGCCAATACAATATGCTCATGAATGCTTCTCATGGAAATGTTGCGGAATTAAATCATGTGATGTACAATGCCCATCACGGTTTTACGTTGCAATATATGGTGTTATTAGCACCTCTTACGCTTGAAGACACTGAAGCAATTATTAAGCGAAAAATTCGTATTGCCGCGCGCTTTATTGACATATTGTTAGCCTGGCGTATCTGGAATTTCAGAAGCATTTCTTATTCAACCATGCAATATTCTATGTTTCTGGTAATGAAGGAAATCAGAGGACTGGAACCCAAAAAACTTGCGAAAACTTTGTATAATCGATTACAAAGGGAAGAAGAAAACTTTAGAAAGAATAGCCCATACCATCGGCGAGAAATTGGATTTTACATGCATCAACAAAATCGTCGTGCAATTCATAGATTGTTGGCAAGATTAACCGAGTATGTGGAAGTTCAATCTGGTTTAGATTCTAATTATAAAAATTATGTTAGGGAAGAAGGTAAGAACCGTTTTGAAGTTGAGCATATATGGGCGGATAAATACGAATATCATGAAGATGAATTTGAGCATCCAAGTGATTTTCAGGAAAACCGAAATCGGATTGGTGGATTGTTGTTGTTGCCTAAATCATTTAACGCCAGTTATGGTGATCTAAAATATGGAGAAAAATTACCTCATTACCTTAAACAAAATTTACTAGCGCAGTCGTTGCATCCACAATGTTATGAACACAATCCTGGATTTTTAAGATTTATTGAGCAAAGCGGTTTACCGTTTAAGCCTTATGAACATTTTGACAGAAAAGCATTAGATGAACGGTGCGAACTATATCGAATGATTGCCGAACATGTTTGGAATCCAGAAGATTTGTTGAGAGAGGTTTAAGGATGATCAAAAAACTCAAACCCTACCCCCAATACAAAGATTCCGGCGTGCCCTGGTTGGGAAAGGTGCCAGCGCATTGGGAGGTGTTTCCTAACCGTGCTTTGTTCGTTGAAATAAATGATCAAAATAATCTAAATGAACAGCTTCTTTCAGTAACCATTAATAGTGGTGTTATACAACAAAGAGAATTGTTGAATGTAAGTTCAAAAAAGGATAGCTCCAGGATTGATAAGTCAAATTATAAGTTAGTTATGCCTGGAGACATAGTTTATAACAAAATGAGAGCATGGCAAGGAGCAATCGGCCTTTCTCAATATCGGGGCATTGTTAGCCCTGCTTATGTCGTACAAAAACCGAAATACCAAGAATCAGGTCGTTTTTTTCATTACTTGTTCAGAACCCCTTTATTCATAAAAGAAGCAGAACGTTGGTCTTATGGTATTACTTCGGATATGTGGAGTTTGCGGCCTGAACATTTTAAGCTTATATATTCACCCCTCCCGCCTCTCCCCGAACAGCAAGCCATTGTGCGGTTTCTGGATTGGGCAGAGCGGCGCATCCGCAAAGCCATCCGGTTGCGGCAGCGGCGCATTAAGCTGCTGCAGGAGTACAAACAGGCGCTGATCCACCAGGCGGTTACCGGGCAAATCGACGTACGCACCGGCCAACCCTACCAGGAATACAAAGACTCCGGGGTGGAGTGGCTGGGAAAGGTGCCAAAGCATTGGGAGGTGGTGCGGCTAAAATATGTAGCACGATTAAAAAGTGGGGAGTCGATAACTTCAGAAAACATAGAAGAAACAGGTAAGTTTCCTGTTTACGGTGGAAATGGATTGCGTGGTTACACCAATGCATATACGCACGAAGGCGAATTTGTTCTAATAGGTCGTCAGGGTGCTCTGTGTGGAAATATAAATTATGCATCCGGCAAATTTTGGGCTTCTGAACACGCTGTTGTTGCTCAACCAAAACTGAAGTTTTCAGTGAGATGGTTTGGAGAGCTTCTACGAATAATGAACCTTAATCAATACTCTATGGCAGCTGCACAACCTGGCCTCGCTGTGGAACGTATCCAAAACTTAAAAATTCCCTTTCCATCTATAAAAGAGCAGGAAACAATTGATCGATTTATAAATGAACAAATCGTTTCATTCGACGCCGCCATCGCCGCCACCCGCCGGGCTATCGAGTTGCTTAAAGAGCTGCGAACCACTCTGATTGCCGAGGTGGTAACCGGTAAGCTGGACGTGCGGGAGGCGGCAGCCCAATTGCCGGAAACGCCGGAAAGCGAGATGGAGGATTTGGCGGAAATAGAAGAAGAAACCCCGGAACCGCAAGAAGAGGAACCCCTCCTCCAGGAGGAAGCGGATGACTGAAGAGCTGATCCCTAAACACGGCGGCTACCGCAAGCTGAAGACCTTTCAGCTGGGCCAGCTAATTTATGACCTGACGGTGCGCTTCTGTGACCGCTACATCGATAAGCGCAGCCGTACCTACGATCAGATGGTGCAGGCAGCGCGCTCCGGCGTGCAAAACATTGCCGAGGGCAGCCAGGTCAGCGGCACCTCCAAAAAAATGGAAATGAAACTGACCAACGTAGCCCGCGCCAGCCTGGAAGAACTGCGTCTGGATTATGAGGATTTTTTGCGGCAGCGGGGCATGGCGCAGTGGGAACCAGACCACCCGGCACTGAAGCGCTTTAAAGCCCGACGTTGTGCTACTTTGCAGGAAGTCAGAGATTGGATTCAGGACGAAAAGAAGCAGTGGAAAACCCGGACACACACTGACGCACACAGAAAGACCGATTCAAATAAAACCGCGGTATCCGTGCCCGTCGGTGTTAGTCAGGAGGAACCTGTACCAAGCTACGCCCAACTGGCAGCCAATGCCGCTCTATCTTTGTTGAATATTTGTTGTTATCTTTTAGACCGCCAGTTAGCTGCCCAGGCGGAGGCTTTTAAAAAAGAAGGCGGTTTTACCGAACGGTTGTACAAAATCAGGCAAAATCAGAAAAGAAAGAATAACCCATGACAACCGATACCTCAGAACGCGGTCTGGAAAGATTGATCTGCACAGCGCTAACCGGCAGCCCCTGCGAACCGGGGCGTTCCGGTAGCCTGGTTGCGGAACCCGTTGCGCCCTACGGCGGCGCCGGCTATTTCTGCGGCGACCCGGAGGACTATGACCGGGAATATTGCATCGATTTGTTCCAGTTAACGGTATTTTTAAAGGACACCCAGCCGGAAATCGCTTCAGAGCTGGATTTGAACAACGCAAGCCCCACGCGGCGCAAATTTCTGGCGCGCTTGCAGGGAGAAATCAGCCGCCGCGGGATGGTGGATGTCCTGCGCCAGGGGATCAAACATGGGCCCTATCAAATTACCCTGTTTTACGGCGCCCCCTCGCCCGGCAATGCAATGGCTCAGGAACTGTACCAGAAAAATCGCTTTAGCATTACCCGGCAGTTGCGCTACTCCAGGGACGAAACCCAGCGGGCGCTGGACCTGGTATTGTTCATCAATGGGCTGCCGGTGTTTACTTTTGAGCTGAAAAACCGCCTGACCAAACAAACCGTGCATGACGCCATCGAGCAGTACAAACGGGACCGCAACCCCAGGGAAAAGCTGTTTGAATTCGGGCGCTGCGTGGCCCATTTCGCCGTGGATGAAGAAGAAGTCTGGTTCTGTACCCATTTAAAGGGCAAGGCATCCTGGTTTTTGCCCTTCAATCAGGGCTGGAACGGCGGGGCAGGCAATCCGCCCAATCCGCAGGGCATCAAAACCGATTACCTGTGGAAACGCATCCTCAAAAAGGATAGCCTGACCAACATCCTGGAAAACTATGCCCAGATTGTGGAAGAACGGGATGCGCAAAACAAGCGCAAAAAGCGAAAACAAATCTTTCCCCGCTATCATCAATTGGATGTGGTGCGCAAGCTGCTGGCCCACGCGGCACAGCACGGCGCCGGGCATCGGTATTTGATTCAGCATTCCGCCGGCAGCGGCAAATCCAACTCCATTGCCTGGCTGGCGCATCAGTTGATCGGACTGCAGCAAGACGGCCAGCCGGTGTTCGACTCCATCATCGTGGTGACCGACCGTCGGGTTCTGGATCGGCAGATCAGGGACACCATCAAGCAATTTGCCCAGGTGAGCGCCACGGTGGGCCATGCGGAACGTTCCGGCGATTTGCGGAAATTTATTGAAAGCGGGAAAAAGATCATCATCTCCACGGTGCAGAAATTCCCCTTCATTCTGGATGAGATCGGCAATGAACACCGCGGGCGGCGGTTTGCCATTATCATCGACGAAGCGCATTCCAGTCAGGGCGGCAAAACCTCGGCGGCCATGAGCACGGCGCTTTCTGCCGCCGGCGCTGAAGAGGAAGAAGAGACCATCGAGGATCAAATCAACCGGCTCATCGAAGCCAAAAAGCTGCTGCCCAACGCCAGCTATTTCGCCTTCACCGCTACTCCTAAAAACAAGACACTGGAACTGTTTGGGGAACCCGAACCCCAGGACGATGGCACGGTGAAGCATCGCCCCTTCCACATCTACACCATGAAGCAGGCCATTCAGGAAGGGTTCATCCTGGATGTGTTGGCTCATTACACCCCGGTGAAGAGCTACTACAAACTGGTTAAAAAAATCGAAGATGATCCGGAATTCGACGTGCGCAAAGCTCAAAAGAAACTGCGCCGCTTTGTGGAAAGCCATGAACATGCCATCCGACTGAAAGCGGAAATCATGATCGACCATTTTCATGAGCAGGTGGTTGCAAAAGGAAAAATTGGCGGCAAAGCCCGGGCCATGGTGGTGACCAGCGGGGTGCAACGGGCCATTCAATATTTCCATGCTTTTCAGGCATATTTAAAAGAGCGCAACAGTCCATACCAGGCCATTGTGGCCTTTTCCGGCGAACATGACTATGGTGGCAAAAGGGTAACCGAAGCATCGTTGAATGGCTTTCCTTCCAATCAAATCCCCGAGAAAATCCGGGAAGAGCCATACCGTTTTCTGATCTGTGCGGATAAATTTCAAACCGGCTATGATGAGCCGCTTTTACACACCATGTATGTGGATAAGGTGCTTTCCGGAGTAAAGGCGGTGCAGACGCTTTCCCGGTTAAATCGCGCCCATCCCCAGAAACACGATACCTTCGTACTGGATTTCATGAACGATGCCGACACGATCCGGGAAGCCTTTGAACCCTATTACCGCACCACCATCCTGGCGGAACAAACCGATCCCGACAAGCTGCACGATTTGAAATCGGTGCTGGATGGCTATCAGGTGTATTCCCAGCAGCAGATTGATTATTTCGTGGAGCTCTATCTGGGAGGCGCTGACTGCGACAAGCTGGATCCCATTCTGGATCGCTGCGTTTTGGAATACGCCGAGCTGGATGAAGACGGGCAGGTGGATTTCAAAGGCAAAGCCAAAGCTTTTTTACGGACTTACAATTTTCTGGCGGCAGTGTTGCCCTACAGCAATGTCGAATGGGAAAAGCTCTCCATCTTTCTCAATTTTCTGGTGCCCAAGCTGCCGGCCCCGCAGGAAGAAGACCTGTCCAAAGGGATTCTGGAAGCTATTGATATGGACAGCTACCGGGTGGAAAAGCAACGTACCATGAAAATTGCCCTTGCCGATGAAGATGCTGAGATTGAACCGGTTCCTGCAGCCGGAGGCGGGCACAAAGCGGAACCGGAGCTGGATCGGTTATCGAATATCATCCGACAGTTTAATGACCAATTCGGCAACATTGAGTGGACCGATGCCGATCGGGTGCACAAGTTAATTACCGAGGAGATTCCTGCTAAAGTAGCGGCAGATCCCGCTTATCAGAATGCCAGAAAACACTCCGATAAACAAAACGCCCGCATCGAGCACGACAAAGCCCTGCAACGAGTGATGATGGCGCTGTTGCAGGATGACACCGAGCTGTTCAAGCAGTTCAGCGATAATGAGTCGTTCCGTCGCTGGCTGGCCGACATGGTGTTTGCCTTGACTTACAGCGAACCGGGCAACTTAAGATAGCCAGTACGACTTTATCGACGGTTTTGCCGTCACATGGGCGATGCGCTGCCGCGCGCCTCCTTCATTGGCTTCACTGGCACGCCCAGCGAGAAGGGTGACAGAAACACCCGCGCCGTCTTTGGGGACTACATCTCCATCTACGATGGTAGAGGACGGCGCCACAGTCCCTATCTATTACGATAGCCTGTGGCCAGGATCGAGCTGAATGAGGCCGAGAAGCCCAAGCTGGACTTACTGTAAAAGCATTACGGCGGGTTCTGGTTCTTGCTTGGCTTTGTGGTATAGTTTCTGTCTTAAAGAAGAATGCTTCTCTGGTAATCACGATTGCCTGAGTTGAGAATGGCATAAGAGGCTTCCCAATTATCCGTAGGGGGGGCTGTCCCAAAAGTCGATGAAAGTAAATTTTTATACAAAACATATTTTGGCGTTGAAGAGACAAGATGAATATTTAATAACTATTTTTTCCTTAATTTCTATAAAAAATCGCTCTAACGTTTCTAAAATGGTATTTTTTAGGCCTAAATTTTGACACTGGCTTGCCCGGTTTAAATTAAAAAAGATGTTAGCGCTATACTTATACATCTCGTTAACTAAACCGTACTCTTTCATCTGATTAAACATCTTTTTTAAATTATACGCTACTGCTATTATACCAAATTCTGTTTTTACTTTCTCTAATCCTCTTAATAAAAAGCCCCTTATTCCAAGATTATGCTTTATTTGTCCAAAAATTGTTTCTATCTCCGAACCTCGTTTGCTGATTAATTTTCTTCCTTCTTCCGTATTCAATCGAGAACGAACCTGCTTTTTATAATCATTAAGCATGACATTTACTCTAACAACACGCGCAGTCTGGCCCTTATAGCACTTCTCTTTCAATGCACAGCCTTCACAACTCTCACTACGGTAAATACGATGCTTTACTTTAAATCCCGTCGACGTAACATTTTCCTGTTCTCCAACATATTCTAAATACCGACCGGCAGGACATTCATAGCGATCTAATTCAGGATCATACCGCATGTTATCTATCAAAAAAGGATTCTCTTTGTATGACTTCTTTTGCTCTTTGTAATAACTACTGTATTTGATATAAGCTTCTACACCTTCTGATTCCAAATATGCATAATTCTCCTCACTTCCATAGCCTGCATCGCCTATTACTCGATTTGGTTGCCTACCATAACAACGCTTGTATGACTCCATAAAGGGCTTTAATAATACGCTATCATTCGCGTTCTGATTTATCGTATAATTCACTATAAATTGATTCTCACTTCCTACCTGAACATTATAACTCGGAAGCAAATCCGTATTATTATGATGATCCCGCTTCTTACTCATAAAGGTAGCATCCGGGTCCGTCTGGCTATAGCTATTCCTACCATTTAGAAGCTTTCGTTGCTTTTCATATTTACGTTGGCGCGGTAAATAATCCTTCTCTATTTTATTTTTTGCTCTCTTTAATTCCTTATTGTCCGGTTCCTTTTTTAACCGCTCATTCAATATATCAACTATTTGTTCAATCTGATGAGAGCTTAAAGTAACATCCTCTCCTAATTCTCCTAAATCTTTATTACCGTATAAACGATTCTCTAAATCATTCTCGTTATCTATCTTCTTTAGTAATTCCTTTAGCTTCTCTTGAAGTACTCTCTGGTAACGGTCTACATTCTTCTTCCAGACTGCCTTGTATTTATTCGCATTCGCCTGAAATTTGCTCCCGTCTATAAAAAGATCATTTAATTCGATATAGCCCAACTCCAATAATTGCTCAACTACATAGGTGAATACTTCCTCTATTTTTCCCTTCAATCGTGATGAACGAAAACGATTTATCGTCCTAAAATCCGGACGACTGTTCCCTGATAACCACATGAAATGAATATTCTCTCTTAAGGCCTTAGCTATCTGGCGCGAAGTAAATATCTTCTGCGTATAGGCATAAATGACTACTTTTAATAGCATCCGCGGATGATACGCGGCTCGACCGCCTCCTTTGTATTCTTTAATTAAAAAATCAATATCCATCTTATCTATGATGGCATTGATAAACCGAACCATATGATTGGGTTCTATGAGCTCATCTAATGAAGGCGGAAGAATAGTAAGTTGGTTTTGATCGGTGGTTTTAAATGGGATTTTTCGACAACTTTTTGGCTTCATGGTTTTTATTTTAAATTTAATATTTTCAAGTTATTAATGCAAGTTATTTTATGTGCTAAAGACAATAAATATAACTAATTTAAATCTTGTTTTTATTCATGTTTTTTTATTGAAATCTTTTACCTTTTCCATAATTTCGTATCATATTTACCAACAAAATTATATTTAAAAACCTGTATATTTATACATCTTAATTTACTTTTGGGACAGCCCCAAGCGGGTTTCCACCTACTTTTGACACAAACGCTCCTACAGTAAAGCCCCTTCGCTCCATTATGTTCCATAACTTCTTCACTACTATGGGCTTTTCCGACTTCTATTACAGACACTAAACAGGTTATGTTTTCCCTGTTCGTGTTGTCCATTTAAGAACTTCTGTAATAGATCTCTCAGGTTTCTCAACGAATCTTTCAGTGCGCGCCATCCTCAATCACTCCGGTAAGCCCGATGCTTGCTTTTACCTGTTGCTTCAGCACCGGTATTAGGTTTCCCCACCTCTGGAAGGTTGACCACTTTCACTTAGCGTAACGAGGCCGAGTCGGGTTCACTTACGTTATGGCTCACACTTTTGTCGTTCGAGGCTTCGCAGCATGGATCACTCCAATACTACGCTCGATTGACTACATGACCAAACAGGCAATTGTCATGATAAGTTCCTTTTCAACTTATGAGATTCGCCAGCCTTATCCTGGCGCACCAGAGCTTACACAATGCAAGATAACTCTTTTCTGCCCCGTCGACGACGATAATTAAATAAGGATTTTACGACAAACCAAGGCGCCTCCCGACGCATCAATCTGGATGAGCATTCCAACGAACCGCCCTTCCTCCCGCCCGCTCGTTATCCGCAACCGTAATTCCCTGCTCCCCTTTTTCATTTTACATATTATGCGTGAGCCTAAACAAGGCGGTTTGTAATTGTTGCGTCAGCGGTCCAGGTCTGCCGGAACCTATCAGTTTGCCATCGATCCGCACGATGGGCGTAATTTCCACCGTGGTGCCAATGATCATCACTTCGTCCGCCTCCAGCAAAAAGTTCTTACTGATCGCCGCCTCCTTCACTTCAATGTCCGCTTCCCGGCACAGTTCGATCACCGCCTGTCGCGTAATGCCCGGCAACACATGCCGCGTTAATGGCGGCGTGTAAAAAATTCCTCCTTTAACTACAGCCACATTACTGTGCGTTCCTTCCTGAATCAATCCCTCGCGCACAAACAAGGCCTCAACGGCGCCGGCATCGCGCGCCTTTTGATGCGCCAGGGTATTGGGCAACAGAGCAATGGTCTTCAAATCGCAATGGCCCCATCGGTCATCTTCTACCAGAATAGCCCCGGCGCCGTTTTCTTGCTCTTCTACCGCGCTGAAAAATTCTCGGGCAAAGGCGTAAACGGTCAACGGCGTCTCCGGCGGAGGAAAGCGATGGCTACGCGGCGCAGCGCCGCGCGTCACCTGAAAATAAACAATGGCGCTTTCTACTTTTTCGAGTCGATTTTTTTCAATCAGGTTCATCAACACTTCATCAAATTCAGGAAATTCGCAACGATTAAAGCGTAGTTCTCTGGCCCCGTTTTCCAGACGTTGCCGATGTTCCCGCAGACGAAACGGCCGGTTATGATAAAATCGCACCACCTCGTACAAACCGTCGGCAAACAAAAAACCTCGATCATCGGGACTGATGCACACCCTGTCTTTGGCAAGATACTGTCCGTTTAAAAATGCAATCACGGCGCCTCCCTGCGTTCGTTGATCAGACGATGTTGTTTGAGAATATTCAAAACTTTGTCCATGGGCAGTGCTTCTACTTCCCTGCCCATAAATCCCCGCGTTGTTGTGGCGGCAAATAACGAATTAAGAATGGCCTCTTCGGTGGCTTCGATCGCCGCCAAAAATAACGGCGACATGCGCTCGTTGCGCAGCCGTTTATTTTGTTGAAAAGCATCCTTTTGCCGGTACGGCACGCGCGCCTCTTTAGCGGTGGAAAAGGCAATTACATAATCGCCGCTGCCGTTGCTGCCAATTCCGCCGATTCTGGCCAGGCCAAACAAAGCCCTTTTGGCCAGCCGTTTCAGGTTCCTGGCGCTTAATGGCGCATCGGTGGCGACCACAATCATACACGAACCATCGGCCGTGGAATTCAGCCGATCGCTCAAATAGAACGCGCCAAGTTCTCTGCCCACCGGCGCGCCGGCAATTTGCAAAACACCGCCAAAATTACTTTGCACCAGCACGCCCACCGTCCAGCCGCCGATAGATTCCGGCAATTTCCTGGAAGCCGTGCCAATGCCGCCCTTAAAACCAAAACAGACGGTGCCCGTGCCCGCTCCCACGCAGCCCTCCTCCACCCTGCCAGACTTTGCCGAATGGATGGCCTGCAGCACATGCTGTTTTGTAACGTGCCGCCCGCGAATATCGTTTAACCAGCCGTCGTTGGTTTCGCCCACAAGCGGATTAACCGAGCGCACCGCCTCGTTGCCCGGCAGACCAAGCGTGTAATCAATCAAAGCCCCGGCCGCCACCGGAACACTTAAGGTATTGGTCAAAATAATCGGCGTTTCCAGATTGCCCAGCTCTTCCACCTGCGTGCTGCCCGTCAACTTGCCAAAACCGTTGCCTACGTAAACCGCCGCCGGCACCTTTTCCTGAAAAAGGTTCCCACCATGTGGCAAAATGGCCGTAACCCCGGTGCGCACCGAATCGCCCTTAATTATAGTTACATGCCCCACCTTAACGCCCTTTACGTCGGTAATGGCATTCAACGGCCCCGGCGGCAAAACGCCAATCTTCAAACCGTAATCTGCCGCGCGTTTTGTGCCGGCCAGAAGCAAAAAGGGAATCAATAACAAAAAGGGTAAAAGGTTACGTTTCATGGCCCCTGCCCTTCCTTCGATTAAAAAGAAATTTTTCCTTAAGTTAGATCATCCAACGCCGTTCCTTTGTTGCCTTCCGCTCCGATCAGCTCATTTTCTCGCCTAAAAAGTAAGGCGCTTTCATCTTTTCGATTTTCATTTTAACGGATAAAATAGTAAATTGTACTTCTCTGAACAAGTTAAAGATGCGATTAAAAATACAGGAGGTTTTGATGAAAAAAGATTTTATTTCCATAGCCGACTATTCCCGCGAAGAGCTGGAAGAGATTTTTGAGTTGACAAAAGAGCTTAAAGCAAAAACCAAACGCGGCGAAGAGCACCATTTGTGCAAGGGCAAAACCATGGCCATGATCTTCGCCAAGCCTTCGGCCCGTACGCGCATCTCGTTCGAAACCGGCATGTACCAGTTAGGCGGTTACGCCCTTTACTTAAGCCCCAACGACATTGGGATCGGCAAACGCGAAGCGGTTAAAGACATCGCGCGCGTGGTCAGCCGCTACAACGACATCATCATGGCCCGTCTGTTTGACCATGCCCATATTCTGGAAATGGCAGAGTATGCGTCGGTACCGGTCATAAACGGCTTAACCGACTACAACCATCCCTGCCAGATTATGGCCGACATTTTTACCGTACTGGAAAAACGCGGTCATCTTAAAGATTTAAAGATCACCTACATCGGCGACGGCAATAATGTGGCCAACTCGTGGGTTAATCTGGCTTCCAAATTGCCCATGCACCTGGTTATCTGTTCGCCCTCCGGTTTTGAGCCAGACGACGAAACCCTCACCCGCGCCCGTGAGGCCGGCGTAAGCCAGATCGAAATCGTGCACGATCCCCAAGCGGCCGTAAAAGACGCCGACGTGGTTTACACCGATGTCTGGGCTTCCATGGGCCAGGAAGCCGAAGCCGAAAAACGGCGTAAAGTGTTTATGCCCTACCAGGTTAACGCCGAACTGATGTCCCATGCCCGCAAAGACGCGCTGGTGATGCACTGTTTGCCCGCGCACCGCGGCGAAGAGATCACCGATGACGTCATCGACGGGCCGCAGTCCATCGTGTTTGACGAGGCCGAAAACCGCATGCACGTGCAAAAGGCCATCATCGCTAAATTGTTGTGCAACGCTTAATTTCTTTTTATTTTAAGATCATTAAATGGCAAAGGGCGCTCCGTTTTTTACGACGAGCGCCCTTTTTTTTATTTGCAGGATTCAAAATTGCCAGCTTAAAGAAAAACGATGCGAATTGCCCAGATCGTAGGGATAAGGACTGAAGGCATAATTTAAACGGTAATTTTTGTAATTCAAGCCAAAACCGCCGCTGTAGCGCAACGTCTCCCAGTCGAAGACCAGCCCCGAACGTAAATACAGCGTCTTCAACACGGGAACTTCCACGCCGCCGTTAAAATTAACCTGTTCTTCATAAACCGGATACACGGCGTCAAAAGAGACCAGCATGCGTTTTTCATTCATAATCAGCGGCGTGTGGTACAACAGGCCGGCGCGCATAATGATCGGCAGTGTGGTGGATTCCACATTTAAAGGCTTCATCCGGCCTAAATTCTGAAGCGTAACGCCCAGGTCGAGATCGGGACGTAAAAATTGATTTTTAACCAGCCCCACATCAAACGCCCAGCCCGTGGCATCCTCAAGGTAATATTTTTCGTACAGGTATTTAGCCGTCAAACCGACCAGCCAGCCGTTGTTCAGAGCGCGGGCATAGCTGAAAGAAGCCGCCAGATTAATGGCCTCCGTGGCGCCGGCAGGCTTTTCGGTCGGAACGCTGCCTCTGATTTCAATCCCCGGAATATTCATTAAATTTAAAGCAACGGCCATCTTGTGTTTGCCGCTGGCAAATTGAAAGGCGGCAAATTCCTGGGCGATATCTGCCAGATAGGCATTGTGCATTAATACCAGGCTTTTGGATTCGTTTCGGGCCAGAAGCGCCGGATTCCAGTACACGGCGGAGGCGTCGTTAGCCAGCGCCGCGGCCGCTTCGCCCATGGCCGCCGAACGGGCATCGACCGGCAACTTTAAGAAGGCCATTCCGGCGTCATTGCCGGCAAAAACATTCCACACAAAGCCCAGCGTTAAAAAAATCGTTAAAATCGTACGAAGCATGTTCAACTCCTAATTCAAATAAAATTGCCATGAAAAAACATGACTGGCGCCCTCGTCCACCACCGAGGGGACAAAGGCATAATCGAGCGTTGTAAAAAATTTCCAGAGCTTAAAACCCATTCCCGCGCCAAAGGTTAGCTGATCCTTATTGTAGCCAAAGCGTAATGCCAGAATGTTGCGATAGGTGGCCTCAAGCCCCAGATGTTGACCGTTTTCGTGTTCCGTTCCCACAAAGGCGTAATTGACGCGCAACCAGGGCAAAGGCGTTAAATACGTGGCGCCAACGCTCCAGATTTTGGGAAAGGTAAAAACCGTTGTGCCGCCAAATTCAAACAACTTTTCCGTGTTGGCCGTTAATTTAGAGCCCACATCGCGCAAGCTGGCTGCTACGGTCAGTTTTTGATTGAAGCGGTACGCCGCGCCAAAATCCCAGCCCCAGCCGCTGGCATTGTAACTATCGGCGCCAAAATTCAGATCTTCGCGCATGTGCTTGATGGTCAGCCCCACGGCAAATTTGCCGGCAAAAACGCGGGCAAAATTAAAATAGATGGCGTTCAGATTATGATCGATTGTACCTGTTTGCTCGCCGATCATGTTGTAGCCCTGAATATCGCCCACGCCGCTGTGGATCCAGCCCAGGCTAAACCCCGCGCCTGGCGGAATTTTACTGGCAAAGCCGATGAAATCGAAACGGCGATCGAGCGACATAAAACGGTGCGAAAGCGTAAACATCCGTTTTTCGTGAAAGGCGCTCAAAGCCGGATTGTAATAGAACGAAAAGGCGTCCACCGGCGCGGCTACCGAACTATTGCCCAGCGCCAGATGCCGGGCGCCCAGCCCCAGCCGCATAAAGGCCCCGGCGTATCCACCGTTACTCTCCGCCAGCAACCGATTGCCCTGCAACATCATAAAAACGCTAACTAACAAAATCAAAAATCTTTTCATTTTTCCATCCACGCGTTAATTGACCACAACAATTTTACCCCAGGTGACCTGGCCGTTTACCTTTGCTCTAAAGAAATAAACGCCGCTGGCCACTACATCGCCCTTTTGATTTTTACCGTCCCATTTCGGCTTTAAATTGGATGGCGGAATTTCCGCCACCAGGTCCATGGCAAAATCATAAATACGAATGGGCTCGTCCAGATTTTTGTCGGTATCGTATTCGAACCGTACAAAAAAATGACGGCCGGGCGAAAAGGGCACCGGATAGGCGTACACAGCCGGTTTGGCGCGCACCTTCGTCGAAACAAACGAACGGATCACGCGCCAGTCGGCAAGCGGATCATTCAAACGGCGCACCGCCAGCCCATCGGCATTGCCCAGCCAGGCAAAATGATAATCGTTCCACATTTGCACCGTAACCGAATAATACTCCGGTTGAAAAATTTCATTGCCCGATTCAAAATCCTGAATATCGGTAATCACCTCCCATTTATCCTGTTCCGGCAGGTAGTGATACAGGCCCTTATCAGCCGCGACGAAGACCTGTTGGCCGTAGAAGGCGAAATTGTGGGCAAAAATATCCTCTTCCACCAGTTTACGCTGCCAGGTTTTGCCGCCGTCGTACGTCACGCACACCGCGCGGAATTCGCTGGTGTCCTCAGCCTGAATGGTGGCCGCCCACACCGCGTTCGCTTCCGGCTGGTAGGCCAGCGCCACCACAAAATTACCGGAAATGGAGTGCGGATTGTCTTTTTCAAACACAAAGCGTTCCCAGGTCTGACCGTTGTCGGCCGACTTACTGATGCCCTCGGCCGTTCCCACCCACAGGGTATCGTTGACGGCCAGCAATGAAAAGGCGCGATGGTTCAGGTTTTGTAAACTGGAAAAAAACTTGCCGTCGGTGGTAACCACCTGCCAGCTTTTGCCCATGTCGTCCGAACGCCGCAGCCCCCCGCCAAAGCTGGCAATCCACACCGTGCTGTCGATAAAAGCCAGATCGTAAATTAAATTCTGGATGACGGTGGTGGTGGGCGCGTAACGATCCTCGTTTATGCTGTCCACCGGCTGCGGCACATGAATCCATGTCTGGCCGCCGTCGCGCGTGTAACTCAATCCGCTGCCGGCGGGCAAGCTCTCGTCCGAAACGGCCGTTAACGTGTCAAAGGCGGTGGCAATCCAGAATGTGCGATCGTCCATGTAGCCAAACGCGGAAACCCCGCCCTTGCCTTTGTATTCTTTTTCCGTAAAACTGGTCCAACGCCAGTCATCGCTCTGCAGATCGTACACCGCTTTGCTCAAGCCGTAGCCCGTGGCCACCCACACAACAGAATCTTTTGCCGTCAGGTCCACAATGCCGTTGCCGTAAAGCGTTTGAGCAAATGGATGCTCATCCTGCGCCAGATTGAACGACGTTTTGAACATGGCTTGAGAAAAAAGCTGCGCGCTGAGCAGCAAAAATATCAGGACAAATTGCATGTAAAAACTTTTCATTATTGATAAACCTCTATTGAATCTGTAACACTATCGGACAAATTGCCGGCTTTATCGCGCATGTAAAAGGTAAAATAATACCTGCCTGTTTGCGCCGAATTATCGATTAAAATGGTTAAAGAATAGATGCCGTCGCCCGCCGTTTCGTCGCCGGCTTCTTCCCAGGGATTGTTAATATTGAACGGTTTCCCGTTATCCACCATCACTAAAGGCAAACCATTGTTGGCCAGAGAACCGTCCGGTTTTTTAGAATAAAAATAAACGGAATCCACATCATCCAGTCCATTGGAATCGGCCACAGCCGCAGTAACCAGCGCTTTGTGAAAAAAGCCGGCTGGCGGCACCTGAATGCTGTCCGGAACCGAAACCCACAAAATTTCGCCGGGCACGTTTTTTTCGTTGTTATCGCCGCCCGTGCCATTGTCATCACACTGCCAGATAAACAGGGCGATTATTGAAATGATCATCGCCCATCTCATTCGCTTTACCATTCGTTACTCCATTTTTTTAGATCGGTCATTTACACAGATGAATCATCAATCGATCCATTTTTAAAAAATTACCTGCGGCGGCAACGCATTCATTACCAGTCCGCAATTTTTTTAACCACAACTTTATATTAATAGCTTTTTTGCCATTGTTGCAATATTTAGCGCGATTTCCTGTCGCCTGCCTGACCGCTCAAATGTCAATTATTCAACAATGAAAGCAAATAACCAAATCGCAGGCCGCGCGCAGAAACATGCAGGCGTTTAATCTGCCCCGCTTCCATCATCGTCACGTAAATAAGCAGCCCGTAAGGCAGTACGTCTTCCCGGCCGGCTTCCAATCCCGGCAGGCGCAATCGTTCTTTTAAATCCATTGCATTGATGCGCCGGAACCACGCTTTAATTTGTTCCGGTTCCAGCGTGGTTTTACTGATCCGCTGCGCATCGTAAACGCGCATGCGGTGCACAATCGCAGCCAGGGTGGTTATGGTGCCGCCCGAACCTACTACAACTCTGGAATCGTCCGTTTCATTCCTTAAAGGATTATTTACCAATTCTCGTTCCACTCGTTCTTGCAAACGCCGGTAGTCTTCATCTGTCAGGCGAATTTTAAAATTCATCTCTTCCGCCAGACGCGCCGCGCCCAGCGGAAAGGAAGCATGCGCTTCTATTTTTCTGCCGCGGCCCAGGGTCGTTTCCGTGCTGCCGCCGCCCACATCGATCACCGTAAATTTTTGTTTCTCAAATCCGTCAAAAACCGAAATGGCGCCCAGATAAGCGAAACGCGCTTCTTCTTCTGCAGAAAGCACTTTAATGGAAAGCTTCAACGTCTGCCGCGCCCTTTGACTAAACGATTCTGCGTTACGCGCTTTACGCAGGGCCTCGGTGGCAATCACTTCCAATGCCGAGCAACCAAAGCGTGCGGCCCGTTCTTTAAAGTCCTTTAAAACCTGCAGGGCCAATTGCTGCCGCTCTTCGCTTAAAAGGCCGCTCTGTTTTACGCCCTGCCCCAGGCGCGTAATTACAAAATCTTCGTGCAAAACTTCCAGCTCACCGCCCTTCTGGCGGGCGATTAACAGCAACGCCGAGTGGGAGCCCAGGTCTGCCACGGCAAGCGGTTGGTCAGTTGTCATCGGCCGCATCCTTCTTAAAAACCAGCGCCAGCCATTCGTTCAGCGTGGCTGCCTCCAGTAATTGCAGGCCGTTTTTTAGATAGGCGTCTTCCACCATCTGCCGATCGCTCTTTAACAGGCCAGAAAGAATAAGCCAACCGCCTTCAGACAGAGCGCTAACCAGGCCGGAGGCGATCTGCAGCAGAACGTTGCGATTAATATTGGCCACAATGCCGTCGAAGCGTCCCCTCGGCAGCTGGGCCACATCCCGCACTTCAAACCGCAGCCTGTCTTCAACCTGATTTAAGCGCGCGTTTTCCCACGCATTGTCAATGGCCACAGGATCGTTGTCAATGCCCAGAATGTGGCGCCCTCCCAGGCGGGCGGCAAAAATGCTCAAAATGCCGCTGCCCGTTCCGGCGTCCAGCAATCGCGTTTCAGGCCGAAAATACTTTTCCAGTAGCTTCAGGCACAGGCGCGTGCTTTCGTGATGGCCGGTGCCAAACGCCATTTTGGGCGCAATTTTAAGCAAGATTTCACCGGGCCGGGGCGCATATTCCTCCCAGTCTGGCGCAACCACAATCCGCTGACCAATTTTGAACGGCTTAAAGCTCTGTTTCCATTTTTCCAGCCAGTTCTGTTCGTCGTGCGTTTCCACCGCCAGGCGCGTCTCATCAAAGTCCGGAATGACCTCCGAAAACAGTCCGAGTAGTAACCAGTACACATCCTGATTCCAGTCCTGCCAATCGTAATAAACGATAAAGTCGTTTTCCTGCTCCTGAATGCCCTGAGCGCCCGTGGCAAAAATCGGCCCGGAAAGGCTTTCCAGAAAAAAAGGCGCCGCCAACACCTTAACCGAAACCCACTTATTGCTCATAAATAACTTCCAGTAAAACACGTCCGATGATACCCAGGCTCTGCGGACTGCATTTGTCTGGCGTGTCCTCCAGCGTATGCCAGTAAGGATAATCGAAATCAATAATATTAATGCAGGGGATGCCCGCCTCCAGCAAGGGCACATGGTCGTCGTCCACATAGCCCAGAAATTGATCCGAAAACTCGTAATAGCCCATATTTTGCGCCGTTTTCCAGACGCGATCAACCAGCCAGGGCAAATATTTCACCGAATACCCTTCGCGTTTAAGGTTCAATTGCGCATCGCCGATCATGTCGATTAAAATGCCGAATTCATGCGAAAAATTCAAGCGGTGATAATGCTTGGCAAAATAGCGGGAGCCTAAAAAGTACTCCTCCAGATGTCCCTGCCGGCCGTAGTCTTCGCCGTCGAACAAAACAAGATCGACGCCAATATTGGTTGGCGGTTGCATTTGCAAAACACGAGCGATTTCCAGCAAAACAGCCACGCCGCTGGCTCCGTCGTTAGCCCCCGGAATGGGCGTATTTTTATTCTCTTCCGTATCCATATCAGCCCTGGGGCGCGTATCCCAGTGAGCGGCCAGAAAAATCCGTCTTTCATTTTGCGGCTGAAAACGGGCGATGACATTGGTCAGTTTGAGCGTTTTTTTGTGATAGGCGTCGTACCATTCAAAGGGTTGCAAAATGACCGTATCGGCAAATTGCTTAAACTCCTGATGTAAAAATTCCAGACACTTTTGATGTCCCTCGCTATTGGGATTGCGCGGCCCAAACGCCACCTGTTTTACCAGATACTGAAACGCCCGTTGATCGTTAAACTGTGCCACAAGCGTCGTATGCAAGGCAAACAAAACAAAAAAGAAAAGGACTCTCTTCATCGTTCTCCTTTAATCTCTGATGGCAATATTGACGGTAATACCAAACTCATTGTAAGAGTATTTACCGGAAATTTTATTTTTGGAAACGCCCGTTTCGTAGAACAGACTTCCCTGAACGCGCGAGCTAAACCGATAGGTGGCCGCGGGACGCAGTTTCCAGTTGCTGTTGCTCTGTTTTTCGATAAACTTATCTTCGCCAAATTGCCGCTGAAATGTTTTACTGGAAGAAGCGTCAAAAGTCAAATTAAAATTGATCTCGTTTTTAAACTTTTTGTTGTTAAACGGCCATATCGGAAGACGAAAGCCCTGTGTCCGCGAATAGCTGAACGACAGGTTAAAATTGGTCTGCGCCGATTTGGTTGCGCCGCCGCTGGTGGAATACGAATAGTTGGTGGTGCTTGTGTAACGAATGGTGCCGGTGACTCCCCATTTAGTGGAAATATTAACGCCCACTAACGGCTGCCAGGCATTGGTAAAGGTTTGCGTGGTGGGCAACAATCCGCCGCCCAATTTCAGCGTCAGGTTTTCCGTGTACTTACTGTTATGCGCATGGGTGATGCTGATGGAGCGCGCAAATTTGGGGAAGAAGAACATCTTTTCCAGGCCGCTGATTTGCACGTTCCAATCGGGAATGAAGGCGTTAATGCTGGCCAGTCCGCGGAAATTAGCCTTGGGATCATCGCCTAAAAAGAAGTAAGAAGTCGTTTTGCTGCCCGAACCCGCCTTACCATAATCCGAACGGCTTTCCTGAGAACGCATATCGTGTTTTAATGAGGCTCTGACATTATTCAAAATTTTAAAACTGGTTGAAGTGCGAATGGACAGGGTTTTGCTTTCCACCGGCCCAACCAGGTTCACATTTAAAGTCGAATCCTGCGGAATGCCCGGACTTCTGGTAAAGCCAAACTGGTATTCCCAGCTCGGCATGTCCGCCAGATAGCGGTGCTGAACGCGTTCGTCCTGCGAAATACTGGTTCGGATATTGCTCCAGCTGGCAATGGTATTGTACACCCACATCAGAGGATTGGGGAAGGAGAAGGTTTTCTTTTTCTCCTCCTTTTTCTCCGTTTGCTTCTGATCCTGTTGTTTGGGTCTTCTGATAGAACGCCGGCGACGGCTGCCGCTTCTTTGAGCCGGTTGTTTTTTTCGGGGATTGTAAATCGTTTTGATGAACTCTCCCGGATTAAAGGTTAAATCCAGCCGCTTGTTAATGGAATTGGATGCGTTTTTGTACTCGTTGGGCATGATTAATTGATAATTAAAATTGCTGCTAAAGCTAAAACTGGGTTTCAACCATTTGAACAGGGTGGGTTTGTAATTTCCCTGAAATTGCTGACGAATGTTGGTGTCCAGCCCAAAATCGCCCTTAGAAAATATTCTGTTTATCAATTTTTTGTGCGTGTATCCTTTCACGTCCGCATCGGAAGTGTAATTTCTCGAAAAGCTAAAATCAAGGCTATTCAGCATTTTGTACCCCAGCCGAAAGGAGCGCGTCGTATTGATATTTTTTGTAACGCTAAGCTTGGGGTTGCTGCGCCGCAGTAGTTCTTTTTTATTGTCAGTAATGCTCACGTTAAAACTGAGCTGCGAGGGCATGTAATAGAATTTTTGCGAACTGAGTCTCTTTAATAGCGGCACTTTTTTCAGAAATTTAAACGGCTCTATGCCCTTATTGCGTCCCAGAGGCGCGGAATAGACAAACGATTCTTTAAACAATTCCGATCGGTTAAAGGCGGTTTCCCAGTTGCTGCTCTTTTTCTTTGAATAGTCCACGTCAAAGGTGATGCCGTCGAGCGTGTAGCGCAGCAGCCAGAATTTAGACTTGGAACGTTTTTTAATGGTGGTTCCGATTCCGTACACTTCGCTTTTGGTGGTAATGGTTTCCATCTCCTCGGGCAGTTTTCGTAACCCAAAGAGCGACTTCAACTTTTTGGTGAAGGTGTCGTTCTGATAATGGGTAAGTTGATCCGTATTGGTTACGTATTTGGGGATGCTGCGGCTAAACGAAGCCCGGGCGTCAATGGGAATGGACAGATCCAGAAAATCCGGCAAAAATTTGTGCAAAAAGAGTTTGGCCGAATAGTTTTGTCGTTCGTCGGTATTGCCGCTGCCGAATTGTTTGCTGACATTGTGGAAATCGGCGTCTTTGCTTTCCCACTGAGCGTTAAAGTTAAAAACGTCGGCAAACTTCATGCTGGTTAAAAGACGCATGGCCGTGGCCTTTACCTTTCGCACATCCGAAAGACGCATTTCGTCTAACCAGATCTCGCCGACAAACGGTTCATTGCTGCGTCCGGGTTCATCGCCGCGGTGTTTAACGCCGATAATAAAATAGCGGATGGTGTTTAAGCTGGGCTTGCCCACCGCCTTGTAATAGGCCTCCACGCGGCCCGGCAACTTACGAAGATAGACCAGACTGTCGACCGTACCGACGTTATAAGCTTCGTCAGACTTAATGGCGGCCAGCTCGTCCAGATCGATTTCTATGTTATTGTCCGGATGCCAGTGGGCGTACACATCCTGTCCGTATTCATAATAATTCTTATCATCCGAGCCAAAGCGCAAATAAAAGCGAATGGGCGACGGATCAGAAAGTGGGATGCCCTCTTGATTGTATTCCGGCGGATCGGCGGGCAACATGCGGTCGCCGTGCACAAACATTTTTAATTTTTTGTAATCGACCAGGCTCATTCTTTGATAGAGCTGTTTACGCGCTTCGGCAATTTCTCCCGGTTGCAGGCCAAAGAAGCGCATTACCAGGGACTGTTCCTTGGAAAGGGCGCGCGTAATGCGGTCGCGCACGCCGGTAACGCCGGGCGGCGAATGGTAAGGTTCCGGCCCGCCGGGAATCTCTTCCACGTTCTCTTCGGTGTTGTAAACGGCCAGCGAAAAGAGCGAGTCATTGAGAACAAAGTCAGATTTTTCGTCGCGCGCAATGCCGGTTTCTTCCCACTCATTGCCCACAAAATCAAAGGTGGCGATTAAAATACGCGTACGTTCTTCTTCCGGAATATCGCTAAACCACAAACGCACGTTGAGGATTTGCTGGAATGTGGTGTCCGGATTATTGACCGCCCGCGTGTAATCTTTGATAGGAATTCTGAACTGTCGCCAGCCTTTTTCGGTGGAGCCGACCAGCCATTTTTGCGAATTTTCGTCGCTGCCGTCCAGAGAAAAGCTGTATTCAAAATAGGAATTAACGGTAGAAACGTCGCCGTCGCCGTCCAGGTCTTCGGTATCCGGGTAGCGTGCTTCCCGCGCCTGACTGTTGCCTTCCGTTCCGTTAATGCCGTCGTACAGCACGCCGTCGTAACGGTTCCAGGCGTTTAACTGCACTTCATGCCAGTCGTCGTTGGGATCGTCTCCCGGTTGCCCGTTGGGGATGCCGTCCAGGCCCACGTCTTCATCTTCTTCCAAAAGGCCGTTGGTGTTTTTATCTTCGGTGTTCAGGTTGCCGTAACTATCTTCGCCGCGCCAGTTTTTACCGCGGATGTACCAGTCTTCCGAAATTTGACCGATATCGATGTGCACGGTGCCCTGGTTTCCTAATATCCACAGTTCGATGTATTTGGTTTTTTCCTGGTTGGCAAAAGAGGCCGTGGAACGCATGATTCCGGCCCAGGCGCTGTCCGGATCGCTGCCTTTTTCGCGCCAGATATCAATGCCCAGCACGTTGGTGGTCTGTCCTGTTTGCGCATTCACGTCGCGGTTAGGCCAGATGTCTTTAATAGGCACCTGCCGATAGGGATTAAACCACACGATGTGGGCGCGCGCCCGGTCGCGGGCAAAAATTTCCGATCTCCGCTCCTGAGGACCAAGCGCTTCGATGGGCGTTTCGTTTAAAGTAGGAATAACCGAAGGCACGCTGGCCATGGTCCAGGTGCGGTAGCGGATGCCCAGGGTGGTGGTGCGTTTGCTGGCTTCAAAATCGTCGATATAGGCCACGCCGTTGTCGTCGCCCGTACCTTTGTTATTTAATGTGTTCGGATTGGGCAACACCTGGGCGAATTCGCCTTCGACCTTTATTCTGGATTCGGCGTTCGTTTCAACAATGGGCAACTTATCAAGCAGCCGCGTAATAATTCTCGGCTTAAAATCAAACGAAGCATTGATATCCCACACGAAATTGCGGAAGGGTTCCTGCCCCACGCGCACACGCTGATCCAGCGTGCTTTTATTCATGTAAAGCGCCGTAAAGCCAATGAACGATTTTTCCCAGAAGCGATATTCCAGCCGCGTTCCGAAGATGGTTTTTTTATCCAGCTGGAACAAATTGGCCCGTTCATATTTAATCTCAATATTTGAGCTGCTGCGCTTGGCCTCTGGAGAGAGCAGCGTTAACTGCCCCGTAAAATAATCGATAATGTAATCTTTATCGCGCGTAAGGGTGCGCCCGCCCAGGGTAACCACTTCGCTGCCTTCTAAAACATAAAATCCCAGATCAAAGGTTGATTTGGTGCTTTTGGAAGTTACGATAATTTCAAATTTACTGCGCTTAACAAATTCCGAGCTGTTGGAATTGTTCAATCTGTACATATCGACCAGGTCTTTTTCCGGCAGTCGGCCGGCAAAACGGCTACCCGGTTCTGGATTGAAAGGCTGCAAAGAGGGGAAAATTAAAATACCGTTTTTAAAGTCGATGATGTACGGGTTGTAGTCAACCTTTTCATCGCCCCCTTCCACGCGATTGCCGTTTTCATCCAGTAAATCAAGCTCCAGTAAATTCAGGTAGGTTCTGTCACTGCCTTCGGGATAAATCTGGTGCGTGCCGTTTACGTTGTTTTCGATGCGCAGCTCAAAACCGCTCTTTTCGATGTTGGTGCCGCCCAAAAAGTACACATTGCGCATCATCAGCGGCCAGGTCTCTTCGTAAGAGGGCTGAATTTGACGCGGCTTAATCATTTTCAAAATCACCGCCTGGCTGGTATCCTGCAGGGTCTCGCTCATGGTGCCCACGGTGGGCACATTGGGATCGCTGAAAGCATTGGCCGTGGCATAGGCCACCGCTAAAATCTGGTTATTTTCAACGCCCTGGTTCAACCAGAAAAAACCGCGATATTTATCGTAATAAAAATCTTTGCCCTCTATTAGCTGTCTAAAATAGCCGGTTTGCTTGGTGCGTTCATCGGTGGCCACGGTATCCAGATCGATGTTCTGATATTTCAGATCGGCATCCAGGTAGGCCCAGGGATCAATGGTTGCCACGCCGCGCCGCACGCCATCATCGGCATAGCTGGTAGAAACCCATACCTCCAATTGCAGAACTTCCGTACCCGCCACAAAAGAGAAGGTTTGCGGATCGTCTTTCAATCCGTCTTCGAAGTGATCCCGATAAAAATTATCAATAAAAAAGTAACGATTTTTAATAAACTCGTAATCGCGAATGGTGGTACTGGATTCTTTAGCGCTGCCGCTAATGGTCAATTCCTGTTGCTGTCCTTTTTCCAGCGAAGCAATGGTGGTCATGTACAGGTTGCCCACCTGTATTTTAGACTTCAACCCAAACAAGCCTTTATTTGAACCGCCAAAAATAACGTATTTGGTTGCCGGCAGACTTAAGGAGATGTTTCCCGCTTCAATGCTTTGCACAATTTCATCTTCGTCGCCGTCATAGCGCAATTTGAGCGTATTTTCGATATCTACCGTCGCCTCGCTGTTTTGTTCAACGGAAACGGTTACTTTTTCGCCGATTTTACCTTCCACCGTAAATTGCTGCGTCTGTTTAAAACGCGGGCTAAAGGTGTTCTGGTTTTCCAGCGCAGAAATAGCCGAACCGGAACGTTTTTCGCTGCGCCCGGAAAGGTCGAAAGAGATATTACCGGTTACTTTGAGCCCGATGCGATCCGATCCGAAGATGCGCGTAAAGGTTTTACTTTTGATGTGCAAAGGAATATCTAATTTGATGGCGCCAAAACCGCTTTCCGTTTGTTGCCCAAATTTGTAAGTGAGCGCTTGACGCCACAATTTTTGCGTGTCATATTTCAAACGCAATTTAATGTAAGTTTCCAGGTCAACCACGGCAGGCAAAAAGATATCGGTGCCGTCTATAGCTTCGCGAAAGGCGACAAAACGCGCGGTGGAATCCATCGTAACCTGCCGCCGCAAAACCCTTGGCTTTTTTACAAATAAGGTGGAATCGTATTTTAACCGGGCAAGTCCCTCCACGCTCGGTTCAAACAAACGGACGGATTTGGGCGGTGGAGGAATTCGTATTCCAATTTGAGAAAATACCCCGATCGGAAGAGATAGAGCAAAGAATAAAAAAATCAACCGCTTCCAATGGAGAAGATTGGTTCCTAAACCTGATTGTGCTTTCAAACTTTTTTCAATACCCATTCAATTAAACATCAAAAGTTAGTTACCGTATCAATTGGTTCAGTAAACCTCCTCCATTTTAAAGCTTAATAAATAAAAAAAGAATTTAATGGGATATTAATTTTAATTCAAATCTATTTCAATAGATAAATTCAGTACCTTTTCTATGAATTATGTTTGAACGCCGCAAATCGTTTGCAGTTTCATCATTTCAATGCTTTTATTTAAATTTTCAGCATTGACAAACGCGCTTTCTACCCAAAACGTTCTGTTTTTCAAATAAACAGAGGACGACCCGCCACTTCTATTACAAGCCATAACGCCCACCTGGCATAATTGTTGAACATTTTTTTTCGCAATAAAAGCAGTTTTGCTTTAAATTATTAAAAAATCGAATGATTCGCTTAATGATGTTGCCGGCATGCAACATCATGACAGTAAAAATGTTGCAGTATGGAATCATGGAGTACGATTATGAAACGCATTTTGGTGGTCGATGATGACATCAATTATTCGAATTCTTTAAAAAATATTCTGAACATGAAAAACTTTGAAGTGGATGTCATCGCAAACCCTTTTGTAGTGGAAAAATATTTAGAAAACAATCGGCCTGATTGCATTTTATTGGATTTTAAAATGCCGGGGTTAAACGGCATCGAATTACTGCAAAGGATCAAAAAACGACTGCCGGAGATTCCCATCATTGTCATCAGCGCGGTGGAGCTAAAATACATGAAGGTGAATCCCCTGCAGGTTGGGGCCAGCACCTATATTGAAAAGCCCTTTGAACTGAACGAACTGTTAGAGGCCATTTTAAGCGTTACGCAACAAAAGCTCAATCATTAAAATCTTCATTCCGTTTAAAAACCAGACTGCCCTCTTTGGCGTTAATGATCTTGCTGACCACAGGGCACTTGACGCGCAACAGATAATAAATCAACTCGTGCCGCTCATCCAGGGTTTCGTAGTTTCCCATCCCTTTGGAGATAACCATATCGGCCTGTTCAAAGGCCTGCTTCAGCTCATCGGAGGCCTGATCAAGCACCATGGCCGGCGTGTCGTCGCCGGAATCGACAATCCTGGCAATTTTATCCATGCCCACCATCAGGGCGTCCTCCCGCGTAGCGTCATTAATAATCGGGGCCCCGCGTACGGCTACCGTGAACTCCAGGCCCAGCTCGGGATAGTAGCGCTGTAAAATTTCAATAAACAACCGATCAAAAACAATTTCGCCGGCATTATCAGCCAGGTACAAAATTTTTCTTGATTGCTTCAGATCTTCAATAAAACGCTCAAAGTCATTGATTTCAAAATAGAGGTCTTCTACCGTATGAATCGTTTTTTGAATGTCAATTTCTTTAACTTGCGCGCCAAAGTCGATCACATTACCGGCCACGGCCAGCTTTGCGGCCATTAATACCGGTTCCGGATTCCTGAAAACGATCTTTAACAGATCATCGTAATATGCAAGGCCCAGTGAATTGTATTTGATTTTCAACTCATGATAGGGATCATGATTTCCTGTTACTTGATGAATGATGCGGTAAACTTCCTTGCCGATCACCGGCGGCGGTACGTTGTAATCTATGGTGGTTAAATAGTTAAGCACTTTATTGACGACCTTTTCTTTTATCTCCGGCTTATCTGTAACCAGCTCCACCGTTTCAATCGTCTGGCGCAAAATACATGGAATACAACTAAAATGCGTTCTCATTCCGTTTCCTCTAATTTAATTCAAGGTCGGCAATTTAATAAAGTTTTGCGCAAAAACGAAATGAAACTTTTGCCATTTTAAATGTAAGAGAGGGCTGCTTTCATGAATGTTTTTGCGGCAGACCAGGTGCGTTGGGAAAGAAACGTTCGCCGAGGATTGCGCCCCATTTTTCATGGGATAATACGATTTTTTGCCCGGGGCCATCAGAGGATGTCTCAAAAGCGACATTAAATAAATAACATGGAAAAGTTTACACTTCCCCTCACCCGCTTTTCAAAAGAGGGGGAATTAAAGGAGGTGAGGGAAAGAAAAACTTTGAAAAACTACATTGTCTTTAACTTTTGGGACAGCCTCTGACCGTCCTGTTTTGGGCGAGCAGACGCTGGCAGTTGTTATTTTTTAAATGCGGCGTTGATTGCTTCCTCAATCCCGGCAAATTTGGTCTCGTAATCCTTACGTCCGCGTCGAATTACTTCAAAGGCCTCTTCTTTGTGGTAAATGCCGGTTATTTCCGTGCGGTGCCGTTTGCTGCCGGGAATATCTTTGTAGGTTAAAAAATAATGTTTTAACCGTTCGATTAATTCGCCCGGCACGTCGGTAATATCTTCCCATTTTTGAAAGATGATATCATTGCGCAGGTAGGCCACCAATTTATCATCTGCCTCGTTGTTATCGATCATGCGAATGCCGCCAATAACCACCGCCGGCACCAGAATATTACTTTTGGTAATTGGGCGTTCGGTCAACACGCAAATATCCAGCGGATCGCCATCGCCAATGATATCGGTTCGGCCGGTTTTTTTATTGCAGTATTCGGCCGAACGTTCGCCGGAATAGGTGCGCGGAATAAAGCCATACAACATGGGCGGCATGGATGAAAAACGCTGTGGGCGATCCACTTTTAAAAGCCCCGATTGCTTGTCCAGTTCGTATTTTACTGTATCGGTGGGCGTCATTTCGATATAGGCGTTTACAATTTCCGGCGCATCATCCCCCACATCCACCCCATGCCAGGGATGCGCTCTGAAAAGCAAGCCCATCAACGACAGCACTGGTTCATTATTTTTTTGCATTTCGGCTCCTTTTAAATTGAAATTATGGTTAATTGTATTTATACTTAATTTATTGCGAAAATAATGCCAATGCCAGTTTGATTTTTTAGTAGGAGTTGTTTATGAAAAATAGTATTAAATGGATTCTGGCTATCATCCTCACTCTATCCGCAGCATATTATCAACGGACTACCGGTCCAACCTATCCGTTGAAGACCAGCTTTGAAATTGCGGGCAAACAGTACAAAATGAAATTCCCGCGCAGTCACGGCGGTTTTACGCCTCAACCCATTACGCTGGCCATTCCTGATACGTCCGTTAAAGCAGAACTCCATTTCCGCAGATATAAAATGAATGAACCATGGACTGTGATTCCCATGGTTCGCGAGAATGAAACGCTCAAAGCCGATCTGCCCGCCCAGCCGCCCGCCGGCAAGCTGGAATATTTTGTAGTACTCAAACATGGAGACAAAGAGGTTAACGTACCGCACGACTCGGCCATTGTCATCCGCTTTAAAGGCGAGGTGCCTGCCTATGTGCTGGCGCCCCATGTGTTATTCATGTTTTTGAGCATGTTACTTGCCATGTACACTCTGTTTGAAACTCTGACAGATGGGCCCAGGATCAAGTTTTACGTCATTTTAACCAGCGCGGTCTTATTTGTGGGGGGAATGGTATTCGGGCCGTTTGTGCAGAAATTTGCTTTCGATGCTTACTGGACGGGCGTGCCTTTTGGCTGGGATTTGACGGATAACAAAACCTTAATTGCCATGATCTTCTGGTTGATCGCCCTCTGGCAAACGATCGCCCGCGGTGAAAAACGCGCTAAATACTGGATTTTGCTGGCCGTTGTGGTAATGTTTGTGGTTTTTCTGATTCCCCACAGCGTTATGGGCTCGGAACTCAATTACGAAACCATGAGCGTGGAAACCGGCAAGATTTAAAAATATGAGAAAGAGATGACCCAAAGCAAAACCGGTTTAAACCATTCCACTGATAATTTGCTGGATCAAACCGCTGCGTTGATTGCTGACTCCCGATGTCTTGTCGCTTTTACCGGCGCCGGTATTTCGGTTGAAAGCGGCATTCCGCCGTTTCGCGGTCAGGGCGGATTGTGGAATAAAGTGGATCCGTGTTTGCTGGAAATCGGATATTTTGAAAAAAATCCACTGCAAAGTTGGCGTTTGATAAAACAGCTATTCTACCAGACTTTAAAAAAGGCCAAACCCAATGCAGCGCACCACGGTCTGGCTAGGCTGGAAAAAGCCGGATATTTAAAAACCATCATTACGCAAAACATCGACTATTTGCATCAACAGGCCGGCAGCGCCCGCGTGCTGGAGTACCACGGAACGTACAAATATTTAAAATGTTTGCAGTGCGGCTACAGAACGGAAGCAAAAGAATCCATGCTGGTTGAGCTTCCGCCATTGTGTCCCAGATGCCGGGGCGTGTTAAAGCCGGATTTTGTCTTCTTTGGCGAGGCGATTCCTCAAAAGGTAGCCATGGAAAGCGAAAAAGAAGCCCGCAAGGCAGATTTGATGCTTATTATCGGTTCCACGGGCGAAGTTTACCCCGCGGCCATGATTCCGGAGACGGCCTTTCACCACGGAAGTAAAATCGTGGAAATCAATATTGAACCGTCCAATTACACCCATTCCATTACGCACATTTTTTTGCGCGGGAGGGCGACTGAAATCGTCTCAAAAATTATCGAGCGTTTAAAGATTTAGAATAGACCGTGCGTTCGTTACACCATATTAGTGGTACAACTGCTGGTGCTGTAAAAAATTGCCGCTGTCTGTCTGGTTTTGGGCCATGGAGCTGACCGATTCGAGAACAGCCTGCATATCCAGCGGCGGCTGCATAAACGTGATGGCGCCGATATTGAATTCCAGCGGCCAGTTAGCTGCGATGGATTTTAAGCGAATGAGCGACTGAATTTTTTGCAGGGCTGTGCGCGCGCCGCCGGCGTTGATATCGGGCAACATGATCAGGAAATTGTCTTCATCAACGCGCGTAAATAAATCCGTTTTGCGTAAATTTTGTTTCATGATCTGCGCGATATTTTTGAGGATCTCTTTCTCGTAGTTGAAGTTCTGATCTTCGCGAATTTTTTTAAGCCGGGAGCAGTCGAGATAGGCCAGCGTAATGGGGCGTTTGTAACGGTGGCTGCGATGCAGTTCTTCTTCGGCCCGCTGTAAAAACAGCGACTTGCTCAACCCGCCCGTTAATTCATCACTAAAACGATGCGCCTGGTTTAATGACCACTGCTCTTTTAGCTTAAGGGCTAAAAAGGAAACCCAAAACAATAAAATGCCATTACCTGCTATTTCAAACGTAAGTGGATCGACTGCTTTAAAATTAATATTGATCAATGAGTAAAGCGCGAATGAAACAATGCTTATGACAACGCCCAATGCGCGTGGAGCCAGAAGAGCGCTCACACTAACCGGGATGAGGTAGAGGAAAAACAACGGAAAACTAAATTGTAAATCCACATAAGCGATAATGAATAATAATACGAGCGCCGACAGGCTATTAAACCAGGAGGGCAACGTTTTTAATTTTTGGATCATTAACATGATCAAATGCATGATGTCCTCCATTATGATTTAAATTTTTGAGAGATAGATTCCCTCTTTTATTGCGTATCTTCTAAGCGACAAACCGAACAATTGTGTGTTTAAAGTTCCAGGAAGCCAGGGAGACAACTGTCGCTAATAGAAATATCGGTCGATGACGGAAAAAATTAAATTAATTTTTGATTACGTTCCTTGTAACGATAGATGCCGAAAAAAATACGCTCTTTAGGCAACGATCCTTCACTCACAAAAGCAAGTCGAATAGTATAACGTGATTAATGCGCAGAATGTTCCCTAAGCAAAAATCCCGATGGAATATCCATCGGGATTTTGCTCACGTGGAGCAAGAGGTGTTCAAAAAAGTGCTTACAATATTTACGATCGGCATTTGATATAGTTTCATTAATTTTCAGGTAAAATTGGACGCTTTTTATAAACCAGAAAAGAGGAAAAATAGCGACTGAAGCGAAAGGATCATTGCTAATAAAAATCGATTGTTGCAAATTATGCAAAAATTAAGGTGATGCTCCCGCACCTCCTTCGTCACAGAGATGTAGATCAACCGCTTTATGGCGGTGGAAGCCTGTCGAAGCGAATTTAAATGTTTTGAATCATGCTTCAATAAAAGCGGAGGAAATATGAAAAAATTTTTTTTATTGCTTATTCTCAATTTGCCATTTGTTTATTCAGGATTTGCTCAACCCATCTTGAACAAAATTTAAGCCCAAATCACCAAATTTCCACCTTCGGTTTTTGTAAGTTATTGGTTTTTTTGGATCGAGTTTTCGAGATGTCGTTGTAGTGCCCCATACTATATTGGTTTCCCCCTTGACTTAATTGACTGATATGATTATATTTGAACATGTTTATTAAAGAAGTCACAAAAAAGAATAAAGGGTACGATAAAACCTTCGTTTACCATCAATTGGTCGAATCCTATCGTACTGAAAAAGGCCCAAGACAAAGAAAATTGCTCAACCTGGGCAAGCTTACCATTCCTAAAGACCAATGGAAAACACTTGCCAATCGCATCGAAGAGATCATAAGCGGACAAACTTCACTGATCGAAGTGGATGAGCAAATTGAACAATTAGCCCAGCGCTATGCCTCGCTTTTAATTCAAAACAAACTAAAACAAGAAAAGGTAGAAAAAAAAGAAAGCCCACAGGAAACCGAGACCATTTTTACGGGCTCTGTCAAATTCAGAGATGCTCGCAGTATAGGAGGCGAATACATCAGTTTGATGATGTTAAGAAAGCTTAAGTTCAATGAACTTTTAAAAAAGCTGGGCTTTAAGGAGAAGGATATTAAACTGGCCGAACTGTTGATCGTTGGGCGCCTGGTGCACCCCTCAAGCGAATGGGCGACCTTACGCTGGGTCAAAAAGCAAAGCGCCATCGATGAGCTTTTAGAGTTAGACCTTTCAAGACTTTCTCACAATAAACTTTATCGAATTACGGATCAATTATTAGAACATAAGGACAAAATCGAGAATGGTTTAGTAGAGCAAGAGCGTCTGTTATTTTCCTTGCAGGAAAAGATCATCCTGTACGATTTAACCAATACGTATTTTGAGAGTAGCCGTACCAGTGAACTCAAGGCTCGCGGACGTAGTAAAGATAAGCGTCACGATATGCCCCTGGTTACTTTAGGCCTGGTATTGGATGAGGATGGATTCCCCAAGGAGAGTCGTCTTTTCTCTGGCAATGTTTCCGAACCAGAGACTTTGTCTAAAATTCTGGATACGATAGGCGGCAAAGTCAGGAAATTGATTATTTTAGATGCCGGGATTGCCACAGAAGAGAACTTGCAACTGATCACAAAGCGTGGACACGACTATCTGGTTGTCTCACGCAGTAAACCGGAAATCGAGATCGAAGAAAATGCTTTTAAAGAGATTAATCACGATCAACGCCATAAAGTGGAAGCCTATCTTTACCGTAAGGATAAAGAGCTTTATTTATACTGTCGCAGCGCCTCAAGGCAAAAGAAAGAGGAAGCCATTCGACAATTTCATCAGCAGCGCTTTGAGGCGGAGTTGAAATATGCGGCGGAGAGTTTGCACAAGAAACGAGGCACGAAGAAATATCCCAAGGTTTTAGAACGCATTGGCCGCATAAAGGAACGTCATGCAAAGGTGGCCTATTTTTATGATATTACGGTTGAGCATCACAATGGTATCGTGACAGAGATCAGCTGGAAGATAAAAGATGAGCAAAAGATGGATGATCGATTTTCCGGCACGTATTATTTACGGACGAGTCGTCTGGATTTAACGGATCGTGAGATTTGGCAGCTCTACATCAGTTTAACGGATGTGGAGGATGGATTTCGCTCGTTGAAGAGTGAATTAGGCTTAAGGCCTAATTTTCACCAGAAGGATAAACGCATTGAAGGGCATATTTTCATTTCGATTTTAGCCTTTCATGTATTGATAAGTCTTCAAAAACAATTACATGATGCAGGCGTTTATCATCGCTGGACAACCATTCGTGAATTACTTTCCGTACAGCAGCGAGTAAGCGTGGAGATGAAAACTCAGAAAGGAGATTTATTAGTTATAAGAGATACGACCGAACCGGAGGCGATTCATTATTTAATGGCGCAGGCATTTAAGATCAAGCCCAAGCCATTAGGTATGAAAAAGATAAGAATTTAAATATTGTAGTGGTAATAAAAAAGAACGACATGTTGTTTTTAAATAACTTAAATCGTTTTAGTGTTCAAGATGGGTCAAGAAGCATTTTATAACGCTGGCGCAAGCGGTGTGGCGATTTCTGGCCTCTATGCTTCCGGAAAAGATTTTACTTCCAGAGGCGTGGGGGTAATGTTATTGCATCAGGGAAAGTTTTTTATGGGCTATGAACATGACAACGTCACATTGTGGATTGACGAAGAATTTTCTGACTATTATACGTTCAAAGAAGAGTTTACACTGGACGGCTTTTTTATTGGATTCAGAAATTATGAAAACCCGCAGAAGAAAATGTTTTTTTCAACCACCTTCCAGAGCGGCGTGGTAATTTCTCCACTGGTTAGTGGGATCAATATGATTCCCATCGTATTTACCATCTTCAAATCCATTTCCAATAATCATTTAAAAATCATCCCACTGATTTACGGTTCGTACGTTTATATTTTCTATAAAAACAGAGGCGGAAATTTCACTCATATTTCCACGGAAACGGCTTACGGATTCCAATTGAATATTGCCTTCAGGCCCATAAACAGGATAAGTCATGGTTTAGCGCTGGGTCTGGACTATAATTTAAAAAATAAGGATGTACCGCTTTCCTTCCAGGTATCGCTGCTGTTTAATGCCTTTCAGGTTGAAAAAGAATAATCCAGGACAGCGCAGCTGAAGCAAAATATATTTAGCGCAAAGAAGGTTTAAGATTAAAAAGAGTTTTGGTTTACCGCAGTAGCCTTGCCCCTGCGCCTCCTCATACAGAATAACGGTTTGGGAACAGTAGAAGGTCTATCTTGATAGATTGCTTCTTAAGGAGAAAGGGATTCCGCATTCCCGCTATGGCAGGACACATCTTTCGAAGGTAGTATTCTAAAAATTTGGTTCAATCGGCTTCTGAAATCTGCCTTAATATTTGCTCGGTCTGATCTTGCGTAAAATTTTCGATGGATTCGATTTTTCCCTGCGGATTGATCACAAACAGAACTTTATTGGTCCTCACCTGAAACAGCCGCCGAAAACGTTCGATCTCATGCGGCGCCACAAAATGGCGAAAATCGCCCTCTGCAATACCGCCCATGGCCTTCAAACGTTCGTAGGACTGCGCGCCGTAAGGACAGGAAATCCAGTAAACGATATTTTGGTCGCTGAGCTTTTCTAACAATTTTTTACTCATCATGTCGCAAAATTGATCGCTACACATCCAGAAGTCAATAACCAGGTATCGACCTTTTGCCTGAGCCAGAGAAAATTTTGTAGAATCGATGAAGGCAACTTCAAACTCCGGACAGGCAAGCCCCACGGCAATGGGCGGCGTTTTTTGGGCATCCAGTTCTTTCAGAGTTAGGCTTCGGCCCCAAATATCCAGGGCTTTTACGCCGTACGATTTATTGCGCAAAGTAAAGGGCTGATACAGCTGTTCGTAAAAATCTTTTTTGCGATTGTAGCGCTTATCGTGATTCAAATCGATCCATAAAAAATCCGTAATTTTGTAATTCACATCCGGCAATATGTTAAACAGAATGCAGTTGAAGACCTCACCGTCAAGACTTAACTCTCCCATTCTAATTAAACGATTTGAAAAAAGACCAAATTTTTACCGCCGGGCTTTTGCGCTTTGAAAAAAGCCAGCAACATTTTTTGTGTTTTTACCTGCTGCCCGTCGAATATTTCCACCGTAACCAGCTCTTCAGCCATGACGTATTGTCCGCTGCGTTCCGGAACAAAAACCTGATCAAAATCTTTAAATTCTAAAATCCGGTCATTGGTAAAATCTTCATCGTTATTGGCGTCAAAAACAAAAAAATCATTCCCCTGACCGTCTTCAAGCCAGCAAGCGGAAACAATATCGTCAAGCGGCGGAGGAGGATAGATTCTTTCTAAAAAATCAATGGTAGCCGGCAGGGCAGAACTTTTGACACTGGCTCTTAGCACAGAATCTTCTTTAAAAAGTTTGCTTAGTTTTAAAAAATTTTGAATATGAAACTGGAAAAGCTTGCGCGTTGCATAATTCGCCGGATAAGCTGTAATCTTTTCCAAAAGTTTATTTTCTTTAACCGGGCGGGCAGGACTAAAAGAGGGCTCAATAATCTTTAAACTATCGGCATTGACAGGCTTAAGGCGAATGGTGATCTCCGTATTTCCCGCCATGAGATAGCTCAGCCCCACGACAAAGCACAGGACGGATTTTAACATAATTCCTTCCTCCCTGTTAATTACATTATCAAAGGCAAAATGCCGATGCTCAACGCCGGGATGTAAGTGATCAGCGCCAGGGCAATGAGCAGGATGATCAAAAAGGGCAAAGCCGCGCGATAGAGAAAGGTAATCGATTTTTCAAAACGCAGAGAAGCAATAAACAGATTCATACCCACCGGCGGCGTGGAATATCCGATGCCCAGATTGGCCAGGAAGATAATGCCCAGGTGCACGGGATCGATGCCGAACGAGGCGGCAATGGGAATGATAATCGGCACAATTACCATGATGGCCGAAAAAATGTCCATCACGGCGCCGACAAGCAGCAAAAACAGGTTCAGAAAAAGGAGAAAAACAATCGGCGAATCAATAAACGTTTTCATGGCTTCCAGAATGCGCATGGGAATCTGGGCGTCGGTAAAGTAGTTGGCCAGGCCCAACGCGGCAGCCAAAATAACGATGATGCTGCCCACCATTTCCATGCTCTTGCGCACCACCACAGGCAGCCCCCTGCGCAGGGAAATATCGCGGTAGATAAACACTTCGATGATGAACACGTAGATGGCGGTGACGGCCGCCGCTTCCGTGGCCGTAAACAGGCCGCCGTAAATGCCGCCGATGATAATAAACGGTAAAGGTATTTCCCAGGCCGATTCTTTTAGCGCCTGCCAGCGCTCCTGACGCGTGGACTTGCGAATTTTAAGTTCTTTGAGCTGTTTTCTGCGAAACAGAATGATGTAAATACTGAGCATAACGATCATTAAAATGCTGGGAACAATGCCCGCCGCAAACAGCTGGTCAATGGGCGTCTGGGCAACCAGGCCGTACAGAATAATGGGCAAACTGGGCGGCAGCAGCAGCCCCAGATTGCCGCTGGCCGTTAGTAAGCCCAGCGTAAATTTTTCGGGATATTTTTCCCTGAGCATGATGGGATGCAGCAATCCGCCAAGCGCAATGATTGTAACGCCGGAAGCGCCGGTAAAAGCCGTAAACAGCGCCGATGAAACCAGGGCGACAATGGCCAGGCCCGCCGGCAGCCAGCCGATCAAGGCGCGAGAAAGGTTAACAAGACGGCGAGGCGTGTTGCTTTCGGCCAGCAGGTAACCGGCAAAGGTAAAAAGCGGAATAGCCAGAAAAATAGGCTGGCTGGTTAAACGGTACAATTCGATGATGATGGCCGAGCTGTCGATTTCAGCCAGGTGGAAAAGCAGCAGAGCAATGCCGGAAATAATTACAAACAACGGCGTTCCGAACAGAGTCAGCAAAATCAACCCGACAATGATAAGAAGCGTGATCATTGTTCCGGCTCCTGCGGATCAATATACAGCGAAAGCAGATTAAAGAAAAAACGCAAGGCCATAAGCGCAAAACCAATGGGAATGATAGTTTGAAAGGGCCAGGCCGGAATATCGGAAAAGATGGTCGTGCCAAATTCCCTTTCATCCAGCACAAAGGTGAGAGACGCTCTGGTCAGCAGCGCGGTGATAAAAATGGCGAACAGGTAAACGATGGTTTTGGGTATCTTGCGCCAGCGGGCGGGCGTCAGGCGCGTTAGCAGGTCAATGTTGATGTGTTTGCCTTCGCGGGCGGCCAGGCTGGCGCCGATAAAGCTGACCCACAGCACCAGATTCCGCAAGAAAATATCGCCCCACAAAATGCCCACATTAAACACTTTGCGCAAAAAAATCTGTAACCCGGACATGAAGACCATGACCAGAACGATGAGTAGCAAAAACACCAGTTCGATTTTTGCCAGAAATTGATCGACGCGTTTAATCCAGTTCATCGCCCAACTCTTTTCATAAAGACGCTAAAACATAGGCAATAAAAAAACATCACGCAAGAGGGATTGGCGCTTCGGCAAAATTTAGTTGAATAGTTTAACAGTTGAATGGTTGAATGGTTGCCGGTCTGTCATTCTGAACGGAGCGCCAGCTTCAGTCTCGAGAAATCGGGACGGAGTGAAGAATCTAAACAGTTGAATGGTTAAATAGAAATTGGCGATGTTGGCGCCCAGTACACCGTCGGAGAAAATTCTCACCAGCAAATCTTCCCCCTATCCCAGACTTTTATTTTGAAGGGTTGAGGGCAATTGAAACTATTTTTAATTTTTAACATTCTTTGCGCCCTTTGCGACTTCTCTGCGCTCTTAGCGGTTGTTTAAATCCCCGCGGAAATGTTTTGGTTGCGGCTGTGCTGCCTTGAAATGCTGTGATTTATGATCCCTATAATTCGTTTCTGGCGGGGCGTATTAACAGAATCACTAAAAAATCTGCGCCCTTCCCGATCGTGCAAACGGTTAAACCCATATCGAAAGGGAATTTTTTAGCCAAATTTTTGTTTTACTATCAAAAAAAATGGATTCAAACGATGGGTGGAAAAATCCAAAATAAGCTTTATCTCCTGTTTGCCTTTCTGGCGCTGTTGGTGGCGCTGCCCACATTGATCTCTCAGTATTTTGTTTATGACAATTACACACAAAAGAAGGCCTGGCCCATTATTGACGCTCAGGTTATTAAAACGCGCATTGTGGGTAAACGGGCAATTTTACCGGAAATTACTTACCAGTACCAGGTTAACGGAAAAACCTACACCGGCAAAAGCGACCTGCAAACTCCGCCGTTTGGTTTGCGTAATAAACGCGATATCACCGCGCGCGCCATTTTACGAGAGCATCCGGTGGGCAGCACGCTTAAGATTGCCTACCAGCCGCAAAATCCCGCTATTTCTACAACGGGCCTGCATCTGCCCTGGAATTTTTACATGAAAATCAGTTTTGCCCTCACACTGGTTATAGTGGCCCTCTATTTGCTGCTTCAATATTTCAGGAAAGCCGTGTAAAATTCTTTGATTGTGTGCGCTGCATTTTGTAAAATAACCTTTTAATTAAACAAAGAACTAAAATCATTGGAGAGCATAGAATAAATCGGGCTGGCAATTCATTGCGAGTTTTTAAAGGAAAAAGAAACGATGCTCCGAGGCAGGCACTAATAAAATCTCAGGCATACAAAGTAAAGCCGTACCCTGCGGTTTTTTCGGGGCGGCCGGCATACAAATAAATAAACACATCAAAAATTAGAAAGTTGAGTGTAATCAATGGGATTACGTGAAGAGTTATTAAGACATCTGGGATTAAACACCTTTGTGGTGGTCGATCTGGAAACCACGGGCTTAAATCCGGAAATGGATCGCATCATTGAGATCGGCGCCATTCGCTTTGTGGATGGGAAAGAGGATGCCGTTTTTGAAGAGCTGATCGATCCGGGCATTCCCATTCCGCCGTTCATCACCAGCTTAACCGGTATTCGCAACGAAGACGTAAAAGGCAAGCCCTCCATCGAAGAGATTTTTCCGCGCCTGTTGCAGTTCATGGGCGATGTGGCCATGGTCGGTCAGCAGGTTAATTTTGACGCGGCCTTTCTTGAATACCAGTTCCGCAAGCAAAAAAACGATTTCGAACGCTGGGAAGACACCCAACAACGTTTTAAATATTTAAACAATTTGCGCGTGGATACGCTCTTTTTAGCGCGTATTTTCATGCCTTTTTTAAACAGCTTTAAGCTGGCTTCGCTGGCCAGCGAATTTGATTATGATCTGGATCGCGCCCACCGGGCGGTGGATGATGCGCGCGCCACGGGACATGTCTTTTTAGAGCTGATCGATCGGGCGCTGGCCGCTGAAAATCATGTTTTGAGCAACATCATCAATCTGCTCTACCCTACTTCGCGCCGCGCCAAGCAGTTTTTTATTCCGGTGTTGAAATTCAAACAGATGAAAAATATTTCGGCCACCGGCAAAGCCCTGGTGGACGACGCCTATTACGCGCAGGACTATTACAACGTAATCGGCGAAAAAGATTACCGTTTTCCGCAGGCCACGGAAGAATTTCCGGAGCTGGAACCCATCGATCCGGATATTGTAGATCGCTATTTCGGCGAAAAAGGACATCTTTCCAGAGCCATCCCCAACTACGAATTGCGACCGCCGCAAATTGAAATGGCCCGGAATGTGCTGCGGGGCCTTAATGAGCGCTCCTATGTCGTTGCCGAAGCGGGAACCGGAACCGGCAAATCCATGGCCTACCTGGTTCCGGCCATCGAGTGGGCGGTCAAAAACAGACACGCCGGCCAGCGCGTGGTGGTTTCGACCAATACCAAAAATTTGCAGGAACAATTGTTCTTCAAAGACCTGCCCACGCTCTACGCCACGGTGGAGAACAAGTTTAAGGCCGTTTTGCTTAAAGGACGTTACAACTACCTCTGTCTGGAAAAATGGCACACGGTTTTGACGGATATGAATCAACGCATCTCCCGCGATGAACGTACGCGGTTGTTGCCGCTGGTTTACTGGGTGGAACAAACGCGCACCGGCGACATCATGGAGAACGCTGGTTTTCAGCTGGAACGTAATATCGGGCTGTGGGAAAAACTGACGGCCGAACCTTCGTACTGCCCGGGCAAGGCCTGTAAATATTACGACGACTGCTTTTTGATGAAGGCCCGGGAACACGCCAGGCGGGCGGATGTGGTGGTGGTAAACCACGCCCTGTTGTTTGCCGATCTGGCTGCCGGACGCTCCACCCTGGGCGATTACGAAGTGCTGGTGCTGGACGAAGCTCACAACCTGGAAAAGACGGCGGCCGAATATCTGGGCGTGCGCGTCAATTACTGGGCCTTCCGCAACCTTTACCATCGCATTTACGACGATGAACCGAACAAATCGGGCACCATCGTACAAATCGAATATCGCCTGAGCACCAGCCGCAACATGCCTCAGGAGAAAAAAGACCGAATCTCCCGGCTGACCCAGAAGGTAAAGTTCAGTTCGCTCAACCTCAAAGAAAAAACGCAGATTTTTTACAACGAATTCAGCCGCATGTTGCGCGACCAATACGGCAGCCGCGAAGATCCCGGCGCCGAAGAAACGCGCATCCGCTACCACAAAGGGTTTAAATACTTTCGCCTGTTAGAGGATGAAATCGACCAGCTGCGTAAGGCCCTGGGGCGCTTCATTAACGATTTAAATCAATTAATTGACAAATTAAATGATCTGGATTTTGACTCGTTTAAATTTCAGGCTCAGCTCACGCGCGAAGTCATTTCCAGTTACGATCGGGCTAAAGAACTTTTAGAGGGCTTTAATTTTTGCCTGAAGGGCGATGAGTTGAACTATGTTTACTGGCTTGATCTGCCGCGCAACCAACGCAGCAACGACGTGGCTTTGCATGCCGTTCCGCTTAACATCGATGAACTGCTCAACAAAATGCTCTATCCGCAGGTGGAAACGGCCATCTTTACATCGGCCACGCTTTCCATCAACAAGTCTTTCGACTATTTCCACTCGCGCTTGGGGTTAAAAGATATTAAAGATCGGCCGGTCATTTCCGCCGCTTTCGATTCGCCGTTTGACTACGAAACGCAACTGCTGTTAGCCGTTACCGATTTTCTACCCGATCCGCGTTCGGCGGACTTCCCCGCTGCCGTCAAGGAGCTGGTCATTCGCCTGCACAAAGAACATCGCCGCGGCCTGTTGATTTTGCTGACCAACTACAGCATGTTAAATCAAATGTACGACTGGCTCAAGCCCCATTTTGACGGCGAACATGTGCTGCTGTTGGCGCAGGGCAAAAGCGGAAGCCGCACCAACATTTTAAATCAGTTTAAAGAAAACCGCGCTTCCATTTTACTGGGCACCGACAGCTTTTGGGAAGGGATTGACGTGCCGGGCGACGCGCTGGAGTTGTTATTCATCCCCAAATTGCCCTTTGATGTGCCCAGCGAGCCGGTGATTGCCGCGCGCATGGAAGCCATCAAACGCCGCGGCGGCAATCCTTTTATGGAATACTCCCTGCCAGAGGCCATTATTAAATTCCGGCAGGGCTTTGGCCGATTGATTCGCCACAAAAAAGACTTTGGCGCGGTAATTATCGGCGATAATCGCGTCAGCCGCATGCGTTACGGGAAACATTTTTTGAACAGCATTTCCGGACGTAAGGAAATTGTTTTTGACGAAGAATCCTTTTTTGAACTATTGCATGAATGGTTTAAAAATCGACCGCAGGAGAATGGAAACGATGCACAATAAAAAACTGATCATTGGCCGGCAGGATTTAACGCTGGACGATGTCCAATTTTTTCTGACAGAAAATCCGTCCATTGCGCTGGATGAAGAGGTCAAAACATCCATCAACGCCGGCCATAACGTTATTAAAGAAATCGTAGAAAAGGACCGCGTTGTTTACGGCGTAACCACCGGCTTTGGCAAATTCGCCGACGTGCGCATCGATGGGCAGCAAACCCGGGAACTGCAGCGCCGTTTGATTTTAAGCCATGCCGCCGGAACGGGCGACCCCATGCCGGCGGAAATAGTGCGTCTGATGATGTTGTTTAAGATCAAGAACCTCTCGCAGGGATTTAGCGGCGTGCGTGTGCAGGTGGTGGAGCAACTGGTCAACATGTTAAATGAAAACATCATTCCGGTGGTGCCGCAAAAAGGTTCGGTGGGCGCCAGCGGAGATCTGGCCCCTCTGGCGCACATGGCCCTGGTAATGATTGGCGAAGGCGAGGCGTTTTATCAGGGAAAACGCCTGACCGGCGCGCAGGCTCTGCAAAAAGCCGGATTAAAGCCCCTGCAGCTGGAAGCCAAAGAAGGGCTGGCCATTTTAAACGGCACGCAGGCCATTCAAGCCTGCGGCGTGTTCAGCCTGCTTCAGGCCAGGGAATTGGTTAAAACAGCGGATGTCATTGCGGCCATGAGTCTGGAAGGTTTGCTGGGCACGCTAACCGCTTTTGACGAACGCATTCAAAAGGCGCGCCGACATCCCGGGCAACTACACGTGGCCCGCAATTTCCGCAGCATTCTGGCCGATTCGCCCATCGTGGAATCGCACAAACAATCGGACCACCGCGTGCAAGATGCTTACAGCCTGCGCTGCATTCCCCAGGTGCACGGCGCCATCCGCGACGGGCTGGATTACGTCACCGGCGTTTTTGAACGGGAGATCAACGGCGTCACAGACAATCCGCTGGTCTTTGCAGAAAGCGGCGAGGTTTTGTCCGGCGGTAATTTCCACGGCGAACCGGTGGCGCTGGCCGCCGACTACCTTGGTATTTTGATGGCCGAACTGGCTAACATTTCCGAGCGACGCATCGAACACATGATGGATCCTACCATGAGCGAAATGGCCGGATTTTTAACCGAAGAGGGCGGTTTAAATTCCGGTTTTATGATCGCCCAGGTTACGGCCGCCGCCCTTGTTTCGGAAAACAAAGTGCTGGCTCATCCGGCCAGCGTCGATTCAATCCCTACTTCGGCCAACAAAGAAGACCATGTGAGTATGGGCGCGCACGCCGCCCGCAAGGCGCTGCAAATTATTGAAAACACACAAACCGTGCTGGCCATTGAATTAATGTGCGCCTGTCAGGGGCTGGACTTGCGCAAGCCTGTTTTACCTTCTAAGGCGACGATGGCTGTTTTGCAGGCCTTTCGCCAGCAGGTTCCTTTCTGGGATAAAGACCGCGTCATGTATCCGGACATTGAAAAGGCCCGGCAGTTTGTGGTGGCCGCCCGACCCCTCAAAATTGTGGAACAAATGGGCATAGAGCTGCAATAGCTCAACGGTTTAACAGGAAAACAGATATGGCAAAAATCATTTTAACGCTGCAGGAAATATGCGATCTTATTGAGGCCAATATTCCCAAACATGATGCCATTAAAGAGGTATCGGTTTCTCCCTCCGGAAAGCAGATCGCGCTTTCTGTGAAAACGACCTATTTCCCAACCGTTAAGTTGAACATTTCGTACATTACCTACCAGGCCGGCCAGCTGCATTTCCGCATTGAAGGCAGCCGCTTAATTACTAAACTACTCGATTGGTTTCAGGGCACGCCAAAGCCCTGGCTGAACATTAATGGCGCGGAATTGTTTATCCAGGCGAATGGGCTGCTGCAAAAAAAGGCGCCCGGTATGCAGATTATGTCTGTCGCGCAACAGGAGGACGGCAGCTTCCACATCGATATAGATCTGGAAAATAAGCGCTTTTAATATTTATTGGAAGGCAGACGAAGAGCTGCCCCCAGACGAAAAAATTTATTGCGCGTAAAAGGGCCAAAGTAACCTTCGGCCGTGATGATAATACGCTTTTTGAATAAATGCTGAAAGCCCAGCCCAATGAGGCTAATGGCTTCGTCGTTGTCGCTTCCTATATTCCCCGCGCTGTAACCGAGCCACAAAACAGAGTACGGGCCGTTGAAATGATAGTTACCGGCGATTTTTACAAAATTAAAAATATCGTTAAACAACTCTGCAGAAAGGTAAAACTTTTTTTGAGGCCCAATGCGCAAACTCAGGTTGGGCATCCTGAAGTCGGGGCCTTCGCTAGCGCAAAATCCTTTTTGCAACCTGCTGGTGAAAAAAAATCCCACGCCAAAGCCAAAATATTGATAATTAATGGCGCTATTGAAAATCACATAACGAGTTCTGGCCGTGGCCTGGTAATGGGCCGCCGGTCCATACTCACAGGCGCCATAACCTTCTTCCCGATTGCGCCATTCGCCAACTTTTAACTCGATTTTATTTCTGCTGGAAGGATGAAAGAGCATGACGCGCGCTTCAAAAGTTAACAGATTATTATGTTTATTAAACGCCTTTCCAAAACTCTCGCCCAAACCTCCAGCGACACCCACAACAACGTCAAGGACTTTTAGCTGTTCGTAATGTTCTTTGCTCCATATTCCGCGCTGGCGTTTTTGAGCCTTTAAAACGGCCTTTAAATACTCCTCACGATACAGGGAGTCAACGGGCGCGTAACGAGCATAGCCCAGCTCCAACAACTGGGCGTTGAAATTGATACGATTCAGCAAGAATTTCTGAAATAAGTGAACGGGAAGCGGAACGCTATCGGGACTGGCGGCGGGTGAAGGCTCCATCCATAACGTTCTATTCAATAGATACTTGCGTTCGTAATTGAGAAGATAACGGGCAATCGTTTTTAGCGCCTGACTGCTATCGTGCTCCGAAGGCGTTTGCAGGTTGGCCAGTGAAATTTTTCTGCCGTCTTGCAGCAAAAACAGGTTAGTATCCAGCACTTCAACGATTTTGATCTTTTGACAGAAGCCGACATTAGAAGAAAAATGCAGCCATAACAACATCGGTAATAGTATGGCGCCTATGAAACTTTTCGTTTTCATCAACACGCTCCGATATGTTGTAAATAAATGAGTACTTAAAGATAATGTTTTTGAAAATCGATTACAAAAAAGTTTAGGAGTTTTTTGAACCTTGATTAAACGGATTACAAGACTGCCTTGATTTTATGCGTTTGATGCGCCTTAACTTTCCAGCTTTACTGAGAAAGTTTAAAAGCAAAAAAAAAAGCAAATCCTGGTTCAAAATTTAAATTACTCACCGGACTGGTATTCCGCATTCCACACTGGCGGGATGAGGAATCTTTATATTTACAGAAAGTGGCAGGCAAAAACTCTTTTTAATTTAAAACCTACTTTGTGTCCTTTGCGCTAAATATATTCTGCTTCAGCTGCGCTGGCTTAGGATACTTCCTCTGGAAGATCAAGTCTCTCCCTGGCGAGATTTGAAAATTTATGTGCTGTTGTAAAAACTCATCCCCCAGCCCGGGGCTGTCCCAAAAGTCAAAGAAAATGTATTTTTATAAAGTTTTTCTTTCCCTCACCCCCTTTAATTCCCCCTCTCCCGAAAGTCGGGAGAGGGGGAAAGGGGGTGAGGGCTATTGTAAACTTTTCTCTATTTTTTGCATAAATTTACATTTGATGTCGCTTTTGAGACACCCTCGGGCATAAATTGTGCCGATTTGCTTAGTTTTCGTCTTACATGTTCAGATATAGTTCTATTTTTTCGTTTCGACCCTGGCGTTCCCTTTTCAGATGACGCTGACCAGAAGGATTTGCGTGAAAAAATCTTTGCGCGCTTTGTGGCTTCTTTGTGCTCTTGGTGGTTCGTTTTTGGTTGCGGTTGCGCTGGCTTAGATTCTCCTTCTAAAGCCCTCGCCGAGAACTTCGTGTACGTTGCTTATGATCACAAAGGCCGTGGGATCGATCTCTTCAATGATTTCTGTTAAGAGCGTAATCTCTTTTCTTGAAACCACGGTTAACAGGACTTCACGATCCACATTTTTGTACAATCCGCGTCCATGCAGCGCTGTGGCGCCACGGCTCAAGCGCTCCATAATGACCTGCGCGATTTTGTCGTTGTGATCGGAGATAATCAACGCGGAGCGAGCGTAGTCAAAGCCATCCAGCACCAGATCGATTAAATAGGAGGAAATGAAAAGTAAAAAGAAGGCGTACAGCGTAAGGGCAAAGGCCGGTGTGTTGCCGGACAGATCTTTAAGATAAATAATAAGGCCGGCAAAGGTGATAACAAAAAAATCGATCATCATAATGGACATGCCCGGTTTTGCGCCGTAGCGTTTCTGCAGAATGGCGGCCACAATATCAGAGCCCCCGGTGGTGCCTTTGAATTTAAAAATAATGCCCAGTCCCAGCCCAAGTAAAACGGCTCCGATAAGAATGAGGAAAAAGAAATCGTGTTCTCGTAGATGGATAATAGACGCCGCCTGATTTAATCCTTTGTAATGCAATCCCGGAAATTCCCCCCGAAAGATATCGATGAACAATGAAGAGATGGTAAAGCCGTAAAAAGTGCGCGCCCCAAAACGTTTGCCTAACTCTTTAATGCCCCAGATGTAAAGCGGAAGGTTAAATATCCAAATTAAAGTGCCCACGGGTAATTTACCGCCGGACAAATAATGAAACGCCATGGAAAGGCCGGAAACGCCGCCGGGCACAACGCGCGCATCCACCAGAAACACGCCAATGCCCAGGGCCATAAAAATCCCGCCCAGAGTAATAAAAATGTAATCTATTATTATCGAGTTCTTGAATAATCTTCCCATTTTTTTCTCCTGTCATATTCAATGAAAGCGGAGAGTTTAAGAATATAATCACTTGAAGTCAATTGTATTTTTGAGGAGAGGGAATTTAAAGAAAAAAGGGAGCTTTTTGCCCCCATTGCTTAAAGTATTTATTCCTTTAAATTGTGTATTCCTTCAGGAAAACGTAACTCCATTGTCATGCGATACGGAGAGACGTTGACGCGAAAATTTTCGTCGGTATGATAGAAAATGTCACCGTCGTTTAATTTTAACTTTTTCAAAACTTCCTTAACATTCTCAACCAGCATTTCCAGCTCACGTTTTTCCATAGCACCCCCTTTCTTATTCGTTTTCCATGCTATTTGATGAATTTTCAACCGGAGAAGATACACTCTTTTTAGTTAATGTTTACATCGCCATCAAACTTTGTTGTATGTTAATTTGATATCACTTTGTTTGCTAATTGCCAAAATAATGTTAGAAATTCAATAATTGTCGAAATCTGATCAGTAAACAAAGGAATATTCACTCATAATTTAAAGGAAAAATATAAAAAGCCGATAAATAATTCTGCGAATAATAAACTGGATAATATAAGATGATGCGTTTTTTCATATTAATAATCTTAAACATTTTTTTCTATGGTTTATCACTGCAGGCAAATTCTACCTATTTTTTTAAGCATCTGACAACGCGCGACGGTCTTTCGCAAAGCAGTATTATTTCCATTGTTCAGGATAAACATGGTTTTATATGGCTGGGCACAATGGACGGCCTGAATCGCTTTGACGGTTACGGCGTAAAGGTTTTTAAAAAACACGTTGATGATTCCACCGGTCTTCAAAATAACCGCATTAACGATCTTAAAGTCGATGCGAGGGGTTATATCTGGATCGCCCATGACCTGGGTATTAATATTTTGAATCCGAAAACGGAAGAGTTTACCATATTAAAACTGCCATTAGAGAATGAATCGATTGTATTGCAATTAGAATTAGTAGACCGCGATAAGATTTTAGTCCGCACATTGGAAAACGTTTATACTGTGCATTTGCCCGAAAAACGCGTTGAACCAATAAAAGGCCTTGACGGTTCTCCTGTAAAAATCAAAAAGCTTAATCGGCAAACCTGTATTTTCACCAACAACAAAATCTATGTTCTGAACGGAAGCCAGGCCAGATTGTGGATTGACATCCCGCAAATCCAATCTCAAATAGTTGATGTCAGCGTCGGGGATCGGGATGCGTTATACATTCTTACACTTCATGGATTCTTCGAATATCAAATATCAAACCAAAAATTAACGGATTTTAGCGAGCGGCTAAGGTCGGCATTAAACCTGCCCGCCGTTCGGTTTACGTCTTTAATTAAGCTCAATCAAAATACGCTATGGCTGGGTAGCACCCAGGGAATTTTATCGGTAAATTTACAGCATCTAACTTTTGAACAAATTTCAGAGAATTTACCAAATAATTTATCCAGCAGAAATATAACCGTGCTTTATAAAGATAAAACAGATATTATTTGGGTGGGCACTTTTGATTCCGGAGCAAATTATATCGACCTGAATCACGGAAGTTTTTACAATATTCTTCCCCGCATTGGTGGCAAAAAAATTCTTTCCAGTCCGCTGGTTTATGCGTTCTGGCAGGATACTTCAGGTATGTTGTGGGTCGGTACGGATAATGGCCTGGATCGATTCAAAATCAAAAACGGCACAATATCTGAAGTTTCAGGTAAATCCATTCTGTTGAATAAACGGATAAGAGCCCTTCACCAAGATGAATACGGCTATTTGTGGGTTGGCACGTATGAAGGATTATATAAAGTTGATCCCGCTTTACAACAAATAAAACGGTATAAACCCTATGAAGATAAAAACAAGAATATCGTTATCAAGATATTTCCGCTGGATAAGGACCGACTACTGGTGGGACTAAAGAAATATGGCCTTTTTCAGTTAGATGTTCAGAAAGGAATTTTTAAGGCGGTTCAAATCCATGGAGATACCACCGAAGCATATCAAAAGTTATTCATCACAGATATTAAAAGAAATTCTAACGGAAATATTTATGTGGCCACTTATGGCAGCGGGCTGTTTGAGTATGATCCGCAAAAGAATAATTTGATTCCCCTTACACAAGATTCGGAGCTTAAAGCACGCTGTTCATTTATTTATTGTATTTATCCGGAAGGAGCGAATACCATCTGGATTGGGACGTATGGCGAAGGTCTGTTTATCTGGAATTTACAAAGCAAGCATTTTGAACACATCTCAACACAGGATGGATTACCCAATAACGTGATTTATGGCATTTTAAGAGACGATTCGCACAACTATTGGGTTAGTACCATCAAAGGGTTGTGTAAAATTATTTATTTTCCTGCACAAAAGCCGTCATTTGTTGTTAGTAGAGTATGGGATTACAGCGATGGTCTGCCTGATAATGAATTCAATTTTGGCGCATATTTTAAATCGGACAGATGGTTGTATTTTGGAACGGTAAACGGTTTTACCTATTTTGATCCTGCTGATTTTAAAATAAATCAAAATCCTCCTCATGTTTTTATTACCGGCATTCAGGTCAATCAGCAGCCGTTACAGCAACTTTTTACAGTGGATGAACGGCGGGAAATCTGGGAAACACAGAGTCTTCGGCTCAATCATGACCAGAACACGTTAGAATTTGAGTTTACCGCGCTACATTTCACCAATCCTTTAAAAAACACCTTCGCATACCGGCTGAAGGGTTTTGATGATAATTGGACTTATGTGCCTGCCACGCAACGTAAAGCGGTGTATCGTAAATTAACAGGCGGCAACTATGTTTTTCAGGTCAAAGCCGCCAATGCCGACGGTGTGTGGAGTCCACAGATTGCCAGCATCTCCCTATTTATCAAAAAACCGTTCTGGCAAATGTGGTGGTTCAGGCTAATGATGATGATTGCAATCTTGGGGCTGGCCTACGCCATTCATATTTTGAAGACGGTTAAAATTAAAAGCCGAAACAGGCTGTTAAAAGAGTTGAACCAAAAATTAAAAAAAGAAAACAAAGAAAAATTAAATATAATGTCCACTTTAAGGGAGACGCTTGAAAAATTTCAAACTATTTTTAACAATGCGCCTCTGGGGATTTTTTATATTGATCAAGCCGGGCGACTTACCGAATGCAACGACTATTTTGTTAAGATTATCGGCTCGTCCTACGAACGGATAATCGGGATAAATATGATCCATGATATCAAGGATAAACAATTAATCCAGGCCATAAAAGATGGGCTATCGGGCAAAACCGGTTACTATGAAGGGCGCTATTCGGCTGTTACCAGTCCTAAAACGATTCCGGCGCGGGCAATAATTCGTGGGATTCATTCGATCGATGGGCAGGTAATTGGCGCGGTGGGCATTGTGGAAGATTTGAGTGAAATAGAGAAAGAAAAATTGCGAGAAACTGTAATACGCAATATTTCTCAGGCGGTGCTGACAACAGAGGATCTCGAAAGTTTTTACGAAGTGTTCGATCGAGAATTATCGAAAATCATCGACACCAAAAACCTGTTTGTCGCCCTTTACGATGATCAAAATAAAATTTTTACAGTGCCTTTGATGAAGGACGAGAAAGATGCATTCAAGGCCGTACCTGCCGAAGGCACGTTAAGTTACTATGTCATTCAAAAAGGAAAGCCCTGCCTGTTTAAAGAAAAAGAAATGTTAGAGTTAGAAGAAAAAGGACTGATCAAAAGAGTGGGCGCCCCGTCCAAATGCTGGTTAGGCGTGCCCTTAAAAATTGAGAACCAGACGATTGGGATTCTGGTCGTTCAGGATTATGAGGATGAAAAGGCCTTTAATCATGAAACGCTTGAATTACTGGAAGTATTAAGCTCCAGCCTGGCCTCTTCCATCAGGCAAAAGCAAAACAGAGAATTCATTTCGCTTTTAACCAAGGGCATTGCTCAAAGCTCGTTTAAGCTGATCATTGCCAACCGCAACGGCGATATTCTTTACAGTAATTTACAGGTTGCCAAGGCAATGGAGACAGGCAAAAAACCTCGATTAGCCGATTTATTGAAAACGCATATCGCCAGCGAAAGCGATGTGCTGGAGCGCTGTCTGAAAAATGGGGAAAAATGGAGCGGCGAAATTTCCAGAAAAATAAATGAGAAACAAACCGCCTGGGAGTTTTTATCCATCAATCCCGTAACCAATGAAGCGGGACAGGTGACGCATTTTGTGGTGGTTATCGAAGACATTACCGAAGCCAAACGATTGCAGAACCAGCTACAACAAGCTCAGAAAATCGAGTCCATCGGTACGCTGGCCGGCGGCATTGCCCACGATTTCAACAATTTGCTAACCGTTATCAACGGACATGCAGAAATTGCGTTGTTAAAATTAAATCAGGATAAAAAGATTCATTCCGACATTGTTTCCATCCTGCACGCCGGAAAACGGGCGGCCAATTTAACGCGGCAATTGCTGGCCTTTAGCCGCAAACAAATTTTTAAGGCCGAACTGCTGGATATTAACGAAGTCATTCAATCCATGGAAAAAATGGCGCGTCGTTTGATTGGCGAAGACATTGAGATTAAAATTGAGCTAACGCCGCATTTGCCTTACATCAAAGCCGATCCCAGTCAATTGGAACAGGTGTTAATGAACTTAATCGTTAATGCCCGCGACGCCATTCATGAATGGAGTAAAACATCGGCTAAAAGACGAAAGTTAATTACAATTAAAACCGAGAAAATTTTTGTCAACCGTGAGACGGTATCTTTTGAAGAGATCAAAAAAGGCACCTACATTCGGTTGAGTGTTGCTGATACAGGTGTGGGCATGGACGAAAAAACGCGTGAAAAAGTGTTTGAGCCGTTTTTTACTACCAAAGAAGTTGGCAAAGGCACGGGGCTGGGCCTTTCCACCGTTTATGGCATTGTAAAACAAAATCAGGGATTCGTCGAGCTCGAAAGTGAAAAAGGAAAGGGCGCCACTTTTAAGGTATACTGGCCCGTGGCCGAAGAACATCTTAAAAATAAATTACAAAGTAAAGACGCGAAAGATGAGATCGTCTCCGGTCACGGCAATGTTCTGGTGGTTGAAGACGATGAAAGTGTACGTGAATTTATAAAAGATATTCTCCTGCATTCCGGTTATAATGTTTTTACCGCGAACAATGGACGCGAAGGCGCCGACCTGATCAAAAAAATAAATTTTAAACTGGATCTGGTCATTACCGACATGATCATGCCAGAGATGAACGGTAACGAGCTGGCCGATATGGTACGGCAGAAATTTCCGGACACCAAAATTCTTTATACATCTGGCTACACCGAAACGCGAATCATCCATGAAGAACTGATGTTAGAAGGCACGCAATTTTTACACAAACCATTTACTATTGTTGAGTTTACCAATGTGATCAACAAGTTATTACAAAATGATTGAGCTGTTTACTATATCCCCTGCCTTCTCTACTTCTCTCTTTGATTGACCTGTAGCTAAAAGAGAGGCAGAGCCACAAACAAAAATCTTTTGTTAAATAAAGCTTTCAAATGAGTTAAATTAATTTTTAATGCGCTGGGTAGCCTCACTGCCTCAGTTAATTTTTTTCATTTGATCTTTCTTTTGTAGCTAACAGCCTGAGCCGTTGGGACGCCCGCAGATAGAAAAACCGGGAAGAAAAAATGATACCTCACTGAAAGACGTGCGGCGCAAAAATGTCTGGCATAGGAAAGGTTAAAAAATGTGGTTTATTCATTGCAATTCCCTAAAAAAAATTCATGCCCAACGTGCGTTTATAAAGACGGAAAAACCTCACCCTAATTCCTAAAACTGAACGGCTGTTAAATTTACCCGCCGGCCATTTTGCTCTTCATGCCCTTTTGCTTCAGATATTCGGCAATCTTTTGACGATGGTCGCCCTGAATTTCTACCGTCGATTCTTTTACCGTTCCGCCCGCGCCGCACACCTGCTGCAGTTCTTTTTTCCAGCGCTTTAAATCGCCCGCCAATCCTTTAACCAGCGTAACGGTTTTGCCGCCCCGTCCTTTGGTCACACGCTGCAGATAAACCGTTCCCTGTTTTTGAGGCGCTTCATTGTCCTGTTCTTGTGGTCTATTTTGCCAGTCCGGCGCCGTCGAATACACCAGTTTGCTCTTGTTTTTAGCCATTATTCTTTTCCTTTCAAATGCTCCAGACGCGCAGGCAGATGCCGTTTAATCCACTGCCGATAATGGCCGTCATAACCAACCTTCTCCTGCAGGCGTTTTACCTCGTCTTTTATTTGCCGCAGCTGGCGATCGGTAACCTGCGGCTGATCTTCCAATTTCTGTAACAAAGCATCCACCCGGCGGTCTGCCAGTTTACTGCGCTCTTCAAACAGTCTGGCATAATCATCGGAATCCACAGATAGATATTCATCCACAATAAACTCCGTTACCTGTTTGCTGTGCAGCATGGATTGACGAATATTGGCCTTGCCAGTTACAGCATTGCCCAGGGCAAACACACGCTCCAGTCCGCGAATTTTGCCCGTTTGCGGATCTTCCACATCGTAAATTTCCCCTTTCATCGGAATGCCGGGCAGCGGCTCGGGGATGGAGCCGATTGCCGAAATAACCAGCTCCGTTTCAATGCTGACAATTTTTTCCTGCTTCCCCTTTTCAACAAAAACCAATCCCCTTAATTGCCCGTCTTTGACAATCATGTCTTTCAGATGATGCCGCTCAACCAGTTCAAAGGGAAACTTTTCCTTTAATTTCTCGATCAGTTTGCGCCGCGTTTCCGCCGCTTTTTCCAGTTGCTCCTGCGTGGGATTTTCCGGCAGCACGGTCAAAGGTAATTCTTCAACAGAACGTCGTACAATCAACTTTGGCGGTTCAATATTTAGCCTTTCAAAGGTTAGGCCAAATTCATTCAATGCCTGAAATATCCCCTTGCGCTCCAGCTGCAGCACGTCGGCATCGATGCCAAAATCGTACAGCCGCTGCACTACCTGGCGCAGCGCCACAATTTTAATCATGTCAATGGAAGCCAATCCGCCGCCGATGACAAGCACATTTTTGTAGGGCATGATGTAGTTGGGACCTGAATAGTTGGGATCGTGACACTGGTTGAACCAGTTAGTAACCTCAGTCATGTAAAGCAGACCTTTATCGATGTAGTCGTTAATGCCCTCCACCGGCAGGGGGCGATCGCGCCAGGCGCCCAGGGCCAGCAAAATCGCCGAAAAGGGCCAGTCCTTCAGCAATTCCGCGATCTGGAAATCGCGCCCCAATTTGGTATTGGGCACAAATTGAACGTAAGGATTATCCAGCTTTTTATCGACCAGCTCTTCCTGGCGGTCGCGTAAACGTGCGTGCCATTTGGGCAAACCAAATTCCAGCTTGCCATAGGGCAGACTATTTTGTTCAAACACCACGCTGTGAATGCCCCTTTCCGCCAGTCGGCCAGCCGCTTCGGAACCGGCCACTGCGCCGCCGATGATGGCTACGATTTTATGGCTCATGGCAATACCCTTAAATATTTAAAACTGTTTGCCAAAAGAAAATCTACTCTTTTAAAAAACACAGCCGGCCTGGGCAAAGACGCTTCAGCTCCCCTTTTTTGTTTATTTGATCATCCTGATTGCAAAAAAGGTTTCCCGTCATTGACTGATAATTTTCCACTCAAATTTCCAGTCCCATTGATCAAAGTACAAATTGCCGCCATCCCATTCTACCTCGCCGCGCTGCGAATCGACCGTTTCTGAGCGAAAATGCGTTTTGGGCGGCTCAAACGGCATGGAATAATCGTCGTTAAAAATCAAACGAAAACTGTCCATACCGTTTAGATAAAAATATTTTACCTGAGGGACATCGGACTGGCGCATTCCGTAAGTCACGTCTGATGGCACCCATCCGTAAGGTTCAAAATAGATCATGCTCCAATCGTGCATGCTGTCATCTGGGGGTTGAAATTCCCATCCGCTTTGCCAGCGCGCCGGGATGCCGTTCATCCGACAAAGAGTAATGAACAACATGGTCTGAATACCGCAGTCTCCATGTTTATTCAACACCGGATAAAGCGAAAGATTGCGAATGGTGGAATATTCTCTGGCCGAAGCCCAGGTGATGTTGGTATCGATCCAGGCAAAGATCTTTTGCGCAATGCGGTAAGGGTTGGTCTCCTGCCCCACAATTTGAGCGGACAGTTTTTTCAGGGTATCGCTAAACACAATATGCGGCGGCCGTTCTTGCAGGTACTCTTTTAAAGGGCCCTCAGGATCTACCGCTTTTACTTTTTGCGGATCAATATCCACGTAAACCCCGTGCGTGGTGTATTCGTACTCCACCCAGAACTCGGTTGGCTCATTGGCAATGGCTTGCTTTTCAAAATAAATGGTGCGCTGCAGGCGGCTGTTGGGCGCCAGTTGATATGTTTTCGGTTCGCTGTTTAATATTTTAATGTTGAGCTGGCGATGAGGAATCTCTCGTGGGAAAGGAATCCAGCAGCGGATCAATTCGCCATCCGGAACCTGATCGGCATGCACCACAACGCCCTGTTTGATTCGCAGGCGCACCGGATGACCATAGGTTAAGCCGCTTTCCTGACATTCGGCAATCAAATTTTCGATATGCAGATCAAGATCAAATTTTTTCTTATTATCTGGATTTTTTTGCTTCCAGATGGCAAGGCATTCATCATCCAGGCGAAAGAGATTTCGTGCGGCATGATTAAAATATTTTTTCTGCCCGTCAATCACCATAAATTCCAGTTTTTTTTCCTTTTCCCAGCGCGCCAGGTCTTCATCGCTCACATCCGGAATGTATTTTTTTATAAATTCGACAACCTGTTCGCGTGATTTAGTAAAATCTTTGCGAATGCGCTTCATGCGCTCCAGTTCAAAGCGCAACAGGTCCTTTTCTTTTGCGCTCAAATTCTTATCGTCTGCCAGACGCTCCTTTATTATCTGTTCCGCTTTAGAGAATTCACCCCGATCTACCATATTTTGTATTTCCGTTACGGAAATTTTCTGGCAGCCTGCGAAAAAAATCCAGCCGCCTAAAAATAACATCAGCCATTTATTCATGACTTACCTCCACGCTTCGATTAAAATTCTTTTAAGATGATCTCATTTAATGGGCGTTTGGGAACATGATGAACGCCCTTATCGTCCCGCCAGTAGCGGATGTCGCCGTCCTTCCCTGCTTCTTCCAGCACAATGGTTTCGGCGGGTTTGCCCAGGGCCAGAACCAACAGTATTTCGAGGTGATCCGGAATTTTAAGAATCTGACGCAACTCATTTCGTTGAATGGAACCGATAATACAACCGGCGTAACCGGCTTCGACAGCGCCCAGCAATATGCTTTGCGCGGCAATACCGTGATCGCAATCGATGGGGAACTTGATTTTTCTGTCGGCCAGAATGACGATGTACGCCGCCGGACGCTCGCCTTCCGCCGGGCCCGGCCAGTCGCTTAAATACCCCGCCCAGGCCAGTGTGGAGAAAATGCTGGCGTTGGTCTGCGCCGAGCTGGAAATAATGTACTTCAGCGGTTGAAGATTGGCCGACGAAGGCGACAGGCGCGCCAGATCGATCCACGAGCGGAGCAATTCCACCGAAACAGCTTCGTTCTGCTTAAAACGCCGACAACTGCGGTTTTTTAAAATTAGCTCCCTTATGGTCATTTTCTCCTCCTTTTTGTTGTGCATTGCGGCTTACCATTTAAAAATAGCCATCAACCTTTTCACATCACTTCTTCTGAAATGGAAGTTCCAAAACAATTTTGCCGTTGTGCGCGGTTTTTGCGTTAATTCCATCTACAAGCGCGTTACACATCAAATTCGTTTTTGTGGCGCGCCTACCTGTTTGGACAAGGGACAAAAAATTACGCGCTTAAAAATTCACGCACTTCTTTTATTAATTCCTGCGGTGCATCGGCATGCACCCAGTGCGTCGCGCCTTTTATGGTGTGTACTCTGGCCAGCGGAAACAGGCGCTTAATGGTCGAAACGTCTTCTTCAGTGATGTAGTCCGATTTTTCGCCCCGCAAAAACAAAACCGGTTCGTCAAAAGAGTTATTCGAAGTTACCGGCCCTAAAATATGTTCAAGATTTTGATAAACGGCTTTCAAATTGATCTTCCATTCAAAGCGATTTTGTTCGTTTCGTTTCAAATTTTTTAGCAGAAACTGTCTGATAGCCGGCTGGGGAATTTTTTTGCTCAACCATTGGTCGATTTCAATTCTGGTTTTCATCTGACTGAGATTCAAAGAAAGTAAGGTTTCTAAAAAGTATTTAAAATGCGAGTGATGGTAGGCGCGGGGTGCGATATCCACCACTATTAATCGCTCGACTGGCGTCTCAAAATTAAGCGCCAGTTCCATGCCCACCTTACCGCCCAGCGAATGTCCAAGCACAACGGGGCGCTCCACTCCCTGCGTTTGAATAAACTCCTCCACATCTTCCGCCATTACCGTGTAATTAAATTCATCGCTGTGGGGCGACTGACCATGATTGCGCAAATCCAACAAAAAGAGATGATAATGTTCGCCAAGTTTTTTCCCCACGGTTAACCAGTTATCAGACATGCCGAACAGTCCATGTAAAACAATTAACGGCTTTCCCTGACCGAATTCTCTGAAAAATAACTGCATATTCCTCTCTTCTTTTTTTTTAGAAAACTTAGTCAATGCGCCAGAATAAATCAATATTGATTTTAATACCACCATTTTGATTAAAATAAAAAAGATCGGCTACGTTTCATGGCGGCAGGCGCGGCAAGCAAAAATTTACTGCCTCCAGTTGAATCATTTAGAAGAATTTGTTAGTTTTCTCTTTTAAATAAAACAGGAAAAGTACATGGAACTATTTGTAAATATTGTCATCTTAACGATCAGTACCGGGGCATTGTGGTTAGGCGCCGTGTGGGTTGTGGAATCGGCGCCACGGCTGGCACAAAAAATGGGCATTTCTGATCTGGTAATCGGTTTAACGGTCATCGCTTTTGGAACGTCCGCGCCGGAATTTGCGGTTACCATTTCTGCAGCCATCAGACATCAGGCCGATATTTCCGTTGGCAATATTGTTGGTTCCAATATATTTAATCTGGGATTCATCCTTGGCGGCGTTGCATTATTGCAAACCATCAAAACCACAAAAAAACTGGTCTATCGCGAAGGCGGATTGCTGCTGCTGGTCTCGATTATTTTGCTTTTTTTTCTAAGCGATTATTCCATTGCCATGTGGGAGGGTATCTTTCTGCTGGTGGCTCTCGCTGCCTACCTTTCCTATCTTTTTATCCACAAAGAGCCCCTGGAAGAAGAGTTCAGTCACGGCCCTTTCCGCTGGTATCATGCGCTACAATTGATAGGCGGTTTGACTCTGGTTGTTGCAGGCGGCCATTTTCTGGTCGATTCTGCGACCTTTCTGGCCAGGAAGGTCGGTCTTTCGGAGTGGGCCATTGCGGTGACCATCGTGGCGGCCGGCACTTCCGCGCCCGAATTTGCCACTTCACTGGTAGCCGCCATTAAGGGCCGTCATGGGATTTCCGCCGGCAATCTGATCGGAAGCGACCTGTTCAACATCATGGGAGTCCTGGGGCTGGCCGCTATTTTGCGCCCTTTGCACGTGGCTCAGGATGCTCCGTTCGAGATTTTTATCCTTGTTATGTTAGTGCTGACGGTGGTTATTATGATGCGCACCGGCTGGCGCGTTTCGCGCATGGAAGGTCTGGCCCTGATTATTATCAATTTAATTCGCTGGTTTTTTACTTTAAAACAATAAGTTTTTTAAGACGCTGCTGCTAAATCAGCCTCCTGTTTACCGCATGCCGTTCCTGCGATCTTTATCTTACGATGTAAAGCATGCCGGTTTTCATCCAACCAGGCGACAATTCAATCCAAAATTCTTACTTGCTTAAGCGCTGCATCTTTTGAAATAAGTAGGCGCAGCCATTAAAAAAGCCGGGCTGTGTTGCAAGACAGCATACCCGGCTTTAAAGTTCTGCGGAAAAATGTTGTTTAGGATACTTCCTCTGGAAGATCAATCCAGCCCGGGCGGGATTTAAAAATTTTTGTGCTGCTTTTAAAACTCATCCCCCATCCCCTTCTCTTTAAAAAAGAGAAGGGGCGTAGATAGCGCCGGTTTTGTTTAGCTTTTGTCTTAAATGTTAAATAAATTTCTGCGATTATTGGCGTAATCTGCGAGAAAATTACTTTGCACACGTTGCTGTTGATTTTGGTTGCGGCTGTGCTGCCTTAGTTTTTAACGGCTCCGTGACACTTTTTGTATTTTTTCCCGCTGCCGCAGGGACACGGATCGTTCGGGCCGATTTTTTCACCCACGCGGATCGGCTGTTTTTTATCCGAGCGCTGTTTGCCTGCTTTTTGAATGTCCGTCTCTTCACCAACAGCCGAGCTGAAGCCCAGTCCATCGGCCGATTCATGAATGAGCTGCATGCGCTGGGGCTGTCGCTTGCGCGCCTCGGCGCGATTCACTGGCTCTTCTACCAGTTGAAATTTCCACAGCCACTGCAGTGTTTCTTCATTGATGTCGTGAATTAATTTTTCAAACATCAAAAAGGCTTCGCGCTTGTATTCAAGTAATGGGTCTTTCTGGCCATAAGCGCGCAGATGAATGCCTTCTTTGAGCACGTCCATATCATACAGATGATCTTTCCACTTTTCATCGATCACTCTTAAGATAAAGTAGCGTTCCAGCACAGACATGCGCTCGCGGCCGATTCTTTTCTCTTTTAATTCGTAAACATGCAGAGCCTGATCGCGAATATACTGGCGAAGCGTTTCGTGGTCATATTCATCCAGATTCTGGCGCACCTGGTAAAGCGAAACATTCAACACCTTTCCGATTTCTTCTTCCAGGGCGTCCAGGTCCCACTCTTCCGGATGGGCTTTAGGCGGAGCGTACATGGCCAGCTTGTGATCGATGAATTCATCGAGGATTGATTCCACTTCTTCGCGCGTGTCTTCCTGAAACAGGGCTACTTTGCGTCGGTCGTAAATGATCTCGCGCTGTTGGTTCATTACATCGTCGTATTCCAGCAGGCGCTTACGAATGGAAAAGTTCTGCATTTCTACCTTTTTCTGCGCCTTTTCGATGGAGCGGCTAATCATGGGATGGGTGATAACCTCGCCTTCTTCAATACCCATGCGATCCATGATGCGCGCCACGCGTTCGCTGCCAAACAGACGCATCAGGTCGTCTTCCAGACTGAGAAAGAAGATACTGCTTCCCGGATCGCCCTGGCGGCCGGCGCGTCCGCGCAACTGTCGATCGATACGCCGCGATTCGTGGCGCTCTGTACCGATAATCGCCAGCCCGCCTACTTCGCGCACGCCTTCGCCCAACTTAATGTCGGTACCACGACCCGCCATATTGGTGGCAATGGTTACAGCCTGTGGTTCGCCGGCGTGTGCAATAATTTCCGCCTCACGCGCATGCTGTTTGGCATTCAATACATTGTGCGGGATGCCCCTGCGTTTTAGCATTCGGCTTAAAACTTCCGATACTTCTACCGTTGTAGTGCCCACCAGCACGGGGCGCCCTTTCTCCCGTTCTTCAATAATCTTTTCAATTACCGCGTTGTACTTTTCTCGTTTACTGCGGTAAACAACGTCGTCGTAATCGATGCGGATTACCGGTTTGTTAGTGGGTATGACCACCACATCCAGTTTGTAAATCTCCCAGAATTCCGCGGCTTCGGTTTCGGCCGTACCGGTCATGCCGGCCAGTTTATCGTACATCCTGAAATAGTTTTGCAGCGTAATGGTGGCCAGAGTTTGCGTTTCTTTTTCGATCTGCACATTTTCTTTGGCTTCAATGGCCTGGTGCAAACCATCGCTGTAGCGGCGGCCATGTAAAATACGACCGGTAAATTCATCTACAATCTGAACCTTGCCGTCCTGAACCACGTATTCCTGATCTTTTTCATAAAGCGTGTAGGCGCGCAATAATTGAGAGATATTCTGTAATTTTTCGCTGCGTTCCGTGTAAAGATTGTGCAATTCTTCTTTACGGATCACTTTTTCTTCAACGGAAAGGCTCGAATCATTTTCGATTTTTGCAATTTCCTCGCCAAGGTCGGGCAATAAGAACATGTCCGGATCATTGGGATTTAGAGCCTCGCGTCCCTTTTCGGTCAGGTCGATGATGTGATTTTTCTCATCAATAACATAATAAAGCTCGCCAAAATAGGTTTCGTCCGAAACCTTATTTTGACCTTTATCGCGGTAGTAATCGTTTTCTACCTGTTGAACGAGTGTTTTAATGCCTTTTTCATGATACAGCTTGAGCAGGCGTTTGTGTTTGGGAGCGCCGCGTTCGGCAATAAACAGTTTAACGGCTGCTTCGCGATCTTTTCCTTCTTTAAGCAGCTCTTCTGCTTCCATCACCATGCGGTTTACCAGCCGGTTCTGGTTGGCAACCAGCCGCTCCACATAGGGCTTCATTTCACGGTAGCGCTGGGCGGTGCTGTCTCCGCTTACCGGTCCGCTGATGATTAACGGCGTACGGGCTTCGTCAATTAAAACGCTATCGACCTCATCCACAATGGCGTAGTGATGGCCGCGGATTTGTACGATTTCATCCGGCGAAGAAGCCATGTTGTCGCGCAAATAGTCAAAGCCAAATTCATTGTTTGTGCCATAGGTAATATCGCAGTTATAGGCCTCGCGTCGTTGCCTGGCGTCCATATTGTTCAAAATAACGCCCACGGTCAATCCGAGGAACTTGTAAACCTCGCCCATCCATTCGGCGTCGCGCTGCGCCAGGTAATCATTCACCGTAACCAGATGCGCGCCTTTGCCTTCCAGGGCGTTTAAATACAACGGCATGGTGGCCACCAGGGTTTTACCTTCGCCGGTTGCCATTTCGGCAATTTTACCCTGATGTAAAACAATTCCGCCCAAAAGCTGGACGTCAAAGGGTACCATGTTCCAGGTCATTTCCCGGCCGACCACCATCCACTTTTTGCCCAGCAGGCGTTTGCAGGCCTGTTTTACAGCGGCAAATGCTTCCGGCAAAATATCGTCCGTTGTTTCGCCTGCGGCCAGTCGTTCTTTAAACTCTTCCGTTTTTTTCTGAAGCTCTTCGTCGCTCAGTTTTTCGAACTGCTCAAAATATTCATTAATCTGTTCGACAATTGGCCAAAGCTTCTTGACGTCGCGTTCGTGTTTTGTACCAAATATTTTTGTGATAAGTTTTTGTATCATCTTTCCTTAATACCCCTTTAATATTCTTTCCGCCAGAAATGAAGGCAAACCACTTTTTATTATTTTTTCGTATGTTTTATTTACTTCATAGTCCAGACGGACAAACTGAATTTTGCCCGCATCCGGATCAAAAATTACAAAGCTCAGCCGCGCATCTCCATCACGCGGCTGACCTATACTTCCAACATTAACGATATATTTTTGATTTGGTTCAATTGAAATGTCTCTTTTGTAGGTCGCTTTTTGATTAAAAACCACCGGTACATGCGAATGCCCCACAAAACACAAATCTTGCTTAAAACTCTGCATTTCGATTAACGCGTCATTTAATGATAAAATGTAATACCAGTGCTCGGGATTGGATGGCGAACTATGAACCATGATAAAACGATCGGTCTGGTACATGAACGGCAGATTACGCAAAAACTCTTTATTCTCTGTCGTTAATTGATTCATCGTCCAATAGGTGGCCATTTTGGCGAAATCATTAAAATATTCGATGCGCGCCAGTCCAATTGCGGCATAATCATGATTTCCCATCAATACCACCTTGCACTGTTGCCGGATAATCTCCACACATTCATTGGGATTCGGTCCATAGCCCACCACATCGCCCAGGCAGTAAATATCCTTGATACCTTGTTCTTTTATATAGTCGATGGCTTTAGTCAAAGCTTCCAGGTTGCCATGAATATCAGAGATAACTGCAATTGCCATTAGACCCCGTTCTATTTTATTTTCGTGATTAATCCTCTTCCGGATTTTTTAATTTTTTTCTCGGCCTTCAAATCCTTAAAGATCGAATCGAGAATTCCATTAATAAAGCGTCCGCTTTTCGGGGCGCCATACTTTTTGCCCAGTTCGATCATCTCGTCAATGGTCACCTCCGGGGGAATATCCTCAAAATACAGAAACTCTGCCAGAGCCATGCGCAATAAAATCCGATCAACCACGGCAACCCGTTCAAAATCCCAATTAATCAGTTTGGGTTTAATTCGCCCGTCAAATTCATCTTTTTTCTCAATACAAAGCGACGCAAGCTTACGGACATAAGGCGTAATGCGCTTTTTATTTTCCACATCTTCGGCCAGAAATTCGAGCTGCTCGCTTAAAGGGATCGGGTTGAACTCATGGGCGAACAAGACCTTGAAAACCAGCTCGCGTTCTTTTCTTCTTGACATTTTCACTCGTACGTGTAAAATCCTTTTTTAGTTTTTCTACCTAAATGGCCTGCGGCCACCATCTTTTTCAATAAGGGGCAGGGACGATATTTCGGATCTCCCAGTCCTTTATACAACACATTCATGATATGTAAGCAAACGTCCAGCCCAATAAAATCGGCCAGGGTCAGCGGTCCCATGGGGTGGTGCATGCCCAGCTTCATCACCGTGTCGATGGCTTCCTTTTCTGCCACGCCTTCCATCAAACAATAAATGGCTTCGTTAATCATGGGCATCAGAACACGGTTGCTGACAAATCCCGGATAATCATTCACCTCCACTGGCGTTTTGTTTAACGTTTTGGCCACATCAAAAATCGTCTGAAAGGTTTCATCGCTGGTTGCCAGGCCGCGAATGATTTCTACCAGCTCCATTACCGGCACCGGATTCATAAAGTGCATGCCAATCACTTTATCTGGTCTGCTGGTGACCGCCGCCAGCTCCGTTATCGATATCGAGGAAGTATTGGAAGCCAGGATGGTTCCCGCCGGACAAACTTCGTCCAGGTCTTTAAAAATTTTCTTTTTTAAATCGTCGTTTTCAATCACCGCTTCTATTACCAGTTCGGCCCCGGCAGCCTTTGCCAGTTCGGTTTGCGGATTAATGCGCTTTAAGGTTGCTTTTAATTGTTCTTCTGTAATAATGCCTTTTTTTACCTGTCGATTTAAATTTTTTTCGATGGTGGCCAGCGCTTTTTCTAATATGGATCGATCAATATCAATTAAAGTTACCTGGTACTCAAACTGAGCAAACACATGCGCAATGCCGTTGCCCATGGTTCCTGCGCCAATAACTGCGATGTTTTTCATCTCATTTCCTTTCACATTAACTCGACAACTAAGGTGGAAGCTTCTCCACCGCCAATGCACAAAGAGGCCAGACCTCGTTTAGCGGAGCGGTGTTTCATGGCATACAGCAAGGTGGTTAAAATGCGTGTTCCGCTTGCGCCAATGGGGTGCCCTATGGCCACTGCGCCACCGTGCACGTTTACTTTTTCCACCGGCAAATTAAGCAGACGATTGTTAATGATTGCAACGACGGCAAACGCTTCATTTATTTCAAACAGGTCGATATCTTCCACCGTCAGCCCGGCCTTTTTTAAAGCCAGGTTAATGGAATCGGCCGGCGCCGTTGTAAAATATTCTGGCTTTTTGGCAAACGAGGCCTGAGAAACGATGCGCGCCATGGGTTTTAATCCCAACTCATTAGCCTTTTCCAGCGACATTACCACCACGGCTGCCGCGCCGTCGTTAATTTTGGAAGCATTGGCCGCTGTTACCGTACCGTCTTTTTTAAATGCCGGTCTCAGGTGCGGTATCTTTTCGAACTTTACATTTTTGGGCTCTTCGTCTTCGCTAACGATGATAGGATCGCCCTTGCGTTGAGGAACTTCAACCGGAACGATCTCTTCGTTAAACAAGCCTTCTTCCTGCGCTTTTAAAGCGCGTTTGTAACTCATGGTTGCATATTCATCCTGCGCCTCTCGCGGCACATTGCATTCCGAAGCGCACAGTTCTGCGGCAATGCCCATGTGAAAATCGTTGTACACATCCCACAGCCCATCTTTGATCATTCCGTCCACCAGCTCGCCATGCCCCATGCGGTAACCATAACGCGCCTTGGGCAGGTAATAAGGAACCTGGCTCATATTTTCCATTCCGCCGGCTACAATAACTTCGGCGTCGCCCACCATAATGGCCTGGGCCGCCAGCATCACCGATTTTAATCCAGAACCGCAAACTTTGTTAATGGTCATACAGGCCACAGACGTGTCCAGTCCAGCCCCCAGAGCGGCCTGCCTGGCGGGCGCCTGGCCCTCGTTGGCCTGTAAAACATTACCCATAATTACCTCATCCACCTGGTCAAAAGGCACGCCGCCCTTTTCCAGAGCGCCTTTAATGGCAATACTACCTAATTTTGTCGCCGGAACGTCTTTCAAAACGCCGCCAAAACTGCCCACTGGCGTTCTGGCAGCGCTTACAATTACAACCTCTTTTAATCCGGACATAAACACCCCCTCTTTAAATACCAATAAATTATGAATGTAAGGATTTTAATCAAGTCATGCAAGAAACAAAACGAAGCTTATTTTTCTTTAGAATTCTGTTTTTCGTCATACCGCTCATACGCATCAATGATGTCTTTGACTAACGGATGCCTGACCACATCGCGATTGGTTAATTTGACGAAGGCAATCCCTTCAATTCCGGATAGCACATAAAAACTACTTACCAGGCCGGAGTCTTTTTTAGTCGGCAAATCGATTTGCGTAATATCGCCGGTAATAATACTTTTGGAATTGATTCCCAGACGCGTTAAGAACATTTTCATTTGCATAAACGTTGTGTTTTGCGCTTCGTCCAGAATGACAAAAGCGTTGTTTAAAGTACGTCCGCGCATGTAAGCCAACGGCAGTATTTCAATAATTTGCTGTTCCAGAAAGCGTTTTAGCAAGTCCCTGGGCAGCATGTCTTCCAGGGCATCATACAAGGGTTTAAGATAAGGATCGATTTTTTCTTTATAATCGCCTGGTAAAAATCCCAGGCTTTCGCCCGCTTCCACCGCGGGACGGGCCAGTACAATTTTTTTCACAAGATTTTCTTTTAAATGCGCCACGGCCAGCGCCACGGCCAGATAGGTTTTGCCCGTTCCCGCCGGCCCCACGGCAAATACAATGTCATTTTTGTTCAGGGCTTCCATCATGGCGCGCTGCCCTTCAGTTCGAGGCTTAATGTATCCTAAAAACGTTGAAATGGTTTCCATGGGCGTTGCAGCCACATCTGGCAAGTCGGTCGCTGGAGAGGCGCTCTTTAATGAGCGGGTGATTTTAATGGCGGTTAGCACATCATCTCTGGTAAATATTTTATTGCGTTTTGCGGCAGCAATCAATTCTTCCAATACCTGGCAGGCCGCTTCCGCCTCTTGCTGCTTTCCTAAAATTTTCAGAGTATTTCCCCGGGCAATAATGCGCACCTGAAAATTCTCTTCCAGAATTCTTAAATTGCTGTCCTGTTCTCCCACCACGCTTATGTGGCCCACTGCTTCGGGTATTTTTATGGTCTTTTCTACAATTTCTTCCATTTACGCCCCTTACAATAAAAAAAGGCTTCCGGGAAAATTTTCGCCAGAAGCCTTTAAACCTTACAACACTAATACTTTAGCGTGCAATTTTTAACACCTGGAATGGATAAATCAGATTAGGATCGGAGATGAAGCTTTTGTTAGCTTCGTACAGTTTTTGCCATTTAAAAGAATCGCCATAAACATTGGGATAGCTGGCAATTTTGGACAGGAATTCACCCTTTTGAACCAGATGTTCATTGGGCCCAACCACACGCGGGATGGCCAACACCTGATTAGGATAAATCAAATCGGGATTTTTAATCTGATCCAGGTTGGAAGTGTAAATTCTCCACCAGGCCATTGGATTTCCATAGATATCATCTTTGCCGGCGATTTTCCACAGATAGTCGCCTTTCATTACGGTGTAAGTAGGAGGAACGGCCGTTTTTGCTTTTTCTTTGGCCTGTTCGATTAAGCTGGCGATTTCATTTAGCATAGCTTCTTGCTCGGCCATAGCCGAAAACGGATCTTTTTTAAGCTCTTCCAGCTTGCTTTCCAACGCGTTTAGCTCATTGGATTTGCTGTAAATTTCTTCCGGTGAAAGATTAAGAAAAGCTCTAACTTCGTCACGCAGTTGTTCAACTTTTCCTTTATAGGCTTCATAGGCTGCCTTATTTGCCTCGGCAATCTTGAAAATTTCGTCCCAGGTCTGATCGATTTCGGCCTGTAAAGCGTCATATTCTTTCTTTAATTGCTCAATTTTTGCTTCTTCTTCAGCGATGGCTTTTTTAGCGGCATCCAGTCGTTGCTGCCACTCAGTTAATAATGCGTTGTATTGCTCCTGCGTCATCTCTTCGTAATTGTAAGACTGAGCCAATACAACATTGGCCATTACGAGCGACAGGAACAAGCCTAAAATTAATAATACTCTTATTTTCATAGCTACATTCTCCTCTTTAATTCGTAAACTCAATTAAATTATTCAGCGGGCTGTTGAAAGTTTTGCACATTTTCTTTGTCTTTTTTCAGCTTATCCAGCTCTGCTTTTTTAGCGGCAACTTTCTTTTCCCATTCCTGTCTCTCGGCTTTTTTCTTTTGCAAAGTTTCCTCTGCAGAAAGGGCTGCAGCCTTGGTCTCTTCTAAGGTTTTGATTTGGTCTTCACTTGGTTTCCACTTACAGCTGGTGAGCGAAAACATCCCTACGGCAATAAGCCCTAATACTAAAATTCTTAACTTGTTCATACGACACGCCTCCTGGATTAGATCAATTAAATAACTACAATTTTCTATTATTCCGAAAGTAACAAAATTATCTATTTTTGTCAAGAATAAAAATAAATTTAACACAAAGTTACTGTTGCTTTTACCGTACTTTAATATGCAATTCGGCCAACTGTTCTTCGGAAACTTCCGAAGGCGCTCCATCCATTAAACTCAAAGCGGAGCTCGTTTTGGGAAAGGCAATTACATCCCGAATGGATCCCGCTCCGGTTAACAGCATCACCAGACGATCGAGCCCAAACGCAATGCCGCCATGCGGCGGAGCGCCGTACTCCAGCGCCTGGAGCAAAAAACCGAATTTGGCTTCGGCCTCTTCTTTGCCGATCTTTAACACTTCAAACATCTTCTCTTGCAGCGCTCTCTGATGAATACGAATGCTTCCGCCGGCGATTTCGTTTCCGTTTAACACCAGGTCATACGCCCTGGCCAGCGCTTTATCCGGTGCTGTATCCAGCAATTCCAATTGATCGGTTCTGGGACTGGTAAAAGGGTGGTGACGGGCCACATAGCGATTTTGCTCTTCACTCCATTCCAGCAGAGGGAAATCGACGATCCAGGCAAATTCGAATTTTTGGTCGTCTAAAAGATTTAATTCGTCAGCTATTTTTAGTCTTAATTGCCCCAGCACAGAATAGGTCGTTTCGTATTGATCGGCCACAATCAGCACCAGAGAATTGTTCTGCAAATCCATTTCCTGTTTCAAATTTTCCAGTTCATTCTGGCTTAAAAACTTTGCGACACTTCCTTTGAATTCATTATTGTTGTAGATGAGGTAGGCCAGTCCTTTTGCGCCAAACTGCCTGGCGTCTTCCGTTAAGCGGTCTATTTTTTTGCGAGAAAAACCATCCGCCGGGTGAATGGCAATGGCCGCCACACGCCCGCCGTTCTCGATTACATTTCTAAACACTTTAAATTCGGAGCTTTCAAACACCGAATTGAGGGTTACAATGGGAAACCCGAACCTCAAATCCGGCTTATCGTTGCCGTAAGTTTCAAAGGCCTGCTTAAAGGATAATTTGCGAATGGGAAGCGGCACATCTACATTTAATATTTTTTTAAACAGAATTTTTATTAAGCGGGCTGAAACATCCATCACATCATTTTCATCCACAAAGGACATTTCCACATCTATTTGTGTAAATTCCGGCTGCCGATCCCGACGCAGGTCTTCATCTCTAAAACATTTTACGATTTGAAAATAGCGATCGTACCCGGCGATCATTAACAACTGTTTGTAAGTTTGAGGCGATTGTGGCAGGGCGTAAAACCTACCGGGAAAATTGCGACTGGGCACTAAAAAGTCTCGCGCGCCTTCGGGCGTACTTTTCATTAAAAATGGCGTTTCAATTTCCACGAATTTTTCATCATAAAAGAAATTTCTTACGATTTTGTACACTTCGCTTCTGACGATCAGGTTTTGTTGTAAGCGAGGACGGCGCAAATCCAGGTAACGGTACTTTAGCCGAATATCTTCGCTGACTTCGATTTGATCGTTGATTTCAAAAGGCGTTGTTTTTGCTTTGTTTAAAATTTCCAGTTTTTGAACATGAACTTCAATTTTACCCGTGCGCATTTTGGGGTTAATCGCTTCCGGCGGTCTTCCGACCACGATGCCCTCTACGGCAATCACATCTTCATTACGCAGATGCTTGGCCGTTTCGTAAGCCCGGGGATTGGTCTGTGGATTAAAAACAATCTGCGTCAGACCGTAGCGATCGCGCAAATCAATAAAGATCAATCCGCCATGATCGCGCCATTTATTTACCCAACCATTTAAAACAACCGTTTTGTTTATTAAACTTTCATCCAGCTCGCCGCACGTAAAAGTCCTTTTCATTTTTTCTCCAAATCCTATTTAATTCAGCTTTATGAATAAAAATTGGTTTTAAATATATTGTAATTCTGTTCATTTCACAAATAAAAAAAGCCACCCGCAGGTGGCTTTTTAAGAATTAATGAACAGATATTACTTGGTGAAGATAAATTTCTGTCGAAAGATGGCTTTACCTTCTTTTGGATCGATGGGATCAAAACGCCAGCTGCGGATGCGGCGTGTAATACAACTTTCCACCCTGCTATTTTTCAGAGTAGATTCAATAATCCGTACATTGCTTACTCGCCCATTAGGTTCAATGGTGAACATAACCGTTACGCTGCCCCTAAGATTGGGATTTAATTTAGCAACACGCTTGTAACAATCTTCAATAGCGCTTTGATGTTTATTGATAACGGCAGAGATAGCGTCCGCGGATCTGGCGGTAGAGCGCGAGGCTTTGCCGGTTACCGTACCTTTGGAGATTTTCAGGGAGAAATCGCCCTGGCGGCTCAGGTCATAGGAGGGTTCCTGTCCGATACCGCCGCCGATGATATCGTCGATCGCCGCTCCCTGCTGTGCGTCTCCGCTGCCAATGCGCCGTGCGCCCACTCTGGAGCGCTGTTGAGCTGCGCTGGCTGTTTGCAGGGTTTGCGCGCCGCTTAAAATTTGATCAATATCGGTAACGCCGCCGCCGCTAACGGCATCGTCCAAAACGCCCGCTTCTGCGGCGCCCGTGCCTCCTTCTCCGCCGGCGGTCAACAGGGCTAAAACGCCGCCGCCAGCAACCTTGGAAGCAATGGCCGCCCGCTGTTGGGCTCTGGAAGCCTGGCTTCGCGCCCGGCGATTGGCCCGCTGAGAAGCAGACTCACCACGGCCTTCTGCGCGCTTGCCGCGATCTTTCTGGGCGCGCACATCCGGCTTTTTCTCAACTTTCTCTTCGACCGGGGTATCTTCGATTCCCTGACCAACGCCTGTCTCGGCTTCCGCTTCTACTTGCGGAGGTTCTTCGGCTACCAGTTCTACCTTGTAAATCTTACGCAGGTATTTTTCTTTAATGGCCTGGTCAACTTTTTCTTTAGAAAACTCTATATTCGACAAATAAATAATACTGCCATAAACAAAAGCCAACGAGGCAATTAAGATAATGTAGAACCGCCGATCCAGCTCTTCCCAGATATTCCGTTCAAATTCTTTGGGAAAGCTTTTTAAAGCTAATTCTTTCCGTCCTCCCCCGGCGCTGATATTTTTATTTAATGCTTGCATACGCCACTCTTTTCTGGATTTTATGATTCACCTTTTTTAATGGTCAATAAACGCATCTTATAAAATTCAGATTTACTGCAAGTGAACATAACCTTGAGCAACAAGTCATAGGGTATTTCCTTATCCCCTTCTATGATCACTTCGTGGGAGAATTCTTTTCCCACCTCCCGTTCCAGCTCTTTTTCCTTTTCTGCGTATTTCTGGAGTTCTTCGGCCAGCCTGGGGATGAGCATCATATCCGCCCTGACTTCATCATTGTCCAGTACCTTTTTGTCATTCACCAGAATTTTACTTTTAGCGATACTAACCGTTAGCTGTTTGGATGGTTTGGTACCGATTACCGAGGTCGGCAAATGCAATTCCTGCGAAGGCGTCACAATCGCTCCGGAAGTAGAAAACGTTTTCAATAGAAATAGCAGAATGATGGTCATCATATCCATCATCGAGTTCAAATTAAGCGTGCCCTGTTCTTTGGACATGTGCCTTTTTATTTTTGAGGGTTGAAAAGCCATATTTTACTTACCCTTTTTTATAGTACTTTTGAAAAGTTTACTTCTGGGAATAACGGTTGAACCTTGTTGTTCTCGTCAACATAGGTCTGGATATTATCCATCACTTTGATAATGACTTCGTACTTTATCGTGGGCTCAGCGGCTAAAATAACGCGGTTTTCATCCGCAAAGCCCTGGCCTGCAATTTTCTTTTTCAGTTCGATTAGTTTTTCGCGAAGAGCCGCGAAATCATATTCTCCTTCTGGAGTTTTTTTGACCGTCGGGCCTTCACCCTGATCGTCGCGCAGAATACCGAATTCATTTCCAATGGTAATGCCCTGATCCGTAATGATTAACTTTAAACGCAACAACTTTTGCTTTTCTTTATCTTCCAGGAGATTCTCTTTACCTGCCTGATTACCCACCGAGGTTTTAGTCGGGGGTAAGTTAATTTCAATCATATTCAGCTTTACAAATTCTGCGCCGGCAATCAGCAGAGGAATCAATACGACCATCAGGTTCATGACAGGTCGTATATCTAACTCCATCTCAAGCTCTTCACCTCTTCTACGCTTAGATGGTTCGTATGCCATGAGCTATCACCTCAATTTTAATGATTAACGATTGCCTGTGATCAGATTGATTAATTTGACCAGATGTTCGTCCAACTCATCAATGATTTTATTGGTTCTGTTGGAGATGTAGGTGTAAGCCATCAATGTCGGGATGGCGACCATCAGACCAAAAATCGTTGTGTTCATAGCGGCCGCAATACCCTGAGCCAGCAGGCGCGATTTATCTTCTTCCGATACCGCGTCGCTACCTACCGCAGCGAAGGAAATGATAAGACCGTAAATCGTTCCCATAAGACCGGTCAGTGTAGCCACATTGGCTAACATTGCCAGATAGCTGGTTCGTTCTTTTAGTTTGGGGATCACTTCCAGAGTGCCTTCATCGACGGCGTTCTGAATGGCCCGGAAATCCAGTTGTTCGCTTTCATTGGCTCGTTTCAAACCACGCAGTACCACAAAGGGCAGCGCTTTTTGCTTACCTTTTTCGCACAGTTCAATTGCTCTTTCAATGTTTCCGCCGGCAACCAGTTTACGAATTTCGGCCATAAATTTATCCGCATTCACATTCGAACGTACGAGAATAAAATAAAACCTCTCGATAATAATTGCCAATGCAACCGCCCCAAAAAGAGCAATAATCCACATGAAAACATAACCTTCGCTTGAGGTTTTAAATGCATTTCCAAATTGAGCTAAGAACATGGAACAATACCCTCCTTAAATTTATCTTAACGTTTTCATTAACTTGTCAATGTCTATTCTTAAATATTCGGCCATTTCTGGTCTGGCCTTTAAGTTTATCTTTTCATCTTCGCCAATTAATTCTTTTTTAAAAGAACGGTCTAATTTAATCTCATCAAAATCGGGTTTAATCCGTTTGGTGATTAACTGAACCTGCGGCGTCTCAATCTTAACGCGGATCTCGGTGGCCCCTAAATCAATGACCTCCGGCTGGTTTGCGCTTTGCTGCTGAGGTTGTTCCTGAGCAAACAGCAAGCCGCTCCATATCAAAGTTAATAATATAAAAGCCGGTAGCTTCATTCTAAAATTCTCCTTTTAAAGCAATTCTGTTTTTATGCAGAGTATTAATCCGTTTTAATATTGCAGGATCAACCACAATGCGTTTTTCCGTTGCTTTTGCTTCTGCCGCTTTCAGTATATCCGCCGGCAAATTCTCGATATAAGCGTACAATTTAACCCCGCCTCTGGTCATATCTTTGTCTTCCACGTCAATTGCCAGAACATTTTTACCCTGCTTTAAATAAAATTCAAAGGTAAAGAAATCTAACGTGTCAAGCACGGAATAATCGTTCTTTTCATCATCCAATAAGTACTCGCCATTCAGATAAATTCTAAAATCATCGTCGGCGGTTACATAAATATTGCCCGCAACCGGTTTGCCATCGAGGTAGAACGCTTTTCTGAAAAATACCAGCGTATCCAGCTCACCTCCGGCAATATTTGTAGAATCGGAAAAGAAAGCAGAATCTTGAGCGGAGAAACTTAAAGTGTCCAGCGTCTGAAATCTTGTCCAGATGGCGTCAGGATTTACCCCCAGATCGGCAAACTGGTTATCATAACTGACCAGTACTTCGGGCTTCAACCAGTCAGAATCATCGAAATCAACCTGGTTCCACTGTTCGGGATAGTAAACGGTCGAATAAACCCATGTTGAATCGGTCTGGATTACAATACGTTCTTTCTCCACTTCTTCACTATACGCTAAAGGATCCAGCTTGATTAATTTAAAGATCAGCTTATTCACCCAGATATTCTTAATATCATACGTTTTTTTCATCTCGTATGCCAGGTCAAGAATATCTTTGGAATAATTGGTAAACTGCACCAGATAGTTTTCGAAAAAGCCGGCGGCGTCGTCATAATTGTAGTTTTGCGTGGAGTCAAATTTAACCTGATAATAGTCAACTTTTTCTTTGGCCTCGTCCGCTTCCTTGCCCATTCGATCGGTAATTTCCACAGCCAGGCGAATCATGTTATTTTTGGTGGTTTTAATCAGATCATTTTGAATATTGTACTGTAAAGCCAGCTCTAATGTTTTTTGATACGATTTAATGCTGGATTGGCTTAGTTCATTGCTAAAATCGATCATCTGGTTGGCGTTGTTATCAACCGCATAATAATCTTCGCCAAACTCGTTAACCTCGCCATAATCTTTTTCAATAAGATCGATTAATTTTTCAATCTCAGTTTTATAATTATCAATGGCGTAATGAGCCAGGGCTTCGTATTGTTCAGCCAGCACATTAGAGATCAGCAGAATCTGGCGTTTGGACTCTTCCACATACTTATTAGATAAGCCCAGTTCTTCTGATTCCTGGATATTGCGTAAGTGGGCTTGAATCGATTTTTGAACGGCCGGTTTGGCTGCTTTATCAAATAACTGAACTTTGAAGAGAATGATTTCTAAAGGACGTTGAAAAGGCGCCTTAATTTCCAGCGTATGGTACAAACTGGAGGCTGTAATTTCGGCTTCTTTAAATAGCAATTGCGATATTTTACTCTTTGCCTTTTCATGCCATTTTATGGCTAACTGTCTGGCCGAATCAATTTCTGCCACACGCGTAACCATAACGTTGGAGGCTGTGTCGGCCTGGGCTGTTACTTCTTCTTCCGGTTGCGTCAAATCGATGCCCAATTTTTCGGCAAGAGCCGGAATAACCTGAATAACATTTTTATACTCTTCAACAGCCCTGTCGTAAAGCTGGTATCCCTGCTCATTAATCTTAAGCTGGGCCACAAATTTTTGATCGGCATTCAAATTAGGATCAATTTCCTGAGAGATATATTTGTCGGCAAACTCTTCGAATGTTTTGGCAATATTAAAGGTGGCTTCAAAGCTACGCGGAGAGGCGTAGGCAATAACCTTACGATAGGTTTCATTCAGTTCTTTCATTAACGCTTTAAGTTTATTCAAATTAGCCTGAATGTTTTGCGGCGGTTGTTTTAGCTCGATACTTAAGAAATCCTGATGCAGAATTTCGGCCATTAAATTAACCGCTTCGGCCGCAATGTAAGCATTGGCATCCTTACCAGCTCTTTGCAGAGCCTCGCTTTTTTGAATGGCTTTATTCAACTCAACTTTTGCCTGTTCAGGCATGCCGTTTTCATAGTAATATTTGCCGCGCTCATAAAAGGCCGTAACCGTACGCGGATCGTCGGGGAATTTGTTGGCAAATTCCTGATAAATACGATTGGCTTCCGCCAGGTTGTTAAGCTTAAGATATAAACTGGCATTCTGGAAGAACAAATCCGTGGCATAGGGCAGATTCGGGAAGCGCGTAATATACATATCGTTTACGCGAATGGCATCCTCCCAGCTTTCGCCTTTCTGGTAATAGACGCTGGCATTATAAAGCGCAGGCTCGGCGTTGGGCGTATCTGTGTAGGTATTGTAAATGCGTTCATACGTTTTTGCCGCATCTACATAATTTTCCATTTCCACAAAGTTTTTGGCCATATTTTCCAGCGCAGGTATGGCATATTTAGAATCCGGATATTCGGTGGCTAAAATATTAAACGACTCGTTAGAACGCACCCAGTCCTTGGCTTTCTGAAAATTCAAACCGCTATTAAACAGGGCGGCTTCCACCAATTTTGGGTCGGCCGGAGCTTCCTGATAAACGCGTAAAAATTCCATACCGGCATTGAAGAAATCTCCTTGCTGCTCATAATATTCGGCGTTTTTGAAGATGGCCTGCCCCATTCTTTTAAGGGCGAATTCTTTCTGCTCTTCCGGCAGGTTTTCTTCGGCCAGAATGCGCCTGGCGATGGCTTCACTGTCTTTAAAACGTCCCAGCGCAAAATAGGAATCCATAATCGAGCGTAAGGCCAGGCTTCGCTCCGCCGCATTGGGAAAACGTTTTACAAGGGTCTGGAAATAGACCTTGGCCTCGGCAAACATTTTGTGATTGTAGAAAATTCCACCGGCTGCGGCCAAAAAATTAGGCGCGTAATCGCCATAGGGGAACAGACGTAGATAATTGTTGTAGGCTTCTATGAGCATTGATTCTTCGGGCGATAGCTCCTCCGGAATGAGTTCCTGCGGATTTGCCAGATTAAACTGCGTGGTATCATTCCTTCCAAATCGCATTTCAACCAGGGTATCGGCCACAAATACGGCGTTTAACGCCGCCTGATGCTGGTGCTCGGTTTCCAGGTAATCATTACTCACTTTGATGTACTCTTCGAATGCGTCTTTAAAGCGATTAAGACGCGTATCTAACATGTAAGCATAAGACCAGTTGACCTCATAAGCGTTGGAATCTGCCGGGAAATAGGTAAGATAGGTTTCGCAATGCTTTGCAAACTGCTCATACAAAGGCGTGGCGTCTTCGCCGCTGGCGAATTTTTCTTCCGCTTTTTGCAAATCGATAACCAGATTGGTGCGCAGCGCCGACTCGCTCAATTTGTAGGCTTTATTCAAATATTGAACTTTATTTAAGTTGTCTGAATTTTCAAGTTTTTGATACCATTCGCTCTGCGGATTATATTTTTCGAATAACTCGAGTCGCGCCTGGTAAGCTTCTTCGTCTTTACCCATCTGATAGAGTACATCGACGATATGTTGCTGAATTTCGGGGGCGTTTTCGTAGTAAGGGTACATTTCCAGCAGTTTAGTATAGGCGACGATTGCTTTTTCCCCTTCATCGATTCGTTCATAGGTTTCGCCCATTGCCTTAAAAATTTCCGGGCCGTATTCCCGATCCCCAATTTTTTGCAATAGCTCGGCGGCTCTTTCCACGCCGTTTTTGACGTAATTTTCATCGGTCAGGCTAATGCCAATGTATTGCACGGCCTCATGAAAAACTTCCGGATTGGAAATTTCACCGTTTGGATCGTATTTTCGGGCCTTTACAATGTCATCGGCAACGGCAATAAAATAGAGGATGGCGTCGTTGTAGTATTTGGGATCGCGAGAGGCTAATTTGTAGTAACTCCAGCCTAATTTGTAAAGCGCTTCATCATAGCGTTTGGACTTTTTATAACGCAAAACATTTTTGTACAGCTGAATCGCTTTTTGCAGTTCGATGACGATTTGCTGTTCATCTTTTTTGTCTTCTCGCGGCGCAAAATAATATTCAGCCAGGCGCATATAGGCTTCCGGGGCAAAAGGACTTTCGGGATATTTTTCCACCACTTCGCGATAAACTTTTCGGCTCTCTTCCCCGCGTCCCATACGTTCTAACAGCCAGGCTTTAGTGTACAGGGCGGCATCCGCATATTTACTGGTAGGAAATTCCTTTAACAAACGATCGTAAAGTTCAATGGCTTTGGTATAATCAACGCTCGGGAATTCCGGTGCGGTGGGTTCTTTTTCGATTTTTCCCTGGTCAAACAGAGCTAATTGACGTTCGTACTCGTCTAATTTTTTATCGTATTCATCCACTTCTTTTTCATAGGCGCGTTCGGCATCTTCAATATAATATTCGGCCAGGCGAATATAAACCACATCACGGTTCCTGACTTTGCGGCCTTCTTCTTTCAGAAAATTTTCGCCCCATTCAATTCCTTCAGACAGATAGTCTTCTCCCTGGTTCTGCAATTCCTGAGCTTTAGATTCAAAATACTTTTTTATTTTAATTAAATCTTCCAGCGTCATTTTATTAAACAGCGTGTCCACCGGAGAAAATTGCTCCTGTTGCGCCCATAAAGGACTAACGACCAAGCATATAAGCAGGAAAAAATATTTTACTTTCATTGCCTTACATTCGACCTGTTTTTGACCAACCTACTAATCAATTATTGTTGATTTGTTTTTGTTTCACCTGTTTGCTCTGGCTTTTGAGGCTCCGGTTCGTAAATGATCTCCGTATCATGGGTATCAAAATAACTCTCTTCAAATTGCCTCATCAACTCTTCTCTTTTACGCAGTCGTTCCTGTCGGCGCACTTTTCGGGTCATCACAACGATTGCATTGTTGATTTGTTTTATTTTGTGTTCGATGTTCTGCCGGCGTAATTCCAGAAATTTATTAATCGCTTCGATTTTGCGCTGCATCTCTTCGATCTGACTGGAGGTCATGGTTTTGATGTTGAATTTAACATTGGTCAAACCAAATGCTCCAAAATCGCTCCATTTGTTTAAATTGATGGCGCTTTTCATTATATCGGATTTGTACGATTGCGTTTCCAGAAAATCGATTTTATTCAATAAATCCTGAAATCGTTCTTTACTCAACTCCAGGGCGACGAGCTTTTTGTAGTTTTTTTCCTTCCGGGCTTGATTGATCTGGATATCCAGCTGACTGAGCCTTTTTATAATTTCCTGCCGTTGCTGTCTTATTTCCTGGCGCATTTTAAGGATTTCTTTGTTCCGATATTCGATAACGCTTTCTTTTCTGGCCAGTGGATGAACGTCAAAATAGTTAATGCCTAAAATTTCAGGAGAGCGATCGATGCGCAGATTATTCAGGGCCTGATAAATTCTTAATTCCATGTTCTCGATCTTTTTGTACAGGTCTTTGCGCTGGCGTTCTTTGGCAATCTTTTTTAATCGTTGCAACTCTTCTAATTGCTCTTTCAGCCGATCCATTTCGTTCTGCACGGCGAAACCATGGGAGCTCAAATCCAGATACCTGAAGCGCAGGTAGGGTTTGTAAAGTCTGGTGCGCAATTTGTATGCTCTGGTAAAAATCTCTGGTTTCTCTTCGGCCAGGCCTTTTTCTTCGATCTTCTTCGCCAGGTCCAGATATTCTCCCAACACTCTGGTCTCTTCGTTAATTTCATCGGACAGCTCTTTAACGTCTCTGGCTTCAAACACATAGCGGTAATTTCTTAGAGCGGCATTTACTTCATTTTGCTGTTGCTGCACATAAGCCAGCAGGGTTCTGGCCTCAAGCAAATAATCAGAACCATAAAAGGTGTCTATCAAAAATTCCAGATACTCTCTGACGGCAGAAAAATCACGATCGCCGGCATAAGGCTTTTCCATTTCTATCTTAAAGTGCGCCCAGGCATAACCGAGCAATACACGATCGTACTGAGAGAACGACGGTGAGATTAAGTTAAAATAGTCGATCGCTGACCGATAGTTCCCCAGTTCATACTGAATTAGCCCCAATTTTAGCAAAACCTTATCACGAAAATCCGGCTCCAGGTGGTGATTAAAGGCCAGTTCTTTTAAGATTCTTTCTGCCTCAATATAATTTCCCACGCCAATATAGGCTTCTGTTACCAGATACAGGGCTTGCGAATAAAAAGGAGAGGAACGGCCGATCCGATTTAAAAAGCCAATGGCCAGGTCATATTTTTTAGCTTTTAAAGCGGCTGCACCGGCTACAAAAGTCACTTCATCATAAAGCGCGCTGCCCTGCACGCCGGTCTGCACAAATTTTTGATAATACGCCACCACCTTATCGTAATTTTCGAATTCATTTTCAATGCGCATCAGGTATTTATAGGCCTGAGGAGCAAACGGCGATTGAGGATAATCGCGCACGAGTAATTCAAAATCGGTGCGCGCCGCAGGATAGCGATCCAGCAAAAAGTTGCACAGGCCTTTGTAAAAACGCACGTCATCTAATTTGCCAATAAAGGTGTAGGTGTTTAAAATTTCGCCGAAAGAGCGCTCGGCCAGGTCATAAAATCCAAAATTAAACGCTTCGGCCGCGTGCCGCAATTCCCGCTTGAACATTCGCTCTCGCTCTGTTGCCGAGCCGTCTTTAAGTAAACGTTTTTTAATAATTAAAACATCGGTCCAGCGCAACTGGTAATTAACGCGTTCGGTCAATTCCCACTCTTTGTAAAGATCATAGATCGTTATGCGCTTTGCGCCGCTGACGGCAGACGCCTGGTAATCTTCGTAGCCCAGGGTAGCCAGCGACTGTTTGGTTAACTTCTGTTCTGTCTTTTTTAAATCTTGCGTGAATTCCGTGTCTTTATCGATCTGGGCGTTGGGGTCCATCTTGATCATTTCTTCGGCCACATAGAGTAGCTGAATGGCATCTTCGATGGCTCGCTGGCGCTGAAAGTCCACTTTGCCCATTCTCAACGTTTCGTTAATCGTGTTTTCCACGCGCTCCAAAAACTCATTTAAGCGGCTCGAATTGTATGGTTTTAAACGTCTTTTAAGCGCTCTTACTTCTGCCAGCCTTTGCTGAAGAAGCTCAAAATAATTTTTACGGAACGTTTCCACGCCCGTGACTCTGGCCCTGATTTCCTCATTCAACATTCGTATTTGCTGAACGAGAAACCGTTCCTGACCAATAGAGCTGGCGCTTAACTTGGCAATTAGTTTATCCACATAATGCTGTAAAGCCGAGCGATAAAGCAACTCCTGCTGAGAAGGAACTGTTTTTTGCTCCTGAGCAAAGGAAAGTGAAAGAAAAATAAGAAGAGCGCTAAACACGAGGATTGGGTTTTTGCGTATCATAAGAAAACCTAACCTTAAATTCTGTATTAGCCTGTCAAGACTAAATTTACAATTATTTACGGCGCATGCAAGAAAAATAAACTTTTACCTTTTTAATTTTATCGTTTTTTAAAAAATTACTGCCGTATATAATCGAAAATAAACCTGAATTCTTTAATATAAAAATTACTTTAATTGAGCGACTCTTAATCGGTTTAGCGCTTTTGCAAGTGCTAACTGTGCACGGGGAATGTCAATATCGGCGTGTTTGCTGTGAAGTCGTTGTTCTGCTCGTTGCCTGGCAGCGTTGGCACGTTCAACGTCAATATCTTCGGCGAATTCGGCGCTCTCGGCCATGATCTTTAACGCATTGTCTTTAACTTCGCAATATCCGCCATTTAAGGCAATATAGCGCTCTTTTCCATCTTTAAGCAAAACCTTTAGCGGGCCGATTTCTAAAACGGAAATAAGGTTCGCATGATTGGGTAAAACCTGAAATAATCCTTCATAACCGGGGAGAGTACAACTACGTACTTCTCCCCGATAAACTTCGCCAAATGGAGTAACGATCACCAGTTCAAATTCCGTTGCCATCAATACGTTCCTTTTTTACAATTATTTTTGTTTCATTTTTTCATAGTTCTCGAGCACTTCGTCTATGGTTCCCACCATGTAAAAAGCCTGTTCGGGAATGTGGTCGTATTCGCCTTCGATCAAGCCCTTAAAGCCTCGAATGGTTTCTTCCAGTGGAACGTATCTGCCCTGTACGCCGGTGAACTGTTCGGCTACGAAAAAGGGCTGAGATAAAAAGCGTTGAATTTTACGCGCACGGGCAACCGTTAATTTATCTTCTTCGCTCAATTCATCCATACCGAGGATGGCAATGATATCCTGCAGATCTTTATATTTTTGCAAAACTTCCTGCACGGTTTTGGCAACATAGTAATGCTCTTCGCCAACAATTCTTGGATCAAGAATTCGCGAGGTGGAATCCAGCGGGTCCACAGCAGGATAAATACCCAGCTCGGCAATCTGACGCGAAAGCACGGTGGTTGCGTCAAGGTGCGAAAAGGTGGTTGCCGGCGCGGGGTCTGTCAGGTCGTCGGCGGGCACGTAAATGGCCTGCACCGAGGTAATCGATCCTTTTTTGGTAGAGGTAATGCGCTCCTGCAGTTCGCCCATTTCCGTGGCCAGAGTTGGCTGATAGCCCACGGCCGAAGGCATACGGCCCAACAGAGCGGATACTTCGGAACCGGCCTGGGTAAAGCGGAAAATGTTATCAATAAATAAAAGGACGTCTTTTCCTTCTTCATCGCGGAAGTATTCGGCAATAGTCAACCCGGTTAAACCAACGCGTTGACGCGCGCCCGGCGGTTCGTTCATCTGTCCGAAAACCAGAGCGGTTTTTGAAAGCACGCCCGATTCTTTCATCTCCAGCCACAAATCGTTTCCTTCGCGCGTCCGTTCGCCCACGCCCGAAAATACGGAAAAACCGCCGTGTTCGGTGGCGATGTTGCGGATCAATTCCATAATCAACACGGTTTTGCCCACGCCGGCGCCGCCAAACAAACCGGTTTTGCCGCCCTTGGAATAGGGCTCTAACAGGTCGATAACCTTTATGCCTGTTTCCAGCACCTCTTCTGTGGTGCTCAGTTCTTCCATGGCCGGGGCCGGCCGGTGAATGGGATAGCGTTTGGCGGTTGCTATCTCGCCCTGTTCGTCAATGGGTTCGCCGATCACATTGATCAAACGTCCCAGAGTTTCCGGGCCAACCGGCACGGAAATGGGTTCTCCCGTGTCAATAACTTCCATATCTCTGGTCAAACCGTCTGTGGAATCCATGGCCACCGAACGCACCATATTTTCACCCAGATGTTGGTGCACTTCGGTAATCAGCGTGGTGCCATCCTGACGGGTAATTTTTAATGCATTGTAAATCTGCGGAAGTTCGCCTTCCTTGAATTCAACGTCAATAACCGGGCCAATGATTTGTCGAATTCTACCTTTATTCATAGCATTTTCCTAATTTTGAATTTCGCTTGATGTTTAACTTTCTTTTAATGCCTCGGCGCCGCTGACAATCTCAGAGATTTCTGTAGTGATGGACGCCTGACGCGATCTATTGTAAAAAATGGTCAATTGATGAACCATTTCCTCGGCGTTTTCTGTAGCGTTTTCCATGGCTGTCATTCTTGCGCCCTGCTCGGCGGCATTGCTTTCTAACAGAATGCGCCATGTTTGTACGCGCAAATGGCGGGGAATAACCGCATTTAAAATGGTTTCTTTATCCGGTTCATACAAAAAATCCACCTGCTCAGAACTTTTAACCATCTCCTCATCCGGCACAAAGGGCAAAAACTGCTCAACAATTACATTTTGCTGTACAGCCGATTTGAATTCATTGTAAATAAATTCAACACGATCGAACCGCTGCTCCTGGTAGATGCGCAGGATGGTGTCTGTCACTTCCACGGCATCGTGGAAGTTTAAATCGTTAAAGAAATTAATCTTACTGGTGTTAATTGTCACCGGCCTTTTTCGGAAATATTCCAGCCCTTTGCGTCCCACTAAATAGAGTTCCACTTCGGTGTCCTGATATTCCTGAACTCTTTCATGGGCGCGACGGATAATATTGTGATTGAACGCGCCGCACAGGCCGCGGTCAGCGGTAACCACCACCAACAGCACTTTTTGCACCGGCCGATGGATCATTAATGGGACTTCCTTCTTATCGCCCATAAGAGCCGTTAAGTGCGCTATCAGATCACGCAGTTCATAGGAATAGGGCCTGAAGGCGACGATATTTTCCTGAGCTTTGCGCAATTTGGCCGCCGCGACCATTTTCATCGCTTTGGTAATTTGCTGCGTACTTCGGACGCTGGCAATTCTTTTCCGGATTTCCCGCAGGTTTGCCATGCTTATTCCTCAACCTTGAAGTTGGCAATAAATGTTTCCAGAACCTTGTTCATCTTTTCCCGCCACTCGTCGGTCAAAATCTTTTTCTCGGCCACCTCGCTCAACAAATCGGCGTGCTTCATTTCCAGATACTCGATAAATTCCGTTTCAAAGCGTTTTAAAACGCCAACGGGAAGCTTATCCAAAAAACCGTTTGTGCCGGCGTAAATAATGGCGATCTGCTTTTCGAAAGGAATCGGTCGATATTGATCCTGCTTCAAGATTTCCACCAGACGTTCGCCGCGACGCAGCTGCTGCTGAGTGGTTTCATCCAGATCGGAGCCGAACTTGGCAAAGGCTTCCATCTCGCGATATTGCGCCAGATCAAGACGCAAACGGCCGGCCACCTGCTTCATGGCTTTAATTTGCGCATTGCCGCCCACACGGGAGACCGAGATACCCACGTTAATAGCGGGACGCACGCCGGAATAAAATAATCCCGATTCCAGAAAAATCTGTCCATCGGTAATGGAAATGACGTTGGTCGGAATGTAAGCGGAAACGTCGCCGGCCTGAGTCTCGATAATGGGCAGAGCCGTCAGCGAACCGCCGCCCTGATCGTCGCTCAATTTGGCCGCACGTTCCAGCAGACGTGAGTGCAAATAGAACACGTCGCCGGGATACGCTTCACGGCCTGGCGGACGACGCAGCAGCAAGGAGACCTGGCGATAGGCCCAGGCGTGTTTGGTAAGATCGTCGTAAACCACCAGCGCATGGCGCCCGCTATCACGGAAGTATTCGCCAATGGCCGCGCCGGCATAAGGCGCAACATACTGCAGAGGCGCAGGCTCGCTGGCGCTGGCCGCCACCACAATGGTGTGCTCCATGGCGCCGAACTCTTCCAGAGTTCTTACCACCTTGGCCACGGTGGATGCTTTTTGACCGATGGCCACATAAATACAAATAACGTCTTTGCCTTTTTGATTGATGATGGTGTCAATGGCGATGGCCGTTTTTCCGGTCTGGCGGTCGCCGATGATCAACTCACGCTGCCCGCGACCGATGGGGATCATGGAGTCAATGGCCTTGATACCCGTGGCCAGCGGTTCTTTCACCGGCTGACGATAAATTACGCCGGGCGCTTTGCGTTCCAACTTCATGGAAGCGGTCGCTTCAATTTTGCCCTTGCCGTCTAACGGTAGGCCAAGGGGATTGATCACGCGCCCGATCATGGCCTCGCCAACCGGCACTTCCATTACTCGTCCGGTGCGTTTGACCTGATCGCCTTCTTTAATTAAGGTGTCTTCGCCAAATAAGATGGCGCCGACATTATCTTCTTCCAGGTTGAGCACCATGCCCATTACTTCGTGTGGAAACTCGACCAGCTCGCCGGCCATTACGTTTTCCAGGCCGTAAATACGCGCAATACCGTCGCCAACCTGCAAAACGGTGCCCACCTCGTAAACATCCGTTTCCTTCTCAAAATCTCGTAACTGTTTCTTTAAGATGGCAGATACTTCATCGGGTCTTACTGCATCACCCATTGATTACTTCCTCACTTTTTAACATTACCGAGCTGTTAATTTTTCGCGCAGTTTATTCAACTGCAAGCGAATACTGTTGTCGATGACAACATCCTGAACGCGAAGCACAAAGCCGCCTAAAATGTCCGGCTGAACGCGGGGGTACAATTTGACGTTTTTGCCCCACATCTCTTCCAGGCGTTTTTTGATGGCCGCCAGCTGACTTTCATCAAGCTCCACCGCGCTAACCACTTCTCCTTCAACGATGTTTCGATATTCCAGCATCATCTGCCGAAAATTTTCGAGAATAGCCGGCAAAACGCGCAGACGCCGTTTGGCTGCCAGCAATCGTAAAAAGTTTTTGGTCATCGGGTTGGCTTTTTGGCCAATCATCTCTTCCAACGCCTCAATTTTCTTTTCATCCTTGATCAGCGGATTTGCCAGATACTGGCCAAGCTCATCGCTTTGGCGCTGCAAATCGCTCAGCAAGAGAAAATCTTTCTCTATCTGCTCCAGGATGTTGTTTTCCTGAGCCAGCTGGAAAATGGCTTTGGTGTATCTTTTGGCTACTCGGTTCAATGCCTTGTTTCCTTAACGTTTAATTATTTGTTGACTTTGGCAATGTTTTGATGTATTCGTCAACAATTGATTTTTGCTTTTCTCTATCCAGATTTTGCATGATGATCTTTTCAGCAGCGGTTACGGCCAGGTCGGCAATCTCAGTTTTTAACGAGATTAAGGCGCTCTCTTTTTCCTGCTCAATTTCCTTTTTGGCCTGCTCAACAATCTTTTGCGATTCTTCTCTGGCCTGCACCAACAGTTCCTGACGTTTTTGCTCGGCAAGCTCTCGGCTCTCTTTCAGAAGTCGCTGCGCTTCGCTTTCCGCTTCGGCCATCATTTTACGATGTTGTTCAAGCAGTTGCTGCGCTTCTTCGCGCTGCTTTTGCGCATTTTCCAGGTCTTCGCGGATAGCTTTTTCCCGATTTTCGATGGTAGCCAGGATTGGCTTAAGCGCCACCTTGGACAGGACCACCAGAACAACTAAAAAGGTGATCCACGTCCAGATCATCATCCCGGGATCTAAATTTAACATGTTTTAATCCCCAATTATGGTTTAATACTTGCCAATAAAAAGCAAACAACCACGCCAAACAATGCAATACCTTCAATCATAGCTGCCGCAATAATCATCGTGATACGAATTGCGCCGCCGGCTTCCGGTTGACGAGCCGTTCCGTCCATTGCAGCCGCAGCAATTTTACCAATACCAAATCCAGCGCCAAAGGTTACCAGACCTGCGCCCAAACCGGCTGCCAGATACGCTAATGCATAAGACCACATACCCATTTGTAAAACCTCCTTAAATTATTGTTTGTTGTTTTCTATTTTAGTGTTCAGGATTTACGCTCATTCCGATAAACAATGCCGAAAGCATCGTAAAAATGTACGCCTGAATTAAAGCCACTAACATCTCTAAAAAATAAACAAAAACGCCAAAGCCCACAGAGACTGGCGAGACTAAAAATGTTTTAAACAGAATAATCAATCCTAAAAAGGCAAACAGCACAATGTGGCCGGCGACCATGTTGGCAAAAAGACGAATGGTAAGCGCCACATGTTTGGCGATAAGTCCCATAATTTCTACGACAAACATTAATGGCCACAAATAAAAAGGAACGCCATGCGGCACCAGCGACTTGTAAAAACCAAGCAAACCATGCTCTTTAATGCCAAAATATTGCGTTGAAAACAGTGTAACAATCGCCAGGGCCGCGGTTACGTTTACATTCCCGGTGGCCGTAGTAAACAAAGGAATCAGGCCCATTAAGTTGGCCACCAGTATAAAGAAGAAAAAGGTAATCAGCAAGGGCGTAAAACGTTTCCCCTGCTCTTCGCCCATATTGGCAATGGCGATTTCATCGCGGATAAAAAGAACAATCCATTCCAGCAGCGCGCCAAAACCGACGGGCGTTAAACCCTTACGCCGATAAGCCACGGTAAATAAGGCGATGGTTATTAATCCGGCAATCCAGAGCATAACCACATGATTGGTGATGGAAAGGTTTATTTCCGCGCCCAGAATATGTATGGGCTGGAATTGAGGCAAGTGGACCTTAAGCCCCGGAAGATACCACTCACCGCTATTTTGAACATGGTGTTGAATCCACTCGCTTAAATTTTCACTTTTATGCGCCACGCTATCAGCCACAGTGGTGGTTGCGCTCAAAATGGACATAACTTACGATTCCTTCCTTAAGTGGCTATTAATCATCCAAATTTCCCACATTTGATATAAGACGTATAATATAAAAAAAGATATAATAAAAGTAAATTGTTCAATGTAGTTTTTTTGCAGCATAAACAGAATAATGGCCAGCAAAGCCAGAACACGAATTCCCATGCCTGTAAAAAACGTTTTCATAAACTTCTTTGCTTCTTTATCGATTGTGAATCTTATAATTAAAAAGGCAAAAACGACGTTCACCGTATTGATTATTCCCGAAATCCACAAAGAATTTATTTTTTCTTCATTGAACTGTAAAATGACCGCAAAGCCCCAGCTGCTTGCTCCGTAAATGAGCAATATGACCAGCACTCCCGCTAAAAATTTTGTAATGCGCATCGCTACTTTCGGTTTGAATGTTGTAATACTTTAATCATATTATAAATTCCAAGCCCAAATCCCATAAAGACGCCCGTAACCACGCCAAAAGGACTGCTATCCCACTTTTGATCTAATAAATTTCCAAGATAGCCAAAAAAGAGAACCCCGCCCATGAGCACATAAACAATACTCAGCAAAGGCGCGGCAATCTGAAACGCCCGATGGATATCCTGAGCTAATTTTCGTTTTTTTTTATTTTGTTGCATTGTGTTTCAGGGGCTGCTTTTTGTCAAAAGCTTCATTTTTTGTACCGGCCCCCATATCCGAAGTTCCCTGAAAAACAGCGCCTTCGTCAATAATTAATTTGCTGGCCTTTAATTCGCCAATCAAACTGGATTTAGACTCTAACACCAGCTTCTGGCTGACGTTAACCTTACCTTCTATTTTTCCGCCAATAATAGCATTATTAGCCTGAATTTCTCCTTCCACTCTCCCTGTTTCGCCAACGGTTAATGTATTTTTGCAAATTATTTTACCTTTAACCGTGCCGTCTATTCTCAGGCTACTCTCGGTGGCAATTTCGCCATTGATAACCGTACCTTTTCCGATGAAATTCAACTCGCTTGAGCTGCTTTCGGAACTTCCTTTAAATGCCATATCATATTTCCTTTTTTGTAAATTACCGTTCGTTCAAATAGTTAATTGGATTAACCGGCTGACTATTTCGCCAGATTTCGTAATGCAAGTGCGGACCGGATGTAATTTTACCGGTATTGCCCAGCAGGGCTATAACCTGCCCTTTGCGCACCTGTTCCAGTTCTTTTACCAGATTGATCTGATTGTGCTTGTACACCGTAATAAAACCAAACGAGTGTAAGATGATCAGCACATTGCCGCCGTCATTCGTCCAGCCTTCAAAAAGCACCACCCCGTCTGCCGGAGCGCGAATGGGCGTATCGGTTTTCGCCGCAATATCGATGCCCAGGTGCGCATCGCTGATCAGCGACGATGGTTCATAGCCGCGCGCAATAAACCCTTCCACCGGAATCAACGACGGGATGTTATTAAAAAGGGACCGTTCACGTCCGATGTCCATCATTTCAAAGTTCAGATCATTCCACGATACCGAATCCAGGTTTCCGGATTCTTCAACATTGATGTACCCTTCGAATGATGAACGAATTTTTTTCTGAAAATTTTGCAAGGCGACCAGCTGCTCTTTTAACTGATCCACTTGCTTCAGGCTTTTAACCAGCTTAAAGTTCTCCTCCTTAAGATGATTGTTCTCTAAAACCAGAGAGCCTAACTTCCAGTAGGCAATAAATCCTCCGGAAATCAAAAAAAACAAAATAATTGTAACAACGATTAAAAAGCGCACCATTCCGACCGATAGCCTAAAAGAGCGCGATTCTTCTTTTCCGTCCGGAATGATCAAAAAATTGATATATTTTTTTTGCGGTGTACGATGCGCCATTTTTCTCCTACTCTTTCAATCGTTCAAAGATTTCATACAGACGATTCAAATCTTCCGGCGAATAAAACTCCACCTCAATGGTGCCCCCTTCTTTACGGGAGCGAATATTAACTTTGGTGCCGAATATTTCCCGCAATTCGGCTTCCATCCGCTGGATGTAAACAGACCGCTTGGGTCTTCTGGCCTGCTCTTCTACTTCTTTTTTCTGTTGAAAATCTTTGACCATCTGTTCCACTTTACGAACAGACAATTTATTTTTGACCACTTTTTGCCAGATTTTAAACTGCGCGTCTTTATCTTCTACAGAAAGCAGGGCGCGCGCATGGCCCATGCTGATCTCTTCTTTTTGAACGCTCTCTCTGATTTTGGGAGGCAGTTTGAGCAGGCGGATGAAGTTGGTTATGGTGGAGCGATCTTTGCCAATTTTTTTGGCGACTTCATCCTGGGTTAGATTACACTCTTCGATGAGACGTTGGTAAGCCTGTGCCTGTTCGATGGGATTGAGGTGATCGCGCTGCACATTTTCGATCAGGGCCAGCTCCAGCATCTCTTCTTTGGTTTCTACTTCAATAATATATGCGGGTATTTTTTCGTAGCCCAGCTCCGAAACGGCCCTCAGGCGTCGTTCGCCGGCGATCAATTCGTAATAATTGTCTTTGCGCCGCACTGTAATGGGTTGAATAATCCCGTTTTCTTCAATGGAGGCTTTTAGTTCTTCTAATTTACGAGGATCAAAGTCCTGCCTTGGCTGGAAAGGGTTCGGGCGTACCAATGCCACTTCCACTTCGGTCAATGACCCGGCGCCTTTTACCGCCGATGCAACCTGTTCTTTTTCCGGGATGAGGGCGCTCAGTCCCCGTCCCAGTCTATTTGTTTTCTTCACCGATTACTTCCTCTGCCAGACTGATATAATCCTGACTTCCAACACATACCGCATCATACATGATAATGGGCTTGCCAAAACTTGGCGCCTCGCCCAACCGCACATTGCGGTGAATGACGGTATTGTACACTTTTTCATTGAAATATTCACGCACCTCTTCGGCAACCTGATTACACAAATTCAGGCGATTATCGTACATCGTCAGCAAAACGCCCTCGATGGATAACCCCGAGTTAAGACTTTTTTGAACCAGATGAATGGTATTTAAAAGTTGAGACAACCCCTCCAATGCGTAATACTCACATTGAATGGGGATGAGTACCGAATTCGCAGCGGTCAAAGCATTCAAGGTCAACAACCCCAGCGAAGGCGGACAATCGATAAAGATAAAGTCGTATTGATCCCTCACCTCTGCCAGCCGTTCTTTTAAACGATGCTCACGGGACTGGACGTCAACCAGCTCAATTTCCGCGCCCACCAGCCTAATATGGGAAGGAATCACATCCAGGAAGGGCACTTTGCTTTTGGTAATAACATCCTGCGCGGGAACCTCATCCATTAAAAGTTCATAGGTGGAATATTTTTGTTCATCGGGCACCAGACCAATTCCGCTGGTGGCGTTTGCCTGAGGATCGATATCCACTAAAAGGACGCTTTTTTCGGCCACGGCTATGCAACTGGCAAGATTAATAGCCGTGGTGGTTTTGCCCACGCCGCCTTTCTGATTCGTAATCGTAATTACTTTTCCCATACCATCCATTTCCATTATTAAATCATATTTTTAAACTTATCAATTTAAACCACATATCAAATCAAATCAAGCGGATTTTTTGGCGAGTCTTTAAAAGAAGTTTGAAAAAATATTTGAAGCAGAGATTCTTTTAGAATAATTACCTTGAAATATCTGTTTCGCCAGGGGGGATGCGATTTTTTTTCTGTTTTAAAAACTCATCCTCCATCTCCTTTTTTTAAGAAACCTTTGAAAAAAATCAGAAAAATTAGAGAATTTTAAACTTTTTATGTTTTGACAAATTTTCTAACTCATCCCCTAAAAAGTTAACTTATGTTTTATCAAACAATTAAGTCCCCATCCTTGTCCTGTGGATCTTTTCAAAAGACTCACAGAGCATGAAGGGGGAAAACAGTGGGTGAGTTTTTATAAAAATTAATGAGTTCAGTATAAAAACCACGAATTTCACGAATGGACACGAATATATTGTATGTAATTTAAATAAAAACAATAGTCCCATTTACATGAAATTCGATAACAATACCTTTTTAGAGGGGACTCATTAATATTTAAAATGTTTCTTTAAATAAAAAAAGAGAAGAGATGTAAATTATGCCGATTTGCTGAGTTTTCATCTTACATGATGAGATACAGTTCTATTTTTTCTTTCCGATCCTGGCGTTCCTTTTTAGCTGACGCTGTACAGAAGTGTTTGCGTTAAAAAATCTTTGTGCGCTTTGTGACTTATTTGCGCTCCTGGTGGTTCGTTTTTGGTTGCGGTTTGGTTGCCCTGGAATAACGTGGCGTGCGCCAGGAAACAAACGCAAAAAATACCATGCGATGCGAGAAAACCATAAGGGGCTAAGCGCCGGGTGGCTCCAGAGCAGGGCAAATCAAAGCCGCCCGCCGCGCTTCCGGAAAACTACCTTTAAATCAAACCGTCAATGATGAGATTGTCGAGCAAAATACTTCCGGCCTTTTCAGGCAAAAGCAATCCGATTTGCTTCAATGCCCGATTTAACGGAAGTTTTGTTTTATTCTGCATTTCGCCATTTATCAAAAGAACTATTTCATCATTAAGGGCAATGACCTCGACGATTAAAATATTTTTGTTTTTGAATTGAGAAAAAGACATAGGATATTCTTTCCATTTAAAGGTCTTCTTATTCTGCAAAAGGGCAATCGATAATTTATGATTGATCATATCTAAAAGTGAGGTGTACAAAAAATCATCTTCGTATTTTACGGAAAGGCCCAGATTCTCATTTCGAGATGCGGGAAAGTCCCGGGCAAGATCTAATCGGGCAATAATTCCCGAGGTTGCGCCATTTAAGTCAACCGGAAAATAATAGGCCATTGCACCTTTTGATTGCTTTTTATTGATGATTAAGCGGTCGTTTTCGATTGCTACCGTCATCATATCTGTATTTAATTCGGTGAAAGTTTTATAGTCAGATTCCGCGCCGGAAAAGGTCTGTTCCAGTAACGTATTAGAAATTAATAGATTATTTTTTTTCAAATATTTGATAGCGTTTGGTGAAAACTTTATTTCATCTTTTAAAGGGGCGGCGGCATTGTAACTCGCAACGAGGGTAACTTCATCCCCATTTTTACAGAGCGTTTTTGCCGGGGGAACGGTTTTTAACACGGCGCCCATTGCATTCGACCGGTTTTTAACTTTCTTCAAATTAACTTTTAGGCCCTGTTTTTTCAGGTAGTTAATTGCCGCAAACACGTCCGCGCCAATCAGATCAGGCAAATATAAGTATTTGGGCCCTTTGCTCACCCACAAACGGACAGCGGATTTCGAATGGTCGGTAAATTCCAGATTAAATACCTGATCGTGCGGAATATTCTCTCTGTAAACATATTCGGTTATTACTTCATGGCCCTTATTTATTAGCTCCTGCTGCACCTGTTCTACAGGCTCGCCAATATATTTATCCAGCGATGTTCTGCTGTTAAATTGCCAGAATATGACGCCTGCCAGCAAAAAGACCGCCACTACCACGCCCAGAACCAGGGGCAGCCAGTTAGATTGACGATTATCTATATTGCTTCTGGATTTAGTGGGCTTCTTTTTCGGGCGCTCGCTTACGACCGGAGTTTTTTTCTGCACAGTCACACGACTATTTTTCGTTGGTTGCTGCGCCTGCGTAAAATGGGCAAAAATCAAATTTGAAAACTGAGAACAGGTCTGAAATCTCTTTTCCGGATCTTTATCGGTCGCTTTATTAATGACATCAACCAGCCAGTTGGGAATATCCTTATTAAAAGTCCTCGGATCAATGATGGGTTCTTTAACGATTTCTTCCATCAATTTAATAGGATTGTCAGTGGGATGGTACGGCAATTTTCCTGTGGCTAATTGGTAGAGCAACACGCCCAGGCTGTAAATATCGGAACGATGATCAACGCCGGCCGCGTTCTGGATTTGTTCCGGACTCATAAAATAGGGCGAACCTAACTGGGCGCCCGTTCGCGTATGCCCCTCTTGATCCAGCGCCTTGGCAATTCCAAAATCACTTATTTTGGCCACTTCATATCCATGAAAATAACCGGAATATTCCGAAAGAAGGATATTCATTGGCTTGATATCGCGATGAATCACTCCCTTTTGATGGGCATAATCCATACCGGCAAGAATTTGTGTAAAAACAGGAACAATTTCTTCAAGCTTCAGGCCATGGCCCCTCTGCTTAATCACCTCGCTAAGAGCCGGCCCGGGAATATATTCCAGAAGAATAAAATACTTGTTATCAACCCGTTCCACATTGTAACAGCGCACAATATTGGGATGGTTTAAGTCCAGTTGCAGACGCGCTTCTTGCAAAAAACGTTTACGTATATGTGGATCTTCCGCGTAATGGTCGTAAAGCAGTTTCATAGCCATTTTCATACCAGTAAGCTCATCCCGCACCAGGTAAACCGTGGCCATACCGCCAGAGCCAAGTGTTTTGATTTTCTGGTATTTTCCGATTCTCTCCATTTTCACCCTTTCACCTTCTTGTGATTCAATTCTGCATAAGCATTAAAAGTAAAATTAACAGAAAACTAATGGTCAGATAATTGGCCAAAACCAACAGACAACCGGGGTTTTGCGCTTTTTTCAACTTATTTAAGCGAATTTCATCCAGCCTTTGCAAAATTTCGTTACAGGTTTTAAAACGTTGTTCTGGCTCCCTGGCCATCATTTTGATAATGATTTTTTGTAACCATACCGGCACATTCCGGTTTTGACTGGCAATAGGGATAATATTGTTGGTCATTATTGCATTTACCAGTTCAGTAATAGAATTGTTCTTCTGGGGATAGGGAGTTTTTGCCGTGCACACATAATAGAATGTTGCTCCCAGGCTGTAAATATCGGAACGGTGATCCACATTCGCCGGATTTTGAATTTGTTCCGGACTCATGAACGAATAGGTACCCAGGCGAACATCGCTACGCGTTAAATCGCTTACGCCCAGCGCTTTGGCAATTCCCAGGTCTCCCAGCTTGACCACACTATGTTCACTGAATCCCATTCCCGAATCGTACACAAAAATATTATGCGGTTTAATATCGCGGTGCACGATGCCTTTTTCATGCAAATACTGAAGCGCATTTAAAATCTGTTTAAAATATGCCAGCATTAAATTCAATGACAGTGGCTCCCCGATTTGTTCAATTAATTGCGCTAAATTGAGCCCCGGCACATACTCCAACAGTAAATAGATTTTATTATCCTCTTCAAAAACGTCGTAACAACGGATGATGTTGGGATGTTTTAGCGCAAGTAATATACCTGCTTCGGTTAAAAATCTCTTTTTGATTCTTGGATTTGCGGCATATTTCGGCAACAGGGTTTTTAAAGCGAACGGTTTACCAAGCTTTTTATGCATTGCCAGATAAACCGAAGCGATGCCGCCTTCTCCCAACTTTTTGGTTATAATTAAATCCTTAAGCTTAACGTCCACGATGCTTTTCGAGCTTAATCAATAAAGATTCGATTTCTTCTGTATCCTGAACAAAAGGTTCAAATTTAGATTGTATTTGATTGATATTATTAACCGCGTTTTGATAACTGATGGACACATCGTTAACCAAAAGTACAACGCCAGATAACGCTTCGATACCGCTCAATTTATTGGCGTTCGTTTTTAACCAATCCATAGTTTCAGAAAAAGAATCCGCTATTTTTAAAAGCTTTTGGCTTTCAACATCTAAAAGACGATAGGCCGATAAAAATTGATTGGCGGTTATTTTAAGATGTTGTGCATTAGATGAGAGAGGACTTTCTCTGAACTGATCGGCGGCCCGTTGATAGGCGATGAATGAATCATAGGTCCTGTTTAAATGGGTGTTGTACAAAAAAAGCGTGTTTAAATCTTGTTTAAAATGTTTAAGAGATTCTTTGGTCTTTGAGGGGATTACAACACTCAGTATTTTGAAACCCGATTGTTGTTCTAAATCATTTAAATTCTGGATAATCGTTTGGTAGTATGGTTTCATATCCGACAGGACGCTTATATCGGCAACACAATCAGCCAATAATTCTTCTTTTTCTGCCATACTTTGCCGGGTAAATTCCTCAGACGATAACTTTTTTACGATTTGATCTCTAAGTTCCTGTGGATTGGGCCCTTGAATATAACGAATGCCAAACACAAAAAAGACTAAAAACAGCACAAATAAAGATGGAATCAGAATTTGATTTATTCGCTTTTCCTTTTTTAATTGAGTGTATGAAAAGGTGGTGTCATAAAGTCTGCGCATGGCGCTTTTCTTTTTCGGCTTTGGCGCTCCCTGAGTCAAAGAAAAAATACAATGGATTCCATTAATGGAGATTGTATCGCCTTCCGATATCTTTTCTTTCTTTAACGGCCTCCCGTTGAACAGAATACCGGGTTTATTGAATAAATTTCGGGCTACAAACTGGCCTTTTTCAATCGCAACCTTTACCAGTCGGTTTTCGTCATGCAGGTCTGGCGACCAATACATATCCCGCTTTTGTTCATCAAAACAAAAGTAACCGGGCAATGTTTTAACGCGTTCTGTTTGTCCGGTGTGAGAAAAAGTTAACATGATTTCCCATACAGGTTCCGTTTGCTCTTTTTTTTCCGGCCCCGGCGCTTGTTGAAAAGACAATAAATAACTGCCCAATAATATCTGATCGCCGGCCTTTACAAACTCCGTCGCCTTTAAGATGTTGCCGTTTAAAATAGCCGGCGTCTTTCCTGCCGGCGTAATAATCAACTTTGGCCCTTTTACCTCGACAACGAGATTGATTTCATCAACATCTTCGCCGGGCAGTCTTAGATCCGTTGCTTTTCCGGAACCAATGGTCAGCCGTTTTTGATCGATCTGATAGCGGATCAGTACTTCCCGCTTTGCATTGCGAACGGTGATGGTCCAATGTTTCATTTTTCTAACTTTCTATTTTTGTTCAGTTTGTTTTACCTGTTTTTCAACGCTGGTATCCGGCTGTGCGCTTGTGGAATCCTCGCCAAAAAGTTTATCGAAACCAAGATCCTGAAGAAACTTAATTTTACTCGCCTCATCCGTCAAAGAATCGCCGGGCGTTCCTGCAGATACCATTAATTTAAAACGGCCATCGCTTTTTTGGATGGCGATGGGTTCATTTTTGGGATAATAAAGGGTGTGTATTTTTATGGTATCCAGCTTGATCCGAATGGAATGCAGAAAGGCTTCTCTTTCTTTACGGGATGGCGGGAGAAACAGCAAAGAATGGAACTCACCGATATTCAGGATTTTTTCTTTGTTCTTCTCTGATCCTCTGTCATTCAATATTTTATTTGAATTATCATTAGTCATAATCGGCGATATAACGGTTTTCGATTTGGAAACGACTCTTTTAATTAGTGATTTTTGATATAATGTAAAAAATAAGCCAGTAACTATTAACACAGACAGAGCGGACAAAATTACAACCCATTTCTTTTTATTTTTCTTGGGTTGCCCACTTAGATTTTTTCCTCTTATCGAGGCGGGATCTTTTATTTTTAGTAACTGGATGGTGATATTATCACGCCCGCCGTTTTTATTTGCCTCCCGGATTAATTTTTGTGCGGTTTTATCCAGGTTGGATGTGCTATTCAGAATTTGTGCGATTTTTTCATCGCTCACCATATCTGTCAACCCGTCCGAACAGAGTAAAAAGATATCGCCTTCTTTTACGGGCACAGGCGAAGAAGCAATTTCCGGCTCAGAGTTCAGATATCCGATGCACCTGGAAATCCGATTTTTATACTGATGGTTTGTAGCCTGCGAGTTACTCAACACACCGCGTTTTACTAATTCGCTAACATAGGTATGATCATTGGTTAGCTGGATTAATTTTTTATCGCGAAACAAATATAAACGGCTATCGCCCACATGGGCATAGAAAATTTCTTTACCATTAAAAAGAACGGCAACCAGGGTGGTACCCATTTCTGCCAGATGTTGTTTTTGCGCCGAACGTTTACGAATCACTTCGTTGGCAAATTTTACAGAATTTACAAAGAATGAAATGGGTTCATTGAATTTCTTTTTAAAATATTCTCCGATGGCCTTTACTGCCAACTGGCTGGCAATCTCGCCCCCTTCTACGCCGCCCATTCCATCGCACAAAACCAGCAGCAACCACCCTTCATTCTGGAATGCGGCATAATAGTCTTCATTATTCTGACGTCTTTTCCCCACATCTGATATATTAAACAATTCGTAGTTTTTGACCATGGTAAATATCCCTATTTACTTTTATTAGTACCGTATTAACTCCACCTGATAACCAACCGGCCCAAAAGACAAAACGTCGCCATCGTTCAAAACGGCTTGTTTTACTTTTTTCCCATTTAGCCAAACGCCATTGGTGCTCCCCAAATCCGTGATTACGATTTGCCCATCCTGATAATCGATTAGTGCGTGCTCCCTTGAGACCTTTGGATTATTGATTTGAATCTGGCAGGAAGGTGATTTGCCAATTTTAGTCGGATAATTTTCAATGACTATCGGATCATCATTTTTGCCTCGTAAAACGCAAACGGTGGGTAATCCTTTTTCTAAAACTAAAGTGCGATTAAGCTTATCCGCTTCAGCGCTTTCTTTTTCCCTCTCTTTATTATTTAACAGTTGGCCGACGTAATCCAGATTCTTGCGAAATTTTTTCAATTCCCTTTCATACCAGTTTTCCTTCTCTCTGGCCTCACGTTCCACCGCTTCAACATCCTGCTTTTTGCGAAGATAAATTCCGATTGTAAGCCCCATGCTGCTTAAAACAATAAGCAAAATCGCAACCATACTCCACGTCGAAAATCTCTCAGGCGTGGCGATTACTCTTTCGCTTATGGTCCTCAAGGTATCATTAGCGGTATGAATTTCTATGGCCAGGGGACCGTTTAAGCCCCCTGGCTCTGCTTTTAAATTGTATTGAACAACATAAAAAGCCATGATGTTGTTTTTAATCTGTTGATACGCTTTGAGGATATCCTGTCTTTTTTGGGGATGCTGGTAGGCGCCGGCTGTAAAATCCGATATTTTTTCCAGATTCTTCAGATAGATAGGATTCACTCTGGTATATCCGACGGAAAATACCTTAACCTGTTTATTGATGGCCTCTTCAATACAATCATCCAGCGTATAGGCCAGCGAACCATCATTTTTTCCATCCGAAAAAAGAATCAAAAAACGGAGTGGAGGGCTTTTGTATTGATCGAAAACATTGATCGCTTTGTAGATTCCGTAATAGAGTTCAGTAAGGTTCTCTTTAGCCGTTAATTTTTGGACCTTGTTACGGATTAATTCATAATCCGTTGTAAAAGGTTGAAGCAGATAAAATTCGTTTCCAAAAGCGCAAAGCCCGATTCGAATTGGCGGTTTTAGCCTTTTGGTAAAATCTTTGATAGCCTGTTTTACTTCACCAATCGGGTTTTTATTCATACTCCCGCTAATATCAACACAAAAAAGAATATCTACGGGCTTTCCGGAATGGATATAAGGTTCAATAGAAAAGTCATCGATCTTTTCTTCGCCGATTTTGAGAGTCACATCAGAAGGTCGAATGACAGGCAAGCGATTCTGCGTTTCCCCTTGCAGACGAATAACCAACTGATCGGTCGGATAGATGCCCGCAGGCTCTTGCACAATTTGGAGGTTAAGCTCCCCACCCCAGAGGATTGAAAAAAACAATAAACTAAACGCCAGCAACAATAACTTCATGATGTGCTTTACCTTTACTAAATGTCTTCAAAATAATCCTTTTGCAAAAAATCTTGTGGTCGTTCATAACGCACAACGCGCGTTCTACTCAGAATATCATGAAAGGCGCGTTTTTCAGGATGAAAGCCACACATCACATGACCGATCAAAACCAGTGAAGACAAAATCTGAGCAAAAAACCTACCGGTTGCCCGGCCAAAGGTAACCGGATTTAAATCGTTATCGACCAGAAATATCTGAAATAAACGCATCCCCACGGTTGCCTGATATCTTGAAGACCATTGTAATGCAAAATATAACCAGGCAAAAATTATCATAAGGAAAGAAATGAACACCGTAAAACCACTGCCCGGTCTGAAACCACCCGGCCCATCCGCCAGGGCATTGGCGAGCAAAGCAAAGAAAAGTCCTATGAAAAGGACGCCCAGATTTACAATTAACATATCGAAAATTGAGGCTCCGAATCGTACCCAAAAGCCGCCATATTTGTAAACATAATCATTGGTATCCTGAACCGATACTGAAGGCGCCGGCGCTGAAACCGCCGATGGCGCGCTACTTCTTCTTCGTGTTTTTTCTTTAAACAGAGATAATACTTGATCCCAGGTCAGGGTATATTGATTACCCAGGATGATCTCATCTGTGGGGCCAATTCGTTGAGGCTTGTTCTGGGGAATGAGTTGACCGTTAATCGTTGTTCCGTTGCGGCTTCCAATATCCGTCAGGTAATAATTACCATCGCTTTGCAATTCAATAATACAATGGTGCGTTGATACTTTTGCAAAATCAGACGGAATAATTAAATCGTTGTCTTTTCCTCTGCCTATACGTTTTTTCATCACACACTCCTTCCTAAATATTTAGAAATCAATCCTTGTTTTAATTTTCCTTTCCAGGCGCTTCGCCAATTATTTTGATTTTGAATACCGTCTTACCCATTTTGATGATATCATTGTCTTTTAAAGTAGCGCGGTCAATAGATTCTTCTCCGTCGTTAATAAATGTACCGTTAACGCTTAACTTGTCTTCGATAAAAGTCTTATTGCCTCTGAAAAGAATGATCGCATGGTCGCCGCTCATCGCCATATCATTGATGACAATATCATTATTCGTATTACGCCCGATGCTATTTTTTCCAAGATAAAGCGGATAATGATCGCCATAGGGATTGTGGCTATAGGTGACGAGAAATCCTTCAATTCGTTTTTTCACGGTTGCGCGTTTTTGCGCAATAAGCGCACTCTCTTCGTCTTTTTCCAGAATTTTGTCGGGGACGGTCTGGTCTGGTATTGTTTCATCACTCATTATTCTTTTTTGAATCGGCGGATCATCTTGAGGTAACGTGTCATAATCTGGCACGGTGCTCTCTAATGCGGCTGTCTCTTCGGAATCCAGATTGACCATATTTTCCTCTTCTTCTGCACTCTTACAAAACGGGCATTCACTAAATTTTGAATCATCATAAACATGCCCCATTCTACATTTGGTAAAAGCCATATTTTTTTCCTCCTGATTATATAGTTGACCTATTTGAACTTTAACAGATTTTTAAAATATATTTGAGTTTTATAACCTCCGATGTTCTTTTTTATAAAATTATTGGGCAATTGAAAAACCGCCGCCGGCAGATCAAAGCTTTCTACGGCGCCATTTCTTTCGGCCGATTGCAATATCAAATATTGCCATAAAAGTTTTAATTCTTGTGAGTCGTTTTCTGAAAGAGCCTGTTTTAAAAACGCCACCGCTCCACCGGTTGCGGTTGATTGATAATAGTTCCTTATCAAAAGAAAATTAAGAAGACTGGTAATAGATTTTGAATGTACGTAAGAAGGATTAAGAGACCGTAACCAGAAGATGGTTTCGATACGATTTTTCAAATGTTCTGTGAACGGCCCGGTTTCACACTTATCAATCAAAATATTAAAAAGATACTCCTTAAGCGCGCTTTGAGGATAGACGGACAGAAATAAATCCGTTGTTTGCCTGGCCATTTCCCAGGCATCTTTTTGTAATAGATCATAAACCAAGGCGACAAAGGACGTATCGCTAAACCAATGCCGCTCTTTGAATAAATTGATACCGTATTGAAAATTATCATAGGCTCCACGAAAGTCATTAAGCTTTAAAAGAATCCGCCCCCGATATTCATAAGCCCATTCTCCGGTAAAGGAATTGGAGGTCAAAAGGTCCAAAAAATTGGCCAGTTCCTTTAGACGGTTATCCGCCATCAGTCTTTCGGCTGCGTTCACCGCTGTTAATAACATGAGTGGCCCTTTCCCTTCCCGGGCGCTCCACATCCATAATTGATTTTGTATTAAAAGATAGAGATAACCCTGCGTGTCAGCGGCCATGTTATCTATTTTATTGTCAATATATTTATTTTCCTGAATATCAAACCATAAGTTGTTTTTCCGAATGTAGTAGGTACTATCGGCCTGTACGATTATGATATCTTCCTGAGGTTGGTATTCAATATCCAGAATACGCCTGCCCAAAAATCCCTTAGATTCGTCCTGCCGCAGCCATTTTCCTTCATGAAAAAGATACAAACCCGAGTTCGTGCCGATATAAAGGAATCCGCCAATATCCATTAACGCATCGGTAATTTTAATCACCGATATGGGCAACGGCACGCTCTTTACCTGTTTATTTTTATTGTTGTAAATAAAAACTTTACTTTCGGTTACAAATAGCCATTCTTCTTCATTTTGACTGCAGATTTGTAAAAAGTTGAAGGAACGTAACTCAGCTGGTATTCGGAAAGAGCGCCACTGTTCGCTTTGCAGGCTATAATAATACACCTGATTTTTCGTATTAAAAAGCGGCGCATTTTTACTTAAAAAGAGATTTTTAATAGCCCCCTGCGGCCGGAGATTCATATTTAATTTTTGAATCGTTTCCGCTGTAAGCTCCACAATCTCATTTTTCGAGGTTAAAGCTAAATCTCCCAATACAGAAGAGACAACTTTTAAAACGGACGTTTTATTGTCGATAAGTTTAGGCTCGATATTTTGCGGATTACAAACAAATACCTGCCTTTTTTCATTGGTCAGGTAACATTGCTCGTGGCCGTTAAAGACCTTCCATGTTGTTGCATTATTTAAATCAATTTTATTAAAGTTGGTGAACGTTGCTTTGTACTGTTTTTCCAGTAATTTTTTCATGTACGATTTGTAGTTATAATAACGAGCCTTAAGACGCACAATGGGATCGGTACTGTTTTCCAGTAGTTTCTTCTCTAAATTTTCAGCATTACCATAACCGTTCATTTCGAGCGTTTTATAAATAGCCCAATCCACGCCTTTGATGTTAGGAGAAAATTTTTGATAAATCTCCTGATAGATGGCATTACTGATGGCCTCTTCACCATAAACGGCATACAGTTTGGCCAATTGCAGTTTGTTTTTAATAATTTTTTCAGGTGAGGTTTGCATTTTGATCATTTTCATCTGAAAGCCAACGCTGAGCTCGGGCGAAACAACCTGGGCGGCCAGAATTAGTTTTCGCAACAGGCGTTCTTTTTCGGTTTGCGAATTCAATCTGAGAATCCTGTTTTGAATTGTCTGCATGGGGATGATTTCTTTGCCGATATTGGCCGTTCTTTCCAGAAGGATATCTAACCATTCGATTTGTACCGAATTATCAAGATATGCCCAATAACGATCTATATTTTTTACCAACGCTTCGGTCTGTTCAGTATCGTCTGCAATAAAAAATAGATATTGATTTTTAATAAACTTTGGCAATGTTTTAAAAATATTCTTCGGGAAATTCATTTTAAATGCAAGGTGGTTTTGAGAGATAAAATACGTTTTATCGACTCCATTATTAAAAATATTCAAACACGGCTCATTATTCAGAACCTCCGGCATCGGGATCTTTTTAATTTTAGTTCCGCTTAAAACGCCAAACTCCCGATCGTTAAACAAAATTAATGTATTGGAATTATCCACTCCCAATCTCTTAAAGTTGTTTTGATTTTCTGTTAATTTTATCCACTTCTGGCCATCAAAATGATAAATGGCTTTGCTGGTTAATGCATAAACCAGACCGTTGTTATCCACAACGGCATCGCGCATTCTTTTGTTAAGCGGCTTAATGATCGTTATCTCTTCATTTAGAGGAACCACGCCTTTTTCACCGACCAGCCATAATATGCCTGATCGCCCCGGGATCACTTTAATGAAGTCCTGTAAATATTTAAAAGATTTCAGGTTTAATGTTTTCCACAAACGGTTTTTATAAACAACAACGCTTTTATCATAAACAATAACGATATAATCATTAAAGTTTAGCAAATGATTAACACGACGGGGGGGCAATGTTTTGTCAAATGGTTTCACCTGATTCGCTATCAAAGACAACAAAAAAACACCTCTATCCGTACCTAACAGGATTTCCGAAGGAGTGAGTTCTGCCACACAGTTAACGTCGTTAAAGTCGACTTTCGATTGATCGATTTGAGTAATTTTATTTTCCAGACGCTCCAGATCAATCTGAATAAGAAAATTATCGTTGCCGAGTAAGATGAGCTTATTTTGTTGTGGGAATTTATACGCGCTGTAGATATCAATAACATCCCCTTTGCCATCAAGAAAATCGACGGTGGTAAAATCTCCGGCAAAAAGGCCACGGAGGACGGCCGCCACCAGAACGACAAGCGTTGTAAATACGGTTTTCCTTTTCATAATTAAAACCAAATTTTAGTGGATACAACTTGTTGATTATCTAAGACATCTAAAATTCTGTAGCTATAATCCAGTTCGAAATGGAAACTGCTTCCAAAATTCATTAACAATCCGGCGCCCAGACTATAAAATTTTTCGGAAGTGCGGAGCAAGTCGAATGTTACCAGCTTGTCGCGCAGTTCCATATTAACATTACCCACGCCGGCCCGAAAGCTTATAAATTTTACGCCGGCCAGGTCTTTAATGGGAAAAATCTCCAAGCCGGCATTAAACTTTAAGGGTTCCTGCTCCATTTGTTTGAAGCCTAACAGAAAATGGGCAAAGCCCTTTCTTATCCACTCCGGATGATAATCGAAAGCAATGCCCATTTGTTTCGGGCTGTAATCGTGGTAGCTATCATTCCATTTTATTTCGTAACTATTCTTAAAGTTGGCGCCGACTCTCAAATCGTGCCAGGGCATATAAGTAACGCCTATTTCAAAACCAAATCCGCTGCCATTGTTAGATTGCGATTGTGCGGCAAATTGACTACCGACGTATTTTACGCTCAATCCCAGAGTAAAAGGAAAAAACTTATAGGCATAGCCAATAAAAACAGAGTAAAAATAATTATCGAAATTCCCCAGGTAATTGCCGTTTTCATCGTATTCCTGAATATCCGGCACATTAACTCCAATAGTGCCCATTCCAAATGCATGCCGGCCATAAATCGGGACGGTGGCGGCAAAGCTAAAATATTGCATCAGATCCCATTGGATGATATTCGAAAACTGGACACATTTATTTTCATGGAATACCATCAAAGCAGGGTTTACAAATAAATCGCTACCGCCGTTTAAGTACGCTTCATTCGTTCCTCCCAATGCCATGCTGGTGGCGTCTGGATTGATTTGTAAAAAGGCGGTCGGCAAATCCCCTGCATATAGCAAAACGCTTAAGAAGAATAGCCAAAGCCAGGTTTTAATGGTCTTCATCGTTTTATCTCCATCATTTATTGTTTACAACAATTTTTAAAATGGGGCTTTTAAAGTTGTCAGAAACAATGCGCGCAAAATAAACGCCATTGGCCACGATTTCTCCTCTTAGGTTGGTGCCATCCCACGGGACTGTTTTTCTGAAGCTTGCCAACCCTGGTAGCCTGGAGGAAAACTCTTCATAGTAAACCAGATTGAATCCCATATCAAAGATGTAAAGTTTAAAGGTATTTAATTGTCCGGAGGCAAAAGCGATGTTGGTTTTTTGCCCCTGTTTGGGATTGAATGGGTTGGGGAAATTGTAAATATCTTTAATGCCCTCCACCGTATCGCCAACAACCGTATAGTGTAAGCGACGCAATGTTTTGTTATTGGCCGAATCTACCAGAGTCACGGTTACCGTTAAAGCGCCGGGCTCCAACTTTATATTGTAAGCTTTACAATTAAATTCATAAACCTCACCCGGCTTATAAGGGAACAGATCCATCTGTAACGAGTCAATTGGTATCGCATCATTTATTATCGCTCGCGAAAACATCAGGTAAGCGTCCTTTATAGGGCTGTTTTCTTTTTCGTTATCAATTGTAAAAACGAAATCGGGTTGAATATCAATATATTGGTTATTGTCTCCGGCCACGGGCGTTATGCGCATAATTTCCGGAGGCGTTACATCGCTAAAAATCGCCGCACTAACAGGTAAAGAGCCGATATTTAAACTGGCCGCTTGCTCCCATATCTCTTGAACATAAAAACTTACAACGTACTTTCCTTCCTCCAGGTCAGTCGGGGCCCATTTAAAATCAACATAAACCACTCGATTTGAATCGCTCCCACTGGCATTTAATTTTAATTGTCCGTTTTCAAAAAGTTTAGTTTTCCCAGCGTCCTGGGAAATTTTAAAAATTTCATTGATTTGCAGAATACTTTGTCCATTATTATTTAGCGTCACCACACGAAATAGTATTTGATCCGGCACTTTCGAATTCAAGAAAACGCTGGCTCTTAGCTCGTCATTGACTCCATCCTGGTTGGGGCTTATATATTTATTGATCCAACTAACCTCTGATATCATACTTTCTATAAAAACAAAAACGTCATGTGTTAAATCGCCCGAATTTTTGTTCCCCGCCAGGTCGGCAATGGTTTCGGCCGGCAGATAAATCTGAATATCTTTTTGCTGTTTTAGCCAGTTAAATAATTGATTAATCTGGATTGAATCTTTGATGATAAATTTTTGAATGGTGCTCAAGTTTTGCGCTTCGGAGGCTTCTATCTGAAAATAGTCGTTCTCTGTTTTTAATTGGATATGGGCATTCGGTTCAAAATTTACAATTTCATTAAAATACAAAAAGAGAATAAAGTAGGGTTTATTGGTTTGTGGATCGGTATTAATTTGTAATTGCGCGCCCTGGCCGACAAAGTGGGGAACCTGACGATCGGCCAGAACTCTTACATCAACCGTGTCGCTTACATTCCCCAGCCAATCTATCTGCCAGAAACTAAATTTGTAAAAGCCATCTTCAGGAAGGAATACATTGAATTTGCTCCAGGTAGAGTCATTTGTAAAATCACTTAATAATTCGCCGTTGAAATACAATTTGGCTTTATATTCTTTAGTCCCTTCAAACGAAATCGACTTTTCTTTAACAATTGAATTGATCTCATTGGTCAGCGTTGGAGGAACCGGCCTGACGACGTCGATTTTTAACTGCCCGATTTTGAAATCTTCTTGAGTTTTATTGCCAATCGTGTCCCGAACGTTTTTAATAGAAAGCTCCGCAATATTTTGAAAATCCTGCCAGCTTTTTTGCTCTTGTTCCAGAACTTCTTGATTGATCACAAAACGGATTTCTTGTTGATTGCTGAGAAATTTAGCCGGTATGGATAATTCATTATTTTGATTCGATAAAGATATGTTGGCCTCCGTATTACTCGTATCTAACGGCTCATTAAAACGAATTAAACCGACCAGGCTGTAGTTATTCTGCGAAATAAAGGCAATATTTATGGTATCGGTTGATAAAATAGTTTGAGTGACTTGTGGGGCAAGAAAATCAATAAAAATTCTGGGTAAAACAGAATCCGGGGCATTGTTGGTATTTCCGGCCTGATCGCTAAATGTTTGCATTTCGATTTCAACATTGCCATTCCAGGAGGAATCTGTTTCAACGTCTTCTAATTTCAGATCAAAGGTAAAGGATGAAGAGCTGTTGTTATAAGTTAATTTAGGGGTAATCTCCAGGTCTCCTTTTTTAATTTTTATTAAATCTGGAACTTTTTTAACTGTTTCGCTAAAAGAAACCGTAAAGGTTACAGTTGTATCTTTTTGGGAAATACGTCCGTAATGAGGCGTAATTTCAACCACCTGTGGTTTGATGAAGTCGGCCGTTATAATATTGTCGAGCGGTAAATTGACGATATTATTGTGAAGGTCTGCAATCTTTTCAATGAATAATCCGACTTTTCCCGTCCACTGTGCAAGTGAATCGTTGTTAATCATGTCTAAATTCACCTGAATAAATAATTGAGAATTGTCGTTTTGGAGCGTTATTTTTTCCGGCGGGATAATGAGCGCCCTTCCTTTTTCAGAAATTAATTTGATCTTTGTATCATCCCTTAATTTAACTTTTTCGCTGAATTGAACCGTAATCTCGAATTGCGGAAAGGCAAAAGACCAGAAATCCGAGCTAACTTCATGACCGTCTATTTTAGGCCCGGTTTTATCTACAATAATGTTCAATGTATCCTCAGCTCCTATTGAACCTTCTAACAAGATAAGTTGAAAAACATAATTGTAACTGCCTTCGGCTAAACTCCCCACGTTATCGATAGTTACCGAAAAAGTTTGATTGATTGTATCGATATTGGTGACTTCAATTATAGCGGACGGATTATCCTGCCTGAAATATTGTATTTTACTTAAAGTGTCGGTGATAGCCAGTGTATAACTACCGGTCACCGTAAAGGGATCTGTGGGATTATCAACAGAAGTAGAATCCAGAGTTATTTGCGTATTTTGCGCCAAGCTTATTGTAATCGATATTAGCAATAAAAACAGGATATTGTTTAACCTTTTCATGGCTTACCTCACCTTAAAACGTTTATAGCTCTATGGTTAAATCCATTACATAAATTTTAGTCCAGATCAATTCGTCTTTATTTTCAACGCTCCCGCGGCTGGTGAATGCCACGCGATAGGTGCCATTTCCAATCGGCACAACGGAGATATCTAAGTTGCTGGCCGTTCCCGTGGGCAATTGTATGGCTTTTTGGGTCGGGATATGGTAATACATCAGAGGGTCTTTTAGCTGAATGTCATTAGCTACATACAACAGGCCGCTATTGCCCACCCATTGCGGGCCTTTGTTGCGGCTGTCGTTTAAATTTACATTGGAAACCAATTCTGTATTTCGGCCTGTTCTCAGGTCATAGATCCAAATACTGTATTTTTGCGTGTGCCCCTTATCTGAAAAATAGGCGATTTTGGTTCCATCGGGCGACCATTCCGGCGAGGTTTCAATAGCCGAAGAGGCGGCAACGGTTGATATATTATCTCTGCTAAAAAAGCGCCCTTTCCGGCCTTTACGATCGGCTAAAAGTATATCGCTGTTTTCTTTGTAGTCTCGCATGAAAACCAGATAGTTGTCATCGGGCGAAAACTTAGGCACCAATTCCGTATAAATTTCTTTTGTTGTAAAATCATCATATTTTTCTTCGTCTGATTTTTTAATTTGAAAAATCGATTTATACCTGCCGTTTACTTGGTGATCAAAAAAGACCAGACGGCGATCGACCGTAAACGCCACATAAAAGATAGGACGCCCCCTTATATAATCAACCGTCCGTGCAAAACTGGGATAAAAAATCTGAATAAAACCCGCATCTTCAATTTTGGGATACTTCATAAATGATTTGTTCTCAGGAATATCCTTTCCCTGAAACCAGGATAAATCAGGATTATTTAACTTAATTACGCCTGTGTACAAATTTTCTTTGCCCATATTGACTACATGAACAAAATCGAAATAGAGTTCATTATATTTTTTTTCGTACTTCCAACACAATTCTCCGGTCCTTTCCTGAGCGTCAACGCTGCCAAATTGTAAAAAATCGCCAGAAGAACTTATTGGCTTACCTAATTTAATAGTCTGATCTTTTTGCAGATCGTAAATGTATTGATAGTAGTTTTTGTTGTTTAAGATGACATAACTCAAAAAACGACCATCCGGCGAGAGCAGAACATTGCGGTAGTTATATTTACCGGTTAACTCTAATTTCCTAAAATTTTTAATAGACACCTTCTGGGCCTGCACAAAGCTAACAAACACAAAAGCTATTAAAATGAATAGCATCTTTTTCATTTTTACTCTCCTTACCTTGAAGTGGAAACCAGCCAGTAAAAAATACCAGCCATCCCTCCCCAAATCACGTACCTTTGCCAGATGGGAGCTGGTGTTTCCAGTTTTAAATCATCAACCCATTCAACCGGCATTAAAAATGCCTGTTTGTCGCCATAGATGCGGCGAAAGCTAAGGCGCCGATCTGAAGGCGTAACGACGCGATACTTTTTAGGGAAAAACAGCAGAACATAATCGGCGGGGAGCATATATTCAAACGCGGTGAACTTACCGGCTTCAATTTCTATAGATTCCTGATATTGGGTATTAAATTCAAAAAATGTTGAATCGGTATCCCCGATAACGTAATAGATCAAGCCGCCATGAAATTCGCCTGTTTTGGGTACACCCTGTAGAGTGTAATAGAACCTTTGCTTTTGCTGATCGTATTCGCCAAAGTAAATTTCACCAACATTTTTGAAATAGCTATTGATTTCTTCCAATCGCTTTTTTTGGATGGGCGAAAGAATGGACGTGGTATCGATCTTTAAATTAACTTTGGCCTTGAAATAACCAATAAGCGGTGAGTTGTTTATGTAGATTTTTAAATCCCCGAACAATTCATCATAAATTTGTAAGACATTATCTCGCATCTGGCGCGCAAGCTCATTTTCCGGGCTGGCATTGCGTAAAAAATCAATGTTTTCGAGCACCAGATGAAAATTATACCTGGGGTCTTCATCGGTAATTACATTTTTGATTTTCGCTCTTTGTACGCTATCTTCTCTGGTAAGATAAATGTAAACCTGCCAGCTTCTGGCAAGCACATTAAATGGATCATGCTCCAGATAACGCCAGGTTTCAGTCAAGGCCGCGCTGTAATTTTTGGAATTGAGTAAAGTTCTTATTCTGTTGTTAAACGCCTCTTCACCGTTTTGTGCAAACAAAGCAGTGAATAATACCAAAATCAACCCATAACGTTTCATTGCCTGCATAATCTTCCTCTTTTTATCTTGAAAGCATCATCAAACCATTCATGGTAAGAATGCCTGCGCCTACTAAAAGATTTTTATTAATGCCCTTCTCTTCAAATTCTATGGAATAGATTGCGCCTGATGTAATAGGAAGCGAAGAAGAACTCATAAATTTTGTGGCGAACCGTACCTGCTTTTTGCCGGCCACATAGTCGTTATACATATGTTGTTTAATCAAAAACTCAACATTACGATAATATCTGATCTTCAAGGGATATTTAAATCGTGCGATAGGAGGCATTAAATAGAATCTTTGTTGTTGATATAATGGTTGCAATTGCTTATTAACATCATCCAAAGTCAAAGACTTTTCAATAAGTGGATAACGCATGGCCACCATTTTTAAGTGTTTTGCCCAGTAAAAATAACCCTTTTTTGCAAAAGCGTCTGCCAGCAAATTGTAAGTGTCAAATTTCATTCCATACCTTAAATAAGGAGACTGCAACAGGGGGCGCACCGTGTTTATGACTTTATCAAAATTTGCATTTGCCCAGGCCTTTTTAGCCTCTTGCATTTTTTCTTGCCATGTTTTCTCAAATAGTTCGGCTTTGGCAATGGAATCGCGTAAACTATTCACTCTTTGCTGTAACTGAACGGTTTTTTTAAGCCTGTCTAAATATTTTCTGGCATTGTTGTATTTTCCGATATCTTTATGAATTTTAGCCAGCGCAAGATATATGAGTTCGTTGCCAAAGCGGGCGGCCAATCGGCCTTTTTTCTGCCTTTCCAGAATGGATTTGTAGATGGCCATCCCTTCATCATAAAGCCCGACCAACATTAAGGAATCTGCTCGGGCTTTTTCCCAACGAATGATCTGTTCTGCTTTTAATATTAATAGTTCTGAATGCAGTCGATCTAACGTAGCCAGATAGCCCGCGTTTTGAATGTTGATTTTTTGTAAACTGAGCGACTGATACAGTTTTTCGGCCCGTTTTAAATTTGGAATATTCAGAAATGCCTCGAGCCGTTTTAATTCCAGAAAGAACTTGACTTCTCTATTTTTTGCATGAATAACGGAGCACAGATCGAGAAAAATTAACAGCTCATCAATATTTTTTTCATTCAAATAGTTGGAAATCGCATTACTCACCGTACCAACATCAGCATATAATTTTTTAAAACGTTGCCATCTGGGAGCATATTTTTCTTTAAAAGGTTCAAATTGCCGTTTATATTTGCCGCTTAAAAAGGTTTCTTTAACTTTATTAAAATAATACAGGCTGAGAATTTCTTCTTTCTTTTTATCATAAATTCTCAGGCCTTGTAAATAATAAATGGCCTGGATTTTCGGGCTCGCCTGATCGATATACTGTTTACCGCTAATAAAACTGACCTCGGCCTCTTTCCACTTGTTGCGTTGAATAGACTTTTCGATTTCGGCAATGACAATTTTCAAATTAGCCCCGGACTTCCCTCTGGGGGCAAAGATCTCCAGCAGGTCATCCTGGGTTAAATTACCGGGAGGTCTGTCGTATTTAGGGTTTATTTTTTGTGCTTCCCGAAAATATCTCCTTGCCTGCTGCGGGTCTTCCCGATACCAGTAGTACAAAATCGCCAGCATGTATTTAACAAGGGCATCGTCAGGGAAACGTTCTTCTAATTTGACCAGGCGTTTAAAAGCTCCCGCTTTGTCGCCGTTCGTATAAAGTATTTTTACATTGTTGATCGATATTTCATACAACTGTTTTTTCAGGTCTATCTCCTGTCCATAAGCGAATATTAAGGCAAAAAAGACCGTAAAAAGCCCGAGATAAAACGTACGTCTGTTTAACCTTGTAAATGACATGCAATCCATTTCCGATCCTCTTTTTGAAGTTTCAATGGAGGTTTTTGGTCAATACAAACAACTGGTTTATTGTTATCTTGATATAAATTGCAAAGAAAGGCGTAAGAGCAACCAGTACGGCCGCCATTCACGTTTTGATAGTTTAACTCTTCTATTCCGCGGATATTGCCAATTTTTTCCCATTTATTAAAATCGCCCGCTACTTTTTCGGCTGCGGTAAAGAGCAGCTTGGTATAGGGATGGTAATCGTTTTTATGCGATTGCGGTGAAAAGATTTCACAGATTTGCCCTCCGAACATCACCACAATGCGGTTGGCTAAATATTTTATCACTTCGATGTCGTGCGTAATCCAGATGTAAGTCAACCCTAACGTTTCTTTTAATTCTTTCAATAGATGAATCACGTTGTTTTTAATGGAAAGGTCTAACGAAGCAACTGGCTCGTCTAAAATTATAATTTGCGGGTTGACGGCTAAAATGCGGGCCAGGCCTATTCTTCTGGCTTCGCCACCACTCAATTGATGGGGTAAACGCGTCAATATTTCTCTGGATAAGTTTACTTTATTCAACAAATCATTTATTAAGGCATTAACATCCGAACTGGCAACCTGTTCGTGGCCCAATTTTATGGCCTCTACTAATTGTTCTCCAACAGGCATGGCCGGGTTTAAACTGGCATAAGGATTTTGGAAGACCATCTGAATTTTCTTTCTAAAAGGACGGAAATCGGTAATGGAAAGATGCGTTACATCCTCGCCTTCAAACAATATCTTCCCCGAATCGGGCATGAGCAGTTTGATCAATATTTTGCCTAACGTCGTTTTGCCGCAACCGCTCTCTCCGACAATGCCCAGCACTTCGCCTCTTTCCACAGAAAAGCTCACGCCATCCACGGCTTTAATTTCAATACGCTTCTTTTTTAAAAAGCCCGACTTTTTTATCCAGAACGATTTGCTCAGATTTTTTACTTCTAAAATGGTTTGATTTTTCATCTTAATTTTCCTGTTCAAACTGCCAACAACGCACGCTATGGTTGTCTGCGACCTGAATCATGGGCGGGCGTTGTGTTTCGCATTTCTTTTTTAATTGAGGATTGGCATATTTATTGTAAAAAACACAACGCGTGCGATAATGGCATCCTCGATCGCTGCCATGTTGCAACACAGGCACATCGGTTCCTGTTTCAACGGTTTCCACCTGGCGGTTCAGGTCTGATTTCAACAACAGATATTTGGTATAGGGATGCTTACGCTCTTCTTTCAAATCCGTTAGAACATGGGCAGGACCTATTTCCCATACCTCTCCTCCTAACATGACCATAATTTTTTGCGTCACGCGTGAAATAAACTTCAGGTCATGGGAGATGATAATCCCGCTTAAACGGCGTTTTTCCCAGATGTTTAATAACAAATCGGTAATGGCGGCCTGCAACGTTACATCCAGGCCAATCGTGGGTTCATCCAGCATCACAAATTCGGGATTGCCGATTATTCCCATGGCAATCATCACGCGCTGCGCCATTCCTCCGCTTAATTCATGAGGAAACGACTTAAACACAGCCTGCGGATTTCGAAGATTGACTTCTTTTAAAAGCTCCATCACCCGGTCATACTTTTCTTCTTCCGATAGGTCCTGAATTGTTAAGGCATCCATCATCTGGCTGCCGACGCTTAAAAAGGGATTGAGTGATTGGACGCTATCTTGAAAAACAATGCCTATATACTTTCCCCAGATTTTACGCATTAATTGCTCAACATTATTGCGCCATGCTTTAAAACGCACCTGCGGATAGAGGCTGCCATTTACATTCTTAAATAAAGCCAATCGCTCCAACAATCTAACGGATACGTTTGAAGAAAAATGGTAATTAATCTCTCCCTGCAGTATTCCCGGATACACCTCATGAATGCCTAAAATGGCCATGGAGGTGAGCGTCTTCCCGGATCCGGATTCTCCTACAATCCCCAGAATGGTATTGCGCTCAATGGAGAATTCCGTTTCATAAGAGGGGTAGAACAAAGGAAACGTTCTGCCCAGCCCTATCCGCAATTTTTTCACTTCAAGAATTGGCTTTTCTTTATTCGATTTAGAGTTCATTCTATACCTTTCAAAAGGTGATCTCTGTTTTTCAACCACTCCGCCAGATAAACCATACTCAATGTCAATAAAGTCAGGGAACTAATGACCACAAAGGCCTTAAGATTAAAATCAGAATCCCAGGGCCAGGTAAATAAAGTTTTAGGCTCGCTCCTGGCCTCGCTTAACATATAGCCCCAACTCGCGCTGGTCTGGCTAAATCCAAGATTTACGTAACTCAAACTGGCTTCAACTAAGATGGCGGCGGCATAAATGAAAAAGAATTGACCGATTATAATATGCCGGCAATTGTAGTAAAGAATGTGTTTAAAAATAATCTGCGCATGCGAAAGGCCCAGCGCAATCGAAGAATCGACAAAGGCTTCTTTGCGCAAGGCAAGGACCTTCCCTTTAATAAGTTCCGCCAATTTGGGCGCGCTGATAATCCCAAAGATCATCATTAACATAACCATGTGGTTCCCAAATAAACCGATGATGATCAAAAGGACAATTAGCTTGGGGAATGAATTTAAAATCTCCAGTAGTTTGTCCAGGTAATAAGAGGTACGATTGGCCTGATAGGCGCTACCCACGCCTAACAGAATCCCAAAAATCAGAAACGGGATGCCAGCCAACATTCCGGAATAAAACGTGGATTTTGCACCGTACACAAACTCCGTAAACACATCTTTTTTCCACCAGTCGGTGCCCAGTAAATGATCTGCAGAAGGTGGAAGAGCCTGTGAAAAATTTGCCTGGTGTAGCTTGTAAAAATTGGGCGGAATGTAATCAAAAATACCCATCATAATTAAGATTGCATAAATAACGGCCAACACAAGCAAAATCTTTTTCAATGTTTTATTCATAGTTTACCTCACCGGTCGCGGATCTAAAATCTTTTGCGTATAATTTGTAAGCGTATTGACGAAAATAATAAACACCGTTATGATCATCGTAATAATGAGCAGCAGATTATAGTTCATGCCATTGATGCCGTGCCGTAAAATTTGCATTCCCAGACCTTCGATATTCAGCACAAATTCAATGATGAACGAACCGCCCAGTACCATGGGAAACTTGGAATTTACGATGCGAATTAAGGCAATAGCAAAAGGCTTTAACACATTTTTAAACAGATTTCCCCCGCGCGCCCTGGCTGCCCGCATATATTTGGAGTTAATAATTTGTTGATACTCTTCCTCGATCAAATGCATCATGTCATTTAACATACTATTGCCGATCGCTAAAACCAGCAGGGGCCAAAGGGAATCATCATAACGAATGGCCGTCCAGAAAACCACTACAAAATAGCCCAAAACGATATAATGGATGCTGGAAAGAATCTGAATTGCACTCAGCAAGCCTTTAACGATTCTGGAATCAGAGAATTTCTGTTTGAGCAATATCAGCCCCAGGCTCATCACAATCGAAAATAACAATCCACCGACAACCAGTTTTAATGTTAAACGCGTACAATAAAATATAAACTGATTTATGGGCTGTCCATTGCTGGTTAAAAGGCCAAAGTCTCCGCGGAATAAAATATTACCAAACCATTCTACATAGATAAAGAGATAAGAAATAATATGATTAATATGGACCGATTTCCCGGCCAGACTCTCAATTAATTCCTGGCGAATACCAGGGATGCTGACAAAAATCAAATACTCAACCAGGGTTATTACAAAAATCTGAAAAATAAAAACAATTAAAAAACTCAACACGCCTTTAAGTATTTTCATGGAGCCCTCTCCGATCACCTTTCATAGAACCATTCTTCGATCGTTGTAAAAAAGAAAAAGGGATTGATGGTCACGTTTTTCAGCTTGCGCACATAAGCGGCATGATAGCGCAAATACCATAAAAATATCCACGGACAATCTTCCCGTAATACCTTATGGACATCCTGTAAAATTTGCGTTTGTAATTGAAAATCGGTCGTTAATTTTGCCTGCAAAAAAAGCGTATCAACAACAGGATTATAATAATATCCGATATTTTTGCCGCCGGGATAGGCTTCGGAACTGAGAAAGAAAGGCGAATAATCGCCGGCCGGGGTAACTTTAATATTAAAATAAACCAGATCAAAATCACCGCGGATCAATTTCTCTTCAAATATGTCCGCCAGAAAGCTGTTTAATTTAATTTTGATTCCGATTAATTTCATCTGTTGGATAAAAGCATTGATGATAGCATTGTAGTTTTGATCATTGGCCAGTCCTGCCAGCAAGCGAAACTCAAGGGGTTTTCCATTGAAGTCACGGATGCCATCGCCATCACTATCCACAAAGCCCGAATGATCAAGAATTGTTTTGGCCATATTGCGATCAAATTCCCAGGGTCTAACTGAACTATTATAGCCCGGATGCGAAGAGGGGAACGGCCCGCTCATTAACTCCCCTTCATTCAGAAAAAACGACTCTAACACATCCCTTCTATTAAAGGCCAGGTTCATGGCCTGACGAATCTGGACGAATTTTAGAAGATCATTTTTTAGATTAAAGGCGATAAAATCATATTGATTGGCGTCGTAGGCTTCCAATTTAAAACGGAAATCATTGCGGATGATGCTCAGCGCCTCGGGCAACACAAAGGGTAGTAAATCGATCTGGTTGTTGCGCAACTGGTCAACATGCCCTCTGGGATTTGGATAAACATTCATCTCAACTTCATGAATTTTAGGCTCCTGTGTCCCTTTGTAATAGTTATTTTTTTCTAATTGATAGCGCGTTCCCACAATAGAAGAAACTTTTAATTTATAGCCTCCCGAAACAGGTTCCGGATTACGGCAATAACTTAATGTCTTTCGTATTTTAGGACTTAAAAAGGCGTCTTTCGGGATGATGAAAAACATTAAATATTTTTTAGCATCCATAACCGGATAGGTAAAATCCACCTCAACCGTATATTGATCAAGGGCTTTAATATCGGCGATATTTTCGAAAACGCTCTTATTGAATGTGTCCGATTGTGGATTGATTGCGGCCTTAAATGTAAATACCACATCATCTGCCGTAATCGGCGTGCCGTCAGAAAATTTAATACCCGGTTTTAATTTCACAATGGCCACACGATTGTCATTTCTGAGTTCCGGTTCCCCGTCAGCCAGTTCCGGTACCCTTTCGACATAACGATTTTGCGTGTATAGCCGGGCAAATAATAACTCTGTCAATTTTATCGAACTTGGATCTTTTACCGTAATTGGATCAAATGTTGCGGGTGCGTCTTTTTCGATGTAACGTAAAATAGATATGGGTTCCTGCGCCAAAGCCTGAAGCGCCAATAATATTAACAAATTAGATAATAAATATTTTAGTTTCATTTTTACTATTCTCCCCTGTTCACCTTTGTTCCTTTTTCACCGCTCACTTTAAAATAGCGCGCCTGCAAATAGAATTGATTATACAGATGCAAAATTTTTGCATAAGGCAACGCATTACTTAATTCTTTTAATATCCACACACTTAGACTCAACTGGTTTTTCTCTTGAAAATAGGCAAAGGCTAATTTGCCCAGAATCAACGCGTCGTTCTGATTCATCTTATAACCGCTACGCACATTATAATTCAAATAGATGGAAGCCTCTTTCCATCTTTTTATCTTTAATAATCCCTCACCAAGGTAGGAAAGTAGTTTTTCGCGATACACATCCTGAAGCGCATTCGCATAAACATCTTCCTTTACGGATTCGATTTCTTCCATGTCTATTGGCGCACCTGCTTTGCTATATTGTTTAATAGCATAAACTCGAAGGATGGTATGCATAAACGGATGATAAAAATCCGGGAGTGCAGGGATCTCTAATCTGGTATTTGCAGAAGGATGGGAGCGTAAACGTATGGCCTTTGACTGTATTGCTAACAGCGCTTTCTGAAAATCTGTTCTGGCCAGGGTATTTAGCAATTTTTCATAAGCAGAAAAATTAGAAATCGGCACAAAGTAAAAGCCGTCGGTAATTTGAAGTAGATAGTAGAAAAGTCTTTCCTGTCTGGTAGAATCCAGTTGAGCAATAAAAGACTGGACATCGCTTCCTAAAAATCGTTGGCTGCGATTTTCAAATAATCCCTGCATTAGCCGCAGCAAATGCCTGTAATAATCTAAATCATAAAACGGTTTGTCAATTTGACGATGAGTTTCTTTTACATTTACTCTTTCCTGATACAAAGGGGTGGAAAAATAGTCAAATTCAAGCCCCAGCCTGATCGCCTCCAGATACTGTTGTTGGTCGATTTCCGCAATAAACTTCAAATAATTCGACCTCGCTAACGCCGGCGAAATATCTAATGCGACATCTTTATCTTTAAACGTAGTCAAAACCACGTAGGCTAATTCATTGATTTCTCGATCGTTCACGTATTTTTTAAATACGGCTTGCATGCTTTTTTGTGCATCCAGAGCGGCCAACAAATCCCCGGCAAACTGTTTAAACTTATCAGGCGTGTGCGGGTCATTTTTAAAATCTTCCAGGTATTTTAGAGCTAACGTCGCATTTCCATATTTGCGTTCGAGAAGCGCGATTTGCAACTTGAAAAACGAGCCTTCTAAAAAGGATTGATACTTCTTCAGCACGTTCAATAAGGACTCATTTAAATCATTATAATAGGCATCAAACACCTGAACCAACTCTAAATGACGTTCGATGGTGAATAAAAGAGATAATTGTCGCCCCACAGGAAGATCATCTAACGGAGAAGTCAACAGGTTCATCTGAGTTGTCAATTGTTCAATATTCGTCATCTGATCAGGAAAGTAATAGGTCTCCAGCGTTTTTCCTTTTTTAGAGCAACTATTGGCCAATACCATCAAAAGTAAAAACAGTAGAACCATTGCGACCATACTCTTCATAAAGAATCTTCTCATTTTGAGCTCCACTATTAAAAGATTTTGGATTCAAGCATGCTTAACAAATCGCTTACCCGATAATAATCATTTTTAAGTTCCTGCTTCAGTTTATTGGAAGCGGCCAGATTTTCATAATCCATCTTAAATTGCTTAAAATAATCTTTGGCTGCCTCGGCATAACGTCGGGCTGCCCGTGTATCATTGTTCTCTTCTTTATAAGTGGATAGACGATAATTGAGTTCGCCACGTAAGGCCGTGATTTTCATCCCCCACATTTTTCGGGATTTTTGCGGTAAATAGCTTAAATAGGCCCAGGCCTTATCACAATATTCATTTAATGCCTGTTGCAAACGTAATTCTTTTTCTCGTTTTGTATTTTTCATTTTGTCGGTGGACAACATCATGGCCTGCGCCATTTGAAACAGAATATCGCTTTTATACTGGCTACTCCTGTCGGCCTCAAAAATGTCGTTGTACATGCGAACTGCCATGTCATATTTCTTAAAATAATCAATAAATATTTTTGCCAGGAATAACCTGGAATCGACGAAGTATTCGTCGCCGGGCGAAATATTTTGCATAGCCTGAATATAGTTGGACGGTATCTTTTTCCCCGGATTGTCCTTCTGCCATTTGAGCGCGCTTAAATAGGGATGCATCACAATTATGCTAAGACGATGCGGGGTATCGGTCGCCGAGAATATAACTTCTCTGTGCGCATCTTTATAGTCTGCTACAACTTTATAAACGCCTTTAGGTAATTTTACCTTAAGGCTGCCTGTGCCCTCTGTAATCAGCTTATCGTCGGCAGAAAATAGCTTTAAAGATGCCATACGGATATCCGCTTCTATATACCAGTCTATTTTTAAAGGAATTTTTAAAGAGAGATATCTTCTTTCATTATCAAGCGCATCAGCGGTGATTTCCAAACGATCGTTCTTAAAACTATAGTCAGGAATTTGAATCGTATAAATACCCGGGGCTAACTTTACACTGGAAAACTTAATAAAACCATTGCGCTGTGTAACGCCTTTTAAGGTTATTCCTCGCCCACCGTACAGCACAATACTCTTCTGAGAAAGCGGCTTACCGTTGTCGTCCATAAGTTTTAACTGTACAAAATGTTCAAATGGATCTAAACCAATTTCATACAACGAATCCGGATTGGTAAAATTTAAAGCCACATATTGTCGCTTAATAACACCAGCTTTATAACATTCGAGCTGATTACTCCCTTCATTTTTTAAATAGATTTGCGCAAGCCCCTGCTGGTCGGTTTCGCCGACCTTTTTGCCTTCTATTTTCACGATTATCTTGTTTAATTTTTGACTATATAAACCGGACTTGTCATAAAATTTGACTCTGGCCAGAATGGGTTGTAAACGGAGATTGATTTTTTCATCTTTTTTAAATAGGAATTTAATGGGGTAGTAGAACGGCGCTATTAGCTGGGCCTCTTTGTCAAAATTGGTGGAATCGATTTTCAAGGTAATTTCGCTTTGGCTTCCTTCATAAATATCACGCCCAACGTGAATAATTTTGTAAGTTGTTTCAATACCAGTAATTTTTGGAATATCGACGCGTATGGTTACCGGATAACGGGGCGTTCTTCTAACTTTTGTTTCTTTCCTAAACGTGCTCGTTTCTGGCGCGTATGTTTGCTTCTCTCTTTTTCCAACAGCATCCTCTTGCCTGCTTTGCGCTTGATCCTTACCGGCAATCTGTTGATCTTCACGCTGAGCTTTCTGAGTTTTTTCAACCGCTTCGTCTGTTTGAGACGGAAAGCCTTCAACCACTTCTACATTTGATGCTCTCTGCTCTTTTTCTTTACCTTTTTCGCCGCAACTCCAGAGCCCGAATAACAACGGAATCAAAATGATCACCAAATATTTTACTCTTTTCATGATTTTTACCTCTGTAAAAATTTTTAAACGCTTTGCAGAAATTTTATTCAATAATTACAAATGATTGCGTTTCAATTTCCTTGATAAATCAGGCTTTTGTAATAGCCGTCTTCTTCCTTAACCTTACTCGAGTTAATCATCTCTTCTAACTGTTTCATAATACTCTCATCGGTGAGATTAGCATTAATCTGGCGCAATAAATCGGCAAAATCCTGGAAAGAAAACCGTTCCCTATTTTTTAAAAATTCATTAACCTTACCGCTTCTATTGAGTCCAAATACCGTTTGCGAGGTTTCCAGATCATTCTGCGTAATTTTATCTGCGCTGCTCTCAGTCCGGTTTACATAAATCGGTAATGAATCCAGCAATATCATACCAAGATTGTTATTTTCATATAAGGTAGGCACAATGGATCGAAAAGTTGGTTTAAAACCATTTTTTCTGAAGGTGAGCACAACTTCTAATTTGGGATTAAATCCTTTGTCTATCGTAAATTTTCCATTTTCATCCGTAAAACCCAATAGCTGTCCCATGCCATCTATCACCTGCACATTAGATACAGGCTTTTTATTTTTATCGATTACCGTACCTGAGATAATGGTTGGCCGTTTTTCCAGTTCAAAAAACTCATAAGTCACTTTCTCTCCTAAAGTCATTCTGCGCGATAACGGTAAATATTCCGGGGCGCGAATTATGACCTCTACATTAGGTGACTTTATTTTGTTTACACTAAATCCCCCGCTATAATCCGTATAGGTTCTGGTGCTGTCATTTCTCTTTAAATCTTTAACAACCACCACCGCCCCATTAATAAAGTTGGAAGAATTGTCCTGCACTTTCCCAATAAGCTGGTAGCTGGAAGAACAGGAGCTCATTAGAACAAATAATAATAACAAAGATGTGAGTTGAAAAAAACGCAAGCGCATAACCGACTACCCTCCTCTTTCGCATTAAATACAGGTAGTATATATTATCAAAAAATGTACCATTTTACACAGAAGCGCATTTTTGCAAGGTAAGTTTTTAATTTACAACGTAACCTGAAATAAGCTACCCAGCGTAGATCTTTTTAAAATGTTGCATAGTCGCAACATTTTAAAAAAATTATGTTTCGTTTTTGCAACATATTTGATTATTATGGGAAAATTTTAAAACAATAAATCACATGATCACTGAGTTCGCTCTAATAGGTGTGATTTGTCTTTTCGATGCCGTCCTGGCGGAAGAAATCTTTTGAAGGAAATATTCCAAAACAGCGTGCAAAAATTTTGAATCGTAAATCGGCCCGGCAGGCATCTTTTTCGGAACACGTTTTCCTGAATCTACGTTAATAATTGATTAAAAAAATGAAAATAACAACAAATTTGAATTTCATGGATTTTAAGATTAAATTCATTGGCTTAATTAAAATGAATTTAGAATAAAGGAGAATTCGGCTTTATGATGACCAAGATGCGGGAATTCAGTAAAATATTCATCATTCTGGTTGCGGCTTCTTTTATCGCGTTAATGGTTTTTGAATGGGGGGCTGATTACAGCGCTCAATCTAATAGACGCGATGTGGTAGGCGAGGTCAATGGCAAAAAACTGTCGTACAGTGAGTTTAATGAGCTTTTTCAACAAATCTACCGTGAAGATAAAGCCCGAACCGGCAAAGAGAGCTACACAGACGACGACTTACAAAAATTACGCGACCAGGTGTGGGAACGATTTGTTCAACAGACCCTGTTCGAAGAAGAGATGAAGCGCCTGGGCATTGCCGTTAGCGATTCCGAAGTGGTTTACCAGATTCTAAACTATCCGCTGGAAGACTTTAAACGTCACCCTTCTTTTCAGACCAACGGCGTGTTTGACATGAATAAATATCGCGCCGCGCTGGGTAATCCCAATATCCCCTGGATGCAGATCGAACAGATTTATCGTCAGCAAATTCCATACGTCAAATTGCAAAACATCATCACCAATTCAGTGCGCGTCAGCGACGAAGAAGTACTTGATGCCTTTGAGAAAAACAATATTAAGGTAAAAGTAGAATACCTGGGCGTCAACAGTTTTCAGTTCATTTCCGACTCTTTACAGGTCACCGATCAGGAAATTGAAAAGTATTACAATGAACACAAAAAGGATTTTGAACAAAAAGAACGCCGGGCGCTTTCGTACGTTAAGTTCGAGATCAAAACAACTAAAGAAGACACCCAGGCGGTCATGCAGGAATTCGAATCCATCAAAAAACGTCTGGCCGCCGGCGAAGACTTCAACAACCTGGCTCTGGAGTATTCCGAAGATCCCTCGGTTAAAAACAACAAAGGCGAGCTGGGTTATTTTGCGCGCGGCGATATGGTTAAGCCGTTTGAGGAAGCCGCCTTTAATGCCAAAGTGGGCGAGATTGTCGGCCCCATTCAAACCAGCTACGGCTTCCACCTGATTAAAGTAGAAGACAAAAAGGTTGAAGACGGCAAACAAAAGGTTAAAGTCAGCCATATCTTAATGAAAGTTCATCCGGCTCCTTCGCGTATCGAAAGCGTGGAACACAACGCCCGTCTGTTTGCCGAAGACGCCAAAACAAACGGGTTTGTTGAGCAGGCCAAAACCATGGGCTATCAGGTCAAAACAACGCCTCTCTTCCCTAAAGAAGGCGACTTTATTCCCGGCATCGGCAATCATGCCGCCATTAAAGCTTTTGCCTTTTCGGCAGAACTGAACGAGGTTTCGAATATTTTTAATGTAAACGACGGCTATGTGGTTGTCACCGTCAGTCAAATCGAACCTAAAGGGTACCGACCGCTGGAATCGGTTAAACAGGTGATCATCAATCGCATCCGTACAGAAAAAGCCAAGGCCATGGCTAAAGCGCATATTGAAAAATTCAGCGATCGCGTGAAGGCGGGCGAAGATTTTGCCAGCATTGCCGAAAGCGATCCCGAAAAGAAACTGCGTCATGATATTACCCCGCTTTTCAGCCGCGCTTCCACGGTACCGGGCATCGGCTTTTCGGTTGAGTTTAATGCCACGGCTTTTGCTCTGGAACCCGGTGAAATTTCCGACCTGGTAGAAACCGCCCGCGGCTATTACTATCTCAAGTCGCTGGAAAAAACGCCTTTTGATTCCACGGCTTTTGCCGCCCAAAAAGACGCCATTCGCACGCGGCTGCTCAACGAGAAACGTAATCAGATTTTTACCAGCTGGTACGAACAGCTTAAAGAGAAAGCAGATATTGAAGATAATAGAAGAATGTTCAATCTCTAAAATTTCCTCCTCCCTCCCTCAACCAGGCTCCCTTCGGGGAGCCTTTACTGTTTTATTTTTGGATACTTCCTCTGGAAGATCAATCCCGCCCGGGCGGGCTTTGAAAATTTTTGTGCTGCTGGATTGGTTGAATAGTTAATTAGTTGAATGGTTGAATAGAAACTCACAAATACGCAAATATTGAACATCATTGGAGAAAAATTTCCAACGAACAGTTCTTCCCACTCTCCCAGACTCTTTTTCTTGGAAAGGGGGTGAGGGCAATTGAAACTATTTTTAATTTAAAATAGTTTTTGCGCCTTTGTGACTTCTCTGAACTCTCTGTGGTCGCTTACAATAATTTGTTTAATCATTTTCTGCGATTATTGACCTAATCTGCGAGAAAATTACTTTGCGCACGTTGTGGTTGATTTTGCTTGCGGCTGTGCTGCCTTGGGGATAGTTTTTGAACCTTGATTTTCAGGATTACAGGATTTTCTTGATTTTTTACTACAATGAAACGATGCATCCCATTTTAAAGATAAATTCTGGAATGCAGATAAAATAATCCTGTTAATCCAAAAATCGGGCAAATCCTGGTTCAAAATTTAATTTTTCATCTGCCGGTCATTCCGAATTCCCATCGGGCGGAATGCGAAAATTTTTGTGCTGTTTTAAAAACTCATCCCCCAGCCCGGGGCTGTCCCAAAAGTAAATCAAGATGTATAAATATGCAGGTTTTTAAATATAATTTTATTGGTAAATGTGATACGAAATTATGGAAAAGGTAAAAGATTTCAACAAAAAAACATGAATAAAAACAAGATTTAAATTGGTTCTATTTATTGTCTTTAGCACATAAAATAACTTGCATTAATAACTTGAAAATATTAAATTTAAAATAAAAACCATGAAGCCAAAACGTTGTCGGAAAATCCCATTTAAAACTACCGATCAAAACCAACTTACTATTCTTCCGCCTTCATTAGATGAGCTCATAGACCCCAATCATATGGTTCGGTTTATCAATGCCATCATAGACAAGATGGATATTGATTTTTTAATTAAAGAATACAAAGGAGGCGGTCGGGCCGCGTATCATCCGCGGATGCTATTAAAAGTAGTCATTTATGCCTATACGCAGAAGATATTTACTTCGCGCCAGATAGCTAAGGCCTTAAGAGAGAATATTCATTTCATGTGGTTATCAGGGAACAGTCGTCCGGATTTTAGGACGATAAATCGTTTTCGTTCATCACGATTGAAGGGAAAAATAGAGGAAGTATTCACCTATGTAGTTGAGCAATTATTGGAGTTGGGCTATATCGAATTAAATGATCTTTTTATAGACGGGAGCAAATTTCAGGCGAATGCGAATAAATACAAGGCAGTCTGGAAGAAGAATGTAGACCGTTACCAGAGAGTACTTCAAGAGAAGCTAAAGGAATTACTAAAGAAGATAGATAACGAGAATGATTTAGAGAATCGTTTATACGGTAATAAAGATTTAGGAGAATTAGGAGAGGATGTTACTTTAAGCTCTCATCAGATTGAACAAATAGTTGATATATTGAATGAGCGGTTAAAAAAGGAACCGGACAATAAGGAATTAAAGAGAGCAAAAAATAAAATAGAGAAGGATTATTTACCGCGCCAACGTAAATATGAAAAGCAACGAAAGCTTCTAAATGGTAGGAATAGCTATAGCCAGACGGACCCGGATGCTACCTTTATGAGTAAGAAGCGGGATCATCATAATAATACGGATTTGCTTCCGAGTTATAATGTTCAGGTAGGAAGTGAGAATCAATTTATAGTGAATTATACGATAAATCAGAACGCGAATGATAGCGTATTATTAAAGCCCTTTATGGAGTCATACAAGCGTTGTTATGGTAGGCAACCAAATCGAGTAATAGGCGATGCAGGCTATGGAAGTGAGGAGAATTATGCATATTTGGAATCAGAAGGTGTAGAAGCTTATATCAAATACAGTAGTTATTACAAAGAGCAAAAGAAGTCATACAAAGAGAATCCTTTTTTGATAGATAACATGCGGTATGATCCTGAATTAGATCGCTATGAATGTCCTGCCGGTCGGTATTTAGAATATGTTGGAGAACAGGAAAATGTTACGTCGACGGGATTTAAAGTAAAGCATCGTATTTACCGTAGTGAGAGTTGTGAAGGCTGTGCATTGAAAGAGAAGTGCTATAAGGGCCAGACTGCGCGTGTTGTTAGAGTAAATGTCATGCTTAATGATTATAAAAAGCAGGTTCGTTCTCGATTGAATACGGAAGAAGGAAGAAAATTAATCAGCAAACGAGGTTCGGAGATAGAAACAATTTTTGGACAAATAAAGCATAATCTTGGAATAAGGGGCTTTTTATTAAGAGGATTAGATAAAGTAAAAACAGAATTTGGTATAATAGCAGTAGCGTATAATTTAAAAAAGATGTTTAATCAGATGAAAGAGTACGGTTTAGTTAACGAGATGTATAAGTATAGCGCTAACATCTTTTTTAATTTAAACCGGGCAAGCCAGTGTCAAAATTTAGGCCCAAAAAATACCATTTTAAAATCGTTAGAGCGGTTTTTTATAGAAATTAAGGAAAAAATAGTTGTTAAATATTCATCTTGTCTCTTCAACGCCAAAATATGTTTTGTATAAAAATTTACTTTCATCGACTTTTGGGACAGCCCCGGGCGTAAATAGCACCGATTTGCTTAGTTTTCGGCTTACATTTTGTGATACAGTTCTATTTTTTCTTTTCGATCCTGGCGTTCCCTTTTCAGTTGACGCTGGACAGAAAGGTTTGCGTGAAAAAATCTTTGTGCGCTTTGTGACTTCTTTGCGCTCTTGGTGGTTCGTTTTTGGTTGCGGCTGCGCTGCCTTAGGGATAGTTTTTGAACCTTGATTTTCAGGATTACGGGATTTTCTTGATTTTTTACTACAATGAAACGATGCATCCCATTTTAAAGATAAATTCTGGAATGCAGATAAAATAATCCTGTTAATCCAAAAATCGGGCAAATCCTGGTTCAAAATTTAATTTCTCATCTTCCGGTCATTCCAATCCCGTCCTGACCTGAAGATTGACAGCCACCATTTTTGTAGAAGCGAAGGATGTTCATCTGTTTTTTAAAAATATTTATTTAGCGTGTACAAAGATTAGTGCGAGCCAAAGCGAAATTTTAAGGAGAATCCTTCGCTTTTACTGATTTTTCCTCGTAACGTTTTGGGAAGATTTCTCCTCCCCCGTGGAACGGGCTCGTCGAAATGACAGGAGAGGACCCGTGGAACGTATTCATCGAAATGACAGGGGAAGACCTGTGGGACGTGTTCATCGAAATGACAGGAGAGTTGGAGAAGGACGTGTTCGTCGAATTGACAGGAGATTGGGAGTGGAACGGGCTCGTCGAAATGACAGGGGAGAGACTACCTTTTGCCATTCCGTGGAGCGCCTACCACTCCGTCATTTAGAGGATTCCGCCGGCGGGACGACGAGAAAGCTTTTTTATCCTTCACCGCTCCCCCCCCCGCTCCCTGAGCGAAGTCGAAGGGAGCGAAATCGAAGGCTTGCCCTGAACGCAGCCGAAGGGGAGGCTTCACAATCACGGTTGCTTCGGCTACGCTCAGCAACCGTACTCATGCTCCCTGAGCGAAGTCGAAGGCTTGCCCTGAACGCAGCCGAAGGGGAGGCTTCACAATCACGGTTGCTTCGGCTACGCTCAGCAACCGTACTCCCGCTCCCTGAGCGTAGTCGAAGGCCTGCCCTGAGCGAAGTCGAAGGGAGTGAAGCTTCTATTTTTTTTTTTTAATACGCGAACGACTTCCCCGAAATAGATTCTGTGATAGTCATTCTGCGCGTAATTGTCTTCAATGGCAGGATCCAGAAAATTTTCAGGGTGAAAATCGTCCTGATAAATTTTTTTACAGACCACAATCAGGTCGGCTTCCTCAAACGCCACACTCTTTTCCTCTGGCAGGGGAAAAGGCGTTAACCCCGCTTCCGCTATCTTGTCGCCATCTCTGCCCGATTTTGTGCCCAGCAGAGACAGCGCCGGTCGGTACGCTTCCGGAAATGCGCACAGGGTAAAGTAATCAAATCGATTCATAAATTGAAATGTAAAGCGCGTGGGACGCACCACGACCTGTGCGAACGGTCGGTTCCACATAATCCCCATGCTTCCCCAGGAGATGGTCATGGTATTAAACGCCTTGTTTGAAAATTGACCGGCCGTCAGCAACAACCAGCGATCGTCAAATAAAGAGAAGACATTAAAGTTTAACGACTTTACATCGACTTCATTAAAAGATTTCATCCTGCCCCCTTAAATTTCTGTTTGTTGATAGTGAATGCCGCGTTGGTGGAACTCATTAAACACAAAACGCACCAGTTCATGGTTGTGTCCTAATTGTTCTAAAGGCAGAATACCCTTTTCAGTGATCAGGCCGTTCAGCATTGCCCGCGCCATAATAGTGGCTGTATAGCCGGTGGTACGCGCCATGGAATGGATGCCAGACTTTGCGTCGTAAAAATCGAGCAGGTCAAACTGCAGTCCGCCGTCCGGGCCGCGCACTTCCACGCGCATTACGGTCAGGTCTTCCTCGCCAGGTTTCAGCTGCCACTGTTTAAAGAGCGTTTGACAGGTCAGGTCAATGGGACGAATCTTTTGCCCATTAATTTCAAGCGGCGCTTCGTCCAGCAAACCGGTCTGTTTTAAAAACAAAACCTTTTCTCTATGTCCGGGGTAGCGCAGGGTTTTTTCCACCATGTCAGGCGCGTCAATGGTGTAAAGCAAAGTGCGCAAACCGTCGCTGTTAAAAGCCTCCAGCGTGCCCACCTGTGGAAAGTCAATAAACTCCGGATCGGTGAGCGGCTCTTTAACCACGATTTTGCCGTCTTTTTTAAAACGGGCGGGACGCGTGTACTCTTCAATGACATCGATCGGCGAAAACACGGCTTTGTATTCCCAGGGCAACTGGCGAACACGCGGCAGACCGCCTACATAAATTTTTACCTCTTCAACTTTTTTTAAAAGGGATTGCCCATAACCAACCAGTAAATTACTCATGCCCGGCGCAACGCCGCAATCAACCAGCGCCGTCACCTGATTTTTTAGGGCCAGTGTCTGAAGGGCAAGGGCATCTTCCGGGAAAAAAGCAATATCGACTACGTTTTTCCCCAATTCAAGCAAATGTTTCAGAGTTTGATACCCCAAAAATCCGGGCAGGGCGTTAATGACAACAGCAGCGTCTCTGGTGAGCTCCTTCAAAATCAGCGGATCGGTGGCATCGGCAACCTGCACATCTATTGCATCGATCTTCTCTAATTCCTTTAATTTCTGAGCATCCCGATCCACAATTAGAACATTTTTATCGCTGTCCTGCGCCAGATCACGCGCCATCGGATTGCCGATCAGGCCAGCTCCTAAAATCACAATTTGCATCAAAGTCCCTTTCCCTTTAATAGATGTGTATTTCAGCTAAATTTATCAAATTCTCTTTTTAAGTGCAAAAACCGCCTTTTACCTTATTACTTTAAAAAGGTCTTCCCCTTATCATCCGTCAAAAAATATTTACAGTAGTTGAAAAATTAATACCGTTCGTTTATATTGGGATAGTTTTACCACGTCTTCGCTTCATGTCTGGAGGAAATAATAATGTACTCTAAATTGTTACCTTTGGTGATGTTCATAATTTTAGGATCGTTTTGTTCTCCCACCGTTTTTGCCGCTCAAAAGATTAAAATTGTAAAGATTCTGGATACCAATCTCTTTTTGCTTCAGGATGGTCGAAAGATCAGTCTGGCCAATTTGCAGATGCCCTCAAAGGCGGATAGCAACCAGGCGCGACAGGCTATTGCGCAAAAGATTCTGGCCTATGAACACCAACATTTATTAAAATATGATTTGATAATGGAACCATCTCCCGCCGCCGACTCCACCATGCAAATTATTCCTGTACATCTGTTTCAGAAGCTGCCATTGAGTAAAGTCAATTTTAACAAAGAATTACTTGAATTGGGCTATGCGTTTTATGTCCCCGTGGATTCGTTGTACCGCGAAGAATACGAATGGGCGGTCCGTAAGGCCAAAAAATTAAAACGGCCCCTCTGGGCTCCTGAACGGTATTTACAACGCCAGAAGGTGGCTGTGTTCTTTGGCACCAGCGGCGTTATCGGTCAATTCAATTCTCTTGAGTTTCCGCAGAAAAATGATTTTCGATTATGGGGAATCGATGTCATGATCGGTAATCCATACAGTGGTTCTTTCTCTGGAGAGCTTAAACTGGGAAAAATTCGTATTAGAGAAAAGGGCTTTGCAGCCTGTGAAGCGGGTCCGGCGGCCCATTACGCAGTGGACGCCCTTTATGACTTTATCATTCTTAATTCTCAACTAAATTTCACCTATTTTGGCTTTGGTGTGGGCTTTTTCTATTTGGCCCAAACTAAACGCGGATTTTGTGACGAAGTTCTTGGCGCTAATGCTGTGCCAAATCTGAATGTAAGATTGGGGTTTATGGAGAAATTTTTTATTTCGGCAGAGTTGAACAATTCGATTCCGGAACTCTGGCAAGTAGGAATTACCTACCGATTCGCTGCGCCCTTCTCCAGCATCTGGATTGGTTACCTGGGCATCAATGATTTTGAAAATTTTAAAGAATCGTTCAACCAGAACCACTACATCGGGATCAAAGGTCAATATCTTTTCTGGAACCGATTGTTAATGCACGTCAGCGGACAAATTCGCCCCAACTCCAGCGACAAATTTTGGGGAGCCGGCCTGTCTTTTAAAATTTACTCCAATTAGAGAACCATATCACTCAAATCTATGCGGAAAGGGCCGGCAGATTCCTGGTACAGTTGTCGAATTTAGATTCCAGCCATTTTCTGCGCAATTAGCTGTGCCACATTCCCCTCACCTTCTGGTCGGACACACTTACAAAGGGCGCTAAAGTTGCCGGAATGTGTAACACGTAAAGCGTGACAGGCAATGAAACTGAGCAAATTCAAGCAGAGGATCAGAATCATGGTAATCCAAAAATCAAGCAAATCCTGGTTCAAAATTTAATTTTTTCATCTGCCGGTCATTCCAAATTCCCATCTGGCGGAATGCGAAAATTTTTGTTCTGCTGGATTGGTTGAATAGTTAATTAGTTGAATGGTTGAATAGAAATTTACAAATACGCAAATATTGGACATCATTGGAGAAAAATTTCCAACGAACAGTTCTTCCCACTCTCCCACAATCTTTTTCTTGGATAGAGGGTAAGGGCAATTGAAACTATTTTTAATTTAAAATAGTTTTTGCGCCTTTGTGACTTCTCTGAGCTCTCTGTGTTCGCTTACAATAATTTGTTTAATCATTTTCTGCGATTATTGGCGTAATCTGCAAGAAAATTACTTTGCGCACGTTGTGGTTGATTTTGCTTGCGGCTGTGCTGCCTTGGAATAAATTCATCAATCAACAATCATAAATCCATTCAGGCTGTGTAAAAACGACGTTGCAAATCGTCTATGAAACGGCGCCGCTAAATGGAAAGCGCGCTTTTTGCCAGCTCCACGCTGCCAGGCGACAAACCATTTTAAAGTGCGTTGAACCGATTTTTTCATTAACTTTAACTCCGTACGCATTTAACGGAGGAGACCATCATGTCTAAAAGATTTTCCATTCTTTTTTCACTACTGTTTGCTTTTACGCTTTTGGCCGGCGAAAAAACGCTAACCATAAAAGAAGCCATTCTCGGAAATTACCAGAATCTAAAAGTTGAAAATCTGGAACAGTTGCAATGGATTTATGATACTGAAAATTTTTGCTACGTGGACTCCTTAAATCAGCAATACGGTTTGATTAAAGTCTCCGCGCGCACTCAACAGCGCCTCATGCTGCTCACGCTGGACTCTTTAAACGCTCTGATGAACAGGGCAAACCAAACGCCTTTAAAGAAATTTCCCCGCATCGCCTGGCAAAACGCCCAGCGTTTTCGCTTTAGAAGCGGGCAAAAATTCTTTGTGTGCGATTTGACTGAGCCGGCCGTGCAGCTAATCAACGAAATTCCCGAACAGGCCCAAAACGTGGAACTCCATCCGAAATTGAACTACGTAGCCTACACCATTGGCCAGAACCTTTATGTCTCTCTTAAAGCGGGGCAAACCATTCAAATCACGTTCGACACAGAAGACGGCATCTTAAACGGCGACAGCTACGTGCACCGCCAGGAGTTCGGCATCCGCAAGGGCATTTTCTGGTCGCCTTCCGGAAAGCATTTAGCCTTTTACCGCGTGGATCAGCGTATGGTAACCCAATATCCGCTGGTAGATATCGACAGCCGGCCGGCAAAACTGCGTTACATCCGCTATCCGTTTACCGGCATGACCAGCGAGCAGGTAAGCGTTGGCGTGTACCATCTTCAAACTGGCTCTATCACCTACCTGCAAACCGGCGAACCTCAGGATCATTACAAATGTAGCGTCACCTGGAGTCCCGATGAGCAATTCATTTACGTGGCGCAGCTAAACCGCGATCAAAACCATTTACGCCTGGTGAAATATGATCCGCAAAATGGCCTGGCGCAGCAAACACTCTTCGAAGAAAGCGATGATCAATGGGTAGAGCCCGAACACGGTCTTCTCTTTGTTAACGATGATCCGAACCGCTTTATCTGGTTTTCCAAACGGAACGGCTACAACGACCTCTATCTTTATCGCAGCGATGGGAAATTACTGCGCAAACTAACGCCCTCGCAGTGGGATGTGACGCGCTTTCTGGGCTTTGACGCCGCCGGAAAGAACGCTTTCTTTCTGGCCTCGGCCAACAACGGCCTGGATCGTCAGGCGTTTAAGGTGTCGTTGAAATCGGGACGTTTAACCCAACTCACCCATTCTTCCGGCGTTCATGTTGTTCAGTTTCAAAAACAGGGCAAGTTTTTGCTTGATCGCTTCACCAATCTCTCCACGCCGAACCGCATTGCTCTTTTGGACGCCAGCGGCCGGGAAGTTCAGGTTTTACTGAATGCCGCCAATCCACTGCAAGAATACAAAATCGGCGATTTAAAACTGCTGCAACTGCAGAGCGAGGCGGGAGATGTTTTGAATGCGCGCATCATCTTTCCGCCCGATTTTGATCCGGCTAAAAAATATCCGGTGATCGTTTACGTTTACGGCGGGCCGCATGGGCAAATGCTCACCAACAGTTTTTTGCGCGGCTGGAGATGGTGGTTTTACTACATGGCGCAAAAAGGCTTTATCCTGTTTACGCTTGATAATCGCGGCACCAACAATCGCGGCCTGGAATTCGAACAGGTGATCCACCGCCGCCTGGGAACCATAGAAGTGCAGGATCAAATGGTCGGCATTCGCTATCTCAAAAGCCAGCCTTTTGTGGACAGCACGCGCATCGGCGTTCACGGCTGGAGCTACGGCGGTTTTATGACCATTTCGCTTATGACGCGCCAGCCGGGCGTGTTTAAAGTAGGCGTGGCCGGCGGGCCGGTAATCGACTGGCGCTACTACGAAGTAATGTACGGCGAACGCTACATGGACACGCCCCAGAGCAATCCCGAAGGCTACGAAACCTCCAGCTTGCTCAATTACGTTCAAAACCTGGAAGGCCGTTTGCTGATCATTCACGGTACGGTGGATCCGGTGGTCGTTTTGCAAAACAGCTGGCTTTATTTGCGCAAGGCCATTGATCTCCAGAAACAGGTAGATTACTTTGTCTATCCAGGAGACGAGCACAACATGCGTGGCCAGGATCGCGTACACCTGTACCAGAAAATTTCGGATTACTTTCTGGAGCATCTATAATTGTAATCTTTAAAAAAATATTAAATTAGATTTTTACCGCGCCTTTTGCGGCATATTGGCAATTGAATAGAGAGAAAATTTTAGATAGATGAAATCTGTACTTTATAAATCACGATCTGATCATTGATCAGAGGGAGTTCCCCATGTTAAAACGACTCGTACTTTTAGGCAGTCTTTTATTTTTCGGATTTACCGTGCAAAACGACAATCCGCCCTTTACAGCGCAGCTTATAACGCAAGTCGACCAGCAGGTTCGGCAGTGGATTTTTGCCCCACCAAACGATGATGCGCCCCTTAACTATTTTACTTTAACCGACGATAAACTATTGATTAATAAGGACGCAGAAACGGTCGAATTACCCTTACCGCCTCACTTTTACCGCTTAAAAACATCAGCGGAAAGCCATTGTTTTGCGTTAATTGAGTTGTTACCCGCAAGCAAAGAGCATACTTCAGCCCGACTTGCGATCAAGGTGTATGCGACGCCTCAAACCCTTTTATTCAGCGTCGAAGAGCCTCTGTTGAATCCGGAATCCATTCCTTCCGTCACCGTTCTGGATAACGGCGCCCTGATTTTAAGCGAAGCGCCCATCGGACGACTCGCCTTTTACTCCACCAGCGGCCGGCTTTTGCGCGAACTACAACTCTTTGATGATGCATCGTATGATCTGGAGCGCGTTTTAATGGTAGCGCCGGCTGCCGCGGATGCCAATCGGATTGCGGTACTGGCCAGTAAACGCGGCAGCGCGCCTCTGGACTCCGATGCGCCCCGGCCGACGGGCGAACCGCATCTTTTTATGTTCGATTATCAGGGAAATCTAATGTGGCAGCAGGCCTTGCCCGAAGCGGCTCCGTCGAATATTGCCTTTTCGCCGGATGGCGAACATTTGCTGGTCAGCGTGCACTCTGCTTATCTGTTCAAACCCATCGTCAAAAAAACATTGCTTGTAACAGCCGACGGAGCCCTGCAAAAAACCTTTTCCTTTCTTTTTAAACAGATCGATTTCGCCCGCGCGCAAAAACGCGCCCTCCTGGCAGATCGTTTCACCGTGCGACAAATCAATCTCCAAAACGGTGAATTGGAATGGGAACACCATTTTTTGCCGGAGAAAGGTCTGGTAGCCGCGGTCAAACTGGATGAAAACGGACAGAAAGCGGCCGTGCTAACTGCGCTCCATCGTTTTTACAATCATCGTTTCGAATTTCATGCGCCGACGCTTCACGCTTTTGATCAGCAAGGAAAGCTTTTAAAGAAGGTTGTTTTTGAAGGCGAAAAATTTCTTACACCGGCCCTGCAATTTAAACAAAACGAAATTTACACGGGCTTTATTCAAAACCTGTACAAAACAGAGGTTCAATAATGGAAAAGATGCGGTCTATTCTTTACGCCTTAAAATCGCTTATTTTAGATTCAAAATACCTGGCGGTTCCGAATCACAGTCAACACGGTTACTCTGCAGCAATTGTTTTCTTTCTTGTTTTATTCCTGATGGCTTTCGCCGTACAAAGTCAGGAGCAATTTCCCTGGCCGGTTGAACCCTTTCATCAAAACCATGAAATCACCGGCACCTTTTGCGAATTTCGCGATACGGGCTCCTCAGATCATTTTCACAATGGGACTGATATCCCCAAAGCCGATGGGCAGCCCGTGTATCCGGTCAAAGACGGAACCATTGTTAGCATGTACACCGTCGGTTCCAATGCCTACGTACGCGTAAACGATATCGCCTACGTGCACATCAAACCCAACGCCTCGCTATCCGTGGGCGATAGAGTTATTGCCGGCCAAACCATTCTGGGCACCATTTACCCGGGTCTGGGACACGTTCATTTTACCTATGGCTACGTAGGTTCCGAAAAGAACGCCATGCTGCCCAACCAGGGTTTTACCCCGCTGGAGGACCCCTGGCCGCCGATTATTCGTTATGTGCATTTTTACATCAACAACAGCCTGCAAAAATTCCCCACGCCTCGCGTGAGCGGCGCGGTGGATATTGTGGTTAAAGTGGACGAACAAAACGGCCCGCCTTCTTCTTTGGTTTCCAGACGCAACAACGGTATTTACAAGATTGGCTACAAAATTTTCACGAAGGACACGTCCACCGTTATTTACGCGCCGTCGCCCGATGGCCTGCGTTTTAAATTTGACACTAAACCCAGCAACGCCTATGTGCACAATGTTTTCTTCGATCAGCTTTCAAGCACCACCAGCCATGTTTACATTCTGACCAACCGTCTTGAGTCGGACGATTACTGGAACACCACCGAACTCGATTCCGGCAAATACGTGGTAATGGTTTTTGCCGAAGATACGCGCGGCAACGCCGACACGCTTTACGTTCAGGTAGAAGTTACCGGCGAGGACGCCCTACCGCCCGCCCAGCCGACCATGCGTTTTGCGCGCAGCCTTGCACAGGGCATGCAAATCGCCTGGTACCCGGTCGGCGATTCGGATCTGAAAGGATATCGCTACTACTTTAGTTGGGACCTGGAAAACTGGAATTTACATACCAACGAAGGAGAATTAACCGCCGAAAAAACCGATACAACCTTTAATGTGCAGTTCACAAAACCGGTGTTTTCCCGCATGTCGGCGGTGGACAAAGCCTATCCTCCCAATGAAAGTGAATTCAGCGATGTGTACGGCGCCATGCCTTCGCCAGATAACCAGCGTGTTCTGATTGTGGATGGTTTCGACCGCACGCAAAGCAGCGGAAGCTGGCATCAACCGGCCCATTGGTTTGCCGCCCTGCACGGCCAGGCCTTGGCTGCCAACGGATTTGGCTTTGACTGTGCCGCCAACGAGGCAGTGCTGGACGGCAGCGTCAATTTAAACGAGTACGATGCCGTTATCTGGCTGTTGGGCGATGAGTCAACCACCGACGAAACCTTTAGCGCCGCAGAACAACAATTGGTTAAAGCCTATCTGGAAGCGGGAGGACGCTTGTTCGTCAGCGGCTCCGAAATCGCATGGGACCTGGATCAGGATAATACCTCCTCCGCTTCTACAGCCGAAGACGAAGAATTTTTGCACAACTATCTAAAAGCCGACTACGTTGCCGATGATTCCAAAATCTACCAGGTAACGGGTTTAAGCGGTACGATTTTCGAAGGACTTGAATTGAGCTATGGTCAGCAGCCCTATGCTGAAGATTATCCGGACGCCATCAAAGCCTACGGCGGTTCACAGGCTGCGCTGCAGTACAAAGGAACCAGCCTGATCGCCGCTGTGCAATACGAAGGCACGTTTGGTTCAGGAACGGTTCCCGGCAAGCTGGTTTACCTGGCCTTCCCTTTCGAAACCATTGACACCGAACAGCAGCGCAACGCCCTGATGCAACGCGTTCTTAATTTCTTTTTCGATTTGAATGATCTTCAGGAAAGCCGGCCCCACGTGGCAGAACAATTTGTCGTAGCGCAAAATTATCCCAATCCCTTTAACAGCAGTACAAACATTCAGGTTGTTCTTCCCCGCAGCGGCCACATTCAGGTGGCTATTTACGATTTAGAAGGCCGCCTGATTCGCCTGTTAAAAAGCGGCCATTTAAACCAGGGTCGCCATATTTTTCACTGGAATGGCGCCAATGAAAAAGGAGAAGCGGTTGCCAGCGGACTCTATGTGTACCGAATAACATTTGCCGGAAAAGCTCTCTCCCGAAAAATGCTTCTGGTCAAATAAACTCTGTACCTCGAACGCTGGAATACTTCTTTCGTAAGGTCTTTTCCGCCATGGCAAAAGCGAAGATATTTATGCAGCTGGGGGGGGTGATTGGTTGAATAGTTGATTGGTTGATTTGTTGAATGGTTGCCGGGCTGTCATAACGCAGCAATAAGTATGCCTTACATCGTTAGATACCGCCGCCTGCCGGAAAGACGACCTTCTGACCTCCTCTCTCGGAATTTTATTCTGGGAAAGAGGGTGAGGGCAATTGAAACTATTTTAATTTAAAACAATCTCTGCGCTCTTTGTGACTTCTCTGCGCGCTGTGCGCTCTGTGGTTGCTTAAATTACTGCGCAAACTTTTTGGTTGCGGCTTTGCTGCCTTAGTTATAGATGAGTTAGAGTTCTGCAAAATGTAAATTTTAGTGTCATTTCGAGGAGCGGAGCGACGAGAAATCTTTTGTTTTTGTTGAAGTTAGAAGATTTCTCATCCCGATAAATCGGGATTCGAAATGACATGTATGTGCATTTTGCAGAACTCTAATAGATGAGTAAAAACGGAGTTTGAGTTACTAAAACGCAACTCAAACTCCAGTTCAAGTTTTCCTAATTAATCTTTTTCAGCACTTCCAGCAGGTACTCCCACACATGCTGCACCGACTCAATGCGGATTTTTTCATCCGGCGAATGCGCGCCTAAAATATCCGGGCCAAAAGAGATCATATCCATGCCCTCGTATTTCTCGCCGATGATGCCGCATTCCAGTCCGGCGTGAATGTCCGTAACTTCCGGTTCCTTGCCAAATTTTTCAGCATAAATACTTTTGCAAATCTGCAACAATTTGGAATCCGGATTGGGCTGCCAGGCCGGATAACCGTCCGTCTGTTTCACCTCAAAACCGGCCAGTTCTCCCAGCGCTTTCACCCGATCCGAAATATCGGTAATGGAAGAAGCGATGGACGAGCGTTGCGAAGTTAGCATTTCAACCTCATCGCCTTTGGTCGTAATGATAGCCATATTGGTGGAAGTTTCTACCAGCCCTTCAATG